>NZ_JBITVX010000037.1:0-1210 GCF_044543345.1 Pseudomonas sp. NPDC077451 | reverse complement strand
GGAGACGCTGAACAATTAGCCAATTCTCACCGTCCCCCTTTTTCAACCCGGTTTTTTCAACCTACCGGCCTTATTCTGCGTTTCTTGGGCCGATTTCTACCCTGATTTTGCTGATTAGCGGGCCAGCCCCGCCTTTCGGACGGACTTATCCCGCCGTCCGTTGCAAATACCGCTTGGCCAGTACCAGATTGGCCAACCCAAACAGACTGAACAACTGCGCCGTATTCTTTTCCAGTCCACGGTAGCGAACCTTACGATGATTGAAGCGCACCTTGATCACCTGGAAGGGATGCTCGACCTTGGCACGCAGCTGCGCCTTGGCGTATTCGACTTTGCGCTTGACTCGGTACAGCACGCTGTCTTTGCCGTGATGTTTGTAACTGCTTGGCCGTGCTGCAATCGACCAGACAACGTCCCGTTCAGCATGCTCCGGTCGCTTGGCCGCACCAGTGTATCCAGCGTCACCCGAAACATAGGTTTCGGCGCCGTGCAGCAACTGATCGACCTGGGTGACATCCGCCACGTTGGCGGCAGTCCCTACCACGCTGTGCACGAGTCCCGATGTGGCGTCGACACCAACGTGGGCCTTCATCCCGAAGTGCCATTGATTGCCTTTCTTGGCCTGATGCATCTCAGGATCACGCTTACCTTCTCGGTTCTTGACCGAGGGCGGCGCGGCGATCAGGGTAGCGTCGACGATAGTGCCTTCCTTGAGCAGCAGACCCCGGCTGGCCAGATGCTGGTTAATCGTTTCAAACAGCACCCGCGTTAGCTGATGGGTTTCCAGCAAGCGGCGAAATCGCAACAAGGTAGTGGCATCCGGTGCCGACTCACGGCCCAGGTCGATGCCGATGAAACCACGAATGGCCTGGCTGTCGTAGACGGCATCTTCGGTACCTTCATCGGAGAGACCGAAACACTGCTGCACGACATACATGCGCAGCATGCGCGACAACCCAATCGCAGGGCGTCCACGCTTGCCTGTGGTGTCGCTATAGAACGGCGCCACTTGCGCCTCCACTTGTGCCCAGGGCACCAGCTGTTCAAGGTCAGCCAGGAAGCGATCTCGGCGAGTCTGCTTTTTCTTGCCGGTATATTCGAGTTCGGAGAAGGTCTTCTGCACGCGCGTAACAAAGCTCATGGAGGGGGCTGGTTGAGGGGGCTCAGTGTGCCAAGGGTGGGGGCGGCTGGCTATTTATGCAGTGTCTCC
>NZ_JBITVX010000036.1:0-1234 GCF_044543345.1 Pseudomonas sp. NPDC077451 | reverse complement strand
GTAGATACCGTCTTCCCCATTAGCGCGCAAGGGCCAGTTGAGGGTCGAAACGCTGGCCCGATTTAAGTACCCCATAGGCGATGTGCAGCAGCTTGCGCATCGCTGCACAGACGATTTGTTTTCCGGATTTTCCTTTTGCACTCAGACGCTCGCGTAGAGCACTAATGGCCGGGTTGTGTGTGAGCGAGCAGACCGCCGGCATGTAGAGCCCAGCCCTCAAGCGAGACGATCCCGTGCGGGATATGCGCGTCTGGCCTTTGTAGGAGCCAGACTCCTGAAGGCGGGGGTTCAGCCCGGCATAAGCGGTGATCGCGCGTGAGCTGGCGAAGCGTAGCGGATCGCCCAGCTCAGCCAGCAACAGGGCTGCGGAACGCTCGCCAATGCCATCAATGCTGGTCAGCAGGTCGCGTTTGTTGCGCAGGTCCGGGTCATCATCGATGTGGTCTCGGATCGCACGGAGTGTCTCGCCGATCTGCCGCTCGACATGGTGCAGCACTGAGTAGATTGAAGCCTGCACACTAGCGTCGGCCAGATCCAGGCGGTTGCGTTCCATTTGTTGGATCTCCTGCAGATCTTCCAGGCGCCGCACTAATGCTTTCAAGCGCCGGACGGCGGGAGGCTCAGGCTGCCAGGCCCGCAGATCGCCCTGGTGCCGCTCGCCATACTCGGCGATGAGTTTGGCGTCGACTTTGTCGGTCTTTACGCGCTGGAGCTGGCTTCGAGCGTAATAGGCGACCTGTGCAGGATTGAGCACGCAGACCTGATAGCCTTTATCGTGAAACCAGGTCGCGAGCGCTTCATGGTAAGCGCCGGTCGCTTCCATCACGATCCAGGCTTGGGCATTGGCGTGCTTGAGCAGCCACTGCTGGAGCGCTTCGAAACCGGCCACCTCGTTTGGCAATTTGGCCTTGGTGCGGTACTTGCCATTGGGCTGCTGGGTGGCGATGTCGAACGTGCGTTTGGCGATATCGATGCCGATGACGCTGGGCATAAGTCCTCCTGCTGGTTCAGAAAGATCAACACTTCACTCAGCTCTACCTTGCTGATGCGAGCTCTCGCCGGAGGCGGGCTCTGGATACCGTTCGAGCTGTAAGAGTGAGTATGGAAGGCCGCAGCGCTATCTACGTCGCAGGCTCAAAGCCTAAGGGTGGATACGGCTTCCTGACCTTCCCCCGATGATCAGTCGGGAACTATCACCCCAACATAGCGTGGTAGTCGAGATACAAGGGTGGAT
>NZ_JBITVX010000035.1:0-1396 GCF_044543345.1 Pseudomonas sp. NPDC077451 | reverse complement strand
CTTACGATCCACCGGATACCGGGTTTTGGAAATCTTCACCGTCCTTGGCCTCCCTGGCCTTGGACGGTGATCCAGAAACAGCCCTGCGACACCTCCCCGCAATTCAGCCAGCCTTCTTCCCGTTGCCGAAACCGGATTGGCCGCCGCCATGACGATCAATTGCACCGCGATGTACTGGCAGGCGGGTTTGAACCTTATATCTGAAGGCTCCCGACCGAAGGCTACTGCGGCCTGGCTCGCCTCCCTGCGAATGATGTTGTAAGCCAGTAGCAGGCCCCAAACCTCCTGATAAATCAGGTCGATCTTCTTACTACGCAGCGTCACTGCGTTTTGTTGCATCGAGCTTTTGATGTCTCGAAAGCCCAACTCGATCTCCCAGCGCTCCAGGTACAGCTCAGCGACAGCCTCTGCGCTGTAGTCCCCAGCAGGCAATGAAGTGAGCAGCGATCTGACGTGTCCCCGGCTTTCATAACTAACCTCACGCACCTCCCAATGTGTGGGCAGGCTTGGATTTCGCTTGCGTGCTTGGGGCGAAACCTTCATCCGAACACGGCGATCATGCTCGCCGTAACGCTCGACTTCCTCCATGACCAGATTCTTGCGAGCCGGCGTCAACCAGTGACGATTGCTGCCGCCATCAGCAACGCTCAGCAGTAGATCAGCGCCCCAAAAGCCTTTGTCGAATAGCGTGATCGAATTGTCCGGAATCTGGCCTAGGAAGGTTTCGGCCAAGCGCATTTCGCTGCCCCGGTAGGGGCTGAGCTGGGCATCGAGGATCACGTGGGAACGCACGTTCATCAAGGCAACGAGCCGCATCATTGGAAAAGGTGTCTGGCGTTCAGTGCCCGTGTTGCCAGAGCCAAAATGTTCTCTTAGCTCAGGTGTATCGGGGGTTCGCAGTAATGCACCATCGACCGCGAACACCTGTAAACCATTCCAGTCGTCGGCTTCGTATCGCTCGCAACCCCAGTGTTTACCCGTCTGACGAAACAACGACTCGACCGGATCAGCCCCCAGTCGCTTACGCGCTTCAGTCACGCCGCTTCGCGCCAGCAACTGATCGGAGGCCAAGCCTTGAGCGCAGATATTCAGACGTCTGGCTACCTCATGTACGGGCTCATCTCGGAACAGGGCCATGCCCAGCACCAACCAAAGCACCTGATCGCTTGGTAGGCGACGACGCCTTATGGTGGCTTGCGCTGAAAGGTTCAGCGCACTGGCGACCCACTCAACAGGAATGTTCTGCGTGAAGGTGCTCAGATCCGAGAAATTGAAGAGATCACCGAGGTCGAGCAATTGCTGCTGAATGGGCATAAAAAATCCGATACCAGAGGACTGGTATCGGATTTTCTAGAAGCCACGGCCTGGACTCAAATGCTTAAGTGAACAGCATTAC
>NZ_JBITVX010000034.1:0-2528 GCF_044543345.1 Pseudomonas sp. NPDC077451 | reverse complement strand
GTAACCGTCCGCCGAACCCATCTCCCCGCTTCTTCCAGATAGCGGCATGGTGTGCACCTATTTTTGGTGGACACCATTTCAAGCCACTTTCTGGAGGGTTTCGTGTCTCGACAGCGCCGTACATTCCCCAAGGCTTTCAAGGCCCAGGTCATCGAAGAGTGCGCCCAGTCCGGTGCTTCCGTCGCCGGCGTGGCGCTCAGCCACGGGCTCAATGCCAACCTGGTGCATAAATGGATTCGTAAGCAGCGCGAGCCGCTACCGGTCGTATCTGCACGCTTTATCCCTGTGCCGCTCGGCATCCTGCCTTCAGAGCAGGCCAGCTCTGAAGAGCTGACGATACGAATCGAAATCCCCTACCACGCCGGCAGTCTGTCGGTGCACTGGCCGGTGCAGGACGGCGAAGGCTGTACACGCTTGCTGCGCGGGCTGCTCGCATGATTCGCATCGATCGCATCTGGCTGGCCACCGAGCCGATGGACATGCGCGCCGGCACCGAAACCGCATTGGCCCGTGTAGTGGCGGTATTCGGTGCGGCGAAGCCGCACTGTGCTTATCTGTTCGCCAACCGCCGCGCCAACCGCATGAAAGTGTTGGTGCATGACGGTGTAGGGATCTGGCTGGCCGCGCGGCGATTGAACCAAGGCAAGTTTCACTGGCCAGGCATCCACCGCGGCTTGGAGGTTGAACTCGACACCGAGCAGCTTCAGGCTTTGGTGCTCGGTTTACCCTGGCAGCGGGCTGGTGCAGCCGGTGCGATCACAATGCTGTAGCGCCGGCCATTAGCCTATCGCTTTATCTGCGCGGATCGCCTGCTCTGGCACAATCAGCGGCATGACTTCCTTGCCCAATCTCGACCAACTAACACCTGAGCAACTGCGCGCACTGGCCGCCCAGTTGCTCACGCAGGTCGATGCGATGGGCAAAAAGATCCACCGTGATCAAACCATCATCGAGCAGCTCACCCACGAAATCGCCTGGTTCAAGCGCCACAAGTTCGCCAAGCGTAGCGAGCAACTAAGCCCTGAACAGGGCAGCCTGCTGGATGATTTGCTCGACACGGACATCGCCGCCATCGAGGCGGAACTGAAAACCCTCAATCCTCCGGCGGCTCCGGCTGAACCCCGCCAACAGCCCAAGCGCGCGCCGCTGCCAGCCCAGTTTCCGCGTACTGTGATCCGTCACGAGCCGCAGAACACTCAATGCGCCTGCGGCTGCCCGCTGCAACGCATCGGCGAAGACATCAGCGAAAAGCTGGATTACACGCCTGGCGTGTTCACCGTCGAACAGCATGTGCGTGGCAAGTGGGCCTGCCGCCAGTGCGAAACATTGATCCAGGCGCCGGTACCAGCCCAGGTGATCGACAAGGGCATCCCGACTGCCGGCTTGCTGGCTCATGTCATGGTGGCCAAATACGCCGATCATCTGCCGCTGTACCGGCAAGAGAAGATCTTTGGCCGTGCGGGTCTGGCTATCGCGCGTTCGACATTGGCGCAGTGGGTCGGACAAACCGGCGTACAGCTCCAACCATTGGTCGATGCCCTGCGCGAGGCGGTACTGGCGCAAGGCGTGATCCATGCCGACGAAACCCCCGTGCAAATGCTGGCCCCTGGCGAGAAGAAAACCCACCGGGCTTACGTCTGGGCATACTGCACCACACCCTTCGCCGACCTGAAGGCCGTGGTCTATGACTTCAGCCCAAGCCGTGCAGGTGAGCATGCGCGCAATTTTATGGGTCAGTGGAATGGCAAACTGGTCTGCGACGACTTCGCCGGCTACAAGGCCAGCTTCGAGCAGGGCATCACCGAAATTGGCTGCATGGCCCACGCCCGCCGCAAATTTTTCGATCTGCACTCAGCGAACAAAAGCCAGTTAGCCGAACAGGCGCTGCACTCCATTGCCGGGCTGTATGAAATCGAGCGGCAAGCACGGCACATGAGCGATGAAGAACGCTGGCGAATACGCCAGGAAAAGTCTTCACCGATCCTCGATGCGCTGCATGACTGGATGCTGGCCCAGCGTGATCGGGTGCCCAATGGATCAGCCACGGCAAAAGCCCTGGATTACAGCCTAAAACGCTGGCTAGCGCTGACGCGCTATCTGGAAGATGGGGCCGTGCCCATCGACAACAATCAGGTCGAGAACCAGATTCGGCCTTGGGCATTGGGGCGCTCGAACTGGCTGTTTGCCGGTTCACTACGCAGCGGCAAACGGGCGGCTGCGATCATGAGCCTGATCCAGTCAGCACGCCTCAACGGTCACGATCCGTACGCCTACCTGAAGGACGTGCTCATGCGGCTACCAACGCAGCGGGCAAGCGAAATCAGTCAACTGCTGCCGCATCAGTGGATACAGCCTGAAGCAGGCATGTAACCACAGCGGTGTATCACCCCAAACAGCCTACCCGTAATAGTCTCGCACTGATTTTTTGGGCGTTCACGATGTGATACACGGTAAGCGTTCAGCGTGTGATACAGCTACCCGTGCAGCCTGTGATACAGATACGCAAGGTGAGTTAGCTAGACGCTTAC
>NZ_JBITVX010000033.1:0-2957 GCF_044543345.1 Pseudomonas sp. NPDC077451 | reverse complement strand
GTAAGCGTCCGCTCTCTACCGTCTTGACCCTCAGACTTTAATCCGCTTCAGACGCTGATTGATGTCGTCGCGGTCAAATGCCGTGGGATCGAAGGTATCGCCGTACCAGTCGAGCATGTCCAAGTATTCGGGATGTTCGGGGTCGGCAAGCGCGTCCAGAAAATCCGCGTAACCCGGTGCACCGCCGACATCCTCCGGCGGGCTGGCATTGGCGCCGTCGATGCAATACAGCACATGCGGGCACGCAATGGCCGGCAACAGCCGCTCGATCTTGATCCGGTGCTCCCAGTTGTCGCCAAAGCCATAGACGTAACGAAACGCCTTCGACCCATACAGCACCTTTGTCAGCGTCTTGCGCTGTTCCGAAACGACCGGAGGGCCCCAGTCGGGATCGGGAATACCGTAGCTTTCGCCAGCGATTTCAAACTCATGAAGATGGGTGTCACTCCAGCCCATCACCGCCTGAATAACCTGGTGCAGTTTGCTCAGGGTGATGCGCTCGGGCACGGCGACCCGGCGCCAGATGGCGGGTTTTATCCACGTCAGTTCGATGTGCAGTTGCAGGAGACGGTCGTTCGCCGGCTTGGGCAAACGGGTGACGTTGGGCATGGGTCAAGCGGCCTCATGTTCTAGGGTAGGCAGAGCAATATTCCAGGGCAGCAAGTCGTCGAGCTGATTGATTGGGTAGTCGGCGATGCGCTCCAGCACGTGCGTCAAATAAGCCTGTGGGTTCAATGCGTTGAGCTTGGCTGAACCGACCAGGCTGTAGATCGCCGCCGCTCTTTCTCCGCCTGCGTCGGAACCGGCGAACAGAAAATTCTTGCGACCCAGGGCGACTGCACGCAGGGCCCGTTCGGCGGCATTGTTGTCGATTTCAATGCGGCCATCCGCGCAGTAGCGCGTCAGCGCCTGCCAACGTGCGAGGGCATAGTGGATCGCACCGCTCAATGCCGATTTGGGCGGCAATTGCGTCAGCGTGTGATTAAGCCAGATGTGCATGTGCGCCAGCAGCGGGCTGGCTCGCCGCTGCCGCACTGCGCGTCGTTGATCGGGCGGCTGTCCGCGAATTTCCGCCTCGATGGCGTATAGCGCGCCAATCCGTTGCAGGGCCTCAGCCGCAATCGGCGAGGCCAGTGCCTTGTGCAGGTCGAAAAACTTGCGTCGAGCATGTGCCCAGCATGCCGCCTCGTGAATCGTGCCCGAGGCATAGAGTTGCGCGAAACCGGCATAGCCATCGGCTTGCAACGTCCCGGCGAAGCCCCGGAGATGGGCTCGGGGGTGCTCGCCTTTGCGATCCGGCGAGTAGGCAAACCAGACCGCCGGCGGCGTGCTACTACCTGCGGGGCGCTCGTCGCGCACATACGTCCACAAGCGTCCGGTCTTGGTTTTACCCTGGCCGGGGGCGAGCACGGCGATCGGCGTGTCGTCGGCGTGGACTTTGTTGGCGGCCATGATGTGCTGTCGCAACCGGCTGACCAATGGCTGCAAGAGCCGGCTCGCTTCGCCGATCCAGTCGGCCATGGTCGAGCGCTCCAGGGACACGCCCTCACGCGCATAGATTTCGGACTGCCGATACAGCGGCAGATGATCCACGTATTTGGACACCAGCACATGGGCCAACAATCCCGGCCCGGCAAGACCCCGGGAAATCGGTCGGCTCGGGGCCGGCACCTGCACGATCCCGTCACAGCAGCGGCAGGCCAACTTGGGCCGCACGTGGCGAATCACCTTGAAGCGCGCCGGCACGTACTCCAGAACTTCGGCCACGTCATCGCCCAGATGACGAAGTTCGCCGCCACAGCCTGGGCACTGCGCATCGGGTCGATGGACGTGGATTTCACGGGGCAAATGCTCGGGCAATGGCTTGCGGCGTACGGGTGTACGTGGGCGCGATTGGGCTGGTGGTGGCGAGGCCAATGCGGCCTGGCTGACCTGCAACTCTTCGAGCGTCAGTTGCAGTTGGTCGAGCATGCCATCGAGTTGCTCGGAACGCCGACCGAACTGCATGCGCCGCAGCTTGGCGATCATCAGTTTCAGGTGCTCGATTTCCCCGCGCTGGGCGGTAACCAAGGCTTTCAAGGCCTGGATGTCGTCAGGAAGGAAGTCGGTCGCGCAAGTCATGGCGCGATGTTACTGGTGTTCTCAAGCGTTGAACATCAGACTGCTCGTACCGGTGCGGTGCGCAGCGGTCGGCGCCAATCGATGCCCTCCAACAGCATCGCGAGTTGTGCCGTCGTCAAGGAGACGCTGCCGCTGGTGGCTTGCGGCCAGACGAAGCGCCCCTGCTCAAGCCGCTTGCAGAACAGGCACAAGCCATCGCCATCCCACCACAGCAATTTGATCCGGTCACCGCGCCGTCCCCGAAACACGAAGATCTGGCCGGAGAACGGATCCGCCTCAAGTTGGGTTTGCACCAGGGCCGCCAGGCCATCGAACCCCCGCCGCATGTCGGTGGCTCCAGCCACGATCCAGATGCGAGTCCCGATGGGCGGGGCAATCATCGCAACACCTGCTGCAAGACCAGTTGCAAGGTTTGCGGGTCGGGCACGCCCTCAATGCGCAAGGTGACCCGACCGCACTCCACAACCAGTCCGCCCGGACTCGACGGCAGTGGCATTGCCTCTTCCGCTGAGGGCGTCGGCGCCTTGCTCAGGTTGACCGGCAACAAAGTAACCTGGTGGGCAACTGGCCCCAGCTGCCCCTCCCGATAGTGACGGCGCCATTTGAAGACGAGCTTGGCGTTGACCTCATGCTCTCGGGCGATCAACGCGACGGATGCGCCGGGCAATAGCGTGGCCTCGACGACACGACGCTTGAACTCCACCGAAAAGTTGGGGCGGCGACTGCGGCGAGGAGTAGAGGGGGGCGTATCCACAATGGTGTCCACTAAAAAATGGTGGGCACCATTGTGGCTATTCGAGGCTAGGGCAGGCAGTGGGTGCAGGGCGGACGCTTAC
>NZ_JBITVX010000032.1:0-4133 GCF_044543345.1 Pseudomonas sp. NPDC077451 | reverse complement strand
CCTTCGATCCCACGGCATTTGACCGCGACGACATCAATCAGCGTCTGAAGCGGATTAAAGTCTGAGGGTCAAGACGGTAGAGAGCGGACGCTTACAATCGTGCTGACCTGTCACGGCGATATCCCGATTGGCGTCGTAGCTGAAAAAGCTGGAAGGCGACAGCATATGGGAAAAGTTGTTGCCGTATTTCCAGTGGATCTTCTTCATCACATCGTTAGCGCGGTAGTTGTTCGCCAGATGGATAAACCAATAGGCCATCGGGTTGCTGCCGGCCGGACGAATGAAGAAGACGGTCATGTACTGGGCACCGCTTTCCTGCTTGATCCCCTCGGACAGATAGCGCTGGATCAGGTATTGCCAGCTCCGTGGCTGATGCGCCTTCAGCTGTTTAAGCATGTCCCATGGCACATGCTGATCCAAGCCGATATTTGCAATGGCTTTCCGGTTCGCTTGGCGGTCGGCTAGATACGTAACCAAAAAATCGACATTGAAGGTCAGCAGGACCTCGGCTTTGTTGAGATTCTGGAAAATCCATTTGATCTTAGGGAACGGCACATCGCCATACATCATGCCCAGCCCCGCAGCGAGGATTGCCTTTTTCCGAGCCGGCTGCATATCTCAGACCATCTATCCACTCGTCAATACGCTCGTATCGTCAAAGGTTGGGTGAAAGCCATTGGCCCTGATCCAGCCCTGTATGGCATTCACACAATAAGACGTACGAAGGCATCGCTGATCTATCGCAGGACGAAGAACCTGCGGGCAGTTCAACTGTTGCTCGGCCATACGAAGCTGGAGAGCACCGTTCGATATCTGGGGATTGAGGTCGATGATGCCCTAGAGATGGCGGAACAGACCGAGGTTTGACCATGCATAGCGACGGTCGAAGCCAGGCCGTCGCTAACCGGCCAAATGCTGCCCCACCGTACCAAGCGGATCTGTGCCTACTGCGTTCAGGGCGAATCTATGACTACTACATCTGAAAGCTGGCGAGTTGTATGCCAAGACCCAGGGGATGGCAGCGGAGACGTCATCGTTGAGCTTCCATCAGAGCTACTTAAGCACTCAGACGGAGTTTGGGTGATGAGCTGTCAGTTGAGGCGGGAGAGGAAAACATTTGCTTGAAACTCCAGCAACGAGCTGATGGCGCCTCGTCATAGCAATCCAAACAATGTCTGATTGTGGTTGACTGCTTTCGCTCCAAAACGGCGGCTAGCGGCCACAAGCGGACAGTCAGCCCAATAAATAAATCTGTCCCTGTTTCGCTTGAGCCCGAAGTGGCTCTCGAATCGGCGTTGGTTGGCAGATCGCCAGGGTATCGGCGCGCGACAGTTGTCCGTCTGAATACCCCGAGGCCGGTGTGTTCTACGTCACCTTTGTGCCCCAGTTCGTTCCGCCCGGTGCGGATGTGGCGGCGTACTCGTTCCTCTCAGGCCTTCACGTATTACTGACCCTGGGCGGGTTCGCCATCCTGATCGCCGCAACCATTCCGCTCGGCAGACTGCTGCGCCGGCGTGGACTGACTAGGGCGCTGGATCGGCTGACAGGGTGGCGTGCTGGTGGCGTTCGGAGTGAGGCTGATGGCTTCGAATACGGTACCGACGTTGCAGCCGGGCGCGTGAAATGAGGCCCCTGGCGTGACGCCAGGGGATGAGGCAGGACGACTAGGCGATCAGAAGCGGTAGTTCACCCCCAGTGTCAGGGTACGGCCCGGTGCTGGCTGGCGTCCCTCGGGACTGGTGTCGATGCCGCGGAAGTAGTACTGGCGGTCGAACAGGTTGCTGATGCCGGCCGAGGCGGTCAGCACGCTGTCGTCCTGCAGCTTGAACTCGCGCTCGATGGCGGTGTTCCAGATCCAGTAGGCGGGCAGCTCGCCTACTGAGGCGCTGGCATTCTCCTCGGCGCTGTTGGCGTCGTCGGTATAGGCGCTGCTGACGTAGAGGCCATCCAGGCTGTAGGTCCAGAACTCGGCGAAGCGGTAACGACCATCGACGGTGAACTGGTGCTTGGAGCTGTACGGCACCTCGTTGCCCTTGAAGTCGCCGGTGCGCAGCTCGGCATCGAGGTAGGCGTAGCCGGCGTGCAGGTCGAGGGTTGGCAGCGCGGCCGGCGTCCAGAACACCTCGGTCTCGATCCCCTGGTGGCGGGTGCTGCCGAGATTCTGGAAGCGGCTGTTGGCGAACACGATCTGGTCGTCGAAGTCGATGCGGTACAGGCCGAAGTCGATGCGCAGGTTGTCCTGTGGGGTGAAGCGCACGCCGGTCTCGTAGTTGCGCGAGATTTCCGCCTGCACCACGCCATCCCTGACGATCTGGAACACCTGAGGCACCCGCAGCGAGCGCTGCGCGTTGGCGTAGACGAACCAGTCGTCGCTGGCCTGGTAGCCGATGCTCAGACCGGGCAGCCACTCTTCGGCCACGGTCTTGCGCTCGATGCCGCTGACGCCGTCGGCGTACTCCATCTTGGCGTGCTCATAGCGCACGCCGGGGGTGAGGGTCAGGCGGTCGTCGAGCAGCTTGATTTCGTTGCTCACATAGGCGGCCTGGCCCTTGGTATCGAATACCCAGTCGCGCACCACGCTTGTGGCGCCGGTATTCAGGTTCAGACGGTCGACATCGAAGTCGACGTTTTCCTTGACCAGGCGGGCGCCAAGCAGCCAGGTCTGGCTGACGCCATCACCGTCGATGCCGAGGCTCAGGCGCGGCTCGCTGCCCCAGACACGGAAGTCGCGGGGAGCATCCTGCAGGGTGGTCGGCGTGGCATCCGGCGCGAAGGGCAGCCCGACAACAAAGTTGCGATAGCTGTGCTGGGCGAAGTTGGTCCAGCTGAATTCCACGTCGTCGAACGGGCCCATGGCGCCGAGGTATTGAGTATAGGTGCCCCAGACGCGGTCGCTGTCGCCTTCGAAACGATCGAGCTTGCGGGTCGACTGCCGCGGGTCGTCCTTGTAGTCGGCCACGCTGAGGGCGCCGGCCAGGTCCATGTCGGCGATGTAGCGCTGCACGCCGAAACTCAGGCTGCGGCTGTCATCGATATCCCACTGGCCGCGCAGGCGGTAGTTCTGCACATCGGTCTCAGAATGCTCGCGACCGTACTCGCCACTGATGGTGTTGACGTCCAGCTGCAGGCCGAAGTTGTCGGTCAGGCGCCCACCGGTGCCCAGGTAGCTGTCGTACAGCTGGCGCCCGCCGGGCGCGAAGGTGACACGCTCCTGCAGGGTGGTTTCCCACTTATCCGGAATTGGCCGGCTGATGAAGTTGATCACGCCGCCGACGTTGTTCGGTCCGTACTGCACGGACGCGCCGCCACGCACGATGTCGATGCGATCGACCGTCGCCAGGGTCTGCGGAAACAGCGACAGGCTGGTCTGGCCATAGGGCGCCAGGGCCAGCGGGATGCCATCGGCGAGCGCTTGGACGCGGCCGCTGCGACTTTCCGAAAGCCCGCGCACGGACAGTTGCGGCAGTACCCCGGCACCGGTCTCGTCGAGGATCTTCACCCCTGGGACCCGCGCCAGCGCGTCATCCAGGCCACGCACGCTGGCCTTCTTCAGTTCGTGAGCCTGGACCACGCTGCGGCTGCCGGCATAGGTGCGTACCTCTTCGTCACTGGCACTACCAAGCACATCCCCCTGGATGACGAGCGGGGCAAGGGATACCGGGCCGTCCTGCTTCTGCTGACGGTTGTCCTCGGTCTCGTTGGCCTGCGCGGCCTGGGCAATGGCGATGGCCAGCAGACTGGCAGTGACGCCGATACGGCGGGTCGTCCTGATCATGCGGAGGTGAGCTCCTGATTGAGAGCCTCAGGCGCAGCAGGGCAGCAGCGACGGAGCGCTGCCCGTCACCTTTGGCTGAGTTGTGGGCAGAGAAGTGCCGCTCTGTCTAAGTATTTCTGATAATTAAATGCGCTAGCGGCTGAGAATTATTATCGTTATTTAAAGTGTATGTAAAGGGGGTTGTAAGCCGGAAACCCAGAAATTTCCGTCAGCCGATCAACATGGCTTGTCTCGCGCTTGGTCGATGAGTTCCTGCATCGCCCGCATGACTTCTTCGTGGGTGTACGACTTGGCGTTGGGGTCGTCGGCCTCTCGGAGAGCTTCCTCGACCTCGCGGGTCATCCGCGCATATTCTTCC
>NZ_JBITVX010000031.1:0-4359 GCF_044543345.1 Pseudomonas sp. NPDC077451 | reverse complement strand
TCACGATGTGATACACGGTAAGCGTTCAGCGTGTGATACAGCTACCCGTGCAGCCTGTGATACAGATACGCAAGGTGAGTTAGCTAGACGCTTACTTTCGGCGAGCCTGGCTGGAAGATCATCAGGACACCCTGACGGATCTGCTGCACATGCTGGTGAACCTGTCTGTCATTCAATTTACTGCAGAATTTCTGGCTAAGTTAGGCGATGCGGTACCGGCTTCGGTTCGGCTCTTTCCGATCGAGAGCCCATTGTGGCTGCAATTGCTACTAGTCGCCGCCGTGCTCGACTTGAGCCTGTATGTGATGCACCGCATCAGCCACCGGGTGCATTGGCTGTGGCGCTTTCACATGATCCATCACAGCGCTGAGCGGCTCTACTGGATGAACGGAGAACGTCGACATCCTCTGCATGCGGCGTTGATGGCCGGGCCGGGGCTGGTGGTTTTGCTCATATCTGGAGCTCCGTCTGCCGTAGTCGCAACGTGGTTTGGGATCCTAACCGTCCATCTGGCCTTTCAGCATTCGAACCTGGACTACAGCGTGGGTTGGCTGCGGCATGTGCTAGGGGTTGCTGAGGTCCATCGTTGGCACCATAAGCGCGACTTCGAAGACGCTCAGGTCAACTTCGGTGAGTTTTCAACTGTGTGGGATCAGATGTTTGGAACCTTCTACGACAGCGCCGGGAAGCTGGGCGAGGCTGAGGTTGGATTGCATGAAAAGGACTACCCCAGAAATTATTTCGGGCAATTTATTGATCCTGTTCATCCAACATCTGCTTACCCGGCCGGTCACAATTCTTCAGAGCAGGATGAAATCCGCAACACGTAGCTAGAACGGGTGGAGTCAGCAATGCCAAACATACCGCGTGACACCGGATTGGACAGTACTTGGGCCTTTTTGCGAGATCCCTACCGATTTATCTCCACGCGCAGTAAGTTTCATCAATCGCCTGTGTTTCAAACTCGCTTGATATTACAGAAAACTCTGTGCCTAACAGGTGCCGAAGCTGCTCGCTTGATTTGCGACCCTGACCGATTCGTTCGCCAGAACGCTGCGCCCAAGCGACTGCAAAAAACCTTATTCGGACAAGACGGTGTCCAAGGTTTGGACGGTGATGCGCATCGTCACCGAAAGGCCCTCTTCATGGGAGTGCTCACACCCGCGAACGTGCAGGAACTAGCAGAGTTGAGCGAGGTTCGTTGGAGGGAGTATGCGCGAACTTGGCGTCCCGGTGAGTCAATCGTCCTCTACGAGATTGCTCGCGAAATTCTATGCCGCACCGTATGCGACTGGGCCGGTGCTCCAATCGCTGAAAGAGATGTTCAACAATGGACTCAAGATCTTGCAGCTCTCTATGAGCACGCCGGCGCGATCGGTCTGCAGCACTGGCAGGCACGGAAGGCACGTCGCCGATTGGAGCAATGGGCGGCAGAGCTCGTCGAGTCCACTCGCGCCGCTCCCCCTACACCCGAGCAATCGCCTCTCGAACGCATCGCCCATTACAAGGACCAGCACGGACAGCCGTTGGATCTACATACCGCATCAGTGGAACTACTAAATCTGCTGCGGCCGACGGTAGCCGTCTCTGTATTCATAACCTTTGCAGCGCTAGCGCTGCACAAGCACCCGTTCTGTCTGAGAAACCTGCAGTCGGGAGATGAAAGAGATATAGGTTGCTTTGTGCAGGAAGTGCGGCGTTTCTACCCCTTCTTCCCAGCGATCAGCGCTCGCGTGAAAGAAGATTTTCTATGGGAAGGATTTGCCTTTGGCAGGGGCACCTTAGTCCTGCTGGACTTATACGGAACCAATCACGATTCCCAGCTCTGGGAGGAGGCAGATCGTTTCAAGCCTGAGCGCTTTCGATCCAACTCTCCGTCGCCATACTGCTTCATCCCACAAGGACCAGGCGACCCGCATGTTAACCATCGCTGTCCAGGTGAAGGCGTCGCCGTCGCATTGATGAGCGTTGCTGTTCGCTTCCTGGCTCGCTCGCTCCAATATGAGGTTCCCGAACAGGATCTATCAATCACCTGGGACCGATTGCCGGCACTGCCCCGAAGCCACTTCGTCATGCGGAATGCGCGAATCACAATGTAAGTTTGGTGTTTAACGAAGCGAGTCTCGCCCATCTCAAGATATGAACGGTGGGGCATGGCGTTGAGCTGCCCAGCGCAACCACGGCAATCGGGGAATACTCAGAATAAGCTGTTCACAGTCATTCCCCAATTGAGTCATTTCCGAGGGCCGTTCTGACTTATTGTCGCTTGGTATCGTCCAGATTCAGCGCAACGGGCAGGTCAGTCGGTGCCAGACAAATGCCCTCGTCACTGCAGGCCTGCACCCGTACAATCATTTCGAGCCTGCCTACCTTTTCCAGCACGGCGGTCTGTTTTTCGTCGGGCCGCAGCCGAATACTTGCACCGTCGTCATACACCTCTAGGGCGGTGTCACTCAGCACAATGTCACTGACCCGGCCGCGCGGGTACTGCGTCGGGATTATAAGCGCCTGGCCGTTGACTGAAGAGCTGACGACGGTGGGAATCAGGAATTCCATGGAGGCCGGATTTGCATTCACATGCCAGCCCGGTTGAATGTTCAGTGTTAAAACGAAATCACCCGTCTTTCCCGCCATTGCTGCGGCGCCTCCCGCAACAGTGAGGCGGACCTTATCAGCGGAATTTGCCAACCCTGCTCGGGTCGGCACCGGGACTTCAAGACCGGCACGTTCAGTCTGGGCAGCGTCGAGGTTGTTTCCGTTGGTGTCGATCAACATGAACGCAGCGATCGCGATCGCAAAAACCACTACTCCAGCTAGCAATCCTTTTTGTCGAATCACCATGATTGGGTCTCCAGTATCTAAGGTTGTGGGTTTCCGGTGCGATTGATAGCTTCGACCAAGCTGTCGGTGTCAAAAAGCCCCGTGAAACGGGCGATAACGGTGTCGTCACGGTCAACAACCACTGCGAAGGGTAAGGCCTGCCCGCCGGTCGCAGTTAATAGCGCATCTTTTTCTGGGTTGCTCGCTGTCACGTCAACTTGTATGGGCACCATCTTGGTGCGCCGCACGGCTTCGGCCACAGCGGCCTCCTGGTAGACCGTGCGCTCAAGTATCTTGCAGTTGATGCACCAGTCGGCGGTGAACTCCAGCAAATAGGGTGTGCCCTGGGCTTTTGTCTCCGTCAGTAGTTTTGCGGAGTAGGGTTGCCAGACGAGTTCGTCTTCGCTGTTGCCCAGCGGGGATGCGAATTCCACAGTCATCGCAAGGGCAAGGCCTGCCGCCGTTGTGGTGATCACACGCACGGTACCATTACCCTGGACGAAACGGCGGGCACCCCAGGCCAGCACCAGGGCCAGCCAAGACCACCATAGCCAGGTATAAACCGCTTTGGGCACCAGGCTCGCGCTGAAAAAGACGGCTGCGGCCAGCAAGACCAACGCGAGCACTTCTCTAATGACCAGGGTCCAGGGCCCCGCCTTGGGCAACCGGCTCAGCCAATCGGGTTTGAGCATCAATGCTGCGTAGGGCAGCGACAACCCCAGCCCGATACTGCCGAATATCCCCATACTTACCGGCGTCGGCTGGGTAACGGCAAAGGCTAGGACTCCACCAAGGAAAGGACCGGCGCAGGGTGCGGCCAAAACCGCACTCAATAACCCAGATACGAATGCTTCAAAGTAGCGCCGGCCATGGACCGAGGCGGCGAACGCCGGGATCGGGATGGGCAAATCCAGCCAGGTGACCACCGCAAACCCGACCATCAAGGCAACAAGGACACCAACGAACACCGCAGACTGAAACAAAGTGCCCCAGCTCCACTGCAGAAGTGCGGTCAGTCCGCCCAACGTCAGGAAAAACGCGAGCGTTCCTGCGGTGAACGCCAATGCCGCCAGCACGCGGTGCGATCGTTGGCTGCCCGCCTCTCGTAAGATGGTCCGGACCTTAATGGGAATTGCAGGCAAAACGCAGGGCGTCAGGTTGAGCAGCAAACCTGCCACTATCGCCATTAAGAGCTGGCCGGCGATGAGTAAAGAGGGAATTTGATCCATCACTCAGCTATTCCCACCCCCTTCCCACCCTTCCTGGCCGGAACGTCCGGTCTGACCCCGCCATTGGCTGCTTGCATACTTAAACAGCAGATTTTTTGAGTGCTCATATCTCTTCTCCATATAGACCCCGTCCTTTGAGTTATTGGCAAACGTCAGCTATCGGTAACGATTATCGCATCGGCTTCAGGCATCGCGAAGAGCTGAGATGACATTAAGGAGACGCTGAACAATTAGCCAATTCTCACCGTCCCCCTTTTTCAACCCGGTTTTTTCAACCTACCGGCCTTATTCTGCGTTTCTTGGGCCGATT
>NZ_JBITVX010000030.1:0-3204 GCF_044543345.1 Pseudomonas sp. NPDC077451 | reverse complement strand
ACGTATTAGACAATAACCAGATTGCTTGGGGTTATATGGTCAAGTGAAGAAGCGCATACGGTGGATGCCTTGGCAGTCAGAGGCGATGAAAGACGTGGTAGCCTGCGAAAAGCTTCGGGGAGTCGGCAAACAGACTTTGATCCGGAGATGTCTGAATGGGGGAACCCAGCCATCATAAGATGGTTATCACACACTGAATACATAGGTGTGTGAGGCGAACCAGGGGAACTGAAACATCTAAGTACCCTGAGGAAAAGAAATCAACCGAGATTCCCTTAGTAGTGGCGAGCGAACGGGGACTAGCCCTTAAGCTTCTTTGATTTTAGCGGAACGCTCTGGAAAGTGCGGCCATAGTGGGTGATAGCCCTGTACGCGAAAAGGTCTTAGAAGTGAAATCGAGTAGGACGGAGCACGAGAAACTTTGTCTGAATATGGGGGGACCATCCTCCAAGGCTAAATACTACTGACTGACCGATAGTGAACTAGTACCGTGAGGGAAAGGCGAAAAGAACCCCGGAGAGGGGAGTGAAATAGATCCTGAAACCGTATGCGTACAAGCAGTGGGAGCCTACTTTGTTAGGTGACTGCGTACCTTTTGTATAATGGGTCAGCGACTTATTTTCAGTGGCGAGCTTAACCGAATAGGGGAGGCGTAGCGAAAGCGAGTCTTAATAGGGCGTCTAGTCGCTGGGAATAGACCCGAAACCGGGCGATCTATCCATGGGCAGGTTGAAGGTTGGGTAACACTAACTGGAGGACCGAACCGACTACCGTTGAAAAGTTAGCGGATGACCTGTGGATCGGAGTGAAAGGCTAATCAAGCTCGGAGATAGCTGGTTCTCCTCGAAAGCTATTTAGGTAGCGCCTCGTGTATCACTGCTGGGGGTAGAGCACTGTTTCGGCTAGGGGGTCATCCCGACTTACCAAACCGATGCAAACTCCGAATACCAGCAAGTGTCAGCACGGGAGACACACGGCGGGTGCTAACGTCCGTCGTGAAAAGGGAAACAACCCAGACCGTCAGCTAAGGTCCCAAAATCCTGGTTAAGTGGGAAACGATGTGGGAAGGCTCAGACAGCTAGGAGGTTGGCTTAGAAGCAGCCACCCTTTAAAGAAAGCGTAATAGCTCACTAGTCGAGTCGGCCTGCGCGGAAGATGTAACGGGGCTCAAACCAGGTACCGAAGCTACGGGTTCAACGTAAGTTGAGCGGTAGAGGAGCGTTCTGTAAGCCTGTGAAGGTGAGTTGAGAAGCTTGCTGGAGGTATCAGAAGTGCGAATGCTGACATGAGTAACGACAATGGGAGTGAAAAACTCCCACGCCGAAAGACCAAGGGTTCCTGCGCAACGTTAATCGACGCAGGGTGAGTCGGTCCCTAAGGCGAGGCTGAAGAGCGTAGTCGATGGGAAACGGGTTAATATTCCCGTACTTCTAGTTACTGCGATGGGGGGACGGAGAAGGCTAGGCCAGCTTGGCGTTGGTTGTCCAAGTTTAAGGTGGTAGGCAGAGGTCTTAGGTAAATCCGGGATCTTAATGCCGAGAACTGATGACGATCCTTCTTTTAGAAGGAGAAGTGGTTGATGCCATGCTTCCAGGAAAAGCCTCTAAGCTTCAGGTAACTAGGAACCGTACCCCAAACCGACACAGGTGGTTGGGTAGAGAATACCAAGGCGCTTGAGAGAACTCGGGTGAAGGAACTAGGCAAAATGGCACCGTAACTTCGGGAGAAGGTGCGCCGGTGAGGGTGAAGGGTTTACCCCGTAAGCTCATGCCGGTCGAAGATACCAGGCCGCTGCGACTGTTTATTAAAAACACAGCACTCTGCAAACACGAAAGTGGACGTATAGGGTGTGACGCCTGCCCGGTGCCGGAAGGTTAATTGATGGGGTTAGCGCAAGCGAAGCTCTTGATCGAAGCCCCGGTAAACGGCGGCCGTAACTATAACGGTCCTAAGGTAGCGAAATTCCTTGTCGGGTAAGTTCCGACCTGCACGAATGGCGTAACGATGGCGGCGCTGTCTCCACCCGAGACTCAGTGAAATTGAAATCGCTGTGAAGATGCAGTGTATCCGCGGCTAGACGGAAAGACCCCGTGAACCTTTACTATAGCTTTGCACTGGACTTTGAATTTGCTTGTGTAGGATAGGTGGGAGGCTTTGAAGCGTGGACGCCAGTTCGCGTGGAGCCAACCTTGAAATACCACCCTGGCAACTTTGAGGTTCTAACTCTGGTCCGTTATCCGGATCGAGGACAGTGTATGGTGGGTAGTTTGACTGGGGCGGTCTCCTCCTAAAGAGTAACGGAGGAGTACGAAGGTGCGCTCAGACCGGTCGGAAATCGGTCGTAGAGTATAAAGGCAAAAGCGCGCTTGACTGCGAGACAGACACGTCGAGCAGGTACGAAAGTAGGTCTTAGTGATCCGGTGGTTCTGTATGGAAGGGCCATCGCTCAACGGATAAAAGGTACTCCGGGGATAACAGGCTGATACCGCCCAAGAGTTCATATCGACGGCGGTGTTTGGCACCTCGATGTCGGCTCATCACATCCTGGGGCTGAAGCCGGTCCCAAGGGTATGGCTGTTCGCCATTTAAAGTGGTACGCGAGCTGGGTTTAGAACGTCGTGAGACAGTTCGGTCCCTATCTGCCGTGGACGTTTGAGATTTGAGAGGGGCTGCTCCTAGTACGAGAGGACCGGAGTGGACGAACCTCTGGTGTTCCGGTTGTCACGCCAGTGGCATTGCCGGGTAGCTATGTTCGGAAGAGATAACCGCTGAAAGCATCTAAGCGGGAAACTTGCCTCAAGATGAGATCTCACTGGAGCCTTGAGCTCCCTGAAGGGCCGTCGAAGACTACGACGTTGATAGGTTGGGTGTGTAAGCGCTGTGAGGCGTTGAGCTAACCAATACTAATTGCCCGTGAGGCTTGACCATATAACACCCAAACAATTTGTTGTTTGTGTGTCAGACGGTTGAAGTCGACAACAAACCGAAAAGACGCATCGCTCGCAAAGCGAAAGCAATACCGAAACACCATCACATACCCAATTAGGGGAAGCGACTCAACACCGACTCCCCAACCGAATTGCTTGACGACCATAGAGCGTTGGAACCACCTGATCCCATCCCGAACTCAGTAGTGAAACGACGCATCGCCGATGGTAGTGTGGGGTTTCCCCATGTGAGAGTAGGTCATCGTCAAGCTTCTAC
>NZ_JBITVX010000029.1:0-5778 GCF_044543345.1 Pseudomonas sp. NPDC077451 | reverse complement strand
TTCTGCACGCGCGTAACAAAGCTCATGGAGGGGGCTGGTTGAGGGGGCTCAGTGTGCCAAGGGTGGGGGCGGCTGGCTATTTATGCAGTGTCTCCTTAAAGAATTTTACACAGGCGAGGCAGATGCTTGGTTAGTGCCACTCTGGGTATGCTAAAAACCTAGCGGCTTACCATTTTCATACGACTAGCCAACAACTAAATATAAGTCTGTTCACGCTGAGGCCCACAATCGCTCAATGAGCAGCTGCACGCACCGAGCCTACTGGTCCTCTCAAGAATAAGTAATGGCCTATAAACAATCCCCTAGGGATGGTCTGAAGTAGCCATGTATTTCTGGCTGACTTCAGCTTCCGCCGATTTTGAAAGCGGAAAATCGACCAAAAATGATCAGATCACCGCTCATTTCTGTGTTTTTAGCCGCCGCGAGCACCTCGCGGCGGCCATTCCCCGCATTACAGGCGCACCTCTCCCGCGTTGGTCAGTAACCGTCGGCGCGCCTTCCACAGATTCGACAGCGCGAACAGCGTGACCAACTGAGCGGTGTTCTTCACCAGCCCGCGGAACCGCACCTTGGTATAGCCAAACTGCCGCTTGATCACGCGGAACGGGTGCTCGACCTTGGCGCGTACTTGGGGCTTTGGCCTTCTCGATCTTGCGCTTGGCTTTGTATAGCGCGCTGCGCTTATCGAGCTTCTTGTAGGTGATGCGGCGTGCCGCAACCTGCCAGATCACCTGACGCCCCTCATGCTCGGGACGCTTCTCAACGCCGGTGTAACCAGCGTCGGCGCAAACCACATTCTCGTCGCCGTGCAGCAGCTTATCGACCTGGGTGACATCCGCCACGTTGGCCGCCGTGCCCACCACGCTGTGCACCAAGCCCGATTCGTCATCCACGCCGATGTGCGCCTTCATGCCGAAGTAGTATTGCTGGCCTTTCTTGGTCTGGTGCATCTCCGGGTCGCGCTTGCCGTCCTTGTTCTTGGTTGAACTCGGCGCGTTGATCAGTGTGGCATCGACGATAGTGCCTTGGCGCAGCGACAGGCCGTGGTCACCCAGGTGGCCGTTGATCACAGCCAGGATGCCGGCAGCCAGCTCATGTTTCTCCAGCCCGGCTTTGGAGCTTTTTCCTGCGAGCCAATGCCATATGTAGACAAATCCCTTCCTTCTCACCCGATACAGAGTCTGCTCGCTGTGAGAATGGCAAGCGTTATGTATCCAACCGATGATACTGCCGAATTCGACGAAGCAGGAGCAAACCGAGTCCGAGTGCGATCACGCCAAGGATAGGCCAATCCCGCCAGCGCACATAAGGGGTCGCGCCAGTTCGGGGGGTCACTTCGGCGCTGAGGGTGGCTACGCGGAATTGAGGAGCGCGTGTAAGGACCTTTCCCTCATAGCTGACAGTTGCTGTGATGCCCGTGTTCGTGGCTCGCAGTAGGTCACGTCCGGTTTCGATGGCACGCATGCGGACCATCTGGAAGTGCTGGAGAGGGCCGATTGAGCTGCCGAACCAAGCATCGTTGCTGACATTCACCAGTAACTGCGCTTCGGGCAGAAGTTCCGTGACTTCAGCACCAAAGACCGCCTCGTAGCAGATGAGTGCTCCGACGGGCACACCCGCTGCGTTAAGGACGTGCGCTTCCCGTCCTGGTGTGAAATCGGACATAGGCGCCCCGAGCACGTCGAGGGCCGAACCCAAGAAGTTCCGGAGCGGAACATATTCACCGAAGGGCACCAGGTGGCGTTTGTAGTAGAAGCCTGAGGGATCGGAGAGGCTTACCACGGCGTTGTAGGTACGGCCCTCCGCCTCGCGTACCGGGACGCCAATCATTAACGATGTGCCTGCCTGATCGGCTAACGCCTCAAGCTCAGCAAGATATGCTTTGGCCTGGTCATGCCACATCGGGATTGCCGCTTCTGGCCAGATCACGATATCGGCTCCGAGATGCTGCGCGGTAAGCGCCTGATAGCGCTCAAGTGTGATGTCCCGGTATCCCGGGTCCCATTTCTTGTCTTGCGCGATGTTTCCTTGCAAGAGGACGACATCGATCGGGTCAGCGGCTGGCTGCGTCCATTCACGATCCAGCAGTTGCAAGCCGGCGAGGGTAGCGACTAACACGGCACCGACTACCGCAGCACGGCGCAGGCTTGGCCCCTGGACAACCCAGGCAAGCCCGCCAGCGAGAAGTGCCACCAGTAAACTCACGCCAAGCACGCCAAAGACGGGAGCGATAGTGGCAAGTGTGGTGTCGGTCTGGCTGTAGCCAATGAAGAGCCAGGGAAAGCCGGTCAAGAACCAGGTGCGCATCCATTCACTCAGCACCCATGCCGCAGGTAGCCCTAGCCAGAGTGCCATTGCATCCATCTCAGGGCGCAGGCAGCGCACGAGGTACGCGACGCCCCATGGAAAGAGGGCGAGCAGCGAGACAAAGGCCGCCGTGACTAACACCGCCACCACGGGGCCATTGCCGTACTGGCTAATGCTGATAAAGACCCAGGAGACACCCACGCCGAAGTAGCCAAGGCCAAAGAGGTAGGCCGACCACAGCGCCTGACGCCTTGAAGACTGCGCGGTCAGGACAAAAAATGTTGCCAGAGCGATCACCGCAAGCCATGCCCAGCCCACAGGGGCAAAGGCAAGCGGCATGGCGCCTCCAGCAAGTAGAGCCATCCCCCCTGTCAGAAGCGGCTTATAGCGCACGCCCGTGTATAGGCTAGAGGGTAGCGCGCACTTATCACCCAATGCTCTCTCGCCTCCGAATCCAGGATCAACCCTGTGGCTCATGCTTTCTTGCTCCGCTTAATCAAGCTGCGTCAATTCATTCGGCCGGCTGGCCAGGGTGGCAAAGTGAATGTTTCTGGACTCGACTAGGTGCGCCGTAAGCTGGGAGCTGCTTCGTATTCGGCCAGCACGACAGTGGCTGTGTTGGGGAGCAGTACGTTAGCTTTGCGATACCACCCCTTCCAAGCCCGCTGATACCAGAACGAACAGGACGAAGCCGCCTATGAAAGCCAGCGGTGAGATGTGCGTATCGTCACCGCTCTCGTGAGCCTCGGAGACCATATCTTCGATGGCAGCGACCGTGAGAAGGCCTGCCGTGAACGTCAGTGCCGCTAGCTTAAATGCCTCCGGCTGGTTCCTGAGTACGAAGTAAGCAAAGACGGCTGCCGAGAGCACAGGAATCGCGAAGGAAGCAGAGAGCAGTATCCGCTTGCTACGAGGGATTCCTTTATCTTTCATGGTGGCGATCGTCGCAAAGCCCTCAGGAACATCGGCGAGAACCTGACCCGCCGCCAGGATTATCGCGACCGACGGTGAGACCGCCGACCCCGCCCCGATCAGGAGGCCATCGCTGAACAGGTCGATGGATACGGCGATATAGATCATCCAGACACTCGTCTGACCGCCTTCTCCCTGCTGGCCTTGTCGCTTCTGGAGACTCTCAACGAGCTTCTCGATACCTACGTAAGCAATGCCGCCCAGCGCGAAAGCGAGGGCGATTACCCAGGCTGAGAGGTTCTCTAGCACGCGCGGCATGATTTCAACCGCCACCACCGCAATGACGAGGCCGGCAGCGCCGTGAAGGGCGTAATTGAGACGGCGCCCGGTAGTTCGGGAGGCCTCCGCAGCGAGCCCACCACTAAAATTGCCTAAGGCGGGCAACAGCGCCAGGCCGAGTACCAGCCAGATACTATCCATCATCTTCCTTCCTTGGTTGATTCCTAGATACGCTACCTTGCTGGCTCCGAGCCTTCGCGCTATATGCTGTCGTTCAGGCCTAGCGCGCTTGTACAGCCACTTCGATCAAGTGTCCCAGGCATCGATAGCTGCGTACCGTGCAGCCTCACCCCTTGAGCGCCAGGATGCGCCGAGCGCCGTTGAGGACGATCAGGCCCACGATGGTACCGATAATCAGGTCAGGGTAGCTGGACCCCGTCCAGGCGACCAAGGCACCGGCGGCGATGACGCCCATGTTGATCACCACATCATTGGCCGAGAATATCCAGCTTGCCTTCATATGCGCGCCGCCTTCGCGGTGCTTGGATATCAACAGCAGGCAACCGGTATTGGCGATCAACGCGACGAAGGCGATCGCCATCATCATCAGCGATTCAGGCTCACTACCGAAAACAAAGCGTCGCACCACCTCGACGAGTACGCCGATAGCCAAAATCAGTTGCAGTACCCCTGCCAGATGCGCGGCACGTACCTGCATTTTCGCACTGCGCCCTACGGCATAGAGAGCCAGGCCATAGACGGCTGCATCGGCAAACATATCCAGGGAATCAGCGATCAGGCCGGTAGACTGGGCGATCAGGCCAGCAGTCATTTCCACCACGAACATGATCGCATTGATACCGAGCAACACGCGCAGAGTGCCTGACTCCTGCGTAGCAGAGACTGCCGAGCTCTCAGCGGCCTTGATCGTCTCTGGGTCGGCAATGACGGTTTCCTGAAGAGAGGCGCCTAGCCCCAAGGTCGCCAGTTTCGCGGTAATGGGCTCAGCCTCGCCGTCATGCACGACCTCCAATCGGCGGTTCGACAAGTCGAAGGACAGCGTTCGAATCTCATCAAAGCCGTTCAGCGCCAAGCGGATCATCCGTTCTTCTGAGGGACAATCCATCTTCGGCACAGCATACACGCTGACCCATTCCCCTGACGCTTCGGAGGAGACCGGCATATCGGTATCCGCTGCAGGCGTTGCATCGCAGCTACATGGGCCACCACAGGCTTTACTCACGATACGGCTCCAGTTAACCAACATAGATTGCTAGTATTAAAAACTATATAGCTACTATAAGGTCAATGGGACAGATGATCCGTTGAGGAGTAAGCCTGATGCGCATTGGTCAGTTAGCCCAGATAGCGGGTATCGACACGCAGACGATCCGCTTCTATGAGCAGCAGGGCCTGTTGCCGCCGCCAGAACGGCAGGAGAATGGTTACCGTGTCTATACCGAGAAGCATGGCGAGTGGCTTGCCTTTATCCGCCGCTGCCGAATTCTGGACCTGTCACTGACAGAGATTCGCGAGCTACAGAGCTATCAGGACGACCCTCGCCAGCCCTGTACCGCCGTCAACGCCATGCTCGATGACCACATCTCTCATGTGCGGTCGCAGATAACTGCTCTGCAAGCGCTTGAGCAACAACTCGTTTCACTGAGGGCGAGTTGCAACGAGGGTCGGGAGATCAATGCCTGCGGCATCCTGACGGGGATCAGCGAGGAGAGCAAACAACAGCTGTATAGGGCTAGCTCAGGCCGTAAGGACTGAGCAGAGACATGCCGGACCTTGCAGTGACATTGTGAATGCATGGTGTGTTGATCGCGAAGCCTCACTGCGTATCTCGGCATGCGAACCTGGGCGTTGCTGCAAACTTGCAGGGGCCGTGAAGAAGAGTCGTCATCAACCAGGTAATCCGCTGAGCTGATGGTTGGTTCCGTCATCATGATATGAGCCAATCAACCAAAAAATCCGGATACCCGCCAGGTCAAGCAAGCCGCGCCGCTCCAGATTCGGCGGCTGGTCGAGCTCGATGACTGGTTGGCTGCAGCGATCGCTGCGGCGCATGCCCGGGGCGATGGAGCGGCAGCGCTTCGCCACCAACGGGACCGAGCGCTGGTGCTGCTCGGATTCTGGCGTGGCTTTCGCGGCGATGAACTGCTGCGGCTGCTGGCGAACTCACGAGCGCACCGCGCTGGCCAGCGCGTCGCCGGAAGCTCTATGCGCCCATCTGCCTCTACTGGAAAACCAGGTCAGCAACGTCTGGTCGATGGG
>NZ_JBITVX010000028.1:0-7725 GCF_044543345.1 Pseudomonas sp. NPDC077451 | reverse complement strand
CAGAAAGTGGCTTGAAATGGTGTCCACCAAAAATAGGTGCACACCATGCCGCTATCTGGAAGAAGCGGGGAGATGGGTTCGGCGGACGGTTACCGCCGAAAAGGCTGGATGCGCTCCAAGCCAGCAATGAGTAGCAGCCCCGCCGCGGCGACTATGGGTGTGGTGGGCCAATACGGTATACCTGCATACAGCGCCCAAATCATGAAGGAGGCACAGCCGCCAAACACAAGTGGATAGCTCAGCCACCGTATGGCGAATCGCAAGGGAATAGACATCGCTCAGCTCCTGAGTAGGGAGCCATGACTGTATGTGGGAAGGTCCGCTTTCGGCTTGAACGAAAGAGCTACGACCCCTGAAGATCGACTTCAGCCAGGGCGGAGGAAGGATCGATGCCCAGCAGTGCCCGGAATGTCCGGGAGAAATGTGCCGAGTCAGAAAAGCCCGCCTCATGGGCCGCTTCAGTGAGTAGACCCCCTTTGGCTAGGTGCTGTAGGGCTTGTGTGAGACGTAACCATTTCGCATAGCTGCGCAGCGGCAAGCCTGTCTGTTCCACGAACCAATGGGAAAACCGTGTAGGGGATAAATGCACCAACGCGGCCATTTCTTCGCGCCTCATTTGGCCTCTATGCAGCGCTTCAATCACCTTTGTCAAGCGAGGATCTGGAATCGGTGGATCGGGTAGCCGCAGTGCCTGGCGCACCCCCGTCCTAACCTGGAGAGCGGTATGTCCTGTCTCGCGCAGCATATCGATAATCGCTACTACGTCCGCCGGGGCGATCACGACTACCCTTGCTTCTTCGGTACCCCGCATAGTTGGGGCTTCATCGGATAGTGCATCCAGATAGATCGACAGCACTCGACCAGCACTGATCCGGTGTTTCAGGCCCGCGGCGATGAAGATGGCAGCCCCTGTTTGAATGCCCAACGGGGTTTCAACCGATACAGGTGAATCGAGGCCCACTGAAATCTGATGCGCCTGATGGTGGTGCCACTCCTGGTGGCCGGCACGGCCATGAAAGATGCCGATGCCGGGCCCTATCCAGGCCTGGCCTGCCCAGCGTACGGTATCCGTTGAGAGCGAGCCTTTCATTCGTTGACTCGGCCGGCTTCCGCATTTGGGCTTAGCAAACTGCTCAGGATCAACATGGCGGCGCCACCGACGATAGCAATATCCGCCAGGTTAAACGCAGGCCAATGCCAGGACAGCCAGTAAAAATCCAGGTAGTCGATTACATGGCCTCGAAATGCGCGATCAATCAGATTCCCAACTGCCCCGCCCAAGATAAGGCTATAGCCTAGGGCTTCGCTTTTGGCTCTGCGTTTACGCAATATCAGAGCCAGCACGATCGAAACGACCAAAGCTATGACAATGAAGAAGTAACGCTGCCAACCACCCGCGTCAGCCAGGAAGCTGAACGCTGCACCGGTATTCCAGAAGTGAACCAGGTTGAAGAACGGGGTGAGAGGAATCACGGTGCCGACCGGGAGCGAACCCGTAATTGCGCTTTTCAACGCTAGGTCGGCCGAGGCAATGGCTAGCGATAGCATCCACCAGAACCCAGGAGCAACAAGAGGTGATCTAGGAGACGACCTCATTGCATTTCTCCTTGAAGAAGTCGCTGCAGCTCCGGTGAAATAGGCATCGGCGCAAAAGCACTGACCCTGGCGCGCCCGCTGTTTCCGAGCGGCACCCAGATCTTCGAGAACAGCAGGGCCGCCATGATTCGCGGTACTTGGCTGAGCACCTTTCGTAAGTCGCGCAACTGCCAGCCGGCCCTCAGCATCAGCCAATGGCTCTGAGCATGAAGAATAGGCATTCGCTGGCTCAATATGTGGGCTCGCTCCAGCCAGGAGAAAGCCTCGGTTGGCGCCTCTTCATTAAGTGCTTTCCTAGCCTGGAAGAAGGCCTCATCAATGGCAATGCTGAGAGCGGTATTCATCTGGATCTCACTTACGCAGTAGATGCCCGAGTGAACACCCTATAGCTGCTATAGGGTCAAGCGCTATGGGCGATTCAAGACGACGCAAAAATGACTTTATGCCGGATTACGAAAGAGGTTTGTGGGGTTTGGGGAGCAATGGAACCAAAAACCAACGTAAGCCCTACCACCTGCGCTCGGTGCCTTCTTCCCAGGCATCCGCCTCGATGAAGCAGTTGCGCATGTCGGCTTCCTGGCTGATCTCGGTCAGCAGGTCGTGCACGGTCTTGTCCAGCTCGTCGTCGCTTCGATACGAAATGGCCAACTCGTAGTGGCCCGACTCCAGCCGTTTCATGCCGTAGGGTTCCAGGCAGTAGCGCTCGATGTTCTCCTTGGCCCGTTTCCGGCCGCGCACGAACTTGCTGTTATTCACCACCGCCAGGCGCAGGGTGACGGTGGCCACCCGCTCGACAGCGGGCGGCTCTGCCGGCGATGACGACGAGGCCGTGATCTGCTGATCGCGTGACCGGGCGCTCTTCTGGTATGCGCCGATCTCGACACCCCGGTGGCGCAGGTAGCTGTACAGTGTGCTCTTGGAGATGTGTAGCTTCTCGCCGATGGCGCTGACGCTCAGGCGACCCTCGCGGTACAGCGTTTGCGCCGCCATGGCGGTGGCCTCGGCCTTGGCGGGCAGACCCTTGGGACGGCCACCGATCCGGCCCCGCGACCGTGCGGCCGACAGGCCCGCCTGAGTCCGCTCGCGGATCAGCTCGCGCTCGAACTCGGCCAGCGAGGCGAACAGGTTGAACACCAGGCGGCCTTGGGCATGGGTGGTGTCGATGGGGTCATTCAGGCTCTGCAAGCCGACCTTACGCTCTGCCAGCTCGCCGACCAGCTCGACCAGGTGCTTGAGCGAGCGCCCGAGGCGATCCAGTTTCCAGATCACCACGGCATCACCCGGACGCACGTTGGCCAGCAGTTTGTCCAGTTCCGGACGGGCGCTTTTCGCGCCGCTGGCGATGTCTTGGTAGATGCGTTCGCACCCGGCCTGTTTCAGGGCATCGACTTGTAGGTCGGCTTTCTGATCCCGAGTGCTCACTCGCGCATAACCGATCTTCATCAAAAGTACCGTTTACTCGACTACGTTAGTAATAGTTGAACTTTGATAAAGCGTACCAGTTATTTGAACCGTAGCGTGGGGAGCTTAACGAACCGAGCCTGTCACTTTCAGAAGGCGACAGCACGAAATATCAAAAGTCGACCGCACGGTCTTTTCTGACGTTGGAGTCGCCTCAGAAAACGGAAAATAAAGCACGCTAAGGCGTAGTTCCCTCGGGCTACACCGCGTCCGCACTGCGCGGTTCTTTCTTCCCTTGCAGTGACGCAATCAGCGGGCAGGAAACGTTCCCCTTCCGCGCATGGCAGGCGCACACCAAATCAGACAGCACGGCCTCCATGCGCGCCAGGTCAGCCATCCTCTCGCGCACGTCCTTGAGCTTGTGCTCGGCCAGGCTGCTGGCTTCCTCGCAATGGGTGCCATCCTCCAGCCGCAGCAGCTCGGCGATCTCATCCAGGCTGAAGCCCAACCGCTGGGCTGATTTCACGAAGCGCACCCGCGTTACATCCGTCTCGCCATAGCGGCGAATGCTGCCGTAAGGCTTGTCCGGTTCCGGGAGCAAGCCCTTGCGCTGATAGAACCGGATGGTCTCCACATTGACCCCGGCCGTCCTGGCGAAAACGCCAATGGTCAGGTTCTCCAAATTGTTTTCCATATCGCTTGACTCCGTACATAACTACGGAAGTAAGCTTAAGCTATCCAATTCAGATTCGAAAGGACAAACGTATGTCTGAACCTCAAAACGGGCGCGGCGCGCTCTTCACTGGCGGGCTGGCCGCCATCCTCGCCTCGGCTTGCTGCCTCGGGCCGCTGGTTCTGATCGCCTTGGGGTTCAGCGGCGCTTGGATCGGCAACTTGACGGTGTTGGAACCCTATCGCCCCATCTTTATCGGCGTGGCGCTGGTGGCGTTGTTCTTCGCCTGGCGGCGCATCTACCGGCCGTCAGCCGCCTGCAAACCGGGTGAGGTTTGCGCGATTCCCCAAGTGCGAGCTACTTACAAGCTCATTTTCTGGGGCGTGGCCGTGCTGGTTTTGGTCGCGCTCGGATTTCCCTACGTCGTGCCATTTTTCTATTGATCACAGGAGTTCACCATGAAAAAGCTGCTTTCCGCCCTTGCCCTCGCTGCCGTTGTTGCCCCCGTGTGGGCCGCCACCCAGACCGTTACGCTGTCCGTACCGGGCATGACCTGCTCGGCCTGTCCGATCACTGTCAAGAAGGCGATTTCCAAGGTCGATGGCGTCAGTAAAGTTGACGTGACCTTCGAGACGCGCGAAGCGGTGGTCACCTTCGATGATGCCAAGACCAGCGTGCAGAAACTGACCAAGGCTACCGAGGATGCGGGCTACCCATCATCAGTCAAGAACTGATCATGAAAGACCCGAAGACACTGCTGCGGGTCAGCATCATTGGCACAACCCTCGTGGCGCTGTGTTGCTTCACCCCTGTTCTGGTCATTTTGCTCGGTGTGGTCAGCTTGTCCGCGCTGACCGGCTATCTGGACTATGTGCTGCTGCCTGCGCTGGCGATTTTCATCGGCTTGACCATCTACGCCATCCAACGAAAACGCCAAGCCGATGCCTGCTGCACCCCGAAATTCAATGGAGTAAAAAAATGACCGAAATCACCGTGAATGGCATGACCTGCACATCCTGCGCCACCCATGTCAAAGATGCTTTGGAAAAGATTCCCGGCGTGAATGCCGCTGTGGTGTCCTATCCAGAAAGCCGCGCGCAAGTCATGGCAGACACCGCCGTGAGCCACAACCAACTGCTGGCCGCCATCGCCGCATTGGGTTATCAAGGCTCGATCCGGGTTGGTGATTTCAAAGATGAACCAAAAATCCGTGATGCACTTGAGGGCGCCGGTTTGCATATCGCCATCATTGGCAGCGGCGGGGCCGCGATGGCGGCGGCGCTGAAGGCCGTCGAGCAAGGCGCGACGGTCACGCTGATCGAACGCGGCACCATCGGCGGCACCTGCGTCAATATCGGCTGTGTGCCGTCCAAGATCATGATCCGCGCTGCCCATATTGCCCATCTGCGCCGGGAAAGTCCGTTCGACGGCGGTATTGCGGCAACTGTGCCTGCGATTGACCGCAGCAAACTGCTGGCCCAGCAGCAGGCCCGTGTCGATGAACTGCGGCACGCCAAATACGAAGGCATCCTGGACGGCAATCCAGCCATCACCGTTTTGCACGGTGAAGCGCGTTTCAAGGACGACCAGAGCCTGGTCGTCCGTTTGAACGAGGGTGGCGAGCGCGAGGTAACGTTCGACCGCTGCCTGGTCGCCACCGGTGCCAGTCCGGCCGTGCCGCCGATTCCGGGCCTGAAAGAGTCACCCTACTGGACTTCCACCGAAGCGCTTGTCAGCGACACCATTCCCGCACGCCTGGCCGTGATCGGTTCGTCGGTGGTGGCGTTGGAACTGGCGCAAGCCTTTGCCCGGCTCGGCAGCCAGGTCACGATCCTGGCACGCAGCACCTTGTTCTTCCGGGAAGACCCGGCCATCGGCGAGGCCGTGACAGCCGCTTTCCGCGCCGAGGGCATCGAGGTGCTGGAGCACACGCAAGCCAGCCAGGTCGCCCATGTGAACGGCGAATTCGTGCTGACCACCGGACACGGTGAATTGCGCGCTGACAAGTTGCTGGTTGCCACCGGTCGGGCACCGAATACGCGCAGCCTCGCGCTGGACGCGGCGGGGGTCACTGTCAATGCGCAAGGGGCCATCGTTATCGACCAAGGCATGCGCACGAGCAACCCGAACATCTACGCGGCCGGCGACTGCACCGACCAGCCGCAGTTCGTCTACGTGGCAGCGGCCGCCGGCACCCGTGCCGCGATCAACATGACCGGCGGCGACGCAGCCCTCAATCTGACCGCGATGCCGGCAGTGGTGTTCACCGACCCGCAAGTCGCCACCGTGGGCTACAGCGAGGCGGAAGCGCACCACGATGGCATCGAGACCGACAGTCGCACGCTGACACTCGACAACGTTCCGCGAGCGCTTGCCAACTTCGACACACGCGGCTTCATCAAGCTGGTCATCGAGGAAGGTAGCGGACGGCTCATCGGCGTGCAGGCGGTGGCCCCGGAAGCGGGCGAACTGATCCAGACGGCGGTGCTCGCCATCCGCAACCGCATGACGGTGCAGGAACTGGCCGACCAGTTGTTCCCCTACCTGACAATGGTCGAGGGGTTGAAGCTTGCGGCGCAGACCTTCAACAAGGACGTGAAGCAACTTTCCTGCTGCGCTGGATAAAAAAAGGAGGTTTTCAATGAGCGCCTACACCGTGTCCCGGCTGGCCCTTGATGCCGGGGTGAGCGTGCATATCGTGCGCGACTACCTGCTGCGCGGATTGCTGCGTCCGGTGGCGTGCACCCCGGGCGGCTATGGCCTGTTCGATGATGCCGCCTTGCAACGGCTGTGCTTCGTGCGGGCGGCCTTCGAGGCGGGCATCGGCCTGGACGCGCTGGCGCGGCTGTGCCGGGCGCTGGATGCTGCGGACGGCGATGAAGCGGCCGCGCAGCTTGCCGTTCTGCGCCAGTTCGTCGAGCGTCGGCGCGAAGCGTTGGCCGATCTGGAGGTGCAGTTGGCCACCATGCCGACCGAGCCGGCACAGCACGCGGAGAGTCTGCCATGAACAGCCCCGAGCGCTTGCCGTCCGAGACGCACAAACCGATCACCGGCTACCTGTGGGGCGCGCTGGCCGTGCTCACCTGTCCCTGCCATTTGCCGATTCTCGCCATTGTGCTGGCCGGCACGACGGCCGGCGCGTTCATCGGAGAGTACTGGGGTATCGCAGCCCTCACGCTGACCGGTTTGTTCGTCCTGTCTGTGACACGACTGCTGCGGGCCTTCAAAGATCGATCATGAGCGCTTCCCATTGAGACAAACCACGCTGTCGCTACGTTGCCTCATGCCGGCATCAAATTCGGCTGAGTAGCTTCTCGCCATCTGGACGTAGCTCACCCTTGGGTGAAACATGCCGATACAGGGTCTGCCGCGTGACGCCAAGTTCCTGGCACAGGTCGCCGACCTTGGTCTCTGGCTGACCCATTGCCGCCATCGCCAGCCGCAGCTTGGCGGCGGTCATCTTGAACGGCCGGCCGCCTTTCCGCCCGCGCGCGCGGGCCGAGGCTAGGCCGGCAATCGTGCGCTCCGCGATCAACTCGCGCTCGAACTCGGCCAGGGCGGCGAAGATGCCAAAGACCAGCTTGCCGGCGGCGGTCGTGGTGTCGATGGCCGCGCCGTGCCCGGTTAATACCTTCAAGCCGATGCCGCGCCCAGTCAGGTCGTGCACGGTGTTGATGAGATGTCGCAGGTCGCGTCCGAGCCGATCCAGTTTCCACACGACCAGTGTGTCGCCAGTTCGCAACGCCTTCAGGCAGCTCGTCAAGCCGGGCCGATCCTTGCGCATGCCGGATGCCTGGTCCTCGTAAAGATGTACTGGATCGACCCCGGCGGCAATCAGCGCGTCGCGCTGCAAATCGGTAGCCTGGGAGCCGTCCGCCTTCGATACCCGCATGTAGCCTATCAGCATGTCGTACCTGTCACATATACGTTGGTTTTTGGTTCCATTGCTCCCCAAACCCCTTGATCACGCAGATGTCGCCAGCGGCCTGGCGGCACATCCTGCTGAACGGGCATTACACCTTCCAGACTGACGGCAAGTTCATCGACCTGGATGC
>NZ_JBITVX010000027.1:0-41682 GCF_044543345.1 Pseudomonas sp. NPDC077451 | reverse complement strand
GTGATACACGGTAAGCGTTCAGCGTGTGATACAGCTACCCGTGCAGCCTGTGATACAGATACGCAAGGTGAGTTAGCTAGACGCTTACGCTCCATTGCTCCACTGCCTGGGTAAAAGGCAGCACGTCGCCGGGACGGCTCAGGGCATAGCCCGGCAGACGGCTTATGCGTTCCTGGAATTCCGGGTCCTGTAGTACGCGCAGCAGCGCGGCCATCGCCGGAAGCTCAAGACTGTCCTCGCGGCACAGGAGACAGTAGTGTTCGCGGGCCATGGGGATGAACGTAAGGCCGAACTGACGCGCCGCAGCCTCAACGCCAAAGCCGACGTCAGCCATGCCGCTGGCGACGTAGGCGGCGACGGCCGCGTGGGTAAACTCCTCACTGTGAAAGCCTTTGATCGCTGTGCTGTCCAGACCATCGCGGCGCAGCAGGTCTTCGAGCAGCAGGCGTGTACCGGAGCCCGGCTCGCGGTTGACGAAGCGCAGCTCGGCGCGCGCCAGGTCTGCCAGCGCCTTGATGCCGAGTGGGTTGCCGGGGGCGAGCATCAGCCCTTGGGTTCGCACGACAAAGGTGATCACCCGCTGGTCGGGGCGCAGCCAGGGCTGGATGCGGTTGATGCTCAATGCACCGAGCGGCCCGGTCGGCACGTGCAGGCCGGCCACCTCGCAGTCGTGGCGCTGCAGGGCGATCATCGCCTCGCTGCCACTGCGAAACTGCACCTCCCACTGCCAGCTGGGGTCGCGTTCCAGCCACTCGCGCAGCGCCGCCACGGCGAAACCGTGACTGGCGTGGATGCGCAGGCCGGGTTTGCTGGCCTGCAAAACCCGGTTCAGTTCCAGTTCCAGCTCACCGGCCAGGTTGTCCAGCTGCGGCGACAGTCGCGCACGGATGCGCTGGTCGGCCCACAGCAATTTCTCTCCCAGCGGCGCCAGGCGTGCGCCCTTGCCGCGCTTTAGTTCGATCAGCGGGCTGCCGAAGAATGCCTCCCATTTGCCCAGCAGATTCCAGGCATGACGGTAGGAATAGCCTACCCGGGCGGCTGCTTCAGTCAGCTTGCCGGTGTCGTGCACCGCCTGCAGCAGCGCGAGCCCTTGAGGGTCAAGGCTGCTGCCGTCGCTCTGGTGAAACCGCCAGCGCGGCTGGATCTCGATTCGAATCATATGATGTGTGCTTCATATTTGTTCATGGAAATGGCCATGCTACCTTGCATTACCCGGGCGATAGGTACCGGATAATAAGAACTTCATTTCATATCTGGCGAGCGCTTTTGTGCCGCCAGGGATAAGCACCAATCAGCCGTGACTGTGGTGCTTATCTCGGACAGTACCGGTTATAGCCGCCGGCTGGAGCTTCGAATATGGCCATTCTTCCCCAGCGCTTCGCTCCCGATCAGTGTCAGGCCGTTGCCCGTGAGGTACTCGCCGCCCGCCGCGGCCAGCCTGGCGCCTTGCTGCCCATTCTTCACGATATTCAGGATCGCCTTGGTGCGGTTCCGCCGGACCTGTTGCCAATGATCGCCGAGGAGCTTTGCCTGTCGCGCGCTGAGGTGCATGGGGTGGTCAGTTTCTATCACGATTTTCGCGCCAGCCCACCCGGTCGGCATGTGCTCAAGCTGTGCCAGGCAGAGGCCTGCCAGTCGATGGGCGTGAAGACACTCACCGCCGAGCTGGAACAAAGGCTGGGCGTGTCGCTTGGCGAGACCCTCGAGGATGGCAGCCTGAGCTTCGAAGCGGTGTATTGCCTGGGTAACTGCGCTTGCGCGCCCAGCGCCATGCTCAATGGCGAGCTGCACGGTCGGGTCGATGCCGAAGAGCTGATGGCGCTGCTGGCCGAACAGGAGACCCTCGCATGAATCCGTCCATCACCGTCTATGTGCCGCGCGACGTTACTGCCCTGAGCCTTGGCGCCGATAAGGTGGCCAAGGCGCTCGTGACCGAGGCTGCTGCACGCGGAATCGAACTGAATCTGGTGCGCAACGGATCTCGCGGGCTGTTCTGGCTTGAGCCGTTGGTCGAGGTGGCGACCAGTGCTGGGCGCGTCGCCTACGGTCCGGTCAAGGCCAGGGACGTTGCCGGCTTGTTCGAGGCCGGTTTTCTCGAAGGCGGGGCGCATCCGCTGGGCCATGGCCTGACCGAGGAGATCGAATATCTCAAGCGCCAGGAACGTCTGACCTTTGCACGTGCCGGCATCACCGACCCGCTGTCCCTGGACGACTACATCGCTCACGACGGGTATCGCGGCCTCAGGCGCGCCCTGGGCATGACGCCCGAGGCAATCGTCGCCGAGGTCACCGAGTCCGGCCTGCGCGGCCGCGGCGGCGCCGCGTTCCCCACCGGCATCAAATGGCGCACCGTGCTTGGCTGCGAGGCCACCCAGAAGTACATCGTCTGCAACGCGGACGAAGGCGACTCGGGGACCTTCTCCGACCGCATGGTGATGGAAGACGACCCCTTCGTGCTCATCGAGGGCATGACGATCGCCGGCCTGGCCGTCGGCGCGACCATGGGCTACATCTACCTGCGCTCTGAATACCCGCATGCCGAGGCCGTTCTCAAGGCGGCCATCGCCAGCGCCAACGCCGCCGGCTACCTGGGCGACGACTTGCTCGGCAGCGGCCACGCATTCCATCTGGAGCTGCGCCGCGGTGCGGGTGCCTATATCTGTGGTGAGGAAACCGCGCTGCTGGAGAGCGTCGAAGGCAAGCGTGGCACCGTGCGTCCTAAGCCCCCGTTGCCGGCAATCGAGGGGCTGTTCGGCAAACCGACAGTTATCAACAACGTCATCTCGCTGGCCTCGGTGCCCATCATCCTCGATAAAGGCGGCGCCTATTACAAGGATTACGGCATGGGCCGCTCGCTTGGCACCTTGCCGATCCAGCTGACCGGCAACATCGCCCGCGGCGGGCTGATCGAGAAGGCCTTCGGCATCACCCTACGCGAGCTGCTTTATGAGTACGGCGGCGGTTCGGCCAGTGGTCGGCCGATTCGCGCAGTGCAGGTCGGCGGCCCCCTCGGCGCCTATCTGCCGGAGTCGCAATTCGACACCCCTCTGGACTACGAGGCCTTCGCCGCGCTCGGCGCAGTGCTTGGTCACGGCGGCATTGTGGTGTTCGACGACACCGTCGATATGGCCGATATGGCGCGCTACGCCATGGAGTTCTGCGCGGTCGAGTCCTGCGGCAAATGCACACCCTGCCGGATCGGCTCGACCCGTGGCGAGGAGCTGCTCGACCAGATCATTGTCGCCCGCTCCGAAGGGCCGCAGCCGGGCCGTATTGAACTGCTCAAAAGCCTGTGCGACACCATGCTCGGTGCCTCGCTGTGCGCCCTCGGCGGGATGACTCCCTACCCCGTGATGAGTGCACTCAATCATTTTCCCGAGGATTTCGGCGACTCCGCCGAAGCCCGCTGATCCGGAGGCACAACATGGCCCTGTATCGTGAACTCGACTATGGCACCCCTGCCCGCACCGGCGCTCCGGTAACCGTGGAAATCGACGGCACGGCGATCAGCGTGCCCGCGGGCACTTCGGTGATGCGCGCCGCTCAGGAAGCCGGCATCGCCGTACCCAAGCTGTGCGCCAGCGATAGCCTGGAGCCATTCGGCTCGTGCCGCCTGTGCACGGTGGAGATCGAAGGCCGGCGCGGCTTCCCTGCTTCCTGTACCACGCCGGTCGAACCAGGCATGAAGGTGCGCACCCAGAGTCCCAAGCTCGCTGAACTGCGCCGCGGCACCATGGAGCTGTACATCTCGGATCACCCGCTGGACTGCCTGACCTGCTCGGCTAACGGTAACTGCGAACTTCAGGACATGGCTGGAGTGGTCGGCCTGCGCGAGGTGCGCTACGACCCGGTGAAGACCCACCTGGCCGAGGCCAAGGACGAATCCAACCCTTATTTCACCTACGACCCGGCCAAGTGCATCGTCTGCAACCGCTGTGTGCGTGCCTGCGAAGAGGTGCAAGGCACCTTCGCCCTGACTATCGATGGCCGTGGCTTCGACTCGCGGGTCGCAGCCAGCCAGGCCGAGGACTTCCTCGACTCCGAATGCGTGTCATGTGGCGCCTGCGTGAACGCCTGCCCGACCGCCACCCTGACCGAAAAGTCGCTGATTGAGATGGGCCAGGCCGAACGCAGCGTCACCACCACCTGCGCCTACTGTGGCGTGGGCTGCTCATTCAAAGCCGAGGTCAAGGGCAACGATGTTGTGCGCATGGTGCCGAACAAGGATGGCCACGCCAACCACGGCCATTCCTGCGTCAAGGGTCGTTTTGCCTGGGGATATGCCACTCACGCCGACCGTATCAAGACCCCGATGATCCGCGACAATATCAGCGAGCCCTGGCGCCCGGTGAGTTGGGACGAGGCGATTGGCTATGCTGCCCGGCGCTTCAAGGAGATCCAGGCGCAGTACGGCCAAAATTCTGTGGGCGGGCTGACGTCCTCGCGTTGCACCAACGAAGAAACCTATCTGGTTCAGAAGCTGGTGCGCGCAGCATTCGGCAACAACAACGTCGACACCTGTGCAAGGGTCTGCCATTCGCCCACCGGCTACGGCCTGAAGGTGACGCTCGGCGAATCCGCCGGTACCCAGGACTTCGACTCGGTGCTGTCGGCCGACGTGGTGCTGGTGATTGGCGCCAACCCCACCGACGGGCACCCTGTATTCGGTTCACAGCTCAAGCGCCGTCTGCGCGAAGGCGCCCGGCTGATCGTCGCCGACCCGCGGGGCATCGACCTGGTACGCGGGCCGCACGTAAAGGCCGACCACCATCTGCAACTTCGTCCGGGCAGCAACGTTGCCTTGCTCAACAGCCTGGCGCACGTGATCGTCACGGAGAACCTTGTCAACGAGGCCTTTGTTGCCGAGCGCTGCGAGGCCGAGGGATTCGATCAGTGGCGCGCCTTCGTCGGCGAGCAGCGCAACAGTCCCGAAGCCATGCAGGAGCTGACCGGCGTGCCGGCCGCCGAGGTTCGCGCCGCGGCGCGTCTGTACGCCACCGGCGGCAACGCGGCGATCTACTACGGCCTCGGTGTCACCGAGCACAGCCAGGGTTCGTCCACCGTCATTGCAATCGCCAACCTGGCCATGGCCACCGGCAACATTGGTCGCCCGGGCGTCGGCGTGAACCCGTTGCGCGGACAGAACAATGTGCAAGGCTCCTGCGACATGGGCTCCTTCCCCCATGAACTGCCGGGCTACCGCCACGTTTCCGATCCGGTGGTGCGTCCGCAGTTCGAGCAAGCCTGGGGCGTCACGCTGCTCGACGAGCCGGGCCTGCGCATTCCGAACATGCTGGCGGCGGCGCACGCAGGGACTTTCAAGGGCCTGTACATCCAGGGCGAGGATCCGGCGCAGTCGGACCCCGATACCCAGCACGTCACCGGTGCGCTCATGGCCATGGAGTGCGTGGTGGTGCAGGACCTGTTCCTCAACGAAACCGCCAAGTTCGCTCACGTGTTCCTGCCCGGTGCTTCTTTCCTGGAGAAGAACGGCACCTTCACCAACGCCGAGCGGCGCATTTCGCCGGTGCGCAAGGTGATGCCAGCGCTGGCCGGTAAGGAAGACTGGGAAGTGACGGTGGCGCTGTCCAACGCCCTCGGCTACCCGATGAACTACACCCATCCGTCGCAGATCATGGACGAGATCGCCAGCCTGACGCCGACGTTCACCGGGGTGAGCTACGCCAAGCTCGATCGCATGGGCAGTATCCAGTGGCCATGTAACGACGAGGCGCCGGAAGGCACGCCGATCATGCATGAGGACGCATTCGTGCGCGGCAAGGGCCGCTTCGTGATCACCGAGTTCATCGCCACCGACGAGCGCACCTCGCGTAAGCGGCCGCTGGTACTAACCACCGGGCGTATTCTTTCGCAGTACAACGTAGGGGCGCAGACGCGACGTACCGCTAACAAAGCCTGGCACGCCGAGGACATCCTCGAGCTGCACCCGGTGGATGCCGAGGACCGGGGCATCAACGACGGTGATTGGGTCGGTATCAACAGCCGTGCGGGCGAGACGGTGATGCGCGCCAAGGTCACCCTGCGCATGCAGCCAGGCGTGGTGTACACCACCTTCCACCACCCGGAGTCCGGTGCCAACGTGATCACCACGGACAACTCGGACTGGGCCACCAATTGCCCCGAATACAAGGTCACCGCCGTGCAGGTGCGTAAGGTGGAGGTGCCCTCGAAGTGGCAGCAGGAGTTCAACGCCTTCACCCGCGAGCAGGTGAACCTGCTGCCCGTGGTGCAGTTGTGAGCTACTTCGAAGCGACAGTCGTCGGGGGGGTGCGCCATGCGCCCCTGTCCCGCGCTGGGCAGCCAGCCGGTGCGGATTTCAGGTCCAATAGCGGAGCACGTCCATGGGCATGAATGCCACGCAACTGATCAGGATGGCCAACCAGATTGGCGCCTTTTTCGCATCCCAGCCCGACGCCGAGCAGGCGCGCACGGACTTTGCTCTGCATCTCAAGCGCCAGTGGGACCCGCAGATGCGTACGGCGCTTTTTGCGCACCTGGATGCCACGGCCGGCGAAGGGTTGAATCCGTTCGTCCTGAGTGCTCTGAGCGGGCTGCGTGAGCAGATCGAACCGCAGGTACACGCCTGAGTCGAATATCCTTACAGCTCGACTGCAAGGAATACCCTCATGCCTCGTCCTGCGCCCCTTAGTACCACCATGCCCGTCATTAGCTCCGCGCCGGACGCTTATACCTATATCGAGCTGGATGACGCGGCAGGTTCGGGCCGCGCGGTATTGGCGGAAGAGTGCGCGCTGGCCATCGCTTATAACGGCATCAGCCATGCGGTGATGATGGTCTCGCCCAGTGCGCTGGAAGACTTCGTGGTTGGCTTCAGTCTGAGCGGTGAAGTGGTTGGCGGTATCGACGACATACATGACATCCAGCTCAATCGTCGCGGTGACGCATTCAGCGCCGAGGTGCAGATCGGCAATAGGGCGTTCTGGGCGCTCAAGGAGCATCGGCGCAATCTGGCCGGGACCAGCGGCTGCGGGCTCTGCGGAGTGGAGGCCATCGAACAGGCGTTGCCGAAACTGACTGCGCTGGCGCCCAGCCCGCTGCCGCCGGCCGCGCATCTGCACGAGCTGCGCGATCGCATCAACGACGCGCAGCGCCTGGCGCGCCAGAGCGGTGCACTGCATGCGGCGCTATTTGTCGACGAGCAGGGCGAGATCGTGCTGTGCCGAGAGGACATCGGTCGCCACAACGCCTTGGACAAGTTGATCGGTGCGCTGCGTCGGGAAGGTCGTGATAGCCGGCAGGGCTTCGCGGTAGTTACCAGCCGTTGCAGTCTGGAGTTGATTCACAAGGCAGTGCGTGCGGGTTTATCGACCCTGGTCAGCCTCTCGGCACCGACCGACCTTTGCGTGCGCTGGGCGCGTCAGCACCGGCTCAATCTGATTCACCTGCCGCACCACAACGCGCCGCGGGTCTACAGTTCTCTGTAACAGAGCCTGGCCGGGCGCTGCTTGCAAGTAGCTGCGGCAAATCCCGCTGCTTGGCCGAGCAGGTCAGGGTAGCTTCAGCGACCGTCTATGCTCAGGTCGTTGCTCTGTAAATCGCCGGGTGCACTCCCGTTAATGTTGCGCATATGGACCTGACCGCACGCGCCCTCTAGGGCATGTCAACAAGTATCTTGCGTACCCGTGCTGCCAATTGATCGATGGTGAAGGGTTTGCTGATCATGTCCATGCCGGCATCGAGAAAACCGCTGCTGATCGCCTGCTCGGCGTAGCCGGTCATGAACAGCACAGGTAATCCGGGGCGGTGCTCGCGGGCGATATCTGCCAACTGTCGGCCGTTCATCCCTGGCAGCCCGACATCGGATACCAGCAAGTCGATACGCTCGTCGCTCTGCAGCAGCTTGACCGCCGCGTTGGCCTCGGCCGCCTCCAGTGCGCAGTAGCCGAGCATGCCCAGCACGTCGAGTACCAGCAGACGTACAGCAGGATCATCCTCGACCACCAGCACGGCTTCGCCTCGCGCCGCTTGTGTGGTCTGTTCAAGCGGCGGGACCGCTACCTCGGTCGCCAGCAATGAATGGTGTGCCGGTAGATAGAGGGTGACTTCGGTGCCGTTGTCCGGTTCGCTGCGCAGCTGCACGTGGCCACCGGCCTGCCGCGCGAAGCCGTAGATCATCGACAGTCCGAGCCCGGTGCCCTGGCCGATGGGTTTGGTGGTGAAAAAGGGCTCGAAGGCCGCTGCCAGGACCTTAGGCGTCATGCCGCAGCCGCTGTCGATGACGCTGAGGCTGACATAACGTCCGGCTGGCAGCTCGCCCACCTCGCCCTGCTGCAGGGTCACATTGGCCGTCGCGATATAGAGGCTGCCGCCGTCGGGCATGGCGTCGCGTGCATTGATCACCAGATTGAGCAGGGCGCTTTCCAGTTGATTCTCATCACTGCTGGCCGGCCACAGACCCGATTCGAGCATGGTGTCGACGAGGATGTGGCTGCCCAGGGTGCGCACGATCAGATCGCGCATCGACTCGACCAAGTCGTTCAGGTCGACTCGCTTGAGATTCAGCGGCTGGCGTCGCGCGAAGGCCAGCAGGCGATGGGTCAGCGCCGCAGCGCGGTTGGCCGAGGTGACTGCGGCATCGATGAAGCGCTGGGTTTCAGCGTGGCGACCGGTTTGGTTGTAGCGCTGGATCAGGTCCAGTCCACCGATGATGCCGGTAAGCATGTTGTTGAAGTCGTGAGCGATGCCACCGGTGAGCTGGCCGACGGTTTCCATCTTCTGTGCCTGACGCAACGCCTCCTGGGCCTGTTCCCGGCTGGCCATTTCGGTCAGCAGGCGCTCGTAGACTTCGGCTAGCGCAGTGGTGCGCTCCTGGATTCGGCTTTCAAGGGTGTCGTTGAGCTCGCGCAGCGCCTGCTCGGCGCGCCAGCGTTCAGTGACATCCTGCGCCAGCACAAAGAGCCCTAGCACCTCGCCATCACCGCCACGGTGCGGCAGATAGTGCATCAGGGTCTGGCGCAGCACGCCGTCCTGGTGAGGCATAGAGGCTTCGAACACAACGTCCTGTCCGGCAAGAGCCGCCTCGATTTCTGCGCGGCGTGCGTCGTATGCACGCTGGCCAACCACCTCTGTCAGGTGCTTCCCATAGAGCATCTCGGGAGTCTGGCCGAACCAGCTTTCATAATGGCGGTTGTTGTAGCGATAGCGTTTGTCGCGATCGACGTAGCTGATGAGCACGGGCAGGGCATCGGTGATCTCGCGGACTTCCGCTTCGCTGCGGCGCAGGCACAGCAGTTGGCCACCAATGCTTTGGCCGTCGCGGATCGGGCTGACGGCCAGGTCGAACCAGGTCGTGGTGCTGCTCGTAGTAGTTGTGGCGCAAAGGCGACGGTTGCGCAGCACGCATGCCTGGCCAGATTCGCCGCGCATGCGCGCCTCGATCAGTTCGGGCCAGATCTTGTCCCATGTCGCGGCCACCGGCATGCCCAGTGCGCCAGGGTGGTGGCTGTCGATCAGCGCGGCGTGCGCATCGTTGTACAGCTGAACGCCGGCCTCCCCCCACAACACGCACATCGGCAGCGGTGCCTCGAGCAGCGTGTCGAGGAGCACCCGTAGCGACGCTGGCCAGTGATCGACCGAGCCCAACGGCGTTTCGCTCCAATCGTGCCGGCGGATCCGCCGGCCCATTTCGCTGCGTTCGGAAGGCCAGAATCCTGCGTCTACAACCATAGTTCATCCATTTGAGCGAGCCGGGTGGGCCACAGTTTTGCACTTAAGTAGCGTTCATTTGCAAGGTGCACATCAGTCACCCGGATAGCCCTTTTCACCATCCGCTCGCCCCCCTCTATAAGGCGGAAGCACATGGACCTGAGTTAAGCACGCCAGCATCTTTCGGTCAGGACGAGAAACCCTGCAGGCTGCGGATCAGTTCGAGGTAATCGTCGACAGCAGTGAATTCTTCGGTTTGCTTCTTGCCGCGGCGGCTGTCCGGTTCGCTGATAGCCAGCAGATGGGCGACGCCGTAGGCCCGCGCGCTGCGCAGGACGGGCAGGCTGTCGTCGATGAACAGGGCGGTTGCCGGATCGAAATCGAGGTCGGTTTTCAGAGCGTGCCAGAACTGGGCCTGCTCTTTGGGAAAGCCATAGTCATGAGAACTGATCAAACGATCGAACCAGGGGGCCAGCTCGATGCGTTCGAGCTTCAGCGATAGCGAATCGCGATGGGCATTGGTGATCAACACCACGCGCTTGCCGGCGTCGCGCAGGGCTGCGAGAAACTCGTCTGCAGCAGGCCGCAGAGCGATCAAGTGAGCAATTTCACGCTTCATTTCGCGGATCGGCAGGTTCAGCTCGCGGGTCCAGAAATCCAGGCAGTACCAGGTGAGTTTGCCCTCGTGTTCGTTGAACAGGGGGGCCAGCTCCAGCTCGGCCATGGCGCGGCTGATGCCATGCAGCTCGGCGTAGCGCTGCGGCAGGAAGTCGAGCCAGAAATGGTTGTCGAAATGCAAATCCAGCAAGGTGCCGTCCATGTCCAGCAGGACGGTGTCGATATCGGACCAGGGCAGTGCAGCGATCATGGCAGACTCTTGTTCGGCGGTTGGCACAATGGTGCGACAGCGGTCGGCTCGATGCAAAGCGTTCGCAGCGATCACAAAAAGCCGGGTTATGATTGGCCTTCGCGTTTCAAGGATATCCCCATGCGCCAGAAACCTACCGTACTTGCCCGTGAGATCGTCGCCAGCAGCCGCCTGTTCCGTGTCGAGGAACTGCAGCTGCGGTTTTCCAATGGCGTGGAGCGTACCTATGAACGGCTGGTGGGCAAGGGGACCGGTTATGGCGCGGTGATGATCGTCGCGCTCGAAGCCGACGGCCGGGCGTTATTGGTCGAGGAATACTGCGGCGGTACCGATACCTACGAACTGTCGCTGCCCAAAGGGTTGATCGAGCCGGGCGAAGACGTGCTCGACGCGGCCAACCGGGAATTGAAGGAGGAGGCCGGTTTCGGCGCGCGCAGTCTGGAGCTGCTCACCGAGCTTTCGCTGTCGCCGGGCTACATGAGCCAGAAGATTCAGGTGGTGTTGGCGCGCGATCTCTATCCCGAGCAGCTGCCGGGGGACGAGCCGGAGCCGATGCGCGTCGATCGGGTGGATTTGCGCGAACTGTCCAGCCTGATCCAGAACCCGCAGTTCAGCGAAGGACGCGCCCTCGCAGCGCTGTACCTAGCGCGTGACCTGCTCAGCCAACGGGGCGAGTTCGATCAATGAGCCATCCCTATCTGGCACCCGTCATCGATCTGGTCCGCGCCGCGGGCGAGGCGATCCTTCCGCACTGGCGCAACGATGTGCAGGTGCATGAGAAGGCCGATGCCTCGCCCGTTACCGCCGCTGACATGGCGGCCCATCACCTATTGGCCGATGGTCTCCGCGCGCTGGATGCGGCCATTCCGGTTTTGTCCGAGGAAGACTGCGCGCTGGGCCTCGCCGAGCGTGCCGGTTGGACGCGCTGGTGGTTGGTCGATCCGCTGGACGGCACCAAGGAGTTCATCGCCGGAAGCGAAGAATTCACCGTCAATGTCGCGTTGATCGAGCATGGGCAGGTGTTGTTCGGTGTGGTCGGGGTTCCGGCCAACGGCCGCTGCTATTACGGAGGGGCTGGGTTCGGTGCCTGGCGTGCCGAAGCCGATGGTGCGGCGCAGCCCCTGCGGGTGCGGCATCAGGCAGCGGGCGGCTTTACCGTCGTTGCGAGCCGTCGCCATTCGAGCCCGGAGCAGGAACGCTTGCTCGATGGCTTGCGGCAGCGTTTTGGCGAGCTCGTGTTGGCCAGTGTCGGCAGCTCCCTGAAGTTCTGCCTGTTGGCTGAGGGGGCCGCCGATTGTTACCCACGGTTGGCGCCGACTTCTCAATGGGACACGGCGGCTGCCCAGGGGGTACTGGAAGGTGCGGGAGGCGAGGTGCTGGATATCGCCGGTGCAGTACTGACTTACGAAGCACGGGAGAACTTCCTCAATCCCTCTTTCCTGGCGCTACCTCGTGACGCCGAATGGCGGGCCGAACTGATCGAACTGGCGAGGCGTTGACCAAAGGGCGCTTTGAGGGCCGGATATTCGCGCGAACCTCCGGGCGAGTCGGCCGCGCTTACGGCCATGCTAGGATTCGGGGCGTGAGCAAGCCAAGCGCTTGAGTCGGAACGCTGGAGCCGCGCTGTGTCGAGAAACCCAATCGGGGTACGCCAATGGATCTGGCGTGCCTTCGTTCAGACAACGCTGATCCCACTGGTACTGGTCGAGGTGGTGCTGATCGCGGCCTACCTGCTGACCAACAGTGCCATCCGCGATGCGCAAATCGAGCACCTGCGCGAAACGGCGCTTTCCGAGGTGCAGACAGCGGTCGCTCGTGAATCTCGGGTGATCAGCCAGCAGCTGCAGGAAGTGGCGAATGCAGCCACCCTGTTTCGTAATCTCACCGTTCGTGCGCTGGAAGACGACAGCCCCGCAGCGCCGGTGCCGCTTGAGCTCAACGCCGATGGGGTTCGCTATAGCCCCCGCGACTTGGGCGGCGCCGCCAGCTTCTACTCGGGGTTGACACCGCCGGAGCGCCACGATCTGCAGAAGGTTGCCAAGCTTCATCGGCTCGACCCGCTGATGAAGGAGCTGCACGCCAGCAACCCGCTGATTGCCAGCATTTATTTCAATAGTTGGGACAGCTACAACCATATCTATCCCTGGTTCGACACGGCCCGGCAGTACGCGCCGGATGTGAACATTCCCAGCTACAGCTTCTATTACTTGGCAAATGCCTGGCATAACCCGGCGCGCAGGGTGGTATGGACCGACGTCTACCTCGATCCGGCCGGGCAGGGCTGGATGATGTCGGCCGTGGCGCCGGTTTACCGGGGTGACACGCTGGAAGGTGTCAACGGTATCGATATCACTGTTAGCGGCATCCTGAACCAGATCAGCGGTCTGCGTGTGCCCTGGGATGGCTATGCAATGTTGGTCAGCCGCGACCTGAGCATCATGGCATTGCCGGAGTCGGGTGAACGGGAATTCGGGCTCAACGAGCTGACCGAGCACTACTACGACGACGCCGTGCGCCAGGAAACCCTCAAACCTGAAGGTTTCCGGCTCGATCGTCGCGGCCAGACACGCGAACTGGCAAAGGCGCTCGCTACCCAGGGTGAAGGGGTCATGAGCCTGGAGCTCAAAGGCAAACAGCGGCTGGTGGCCTGGACAACGGTGCCGCAAACCGGCTGGCACCTGCTGGCGGTGGTCGACGAAACTGCCGTTTTCAGCCAGACCAACGCTTTGGCCAGTCGCTTTCAACAGATCGGTTATCTGCTGATTGCCGGGCTGGTGTTGTTCTATCTGCTGTTCTTCGCGTACATGTGGCTGCGCGCGCGCCAGCTCAGCCAGGCACTGCTGAAGCCGATCGCAGGGATCTCGCAGATGATGGGCCAGATCGGTCTCGGTCGGTGGCGGCCAGATCCCGTCTCGTCAGAAATCCGCGAGCTTGACGATCTGGCACAGCACACCCAGGCCATCGGCGCCCAGCTGGAAGACAGCGAGGCCCAGCGTGCGGAGGCTCAGGAGCGTCTCGAGCTGGTACTGGAAAGCGCGACTGAGAGCCTCTGGGAAAACGACATGCGCCGCGGCGTGATGCAGCTTCGTGGCCGTCTGCCTGCGCGCTTCGGGTTGACTTCGGCGCAGCTGAGCGAGGCTCAGTTTCTGCAGCGCATCCATCCGCTCGATGTTGCTCAGGTGCGGGCCGAACTGGACCGGATGCATGAAGGCCAGGCGTTGCACTATGAAAGCGAGTTCCGTTTCGCGGATGCACTGGGCGAGTATCACTGGCTGCTCAGTCGCGGCCGCGTGCTCGAGCGGGATCCTCGAACAGGCGAAGCGACGCTGGTGGCCGGTACTCATGTGGATATCGATGCGATCAAGCGGGTCGAGGACGATCTGCGCCAGGCCATCCAGCAGGCGCACGCAGCCAACGAGGCCAAGACTCATCTGATATCCAGCATCAGCCATGAGCTGCGTACGCCGCTGAATGCGATCCTCGGGTTTGCCCAGCTGATGCGTATGGACTGCTCACCGGATGCGCAGCCGGAAGCCGCTGATTACCTCGATGAGATCCTGCTGGCCAGCCGGCACCTGAATCAGCTGCTCGGCGACATTCTCGACTGGTCGAGCCTACAGGCCGAACGGCCCCGACTGACGCTCAAGCCTGTCGAAATCACCGCCTTGATGCGTGAGTGCGCCGAGCTGGTGGCGCTTGATGTTCAGCGCCACGGGCTGCGGTTGGATTTCGATCTGCCGCCAGGGCCCGTCGAGGTGCAGGCCGAGCCACGCCGGTTACGTCAGGTGCTGCTCAACCTGTTGTCCAACGCCATCAAGTACAACAAGCCAGGCGGGCAGATTGTGATGCGGATCGAGACGGTCGCCGGGCAGGTGAGGCTGGTGGTCGAAGATACCGGTCTTGGAATCGATGAAGGCCTGCAGGCGCAGCTGTTCGAGCCGTTTCGCCGGCTTGGCCGTGAGAGTTCGAATATTCAGGGCGCGGGAATCGGCCTATCGCTATGTCTGGAATACGCCAAACTGATGGGCGGCAGTATCGGTGTGAAGAGCGCGCCCGGGATCGGCAGCCGCTTCTGGATAGCCCTGCCTCTGCTTGCCACGCACAGCCCACGGCCGCTTCGCCATCGGCCCCGTATTGTTTATGTCGAAGACGATCCGGCCAGCCAGCTGCTGGTACGCAAGGCGCTGGCCGATCTGGCTGAGGTCAGCGTAATCGGCAATGGGCGGATGGCATTGGAGCACCTGCTGGCCGACCCGCCGGATTTGCTGTTGCTGGACCTCAACCTGCCGGAGCTTGACGGGGAGCAGCTGCTGCGTTTGCTGCGTCAGGCCCCGGCTACCCGGTACCTGCCGGTGATCGTGCTGAGTGCGGTGAGCGAGTTGAAAGCCAAACTCGAGTGCCAGGGGTGGCTGAGCAAGCCACTGGACCTCGACGAGCTGCGCCGGCGGGTCCAGGCCTGTCTCCAGGAGCTCGATCTCAACCCGAGTTGAGCCACCGATCAGTCGACGCGTTCGCCGCAGAGGTCAAGTGCGAACCAGTGCTCGACCTCGGTCTGCGACAGCCCGGCACCGAGCAAGGCGAACAACTTGCCCAGCGCGGCCTCCCGGGTCATGCCGCCGCCTGACATCAGCCCGCTGGCTTCCAGCTTGCTGCCGGCGGCGTAGATCCCGAATTCGACGTGGCCCTGCGGGCATTGGCTGATGGCGGCCAGGACGATGCCGCGCTGATGGGCGTCCTGTAACGCCTGCAGCAGCTCGGTGTCATCGGCGGGGCCGGTGCCGCTGCCATAGCACTCGATCAGCACCCCCTGCACGCCACTGGACAGCAGTGCTTGCAGCTGCGCCGCCTGGATGCCTGGATAGAGCGGAAGCACCGCCAGGTTCACCTGCTGACGGGGTTGGCGATAGTCGAGCGCTGCGGGAATGCTAGGTGCGCATTGGCCCTGACGCAGCCGCGGCAGCACCCCGAACGCATCGAGGCTGGCGGTACCCAGTTTGCTGACCCGGGCGCCGTGCATGAGTTTGCCGGCGAAGTAGAGATGCACACCCGGCTCGACGCCAGCGTGCAATGCCTGCATCGCACCGAACAGGTTGTCCCAGGCGTCGCTATCGGCCGCACCGGCGGGCAGCATAGCCCCGGTCAGCACTACCGGCACCTCGAAGCCCAACAGCAGGAAGCTCAAGGCAGCAGCGCTGTAGGCGAGGGTGTCGGTGCCATGCAGGACCAGTACCGCGTCACAGCCATCTTGCTCGACGCCGGCCCGAATGGCCTCAACCATCGCCAGCCAGTGGGTCTGGTTCATGTTGGCGCTGTCGATGGGCGGTAGCAATTCACGGAACTGCCATTCCGGCGCGGCCAGTTCGGGGTGCTTGTCCTGCTGGTCGCGCAATCTGCTGGCGAAGCCAGAAGCGGGCATCAGCCCTTCGGCGCTCTGTTGCATGCCGATGGTGCCGCCGGTGTACAGCACCAGGGTGTTTCTGGAAGCCGACATAGGGGTCTCCTATATGAAAACAGGGGCCAGCGGCCCCTGTTCAAGCGACGCGGACCAACTTAACGCTGAGGTGCCTGACTGGCAGCGGTGCCGGTCATGATCGGCGATTGGTCGCCCACTCTGGCTGGCCAGACGCTCGGGTCCAGATCCAGGTCGGCAAAGTTCTTCGGATCGAACACCGGTGACTCGACACCTGCCTTACGCTGGCTATCGTAATCGCGCATCAGGCGCAGGCCTACCTTGAACAGCAGCGCCAGGGCGATCAGGTTGCAGATTGCCAGCAGACCCATGGTGACGTCGGCAAAACCGAATACCGTGCCCAGGTCCTGAATCGAGCCCCACATCACCAGACCAATGACCATGACCCGGTAGACCAGAACCGGCCAGCGCTTACCGGTAAAAAAGCCCAGTGCGTTCTCGCCGAGGTAGTAGTTGTAGATCAGCGTGGTGAACACAAACAGCAGCAGAGCGACGCTAATGAACACCCGGCCCCACTCGCCGACGACGGCGGCAACGGCGGTTTGCGTCAGGACCACGCCGGCCATCTCGCTGCCCGGCTGGAAAACACCGGAGAGGATGATGATCAGCGCGGTGCAGCTGCACAGCACGATGGTGTCGATGAACACGCTCAGCGACTGCACGATGCCCTGCGCCACCGGGTGCTTGACCTCTGCAACTGCCGCCACGTTGGGCGCGCTGCCCAGGCCCGCCTCGTTGGAGAACAGGCCGCGCTTGACGCCCATGATGATGGCCGCACCGATGCCGCCAGCGAAGGCCGGCTCAAGACCAAAGGCGCTGCGAAAGATGGTGCCGAAGGCTTCAGGAATGGCGCCGGCATTGCTGCCGATGACGAAGACGGCCATGGCGATGTAGGAAAACGCCATGATCGGCACCAGCACGTCGGCGAACTTGGCGATGCGCTTGATGCCACCAAAGATGATCAGGCCGATCACCACCATCAGCACGATGCCGCTGATGTAGGTCGGCACGCCAAAGGTGTCGTTCATCGAGCTGGCGACGGTGTAGGACTGCACGGCATTGAAGCCGAAGCCGAAGGTCACCAGGAGCAGCAGCGATACCACGATGCCCAGCCAGCGCTGACCGAGGCCGTGTTGAATGTAGAACGCCGGGCCGCCGCGATAGCCACCGTCGGTCTCGCGGCGCTTGTACAGCTGCGCCAGGGAGCATTCGAAATAGCTGGTGGCCATGCCGACCAGCGCGACGATCCACATCCAGAAAATCGCACCGGGTCCGCCAAGCATGATGGCGACCGAGACACCGGCGATGTTGCCGGCGCCGACGCGACCGGCGACGCTGAGCATCAGCGCCTGGAATGAACTGAGTTGGCCCGGCTGTCGTTTGAAGGCCTCGCCGAAGATCTGAAACATGCTGCCGAAGTAGCGGAACTGGACGAAGCGCGAGGCGATGGTGAAGTACAGGCCTAGGCCAATCAGCATCACGATGAGCAGCTTGCTCCAGATGAGATCATTGAGAAGATCGAGCATGGCGGAAGGGTCTCTCTTGTTGTTTTGACAAATGTTGAAACACAGGGCCGGAATGGTTGGCCAGACTCGATGGTCATGCAATTGCGCGGGTCGCGGCGATCTGGCGCAAGTTGATGCTAGAATCGCGCCGCTCGCATCACAGGGATCGACCATGCAGGACCACCTCGGCGCCAATCTCAAGCTGCTCTGCAGCCATTACCGTTCGATTGCCGAGGTCTGCCGCAAGCTCTCGATCAACCGGGCGCAGTTCAACAAATACCTGAACGGCCAGAGCCGCCCCACCGCTCACAACCTCAAGCGCATCTGTGATTTCTTCGGGGTCGAAGGCTACGAGCTGAGCCTGCCCAGCGACCAGTTCACGCAGCTGATCGGCATGCGCAGTCATGACCAGGAACGCATCGCCGCCAGCGACCCGCTGCTCGAGCTGTTCCAGCCGATGCGCGACAACGCCAACAGCCTGTCGCGTTACTGCGGCTACTACTTCGAATACGCCAACTGCATGTCTGTGCCGGGGCAGATCCTGTTGTCGCTGGTGCATTTGCGCGAGGACCGTGGCAGCTATGTGTTTGAGCGACAGGAGCGTCAGGAGCAGTCGCGCCCCGACAATCCCAAACAGGAGGACTGGGTCGTGCGCTGCCGCTACCTGGGTGCGGCTTTCTATCTTCAGGACCGTTTGTTTCTTATCGACTACGAGTCGCTGACGGGAAATGAAATGAGCCAGACCATCCTCATTCCCAGCTTCAAAAGTCGCATCAGTCGTCTTAATGGATTGAAAACTGGCGTTTCCAGCGGTGACCGCCGCACCCCGGCCTGCACCCGGGTGGTCTGGGAATACCTGGGCCGTGAGATCAATCGGGTCAATGCCTATCGGCAGGTGATGCTCTATGGCCTGGATGATCCGCGCATCGACCCCGAAATCCGCGAGCGACTGGCGGCGGTATCGTTGCGCGACGGGCTGTTCGAGATCGAGTGAGGGTGGGGTGCGCTGCAGGGCGATCGATCAGGGTAGATCGAAGGCCGGCTGGAATCTGGAGCGAAGAGCAGCATGGTGGGATGTTGCACGCTGCGATGGCGCGCCTCGCGCCATCGACCCGGTGCTGGGTTCAGCAGAGTTCAGGATGCTTGACGCAGGTGCCGTAGCCTTCGGTCTTCATCTCGTCCAGGGCGTTCTGCAGGCGGGTAACCACTTCATCCGGCGTCTCTTTGTTCAGCGCCAGGTACAGAGGTGCGGAGTTGAACACCAGTACGGTATTCAGTCCGCCCACCCCTTCTTGCTTGGCGTAGTAGCGCCAGACCGGGTCGGAGGTGGCCCAGAGGTCGATCTTGCCGCTGAGCAGCTTCTGCAAATTTTCCTGGTCACGCAGCGAGTTCACCGGCGTCAGGCCCTGCGCTTCGACGCGTTGGCTCACCGCGCTGCTTTTGTAGGCACCGATGGTGTAGTCCTTCGCCTGTTCGAGGCTGGTCAGCTTGAGGGTCGAGCCGGGTGCCGAAAGCAGGACGCTTTCGTACTGGGCTATAGGACCAACCCATTTGAACAGTGGGCGCCGGGCATCGGTCATCGACGTCGAGAACAGGCCGTGATTCGGCGAGTCCAGGGTCGCCTGGTAGATGCGATCCCACGGAAAGCGCAGCGTCATCGAGTAGGCGATGCCGGCGCGCTTGAACATCTCCTGAACGGTTACCGCGCTGATGCCCTGGATGTGTTCTTCCTTGGCGAAGTTCTTGCCACCGTCGGCCATGTTGAAAGGCGGGAAGTTCTCGGTCTGCAGTACCACTTCGTAGCCTTGCGGGAGCTCCGCATGAGCGAGCGGCGCGCCGATGATCGAGCTGAACAGCAGGGTGATGGCGAGTAGTTTGCGCATGGTGCCTCCGGGAAATCGGCGGAGTCTACGCAAGGACGGAAAACGGCGGCTTGTGCCGCATCACGCTTTGGCGGGTAGGCCTGCGCCGCCTCGTCCGAAGGCGGCGCAGGCAGTGCTGGCGGCGTTACGCCTTCAGCGGCACCAGCCGTGGCGCAATCATGTTTTCCGGACGCAGGATGTCGTCGAGGGTGGCGTCGTCGAGCAGTTGCTCCTCGCGCACCAGTTCCAACACGCCGCGGCCGCTGAGCAGTGCCTGGCCGGCGATGCGGGTGGCGTTCTCGTAGCCGATGTAGGGATTGAGTGCGGTGATCAGTCCGATGGAGCTTTCCATCAGCTGACGGCAGCGGTCCTCGTTAGCGGTGATGCCAACGATGCAATGCTCGCGCAGCATATCCATGGCGCGCTGCAGCAGGCGGATCGAGTCGAACAGTTTGAAGGCGATCAGCGGCTCCATGACGTTGAGCTGCAGCTGCCCGGCCTCGGCGGCCATGGTCAGCGCCAGGTCGTTGCCGATCACCTCGAATGCCACCTGGTTGACCGCTTCGGGGATGACCGGGTTGACCTTGCCCGGCATGATCGAACTGCCTGGCTGACGCGCAGGCAGGTTGATCTCGTTGATGCCGGTGCGTGGGCCGCTGGACAGCAGGCGCAGGTCGTTGCAGATCTTCGACAGTTTCACCGCCAAGCGCTTGAGCATGCTGGAGAAGGTGACGAAGGCGCCCATGTCAGAGGTGGCTTCGATCAGGTCGGCGGCGGGTTTCAGCGGGTGGCCACTAATCGTCGCCAGGCGTTGCACCGCCAGGGCCTGATAGTTCGGATCGGCGTTGATACCGGTGCCAATGGCCGTGCCGCCGAGGTTGACCTCGATCAACAGCTGCGGGGCGATCACGCGCAGATGCTCAAGGTCTTCGCCGAGGGTGGTAGCGAAGGCGCGAAATTCCTGGCCGAGGGTCATGGGCACCGCGTCCTGCAGCTGAGTGCGGCCCATCTTGAGGATATGCGCGAATTCGGCAGATTTGCCGGAGAAGGCCCGGACAAGACTGTCGAGGCTGGCCAACAGGGTGTCATGTCCCAGTAGCAGGCCGAGGCGGATGGCGGTGGGGTAGGCGTCGTTGGTCGACTGCGCCATGTTCACGTCGTTGTTCGGGTGAAGGTGGCGATACTCGCCTTTGGGGTGACCCATGTATTCCAGCGCCAGGTTGGCGATCACCTCGTTGGCATTCATGTTGGTCGAGGTGCCGGCGCCGCCCTGAATCATGTCGACGACGAACTGGTCATGATGCTCGCCGCGGATAACGTGCGCGCAGGCCTGGCTGATCGCCATGTGCTTGGCATCGCTGAGATGGCCTAGCTCGCGGTTGGCGTCCGCCGCCGCCTGCTTGACCATGGCCAGCGCCACGACGAGCTTGGGAAAGTGCGAAAGCGGTACGCCGGAGAGGTGGAAGTTGCGCACGGCGCGCAGGGTCTGGATGCCGTAGTAGGCGTCAGCGGGGACTTCGAGTGGGCCAAGCAGATCTTTTTCGAGGCGGAACGATGCAGCGGAGGACATGAGGGATCTCATCCGAGAGGAAAGCGGCGATTGCCGCGAAGGCCGCTACCATAGGGGTTGAGCGGCTTTATCGGCCAATGCCGTTGATCACTGGGTCATGCCACATCGGCATGGGCGTGGTGTGACGCGGTTGCGTTGCCGAGCGTTATTTCGCTGTGTGAGGGACCATCCCCAGGCCCGTCAGGAGTCGGCATGAACATCGAAACCAAGTGGCTGGAAGACCTGGTCGCCCTGGCGGCGACGCGCAGTTTTTCTCAAGCGGCAGAGCGGCGCTTCGTCACCCAGCCCGCGTTCAGTCGACGTATCCGTAGCCTGGAGAACTGCCTCGGCCTGACCTTGGTGAACCGCGCCAAGACGCCGATCGAGTTGACCGAGGCGGGGCAGCTGTTTCTCGTCACCGCACGCAACATGATCGATCAGATGGGCGAGGTCGTTCAGTACCTGCACAACCTTGAAGGTCAGCGCGGCGAGGTGCTGCAGATCGCCGCCGCGCATTCGCTGGCGCTGGGCTTCTTTCCAGAGTGGCTCGCGCGCCTGCGTCAGGATGGGGTGCCGGTGAACAGTCGTCTGGTCGCAACCAATGTCGGCGAGGCGGTGCATTCGCTGCGCGAGGGCACCTGCGATCTGATCCTCGCCTACTACGATCCGGATGCCGCGTTGCAGATGGATCCCGAACTGTTCCCCTCCCTGTCGCTCGGGCGCACTGAAATCGTTCCGGTGTGTGGCGTCGATGCCGCTGGCGAGCCGCTGTTCGACCCGGACAGCGGCCAGAGCGTCCCGCTGCTGGCTTACAGCGCCGGTGCCTCGCTGGGACGTTCGGTCAACCTCCTGCTGCGCCAGCGCGGTCTGCGATCCTCGACGGTTTACGAAACCGCCATGGCCGATAGCCTGAAAAGCATGGCGATGCAGCGGCTCGGCCTGGCCTGGGTGCCCAGGCTAAGCGTTACCGCGGAGCTGGAACGGGGCGAGCTGGTGGTCTGTGGTGGTGAGCACTGGCGGGTGCCGCTGGAGATTCGCCTGTATCGCTGCGCATTGGTCCGCAAGGCGCCGGTCCGCCTGCTTTGGCGCAAGCTGGAAGGCGGTGCAGGGCGGATATAAGACCGACTGAGCCATTGGTCGGAGGCAGGCGATCCTTTCGAGCGTGGTGATATCATTGAGCCACCATTCTATTGCTACTGTCTCGCCCACCGGAGCTATTGTGCCCCCAACTCCTCACATTGGTCTGCGCCGCTGGATATGGCGCGCCTTCATACGAAGTGCCTTGATCCCCCTGGTGCTGGTGGAGGCCGGGCTTATCGCCGTCTATCTGCTGAGCAACCAGGCCGTGCGCGACGCACAGATCAACTACCTGCGCGAGACGGCGTTGCACGATTTGCAGGCTTCGGCGGGGCAGGAAGCCCGGGTGGTCGATGAACAGCTCCGTCATATCGGTGCATTGACCGACTTCTACCGCGACATGACAGAACAAACCCTGGCGGGAACCGCGGCCGTGGCTCCAGTGCCTCTGGCCCTGACCGAAGATGGGGTGCGTTATACGCCAGACGACAACGGTGGCGCGGCAGTTTTCTATTCCAATGTCATCGCACCGGAGCAGCAGGATCTGGATAAGGTTGCACGGCTTACAGCGCTGGATTCGTTCATGCAGGGGTTGCAAAAAACCAACCCCCTCGTCGCTAGCATCTACTTCAACAGCCATGACAGCCTTAACCACATCTATCCCTGGTTCCTGACGCCCGACCAGTATCCGCACGACATGGTCATACCCAACTACAACTTCTACTACCTCGCAGACGCCACTCATAATCCCGAACGCAAGGTCGTATGGACCGATGTCTACCTCGATCCGGCCGGCCATGGCTGGATGATGTCGGCCATTGCTCCGGTCTACCGCGGCGATTTCCTGGAAGGCGTTGCCGGCCTCGATGTGACGGTAGGCGGCATTCTCGACCATATTGGCGAGCTGCAGGTGCCGTGGAATGGCTATGCAGTGCTGGTGAGCAACGACATGACCATCATGGCGTTGCCCTCGCGTGGCGAAGACGACTTCGGCCTGAACGAGTTGACCACCCATTCCTATGAGGAGGCAATTCGCCGGGAAACCTTGAAACCCGAGGATTTCAACCTTGCCCGGCGCGAGGCGACGAAGCAGCTGGCGCAAGCCATCAGCGACGCGCCTGATGGCGTGCAGACGGTGTTTCTTGGCGGGCGCTCCCAACTGGTGGCCTGGACGACCATCGAACAGACCGGCTGGCGCCTGCTTACGGTCGTGGACGAAGAGGCCGTATTCGAGAAGACCAACGAGCTGGCCAGTGAATACCGCACCCTGGGTTACTGGCTGATCGTCGGGCTGGTGGTGTTCTACCTCGTGTTCTTCGGCTTCATGTGGCGCCGCGCGCGCCAGTTGAGCCAGCGCCTGCTCACCCCGATAGCCGGGATCTCCCGGATGATGACCGAGATCGGTGCTGGCCGCTGGAGGCCGCAGCCTACCGATTCACGCATCCGTGAACTGGACGAGATGGCCAGCCATACCGCAGCGATCGGTGAACAGCTCGAGCGCAGCGAGGGTGATCGCGAGCGTGCCCAGTCGCGTCTTCAGCTGGTGCTGGAAAGCGCAACCGAAAGTATCTGGGAGCGCAGTGAAGACAGGACCATCCAGGTGCGCGGGCGCTTTTCCAAACGTTTCGGCATGCCCACCACCATGCAGGAAGCGGCGTTCGTCGATCGCGTGCATCCGGACGATCGCGCCGCCATCCAGACCGCACTGGAGCGTGTGGCAGCGGGGGCACAGGACTACTCCGTCGAGTTTCGCTTCGCCGATGCCAACGGCCGCTATGTCTGGCTGCTCAGCCGTGGCAAGGTGCTCGAGCGAGACCCCGACACCGGCATGGTGCGCGTCATGGCGGGCACCCACGTTGACATCGATGCGCTCAAGCGCGTCGAGGCCGACTTGCGTGCGTCTTCCCTCCAGGCCCAGGCAGCGAGCGAGGCCAAGACGCGCTTCATCTCCAGCATGAGCCACGAGCTGCGCACGCCCTTGAACGCGATCCTTGGCTTCGCCCAGCTGATGAAGCTCGAACGGGACGCGAGCGAGGCGGCTTCTGACGACATCGAATATCTGGATGAGATTCTGCTTGCCAGTCGGCACCTGAGCCACCTGGTCGAGGACATTCTGGACTGGTCCAACGTTCAGGTCGACGGCCGCCAACGGGAGCTCAAGCCGCTGCAGGTGCGTGAACTGCTGCAGGAGTGCGCGGATATGGTGGGTGCCGAGGTCAGGCAGCGCCATCTGCGTCTGAACCTCGATCTGCCAGACGAGTCGCTGCAGGTCGCCGCGGACCGGCGCCGCTTGCGCCAGGTAATCCTCAACCTGCTTTCCAACGCAATGAAGTACAACAAGGAGGGGGGTGACGTCACCCTGACCTACCAGGTGGCGGCCAGCCATGTCCGGCTCATCGTAGAGGACACCGGGATCGGCATTCCGGCTGATAAACAGGCCCAGGTGTTCGAGCCCTTCCAGCGCCTGGGGCGCGAAAATACCGCCATCCTGGGCACCGGCATCGGCCTGGCGCTCTGCAAGGAATTCGCTGCCCACCAGAACGGCGTGATGGGCCTCCACAGCGAGGAGGGCATCGGCAGCAGCTTCTGGATCGAGCTGCCACTGCTTGACGCGACGCTCGCCCTGCCGGTGGCGGCCCCGACCAAGCCGGTCGTCACCAGAGCCCTGCACGTGAACACGAGGGTGCTCTATGTCGAGGACAACCCGGCCAGCCAGTTTTTGGTGCGCAAGGCACTCGAGCCCATAGCCGAGGTCGCCGTCGAGCAGAATGGGCGGGCAGCGCTGGATCGCATCCTCGCCAGTCCGCCCGAGTTGCTGCTGCTGGATTTGAACCTGCCTGGCCTGAGCGGTGAAGAGCTGCTCAGGCAACTCAGGCAACACAGCCAGACCCGTGATCTGCCGGTCGTTGTGCTGAGCGCCGCCGTCTATGATGATGCCGAGCGGCTGAATGGGCTGGACTATCAGGCGCTGATGCTAAAACCGATAGACGTTGATGAGCTGCGCCAGCTGGTCGCCGATATCTTGAAGGAAGGTGAAACCCATGCTCCCTGACGCCCTTCGCTTTGCCCGTATCGTTGCAGTCGATGACCAGCCGGCGAACCTGCGCCTGATTCAGACGAGTCTCAAGGCGTTTGGTGCACGTCAGGTGGAGGCCTTTACCGACTCCGCGGCGGCGCTGCAGTGGTTGCAGAGCAACCCGTGGGACTTGTTGCTGCTTGACCTCGACATGCCTGCGCCAAACGGCTTCGAGATCCTGCGCCAGCTGCAGCAGCGCGATCGCTGCTGTCAGCCGATCATCATCGTGACTGCCATGAGCGACGCCGATAATCGCCGCCGCGGCCTCGATCTGGGCGCCAATGACTACCTGAGCAAGCCGCTCGATCTGCCCGAGCTGCTCCTCCGTGTCCGCAACACGCTGCATCTGGGTCTGGCCAGCCAGGCCCTAATGCGCGAGCGCGATGATCTGGAGCGCATGGTCAAGGAGCGAACCCGGGAACTGGAAGACAGCTTCCACGCGGTGATCCGCGGTCTTTCACGCGCCGCCGAATACAAAGACAACGAGACGGGCAACCATATCCTGCGCATTGGCGAGACGGCAGCGCTCATGGCCAAAGCCATCGGATGCGACGCGCGATGGGCGGAGCTACTGCGCCTGGCTGCGCCGATGCACGATGTCGGCAAGATCGGTATTCCGGACAGCATACTGCTCAAGCCCGGACCGCTTACCGCCGACGAACGTGTGCTGATGAACCGGCATGCCCGGATAGGCCATGACATCCTGCGCGACGAGTCTCGATCACCCCTGCTGGACATGGCTGCGGAAGTTGCACTCAGCCATCACGAGCGGTGGGATGGCAGTGGTTATCCGAACGGCTTGCAAGGCGAGGCGATCCCCCTGTCAGCGCGTATCGTCACCCTGTGCGACGTATATGACGCGCTGCGCTCGAAACGACCCTACAAGGAGGCCTGGCCGATTGAGCGTGCCAGATCGCACATGCGTGAGGAGGCGGGCAAGCACTTCGACCCATCGCTGGTTGCAGTACTCGAATCACTGTATGACGAGATCGAATCGCTGCGCGAAGGGCTTACCGATGCGCCCCTGGCCGAAGCGGACGGCAGCCCCTTCGGCCAGGCACTTGCTCAGTAGCAAGGCTAGCTGGTCAGCACGATTCGGCCCTCGATGGTGCCGGCGCGCATCTGGTCGAAGATCTGGTTGATGTCGTCCAGCTTGCCGCTGTGGATGGTCGCCTTGACCAAGCCTTCGGCGGCGAAATCCAGTGCTTCCTGCAGATCCGCGCGGGTGCCGACGATGGAGCCGGTGATACTGATCGCCTTGAGTACCACATCGAAGATCGGCGTTGGGAAGTCGCCCGGCGGCAGCCCAACCAACGCGACGGTGCCATGCCGCCGCGCCATGCCGATGGCTTGGCCAAACGCGCTGTTGGACACCGCCGTGACCAGCACGCCATGCGCACCGCCAATATCGCGCTGGATGACTTCGACCGGATCTTCCGTACGGGCGTTGATGGTCAGGCTGGCGCCGAGTTTTTTCGCCAGTTCCAGCTTGGCGTCGTCGACGTCAACGGCTGCAACGTGCAGGCCCATGGCCTTCGCGTACTGCACGGCAACATGCCCCAGCCCGCCGACACCGGAAATCACCACCCACTGGCCCGGTCGTGCGTTAGTCACTTTCAGGCCTTTGTAAACCGTCACACCCGCGCAGAGGATGGGTGCGATTTCGTCGAAGGCCACTTCTTTGGGCAGAAGACCCACATAGTTGGGGTCGGCGAGGACGTATTCGGCGTAACCGCCATTCACCGAATAGCCGGTGTTCTGCTGCTCCGCGCACAGCGTTTCCCAGCCGGTCAGGCAGTGTTCGCAGCAGCCGCAGGCGCTATACAGCCAGGGCACGCCAACGCGGTCGCCTTCCTTGACGCGGCTGACCCCACTGCCGACGGCTGCGACATAGCCGACGCCTTCGTGACCTGGAATAAATGGCAGGGGCGGGCGTACAGGCCAGTCGCCTTCGACCGCGTGCAGGTCGGTGTGGCAGACGCCGCACGCCTCAATCTTCACCAGAATCTGTCCCGGGCCGGGTAGGGGCACCTTTACTTCTTCGATGCGCAGCGGTTCACCGTAGGCATGGGCCACGGCAGCTTTCATGGTCTGGGTCATGGCTGTCTCCTTGCGATCGGAAGGCCGAGTCTGCACCCGGTCTGATGACGAGGCCATTGACCCCCGGCAATTCAACTACTTTTTCCGGCCGTTTCAGATGACCGGTCGCAGGTGCCGGGGGGTGGGGCCTGCGCTATACTGCGCGGCCTTTGGTCGGACCGGTTCCGACCCTGTTCCTGCACGGCCGCGCTGTTTTCAGCGCGGCCGTTGTTCCTGATGCGCCTAGGCGCCGAAGAGAGGCACGACGATGACCGCACTGGTAGGCGTGATCATGGGCTCCAAGTCCGATTGGTCCACCTTGAGCCACACCGCAGACATGCTGGAGAAGCTCGGCATTCCGCACGAAGTCACCGTGGTGTCCGCACACCGCACGCCCGATCTGCTGTTCCAGTACGCCGAACAGGCCGAAGCGCGCGGTTTGCGGGTAATCATCGCTGGCGCCGGCGGTGCTGCCCATCTGCCGGGCATGTGCGCAGCGAAGACGCATCTCCCGGTGCTCGGCGTACCGGTGCAGTCCTCGATGCTTTCCGGTGTCGATTCGCTGCTGTCGATCGTGCAGATGCCGGCCGGCGTACCGGTCGCCACCCTGGCTATTGGCAAGGCAGGCGCGATCAATGCCGCGCTGTTGTCGGCCAGCATCCTAGGCCACGAATTCCCTGAATATCATGCCGCGCTGAAAAAATTCCGCGACGAGCAGACCCAGACCGTGCTCGATAACCCGGACCCGAGGGACGCGTAAATGAAGATTGGCGTGATCGGTGGCGGCCAGCTTGGCCGCATGCTCGCCCTGGCAGGAACCCCGCTGGGCATGAACTTCGCGTTTCTCGACCCGGCCCCGGACGCCTGTGCCGCGGCACTCGGCGAGCATCTGCGTGCGGATTACAGCGATCAGGATCACCTGCGTCAGCTGGCCGATGAGGTCGACCTGGTGACCTTCGAGTTCGAGAGCGTGCCGGCTGAAACCGTCGCCTTCCTGTCGCAGTTCGTGCCGGTTTATCCAAGCGCCGAGGCGCTGCGTATCGCCCGTGATCGCTGGTTCGAGAAGTCGATGTTCAAGGCGCTGGCAATCCCGACGCCCGAATTTGCCGACATCCAGTCCCAGGCCGATCTAGACGCTGCGGCCGCCAGCATCGGCCTGCCGGCGGTGCTCAAGACCCGCACCCTGGGGTATGACGGTAAAGGCCAGAAGGTCCTTCGCAAGCCATCCGACGTTACCGCCGCCTTTGCCGAATTGGGCAGCGTGCCCTGTATTCTCGAAGGTTTCGTGCCCTTCACCGGAGAAGTGTCGCTGATCGCGGTACGCGGGCGTGACGGCGAGACCTGCTTTTATCCGCTGGTCCACAACACCCATGAAAACGGCATCCTGCGGTTGTCGGTGGCGAGCAGCAACCATCCGTTGCAAGCGCTGGCCGAGGATTACGCCGGGCGCGTGCTGACAGAGCTGGAGTACGTCGGCGTGCTGGCCTTCGAGTTCTTCGAAGTCGACGGCGGGCTCAAGGCTAATGAGATTGCGCCGCGCGTGCACAACTCCGGTCACTGGACCATCGAAGGCGCCGAGTGCAGCCAGTTTGAAAACCATCTGCGAGCGGTCAGCGGTTTGCCGCTCGGCTCGACAGCCAAGGTTGGCGAGAGCGCCATGCTCAACTTCATCGGTGAAGTGCCCGCCGTGGCCAAGGTTATCGCCGTCGAGGACTGCCACCTGCATCATTACGGCAAAGCGTTCAAGGTCGGCCGCAAGGTCGGCCATGCCACGCTGCGCTGCCCGGACCGCTCCACGCTGGATCGGCAGATTACAGCCGTTGAGTCGCTGATTGCCCGCCATTGACCGTCCGGCCGTCTGGCTTGCTGCTTTTGGCGGCGAACTGGCTGGATCGCCTCAGGTCCGAGAATACGTAACACTTATTTTCGGACTTGAGGAGATTGCCCATGGGCATCATCGGAACCATCATCATCGGCCTGATCGTAGGCCTCATCGCTCGCTTCCTGAAGCCCGGCAACGACAGCATGGGTTGGATCATGACCATCCTGCTGGGTATCGGCGGTTCGCTGCTGGCCACTTACGGCGGACAAGCGCTCGGTCTGTATGAAGCCGGAGAAGGCGCAGGCTTTATCGGTGCGGTCGTCGGTGCGATCATCCTGCTGGTCATCTACGGCATGGTCACCAGCCGTAAACACTGATTCGCCCCGGGGCCGTGCCCTGCGGCCCCGTTCTCTCATCTATCGGTTGTCATGCGCGCCTTAATTCTGTCCCTCCTGCTTTGCTGTGCTTCCATTGCCCATGCCGCCCCGGCGGAGCTCGACTGGCTTGAGCTGATGCCTGCTGAGGATCGCAAGGCGCTGGAAGAGATGCCGGAAATCGAGCATGACTCGCCGGAGAACGACGGTTTCAGCGATCAGGGTGGTCTCAAACAAGGGGCTGGTCTGCCCGCGGTGATGTATTCGGCCAAGACCGTGCCGTCACTCAACGGCAAGCAGGTCCGTCTGGGTGGCTACCCGGTCCCGCTGGAAACCGACAGCCAAGGCCGCAGCACTGAGTTCTTTCTGGTGCCTTATCCGGGCGCCTGTATTCATGTTCCACCGCCACCTCCCAATCAGATCGTGATGGTCCGCTACCCCGCCGGGATCATGCTGGACGATATCTACGCGCCGCTCTGGGTCGACGGCCTGCTGCAGATCGAGCCCGTGAGCAATGATCTGGCCGATGCGGCCTACGCGATCTCGGCAGCCGAGGTGAAGCTGGTGGACGAAAGCGACCTCTAGCCGATGTCCAAGCCGCTGCCCGTTAAACCGTCACTGCGCCAGGCCTTTCGCGAACTGGCAGTTGAAACCGAGGGTATCGACGAGGCGGTCTACGAGGCGTTCGATAAAGACCCACTGGAGCCGATCATCGGTCTCGGACCGGCCGACGCGCCCCTTGCGTTCTTTGGCCGCGATCCAGGGCGTGAGGAAGTGCGCCATGGCGAACCCTTCATTGGCGGCGGTGGCCAGCTGGTCCGCCGTGTCCTCTATCGGCATGTGCATGGTGAAGAAATGCCGGATTTCGAGGCCAGCCGCGCCATCGGTGATGGTTTTTTCTGGATCAACACCGTGCCTTACAAACCGCTCGGTAATCGCGCCTGGTCGATGGCGGTCAAGCGGCGCTTTCATCCACTGATGCGCCAGTTGTTGCTCGACCACTGGCAGGGCCGCGACATCATCACGCTCGGCCGTGAGGCGTTTCTCTGGTTTGGGCTGGAGCAGCCTCGCGACGTGCGTCAGCAACTCGAGGCGTTCTGGCAGCGAGACGATCGTTTCACAGCGCATTTCGAGCTTGATCTGGCAGCGGAAGAGGGGGGGCAGAGAACGTTTCGCCTGCATCCGCTGCCACATCCTTCGCCACGCAACCTGACCTGGTTCAAGCGTTTTCCAGAGTTGCTGGAGGCGCGTCTGCAGCAGTTACTCGACTGACTTCTTAGCTCTCGGCACTGTGACGGCGCACGAAGCGGCGGTCGAGATGTTCCTTCAGGTCACCGAGCGTGCGGCCTTCGACCGCCACCCCTCCCCAACTCAGCAGTGCGCCACGTTGACCATCGGCCAGCAGTGCGAGGCTGCGCGCCTGCGGATGATAGTGGCGCAGCGGTTGGCCGATTGACACACGAGCGAGGTTGGTGGCCAGCACGCGCGCTTGGCGCACCGCATGTACGCCGTTATGGACGGCGCCTGGTAGGCTGGCGCAATCGCCGCTGGCGAACACATGGGGATGGGAGCGACTCTGCAGGGATGGGCAGATCTCGATGAAGCCACGTCCGTCCACACGCAGGCCCGACTCGCGCAGCCAACCCAGCGGGCTGGGACCTGTGGCGACGATCAGGCGTCGCCCGCGCCAACGCACCTGGCCTTCGCCGATCAGGGTATTGCCATGTACGGTCTGGATCGGGGTGTGCTCATGAACGTGCACCTTGGCATCTTGCAGGTGCCGCAGTGCCAGCCGTCTGAGACGAGGCGGATGACCGGCAAGCAGCTCGTCTGAGCAGAACAGATCAATCGCTGGTACACGCCCGGCCACGGCCAAAGCCAATTCGATGCCTGCCGCACCGCCCCCAACGATACCCACCGCTTCGGGAATTTCCTGCCACTGTTGCCAACGGCGGATAAAGTCGGCGAATGGCTTGACCGAGAGCAACTCCATGCCGTCATCGGTCTGTTCCGGCAGCCAGGGCAGGGAGCCCAGGTTCAACGACAGCCAGGTGCTGCGAAGCGTCTCGCCGGTCGCCAGAAGCAATTCAGGCGTTTCGGGAAGCAGTGCGACCAAGGTGCCCTGGATGAATTCCACCTCGGCTGCGGCACACAGCTTGGGCAGCCCAACGCGGCAGTCGCGCGTCTGGTAATGCTCGGCAACCAGCCCGGGCATCATGCCTGAATACCAGGCGTGGGGCTCGGCCGAGACCAGCCCGATCCGGCCCGCTGGTCGGTCGCGACTGGCCCACTGGCGCAGCACCCCGAGATGGCTATGTCCGCCGCCGGCCAGTAGGAAATCGAAGTCGGCGTTCATAGCGCACCAGAGCAGGGCTGATGCAGACGCGGCACGGGCTGGCAAGGGACCGTCTTTAGCGGCGTGGCTTCCATGGCAGAAGTCCTCCAGAGCATTGCAACTGGCCGGCAGGCTTGCATCAGCGCCCCCGGTCGTCGACCGGGTGGGGATGGTGCTCGCTTGCAGTATAGATTCAATACGTCTCGTTGCCCGGAACCTTGGCCAGCCGTTCGCTGCCGGTCGGGTCAGATGCTTTCGGTGCTGATCGAGACGCTCAGCGTGTGGCTGGCGCTGGGCTCGAGCCGGATCACATCATCCATGACGTTGGCCGTCTCGATGCACAGCATGCGTTGCCAGGCATCGTCGGCAAACTGCGACAACCGCTGTGCCTTGGCGATCCAAGGGTTCCACAGGATGGCCGAGCGTGAACCTCGCGTCTCGAGAAGGATTTGTCGCTTGAGGCCCGGGTCGCGCAGGCTCAGCCTGGAAGGCAGATCCAAATAGATGCGATCGGTCTCGCCGCCGAATATCAGGTCGCCCTGTTGCTGTCGCTGCTGCCAGTCTTCCAACGTTTCGATATAGGGACGCCCGTCCAGTCCCTCGACCGTCACCTGATGGATGTCGCTGATGGCGAAGTAGGTGTGTAAGGCCTGAGACAACGCGATTGTCGTGTCGCCGCGGTTGTGGCTGGTCAGCGACAGGTGCAGGCCCTTGCTGTCCAGGCTGATATTCAGGCTCAGCTCGACTGCATGCGGCCAGCCGGGCAGCTCGCGGTTGCAGGCAAACACCAGGGTGACGCTGTGGTCATTGGTGTCGCTGCGTGCCATCACCCAGTCGATGTTGCGCACCAGCCCGTGAGCTGGCGCCGGCTGGCTGCCCTGGTAGGTGTCTTGAACCGACTGCGGGTTGCGCGCCAGATCGCCAAACCAGGGCCAGCAGACCGGCACGCCGCCCCGCACCGCCTGTCCAGCTTGAAACGCCGCTTCTTCGCTGAGCCAGATGATCGGTGCCGCCTCGCCCTGTCGATAGCTAAGTACCTGGGCGCCTTGCTCGGCGACGATCACTTCGGCGTCTTCGTTACGAAGGCGCCAGCAGCTGAGTTGGTCCTTTTCGATGCGCTGAATGTCGACGGGCATGGGCTGTCTCGTTGGCTATAGGATGGTGTGTTGAGACCCTGCCGCGGCTCAGGGATTCCGCTACGGCCAAGCGTGGCGAGCAAGGGGGTGGGCAGAGCCTGTGCCGAACGGCCCGCGGCGCAAGGCCGCGGGCTCAGGCGAGTAGGGCTGCGGGTTCAGCGCCCTTGGCAGGCGTCGACACGCAGCCAGCGCTCCAGCAGCTTGAAGCCCTGCATCAGCACGAAAGCAATGATGAGGTAGATCAGGCCGGCGGTGAGGAACATCTCTTCGTGCATGTAGGTGCGCGCAGCGATTTTGCGCGCCATGCCGGTCAGCTCCAGCAAGGTGATGGTGCTCGCCAGGGCGCTGGCCTTGAGCATCAAAATCACTTCGTTGCTATACGCGGGCAAGCCGATGCGGGTTGCCCGCGGCAAGATGATATGGCGCAGAGCTTGATAGCGCGACATGCCTAGCGCGCGGGCCGCCTCGACTTCCCCGGCCGGTACGTTCTGGATCGCCCCACGCAGGATCTCCGCAATATAGGCGGCGGTGTGCAAGGTCATGGTGATGATCGCGCACCAATAAGGATCGCGCAGGAACGGCCACATCCGGCTTTCGCGCACGGCCTCGAATTGGGCCATGCCGTAGTAGACGAGGAACAGCTGGACCAGCAGCGGCGTGCCACGGAAGAAGAAGATGTAGCCATAGGGCAACGCGCGCACCGCCAGCAGGCGCGACGACCGTGCGATGCCCAGCGGCAGTGCGAGAAACAGGCCTGCTACCACCGAGACGCCAACCAATTGCAATGTCAGCCAGGCACCTTCGATAAAGTCGGGCAGCCACTTGATGAACAATTCCCAGCTCATGCGGCGCTCCTGATAAAGCCACGACCTGCACGTTTTTCAAGAAAATACATGCCAGTCATGGCAATTACCGTCAGCCCCAGGTAGATGCAGGCAGCCACCACGAAAAAGACGAAGGGTTCTTTACTAGCCGTTACGGCGATTTGTGAGGTACGCATGATCTCTTCCAGGCCGATGACCGAGACCAGCGCGGTGTCTTTCATCAGGATCATGAACAGGTTGCCCAGCCCTGGCAGGGCCAGGCGCCACATTTGTGGCAGGATCAATCGCAGGAAAATCCGCCGTTTGCCCAGGCCCAGTGCGAGACCGGCTTCGCGATGGCCTTTGGGAATAGCCAGCAAGGCGCCACGGAACACCTCGGTGGCATAAGCGCCGAAGCACAGGCCGAGGGCGATAGTACCGGCAGCAAATGGGCTGAGAGCCAGATTCTCGATGCCAAAGAGCTCGCCGATGCCGCGTACCAAGCCGATGGTGCCGAAATAGATCAGCAGTACCCAGAGCAGTTCGGGAACGCCGCGAACGATGGTCGAATAAGTGCCGCCCACCCAGCGCAGGGTGGCGTATGGCGATGTCTTGGCAAGTGCGCCGAGCAAGCCGAGCACCAGGCCCAAGGCCAGGGATGCTACGGCCAGCTGAATGGTCATCCAGGTACCGGCGATCAGCGCCGGACCGAATCCGTGAAGGTCGGGAATCATATAGGCTCAAACACCAAAGCCCGGCCTACCATTATTGGTGGCCGGGCTTTGATTCAGACGGATCAGTAGATGTTGAAAGGGAAGTACTTGGCGTTGATCTTCTCGTAGGTGCCATCGGCTCGGATTTCAGCCAGCGCCTTGTTCAGCTTTTGGCGCAGCTCATCGTTGCCCTTGCGCACGGCGATGGCGATCTTGTCGTTGTCGAACACCGGCTCACCCTTGAACTCGAAATCCTTGCCGGCATCGCTCTTGAGCCATTCCCACTGCACGAAAGAGTCGGCGAGGATGCCATCGACGCGGCCGGAAGCCAGATCGAGGTAGGCATTTTCCTGGGTGTCGTAGAGCTTGATGTCTACGACGTCGTCCATGTTGTCTTCGAGCCAGGTGCCGGCGATGGTGGCCCGCTGAGCGCCGATGGTCTTGCCTTCCAGGTAGCTTTCGTCAGTTTTGAAATCAACCGACTTCGGCGCCACGAACTGCAGCTTGTTGGTGTAGTAATGATCGGTGAAGTCGACGGCGTTCTTGCGTTCCTCGGTGACGGACATCGAAGCCGCGAGGAAATCGAACTTGCCGGCGTTCAGGGCGGGGATGATGCCGTCCCAATCGGAGGTCACCACTTCGCATTCCACTTCCATCTTGGCGCACAGGGCGTGAGCGATATCGAGGTCGAAGCCGACCACTTGGCCGCTGGCATCGATCAGGTTGAAGGGTGGGTAGGCACCCTCGGTACCGATGCGCAGCTTGTCGGCGGCGAAGGCGTTGGCGCCGAGCATCAGGGTGGCGGCGGCAGTCAGCAGAATCTTCTTATAGCTTTTCATGCGGTGTGTTGCTCCATTAGCGATGGCTGGACATGAACTGTTTACAGCGTGCCGATTGGGGGTTGTCGAACACCTGCTCCGGCGTTCCTTGCTCTTCGACCAGGCCCTGGTGGAGGAAGACCACCTCACTGGAGACCTGCTTGGCGAAGTTCATTTCATGAGTGACCAACAGCATGGTTCGGCCCTCATCGGCCAGCGACCGGATCACTGCAAGCACTTCTTGTACCATTTCCGGATCGAGCGCCGAGGTGGGTTCGTCGAACAGGATTACCTGGGGCTGCATCGCCAGGGTGCGCGCAATCGCAGCGCGCTGCTGCTGGCCACCGGAGAGCTGGTTCGGGTAAACGTGACGCTTGTCGGCTATTCCCACCTTGGCCAGCAATGCCTCGGCCGTTTCGGTGGCTTCGGCCTTGCTCTGGCCCAGGACGCGACGCGGCGCCTCGATGATGTTGTCGAGCACGCTCATGTGCGGCCAGAGATTGAAATTCTGGAACACGAAGCCCAGCTTGCTGCGCATCTGGTTGATCTGCTTGGCGTCTGCAGCGACTAGATCACCGTCTTTGGCGCGCTTGAGGCGCAGCTGCTCGCCCGCGACGATGATCTCGCCCTCGTTGGGGTTTTCCAGCAGGTTGATGCAGCGCAGGAAGGTGGATTTCCCAGAGCCGGACGAGCCGAGGATCGAGATGACGTCGCCATCGCGGGCGGTCAGCGAGATCCCTTTGAGAACTTCCAGATCGCCGTAGCGCTTGTGCAGATTACGAATTTCCAGTGCAGGTATGGCCTCGGCCATAGAGCTTCCTCTTCTCGAACCCGGTCATTGCCTGGCTCGTTTCTATGTAAATTGCGCTCCGGCCAACTGCTCGCCGTCCTGGCGAGGCGCAAACCTAGCATGCGAGGGGGCATGCGCCAAGCGCGGCGCGGCCCCGAGCGCAGTGACCGGCCGGTCACGGTATTTGCCAAGGCCAATGTGCCCTACCTATATAGATGAAATTGACGTCACTCGCCCGATACGGCAGCAGGTTCGGGTGACAAACGGCTGGCCGGCCCCTGCTTGGTGGGCCGGCGACTAGCTGTTCGAGCCTGTTAGGTCGGGTCGCTCTTCGGCAGATCGGGATCACCGGTGAGCATCTCGTCGTGCTCGCCCATTTTCCACGGCAGGCTGCCGGGGGAGATATGTAGGAAGTGCAGGTACTTCTCGAACTGATCGAGGATGTCGCTGATGATGTCAGCCTGATCGTAGCCGTAGATGTCGTAGTGCTGACCCCCGCGGCGCAGGAACACCTCGGCGCGGTAGTACTGCTCGTCCGTGTCCGGTCCCTCGGACAGGGCGAACGCCGGCATGGCGTAACCGACCGCGCGGATCTCATAGACGAAATCCACCTGGTCTTCCTTGATTACTTCCAGATACACCCGCGAGTTGGCTTCGTCGGTATGCACCTCGGCGTTCCACTCCTGGCCGCCAAGCTCACGCTGCACACGTCGCATGGCCTTGAGGACGGTACTGCTCATGAACGCGTCGACGTGCTCGCGATCGGGAAAGCTGACCATGCCGGCCAGACGCTTCTTCCACAGGCCCGGGCCGGCATTGCTGGCCAGTCGGCTGCTCTGCATATGGTTCTGCAGGCTGGTCTCATGGTGCCCTTCGATCACCAGCGCACGCCACATGCCCAGCGCCGCAATCATCATGATGATGGCAAAGGGCAGGGCACTGGCGATGGTCATGGTTTGCAGGGCGCTGAGCCCACCCGCCAGGAGCAGCGCGGCAGCGACCACGCCTTCGATACTGGCCCAGAACACCCGTTGCCAGACCGGTGTGTGACTCGCGCCGCCTGCCGCCAGGGAGTCAATGACCAGCGAGCCGGAGTCGGACGAGGTAACGAAGAACGTGATGATCAACACCACCGCCAGGAACGAGGCGATGGACGTCATCGGTAGCAGCTCGAATAGCTTGAATAGCGCGATGGCGTTATCGGCCTGCACGTCAGTGATCAGTGAGGTATAGCCTTCGACCATGATCAGATGCAGCGCGGTATCGCCGAATACCGAGAACCAGAGAAAGGTGAAGATGGTCGGCACGAACATCACGCCGAAGACGAACTGGCGGATGGTCCGGCCGCGGCTGATCTTCGCGATGAACAGACCAACGAAGGGCGACCAGGCGATGGTCCAGCCAAAGATGAACAAGGTCCAGTTGCCGATCCAGTCGCTTCGCGAATAGGCCTGGAGGTTGAAAGTGCGTTCGATGATGTTGTTCAGGTAGCTGCCGGTGTTCTGCAGAAATGTTTCAAGGATGAAGATGCTCGGACCGACCACAAAGACGAATAGCATCAGGCCGATCGCCAGGATCATGTTCAGCAGCGACAGGTTCTTCACGCCCTTATCGAGACCGGCGACCACCGAGCAGATCGCCAGACCGGTGATGATCGCGATGGCGATGATCTGCACGTTGATACTGATCGGAATCGAGGGCCAGAGGTAGTTGATACCTGCGTTGATCTGGGTGACCGACAAGCCGAGCGTCGTGGCAATACCGAACAAGGTGCCGAGAATGGCGAACACATCCACCACGTGGCCGATCGGGCCATAGATGCGCTCGCCGATGATTGGGTACAGCGCCGAGCGCATGGACAACGGCAAGCCGTGACGGAACGAGAAATAAGCTAGCACCAGCCCCGTCAGCCCGTAGATGGCCCAGATGTGAAAGCCCCAGTGGAAAAACGCGATCTGCATCGCCTGCTTGGCGGAGTCGACAGTCTCTGCCGCGCCAGCCGGAGGCGAGGCGTAGTGCAGCACCGGTTCGGCGACGCCGAAGAACAACAGCGCGATGCCGTAGCCTGCGGAGAACAGCATGGCGAACCACGCCGGGAAGCTGTATTGCGGTTCTGCGTGATCCGGTCCTAGCTTGATGTTGCCCCAGGGCGTCATCGCGATGCCGACGATGAACACCAGGAAGAACGCCACCGAGAGCATGTAGAACCAGCCGAAGTTGGTGGTGATGAAGGCCAGGGTCGAGCTGAAAACCTCGCCGGCCAGGTCCGGGTTGCTGATCGTGCCGACCACCAGCAGCAGGGTGACGACCACCGCTGGAATGAACACGGGAAAGAGAATGATGGACCTGGGTAGCTTTTTGTCTGCTTCCATGAGGATGCTGGCCTCCGGTTGGCGGGTGGGATGGAAAACGCGCTATGGCTCCCGAAGCGAAACTGCTATCTGAAGGGTAGACGGCGTTTGGCCAGGGAATACTCACCAGAAATTGCTGTTGTGGAGCGTTTAAGGCTCAAGCGAGTTGCCGGCCCTCTGCCGGATGGACGAGCTTTCCCGAGCCCAAGCAGAACTCTCGCCGCTGCTCCGTCGCGTTGAGGTGCGGCAGGCCTGCCTGGCAGGCGCGCCGCAGTAGAGCGCGCGGAAATCCTGGCTCGCCTCGTTGGCCTCCAGCTACCTCGGCTGTGTTAGTCCGCCATGCTCTTGATGCGCGATTGCCTGCTATAAAACGCCTGAATAGCCCACACAACGCCTATGAACAGCATCCCCGTGCCAACCGCTTCGGCAGTAGACGGCCAGCGTTGCGTGATGAGCAGACCCAGTGCAGTCGCGTAGAGGGTTTCACTGGCGATCAACTGACCGCTGAGCGCGAGAGGTAGCCGACGAGTTGCGACTGACCACGCCCAGGCAGCGGCAAGTGTGGCGCCCAGGCCTTGGACCATTCCACTGATTATCAGCGCCTGGGTTCCGGCCACTTCGCCTGGCTGAATAGCGAAGTTGGACAGCTCCAGGTAAAGCCCAACAGGGATAAAGACCAGCATTTCAACGGCGCAGCTGAAAATCAGCATGGCTGACCACAGCATCGGTGACATCTTAGGGCGTTGGGCCAGAGCGCTTTCATTGAACAGGCCGAACCCCGTCCAAAAGGCAATAGCCACCAGTGATGCAAGCAACCCAAACAGTATTGAGCCTGTTGGGCGGTCCACCATCGCCCCGCTCGCGTTGAACGCGCTGTAGTTGACCACCCCTATCCCGAGGGCTGCCATCACCAGCGGGCCGGCAATTGCGCGCCATGGAATGCTGGAGCTTCGCAAGTTAGCAGTAATGGCGAGCACTATAGGTACGGAGCCCATCATGACTGGAGGGATCACCGGACCTGCAGCCAATACCGCCGTCGTAATCAGAAAGAAGAAGCCGATATAGCCCAGGAACCCCAGCAGCGCTGCCCATGCCCAGTCGTTCAGCCGCAATTGCCGAACTTCTCTGCGGTAGACGAACAGCACTATCGCGCTGCCCACGCCGGCAAAGGCGTAGCTCACCACGGCCAAATCGAAAACGCTGTAATCGCCAACCAGTTGCGGAAATATAAAGAGCAGTGACCAGGAAAACGTCGCAGCAATTGCTGCCAGCAGGCCGAGTGTCATGCGCTCTGCTCCTGTGATGCCTGTTGCTGGATCCAGCCTTGAGCCATCCTGCGAGCTGTATCGAATACCGGCGTGTCCTGGCTCATTGAGCCGCTGACAAAACTGCCCTCCAGCAGGATAAACAGGCCTTCAGCCGCCATATCAGGGTCTCGTACACCGGCGCTCGCGGCCAACGCCGAGAGATTCTCGCGAATCCCCTGTTTATGCCGACTGACTGCCAGGCGCACAGGATGGTCCGGCTGCGGGAACTCAGCCGCACTGTTGACAAACAAGCACCCGCGCCCGCTGTCTCGCAAAAGAAAGCGCTCATAGAGGTCGAAAAAAGCAAGCATGCTGCTGACCGGATCGGGCTGCTTCGCCAAGGTGCGCGCTACCTCTTCACGCCAGCGCCGGTCGCGCTCATCAAGACAGGCCACTATCAAGGAATCTTTGGATGGGAAGTGGCTGTAGAGCGTCATCTTGGTAACGCCGGCCAAAGAGGCAATGGCCGTTACCCCAGTGATATGCACACCGTGCGATAGGAACAGTCTCAGCGCCGAATCAATCAAGCGCGTTCTGGTTTTGTCCATGGTACTGGTCTCAGCGTGGTGACAGCTGAAACTATACTGACCGGTAAGGTTGGGATTTGCCCAAATACGACCTGGGTTCTGGCTGTTACGACAAGGACAAGAAGTGGTGACTAGGCGGCCGTGGAGAGCCTCGTCTATCTGTGCCTGGACATTGGCCATGAGACGGGGCTCGGTCCCGGCGGGGCGGTTCAGTGGGTATTTCTGGCCGCCAAGAAAAAGCCCCTAAGCAACAGGCGCAGCCAGTTAGGCTTCCAGCTCAACGTCAATGACAGCGTGAAGGCGGAAGTGCTGAGCAGCAGCGCCATGGTGTGCGCAGCGTTCAGAAGGCGGCTTCGAGCTGGTAGCGGCGCAGGATCTTCGGCACCGTGCCATCGGCTATTGCCGCATCCAGCACCTGCTCGAAGGCTTCGAACTGTGCTGCGCTCACCGTCTTGCGCGAGAGACCGATGCCGTAGCGGATCGGACCCATCTCGCCGGCCTCACGCACTCCGGCAAGGCGCTCTTCCTCGATCAGGTGCCAGGCGACATCCTGATTGAGCACCGCCAGACCGTCCACGCCGAAGCGCCCGGACTGCAGCATGCGCAAGAGTCGGCGATTGTCGGTAGTCAGGTGCAGGCGTACGTCAGGCACCCACTTGAGGCGCTCGGACAGCACATAAGAGGTGCCGGACGGGCCATAAACGCCAACCAGCCGTCCCGCCACATCAGTTGGTTGATTGAAGACGAAGCTGCTTTTTTGGCCTGGGCGAAAACACTGTAGCGAGAAGTGACCAGCATCCGGCTGATGTGGAACATCTGCTCGCGCTGCGGTGAAGGTGTCAGTGTGAATATTCCGTCCGCAAGCCCCTGTTCGGCCAGGCGGTATGCGCGCTGCCAGGGGTACAGCTCAATCGTGCACTGATGCTGCAAGCGTGCGCAGATCGAATTTACCACCTCCACAAACGGGCCGGCGGCGGCAACGCCTGCGGTTTCGCTGACCGGCGCGTCAGCCGGATAGGTGAAAGGGGGGAAATCTTCGGTCACGAAGCGCCACTGCGCCGCGCTGGCCGGGGCGGCGCTCGACAACAGCCAGATCAGCAGAATCCTGTGCACCGTTCGGCTCCTTGCGTTGTGGGGCATTCCTTGGCAGTTCGACGCGGCCGGACCAATTCAGCTCAGCCCTCCCACCGTTAGCATCAGCCTAGCTCAGAAACAAGTCGTTGGGATGAGGTGACAAGGCTTGGCGGGATGTGCGTGGTTTGCGGCGATTCGTCCAGATGTACTTTCTGCGGCCGCCTGAACTAGGCTTGTCAGTCTGCAGGCAGTGCAGGGCAATATCATGCGATATTCGCTATGGGGCGCTGTTCCCTTGCGCACCATCATAAAGATGCTTCTGAAAGCCGAAAAAAAGATTCTTGATCAGCTCCGGCCTACCTAGGGAGACACTGCATAAATAGCCAGCCGCCCCCACCCTTGGCACACTGAGCCCCCTCAACCAGCCCCCTCCATGAGCTTTGTTACGCGCGTGCAGAA
>NZ_JBITVX010000026.1:0-44162 GCF_044543345.1 Pseudomonas sp. NPDC077451 | reverse complement strand
GCTGCACATCGCCTATGGGGTACTTAAATCGGGCCAGCGTTTCGACCCTCAACTGGCCCTTGCGCGCTAATGGGGAAGACGGTATCTACAGCCGCCGGTACATCACCATGGCCCCGCCGGACGCACCCGTAGGGTGGGCTTTAGCCCACCAGATGCTTCCCCCCCGTCTCGCCCTCTGCGGCCGACCAACCGCCCCGGTGGGCTGAAGCCCACCCTACGTCAGCTGTGGCGCGAGGGAAGCGGATCGCTATTTCGGCTCGTGCTTGACCGTTTCGGTCGACGCCGCGCTTTCGCCGTCGCTCATGGATTTGCGAAAGCCGCTGATCGCGCCACCCAGATCCGTGCCAAGACCGCGCAGGCGCTTGGTGCCGAAGAGCATGACCACGATCAGCAGAACGATCAGAAGTTGCCAGATGCTGATACCCATCATTTCAGTTACCTCATCGAGTGGTAGGTTGCGGTCTAGTGACCGGCGTGAGCTTGTTGATGACCGGGCATGTCGTGTGACATGTCGGAGGTTTGTTGAAGCACCGACTGGTCGATGTCCTCGAATCGCAGCACGCGGCCGCCGTGCATGGCTGCCAGTCCCTTGGCTGCAGACTCGTCGGCAAAGGTTGCCAGCACCACGCCCATGGCACCCTTGAGCGACGTACCCGCGACATAGTAGGCGCTGGTGGCGTCGATCAGGTATTCGTCATCTGGGTGCTCCCAGGTGGAGCGACCCATGTCATGCACGTAGAGCTTGGTGTTGAGCATGCGGTTTTCCGGTTGCAGCCACCAGCCGAGCATCTCCGCGGTGGAACAGAATTTACGTACCCCGCCCTTCTCCACCGCCTGCCCCTTGGGCCCCGGGAAATCGCTGATCACCATGCCGCAGACATGGCATTCATCGCTGCTGTGAAAGGCCACCGGCTCGAGCAGCTGCTCGCTCTGCTCGGCCTCGTTGCAACCGGCCAGGCCTAGCACCATCGCAGCGGTGATCAGGACGCGTGACGCTCTGTATAGCGCATTCATCGTTACAGTTTCCTTCTCATGGTCATGCGGGACGACGGCGGAACACGCCATAGGCCAGCAGCAGTGAAACACCCACCCACAGCAACAGACACAGCCAGAGCGCGGCGGTTGGCATCGGCAGCTCGCTACCCAGCGACAGCACGCCCATGGCATTGCCGCCCTCGAAGCCGGACAGATTGATCAAACGGTAGATGTCGGCCGGGTTCAGCAGCAGCAGCCACGGCAGCGCTTCGGGGCTGAAGCTGCCCTCACTGAGCACCAGCAGCGCCAGCAAGACGAGGTCGAACACCAGCACGAAGAGAAACCACACGCCAAGCGCCAGGCCGGCCGCACTGGATTTCTCGCTGACCTTGCTGCTCAGCACATAGGCCAGGGCGAGGAACACCCAACCGAGCAACGTCGAAGAGATCATGAAGCGGCCAAAGGCCCAAAGCAGCAGGCCGATTTCGATGTCTTCGACCAGCACGGCGATGGCCAGCATCGCGCAGCCGAAACCGATCAGCACCGCCAGCGCCAGGATCAGCCCGTGGCCGACGAACTTGCCCAGCAGGATCTGCCCGCGTCCCAGCGGGTAGGTCAGCAGCAGCATCAGGGTGCCGCCCTCGTCTTCGCCGACAATGGCGTCGTAGGCCAGCAGCAGTGCGATCAGCGGCATCAGGAAGGTCGCCAGACTCGCCAGGCTGGCGATGGTCGCAGGAATCGAGGTAAAGCCCAGTTGTCCGGATGCCGCTGCGCCGAGCCAGGCAATGCCCACCGCCAGCACCGCAAATAGCAGGCTGATGGCAAGCAACCAGCGGTTGCGCAAACCGTCGCTGAATTCCTTGCGGGCGATGTTCCAGATCTGGTTCATAGCGTGCCCTCCGCCGCGCGGACGTCGCCGGCGCGCTGCATGTAGTAGCGATACAGGTCTTCGAGCGATGGTTGATGGATTTCGATATCGTCCGGCTCGCCCTCGCCCAGCAATTCGCGCAGTAACGGCAGTTTGTGGCCATTGATGGCCGACACCTCGACGCTGTGTTCACCCAGCGAACGTGCGCTATGGCCCGCGTCTCCCCAACGCTGCAACCAGCCGGCGCTGTCGCCGATGCCACTGGCGCGAATGCGCACCGGCAGCCCCGCCTCGACACGCAGTTGCGCCAGGCTGCCGACCGCCTGTAGCTGACCTTTGGCCAGAATCGCCGCCCGATTGATATGCGCTTCGACGCCGGGCAGCACATGCGAGCAGAGAATGACGCTGGTGCCGCGTTGGCGCATCCGGTCGATCAGCTCATAGAGATCGCCGGTTGCGATGGGATCGAGCCCCACCGTGGGTTCGTCGAGCAATAGCAGACGCGGCTCGCCGAGCAGCGCCTGAGCCAGGCCGAGACGCTGGCGCATGCCCTTGGAATAGGTCTTCACCCGGCGCTCGGCAGCGTGGGACAGGCCGACCTGCTCCAGCAATTCGTCCACCTGCTTCACTGCTGCGCCTTTCAGCCGAGCGAAGTGCCGCAACGTCTCGCGACCACTGAGCTGCGGATAGAAGGTCACGTTCTCAGGCAGGTAACCCAGCTGGCGGCGGACTTCGGGATCATGCGGCGCCCGACCGAGCACGCGCACCTGCCCTTCACTGGGCGTGAGCAGGCCAAGAATCAGCTTCATGCTGGTGGTCTTGCCGGCACCGTTGTGGCCGAACAGGCCCAGCACCTCGCCCTCGCCGAGGGTCAGGTTCAGATCATGCAGCACGGTCATGCTGCCGTAACGCTGGTTCACGCCCTGGATCTCTACAGCGCTCATGGCGTTGGCTCCTGCGTTTTGCTCATCAATGGATCGGTTGGCGGCTTCATCAACGGATGGCTGTCCTGCACGCCGGGCGACTTGATGACCGGGAAGGCCCGCTGAACCCAGCGCAGCACCTCGATGCTCGGGCTGTTCATCAACAGCCGCACCTGCGGGTAAAGCCACAACAGACGATCGACGTTGTCGTTGGGCTCGTAGGCGACGTCGCCCAGCCCATCATCGTTGCGGTCCCAGCCCAGGTAGTCGCTCCAATAGTTGCCGCGGCCGTCGATGGACCATTCCTGAGTGCGGGTGGCCACGTACTTGACCTGCTGCTGATTGTCGATGAAGGCGTTGCCAGAGATGCGGTTGTCTTCCGAGCCCGCAGTCAGGTGGATGCCCAGCGCGCTTTTCTCGAAACGGTTGCCCGCAATGGTGTTGAACAATGAGTTGTAGATGAACAGCGCCTTGCCCTCGGCGCCCGAGATCATGCTGTCGCCGGTCGAGCCGCTGCGCACGTCGCTGACGACGTTGTCGCGGATGGTCGAATAGGTGATGTAGTTCATCAGGATGCCGTAGTTCTCGTCCCCCTCGGAGCGATTGCCGATGACCTCCAGCTTGCGGCTCTGCATCAGTGCATAGCCGGTACGGGTGCGACGGGTGACGTTGCCGATCACGCTGTTATCGTTCGCGAACATGTAGTGCACCCCGTAACGCAGATCCTCCAGCACGTTGCCTTCGATGTGATTGCCGTTGGAAGTATCGATGTAGATGCCGTCGCGGGTGTTACGCACTTGGTTGTCGATGATGCGCGCGCCACTCACGGCGTAGAGGTGAATGCCGTTGCCGCGGTCCTGGGAACGAATGCTCGTGTCGCCTTCGATCTGGTTGCCGATCAGGCTCACGTCTTTCGAGCCGTCGACCCAGATGCCAAAGCCGGGGCCACGCAGCTGGTTGTCGCGGATCACCACGCGCTGCGCCTTTGGCTGGATGAAGATGGCGGCGTTCATCGCGGTGAGATCGCGGCCCCAATCAAGCAATGTGCAGCCTTCGACGGTGACATCGGACGCCTCGATCAGCAGGCCGTTGCCCTCGCCCTGCGCCTGCAACACGGCGCCCGGCTCGCAGCGCAGCTGCATGGGCTGGTCGATGCTGAACTGACCGGTGTATTCGCCGGCCGGTAAGCGCCAGCGGTTGCCCCCTTCCGTCTGGAGCGGCAGGGCTGAAATAGGTTGCGGGGCCGCCACGGCCACCCCGCAGAACAGAGCCAGCAGCAGCGCTGCCAGCGGTTTAAACCTTGATATCGCCTGAGATCTGAGCACTGCGTTGTTCCTCTTCAGCTTCCAGGCAGGTGAAAGGCGGGAGCGCTCGCTCCCGCCCGGTCGCGTTACGCCGGCTCGACCAGCATGCGGCCGACCATTTCCATGTGCAGCGCGTGGCAGAACCAGCTGCAGTAGTACCAATGCAGGCCGGGCTTGTCGGCCGTAAAGGTGATGGACGCGGTCTGCTGCGGGCTGATCTCCATGCTCGCGCCGTGGTTGGTCATGACGAAACCGTGGGACACGTCTTCGATCTGGTCGATGTTGGTGATGGTTACGGTGACTTCGTCGCCCTGCTTGACCGTGAACTCGGTCATGCCATAGGTCGGTGCCATCGAGGTCATGTACACCCGCACCTTGTTGCCGTCGCGGATCACCTTGTTGTCGGTTTCCAGGTTGATGCCGTCCTTCTTCGCCCGCTCGACCGTCGGTGCGAAGAATGGGTCGTCACGCTTCCAGATCTTCTGCGGCTTGATCTGGTCACGACGCGCCAGGATGCAATCGTGCGGCTCGGCGTAGGTCGGGCCGTCGTGCACCAGCTTCATTTCGTCACCGGAGATGTCGATCAACTGGTCGTTTTCCGGGTGCAGCGGGCCGGTCGGCAGGAAGCGATCCTTGGAGAACTTGCATAGTGCCACCAGCCACTTGCCATCGGCCTCACTGGTTTCGGTCAGCGAGGCATGCAGGTGGCCCGGCTGGTATTGCACGTCGAGTTTCTGCTTGATGTAGTTGACCTTCTCACCGTTGTAGGCGCGCACAGCCTCGGCCATGTTCCACTTCACCACCTGGCTGTCGATGAACAGCGTGGTGTAGGCATTGCCGCGACCGTCGAAGGTGGTGTGCAGCGGGCCGAGACCCAGTTCCGGCTCGGCGGCGACCACGTCGCGCGGGTCCTTCAGCTTGTCGTCGAACAGATCATCGAGCTTGGCGATTTCGATCATGGTGACCGTTGGCGACAGCTTGCCGGCGGCGATGAAGTACTTGCCGTCGGACGAGGTGTTGCAGCCGTGCGGGTTCTTCGGCACGGGGATGTAACGGGTGAATTCCGAACCGGCGCGGCCATCGACCACAGGCACTTTCGAGTCGCCGACGGTGCTGAACTTGCCAGCTTTGATCGCCGCCTCGATGCGCGGAATGTTGTACACCACCACCCAGTCGCGCTCGTTGCGCATCATGCCGCCCAGGTCGGTGGCTTTCTCCGAGTTATAGCAGGTGGAGGCGGCGTACTTGCCGGTGTAGTCGGCGTCGGTGTTGTCCAGGTTGCCGTCGACGATGACCTGAAAGGCCATTTCCATCTTCTCGGCATCGATGACGTTGAACATGGTGTAAGCGCTTTCGGCCTGCAGGTCGAAGTTGCTGCCGTCATTGGGGTGCGGAATGACGAACTCGGCATTGGCGAATACGTATTTGGTGTGCGGCACCTTCTGCAGACGCAGGCCGTGGATCGCCTGTACGTTTGGCACGGTGAGCATCTTGTCGCACTTCATGATGTCCAGACGGATACGCGCGACGCGGCTGTTGGCCTTATCGTTGATGAACAGGTACTTGCCGTCGTACTTGCCGTCGGTCATCGAGATATGCGGATGGTGGCAGTCGCCGTTCAGGAACTTGGCGCTCTCGCCCATGATGTGGCGGCTTTCGTTGGTCAGGCCCCAACCGGTGGCGGAATCGACGTTGAAGACCGGGATGCGCATCAGCTCGCGCATCGAGGGCACGCCCACCACGCGCACTTCGCCCTGGTGACCGCCGCTCCAGAAACCGTAGTAGTCGTCCAGTTCGCCCGGTGCGACGTGGATCTTCTGTTGCGCGTCCTTGACCGCTGCGGCCCAGGTCTCACGGCTCATGACTGCGCCACCGAATGCGGTCGCTGCCACGGCGGCGCCGGTCAGGGCACTGGCGCCCAGGAAGCCACGGCGGCTAAAGCCACTCTTTTCCAGCGTTTCGGGGGTGTTCTTGCTCTTGTCGCTCATGGGGTGTTGCTCCTTATCGTGTACGGACAGGTCAAACGATCGGTTGCGAGCGTTCGCGATCAGGCGTGCCGCTCTGCGGGTCTACCACTTGCACTACGGGAATCAGCGTTGGGCCGGCTGGGGCTTTCTTGCCGCGCTTGGCGCGCTTGTTCTTCACGATCAGCGGCGGGCACTTGTTTTCGTTGTGATAGGTCATCTGGCAATCGAGGCAGTAGTGGCACTCGTTGTGATTGATGTGCCCGTCCGGATGAATCGCCTGGACTTCGCATTCGTTGGCACAGACCTGACAGGGGTTGCCGCACTCCTTGCGCCGCTTGAGCCAGTCGAACAAGCGGAAGCGGCCCGTGATCGCCAGCCCCGCGCCCAGCGGGCAGACGTAGCGGCAGTACACCTTGCGGGTGAAAATGTTGATTGCCAGCAGGGCCACGGCGTAGGCGACGAACCACCATTGGCGGTCGAACTTGAGGGTGATGGCGGTCTTGAACGGCTCCACCTCGGCGGCCTTCTCGGCCATCGTCATCGACTCCAGCGAGATGCCGAACAGCACCAGCAGCACGATGTACTTGATTGCCCAAAGCCGCTCATGCACCGCAAAGGGCACCTCGTACTGACGGATCTTGAGCTTGCGAGCAGCCTCATTGATCAGCTCCTGCAACGCACCGAAGGGGCACAGCCAGCCGCAGAAGACCCCACGGCCCCAGAGCAGAATGCTGGCGGCGGTGAAGACCCAGAGGATGAAGATCACCGGATCGGTAAGGAACAGCTCCCAGCGGAAGTCCTGCACCAGGGCGTGCACGAAGGTCAGCACGTTGACCACCGACAGCTGCCCCAAGGCATACCAGCCGATGAACACCACGGTGAAGATCAGGTAGCAGTGGCGCAGCTTCTTCAGGAAGTTGGGGTGCTGGGTGAGTTTGTCCTGCATGAAGAGGATGACGGTCAGCAGAAGCAGCGCGGCCAGGATCACGCCAATCTGGAAGCTCTGCTGGTACCAGATGGTGACCCACATCGGCCGGTTGGCCTCCTCGGCCGCAGCCAGCTCCTCGGCGGTTGGTTGCGGGCGCTCGATGTACTGCTCGGGCATCTGGTACGGCAGTTCGAAGCTGGTGAACATGCCGCTGATCGGGCCGGTCTGGCGGCGCACCAGCAACTCCAGCGTCCACGGCGAACCGGGATCGAAGGCCGTATGCTCACGGACGATGAACACCGCCATTTCGCTGAAATCCGGCATGCCTTCGGCGTACACATCGTCGAGGCGCTGGAAGTCCATGTCGCGAAAGCTGATGACGTTGCCGAACTGGCGCAGCTGCACTCGATCGAAGATGCCGCCGCGCACATAGCCCGACCCCTTGAAGGAGTATTCGCCGCTGGCCATGACCGCGACCGCGTGCTCGCCTGGCTTGAGCTCCTCCTTCAGGTCGGCGTAGTGAGCGTCGCCAAGCAGGGCCCGGCCGATGGTGGGCGGGTTCAGGTGGGTGGCGTAGAGGTCGATGAAGGTCTCGTCAACCTCTTCCGGTGACGCCTCGTCGATGCCCTCGGCTTCGGTGCCTTTGAACGCCTGATCGATGTCGCCCTTGGTCAGGTGCAGACGGCGAATCGCGCCATTACCCGTCAGTTCGCTCCAGTTGGCGGGCTCGTAATAATCCTCGCGGACGGTAGCCGGCTTTTGCGCCGCACCGACTTTGTCCTCCACCAGCCCAAGCGACACGGCAACATCGCGAGCGGCGCGCATGACGGTTTCATTGACCACCATGACAGTGACAGTGGCGCCGGTGACCGCGTCGATGGTGACCGCCTTTTCGTCACTGGAGTGGCCGACCACAACCCGCTGGTCGACCTTGATACCCTCGTACTTGGCCGTGAATGCATGGAGTTTTTCAATCGGAATGCCGACCAGCAGGATCGGCTCATGATGCTCGAGCACATAGGCATCGACGATCACACCCTGCGGATCGAGCAGCACCTGCATATTGATCGGCTTGCCTGAGTAGGCCGGAATATCGACTACGTTGATGGTCTGGAAGGCATAACCCAGCACCTCGTCATCCTTCGAGAGGGTGCGGACCTGGTAATCGCCTTCGGCGGCCGAAACGCTGGCGCCTGGGAAGAACTGCTCGATGCGCTGCTGCTCGACCTCGTAGTCCTTGGCCTGCACGGTGGAGACACTGACCATCAGCGCCAGCAGCAGGACAAAGCCGAGCCCCCATGCGCCTCTGGTGCCAGCTGCGAAAGAGAGAAGGGACTTCATGAGCTACCTGCTTGATGCTGCGAATGTGAGCGGATGGTAGGCAGCACTCCCCGCGCTCTCCTTGACGGCTATCAAGATTGACCGGCAAGCGTGATTGCAATGAGCCACGCCAATGAGACGGGCTCTCCGGTCACGGTGGAGCTGTGCCAATCGCGTCTCGGCCGCCCAATGCGATCAGCAAAAAAAGTAGGGACGTGGGGCAGGTGCGCCGAGGTGCTGAACTCACGGCCGGCCGGGTGGGCGTTCAGCCATCAGGTATCGACTGCACACGGCTCAGGGGGACTGTTTTGAGTCCGCGCAACCGTGACGGTAGCGGCGACCGAAACCCGCGCCTCGTAGCAAAAGCTCAGCCGCGATGGTCTTGGCAACTAAACCGGGGGGAGCATGCGGTCGAAATGGAGTGTTCCAGCGCGGTGGGCTGACGCGGAACGCTACCCGCCCACCCTACTGGCGTGACACATACCGGTTCCAAACTGCGAGGGACAAGCCGTGGGTGGCCGGGCTACGCTACGCTTCGGCCCACCGCGGTTGCCTTAGGAGCCATGACGCCCAGGCGGCGTCAGGTAGGCTGCCGTCGCGCCACGATTGGCTTCGCTGGCCTTGATCTCCATTCGCGCAATGCTGCGCAGATGCACCTGATCGGGGCCGTCGGCAAAGCGCAAGGCACGGCCGCCGGTCCACATGTCCGCCAGGGGCGTATCAGGCGTCAGGCCCATCGCGCCGTAGACCTGCATGGCTCGATCAGCAACGTTGGTGAGCATTCTGGGCACCAATGCCTTGATCATTGAGATCTCCTTGCGCGCCGCCTTGGCGCCGACCTCGTCAATCATCCAGGCGGTTTTCAGCACCAACAGACGCGCCTGTTCGATCTCGATGCGCGACTCGGCAATCCAGTCGCCGATGTTCGAGTACTGCTGCAGATACTTGCCGAACGCCTTGCGCTCCTGACAGCGCTCGACCATCAGTTCCAGCGCCAGCTCCGCCATGCCTATCGAGCGCATGCAGTGATGAATACGACCCGGCCCGAGGCGCGCCTGGGCCATCATGAAACCGTCGCCCTCCTTGCCCAACAGATTGCCCGCAGGCACCCGCACGTTACGCAGGACCAGTTCGCTGTGGCCTTCCGGCGCCAGGTGATTCATCACCGGAATGTTACGGACCAGCTCGACGCCGGGCGTGTCGAACGGCACCAGAATCATGCTCTGCTGCTGATGGGTCTCCGCGTCCGGGTCGGTCTTGCCCATGACGATCAACAGTTTGCAGTTGGGGTGCGAGGCGTTGGTGATGAACCACTTGCGGCCGTTGATCACGTAATCATCACCATCACGGCGGATCAACGTCTGGATATTGGTGGCATCGGAGGACGGCACGTCCGGTTCGGTCATGGCGAAGGCCGAGCGGATCTCGCCGTCAAGCAAGGGGTTCAGCCAGCGCTCGCGCTGCTCCGGCGTGGCGAACATGTGCAGCAGCTCCATATTCCCGGTGTCTGGGGCATTGCAGTTGAACACCTCCGACGCCCAGTGCACGCGGCCCATGATCTCCGCCAGCGGCGCGTACTCGAGGTTGCTAAGGCCCATGCCCGGCTCATTTTCGCCTAGTGACGGCAGGAACAGATTCCATAAGCCCTCGGAACGCGCCACGGCTTTCAGGTCTTCCATGAACGAAACCGGGTAGGCCCCGGCCGCGACCTCCTCATGCCAGGCGCCAATACGCGGCACGATGTACTGGTCCATGAACGCGAGTAGCTGCTGACGCAGCGCGTCGACACGTGGGCTATAGGCGAAATGCATCGGATACCTCGGCGATCTGACGGGTCTGGATGCGTTCACCATAGGCCTGGTGCGGCAGAAAAAGAACGAGCCTAAAGCCGCTGAATCGGCCGCCAATCACGGTGACTGATAGCGCGTCAGGATTGACCGAGGTCATCGTTCGCCAGGCGCCAATGCACTAGAGCCTCCCTTACCAGTGCAGGTAGAACATCCCCTTGGCCAGCAGCACGATCCCCACCATCTGCGCAAAGATCGCCCAGTGGATGCGCCGATAGCGCGCCGGCGTCATGCGTCCGCTACGCAGCAGCATCGCGACCATGCCGAAAGTAAAGAACACGCCAACCGCCAGCAGGATCTTCAGCGACAGCAAAGTCGCGAAGCTGCTGGCGAACGGGTCGGCCAACGCCTGGCGGTGAAACCAGGCCAGACCGATACCGGCCCCATAGACAAACAGCACGACCCAATGCAGCACCACGCGTAGCCGCGCACCGACTGCCTTGTCGACCTTCTGCATCAGCTCCGGTTCGATCTGCTGGCGCACGCGGCAGAGCACCGCGACCTCGACGAACAAGGTGCCAATGAAGAAGATTGCCGCCAGCAGATGGATGACATGCAACAGGGAATAACTCATCACGGCTCCTTCGGTTGTGATGCCGGCCAGCCTAGCAAAGCCACCGGCATCGGCAGAACAAGGCCCTAGCGATTCAGCGCTGTCAGCTCGCCACCCTCGCGCTGCACCTGTTGTCCGGCGACCAGGTCGTTGTTCGACGTCCGCAGCCGCGCCCGACTGCCATCGTCCTTCTCGATCACATACAGGGTTTGCTCCAGCCCGGCGGCCTCCTGCACTCCCTGCCCGGCCAGGTAGCCCAGGCCACCGCCGATCAGCGCCCCGATGGGTCCCCCGGCTGCTGCGCCCAGCATGAACCCGCTGAGCCCACCGAAACCGCCACCAACGACGCGATCCTCACGCGCCGATACCACCTCATCGGCGCCAGCCAACGAGGTGGTCAGCAGGGTTGCGCAGGTAACCAAAGCGACTAGATTTTTCATGCGATGCTCCGTTGTATGTTGTGTCGTTCCCCTGTACACAGTCATGAAGCGTGCCGCTTTTAAAAGCATTAGAATTCAATTACTTAACTAGGTGTATGTATTTCTTACCCCGTCTTGATAGGTACCAAAGACCATTACGTGAGGTACTTTTCACCACATACTCAGATACCCCTTATCAAGGAGGCCGACCGAGTGATCCACTGCAAACGCGCCTATGAGCCGCCTGCACCTGATGACGGCCATCGGGTGCTGGTCGATCGCCTATGGCCACGCAACCGGCGCAAGGAAACGCTGGCGCTGGATGACTGGAGCAAGACGCTGGCGCCCTCGAACGAACTGAGACGCGCCTTCAAGGCTGGCGAACTGACCTTCGAGAGCTTTCGGGAAGCGTACCGGTGGGAGCTGGCGAGCCACCCGGAGCACTGGTGGCCGCTGCTGGACATCGCGGCCAGAGGCCCACTGACGCTGGTCTACGCCGCGCGCGATGAACAGCACAACAACGCGCAGGTGCTCGCCGAGTGGCTGGAAGATGAGTTGGAGCGACGTGGCGCGCCCACATCGCCCACTTGCTATGCCGGCGAGCCGATGGCCTGATTGCCCGAAAGCCTGTCGTGCGTCATCGGGCGCCCCGGGGCCTCGTCAGCGCAGGGATACACGCAACGAACGACACGCGGCTGCCTGCCTGCGACGTGCGTCCGTGCACGCTGACGCTGGACACTACGGCTATGTGGTTCAATGCACCAACAGCGTGCCGCCAGGAGCCCCCGCATGCAGGTCGAGCTGCTCGAAATACGCGACCATCTGAGTCGCTTCGCCCCCTTCGACGGTCTGCCGGACGACACGCTCGACGAAATCGCACGACAGGTCGAGGTCGGCTATTTCAAGGCCGGCAGCGACATTCTTCGCTACGGCGAGACGATCTCGGAGCTGCATTACATCCGCAGTGGTGCCGTGGAAATCTACCGGCGCAACGGCGAACTGTACAACCGCCTTTCCGAAGGCGAAGTGTTCGGTCAGTTCGGCCTGTTGCGCGGTCACAAGGTGCGCTTGCCGGCACGGGCGATCGAAGACAGCCTGATCTACTTCATTCCCGGCCTTTTGTTCGAGCAGCTGTGCGAGGCCAATGACGCCTTCGCCGACTTTGTCGAGGCCGAAGGCCAGTCGCGCCTGAAGGTGGAAGAGCCGCAGGGCAAGGCCAGCGAGCTGATGAAGATCAAGGTCCGCAAGCTGGTCACCCGGCGCACCGTCAGCGTGCCGCTTGGCACCAGCGTGCAAGAGGCCGCACAGGTAATGACCGAGCATGGTGTGTCCTCGCTGGTGATTCTCGGCCCGTCGCCGAACGCAGCCGACGCATCCAGTCTCCAGGTCATGACCGGCATTACCACCGACCGCGACCTGCGCACGCGGGTGCTGGCCGAAGGGCTGCCGCTGGACACCCCGGTCGATCAGGTGATGTCACCCAACCCGATCACCATCCAGGCCGACGACTCGGTGTTCGAGGCCATGCTCAGCATGCTGCGCAACAACATCCATCACCTGCCGGTGATGTATCGCCAGCGCCCGGTCGGCGTAATCAACCTCTCGGACATCATCAAATACGAATCGCAGAGCAGCCTGTATCTGGTCAACAGCATCTTCAACAAGCAGTCGGTCGCCGAGCTGCAGGGTTTGGTGCCAGACCTGCGCGCGACCTTCCTGCGCATGGTCAACGAAGAAGCCACGGCACACATGATCGGCAGCGCCATGTCGGGCATCGGCCGCAGCCTTACCCATCGCCTGCTGGAGTTGGCCGAACAGCGGCTGGGACCGCCACCAGTGCCCTACTGCTACATGGTGTTGGGGTCGATGGCGCGCGACGAGCAACTGATCGTCACCGATCAGGACAACGCCCTGGTCCTCGACAACCGTTTCGATCCGCGCATCCATGACGAGTATTTCCTGCAGCTGGCGAGCTTCGTCAGTGACGGCCTGGCTGCCTGCGGCTACAGCTACTGCAAGGGCGGCATCATGGCGAGCAACGCCAAGTGGCGGCAACCGCTGCGGGTCTGGAGGAGCTACTTCACCCAGTGGATCGAGCAGCCCAACCCCGAAACGCTGCTCAACAGCTCCATCTTCTTCGACCTCAGCAGCGCCTACGGAGAGGCCGGACTCGTGGAAAGCCTCAAGGATCTGATCGCGCAAAAGGCCAGCAGCAACCCGCTGTTTCTCGCCGCCCTTGCACGCAACGCGCTCAACCGCACTCCACCGCTGGGGTTCTTCCGCACCTTCGTGATGGAAAAGGACGGCCAGCAGAACAACATCATCAACCTCAAGGGACGCGGCACCGCGCCACTGACCGACCTGATCCGGGTGCACGCCCTGGCGGTCGGCTCCAAGGCCCAGAACTCTCAGGAGCGCCTGGAGGCCATCGCCGCCACCAAGCTGTTGACCGAAGACGCCATCACCCAGCTGCGTAATGCCCTGGAATTCCTCTCCATCGTGCGCATCCGCCATCAGGCCACGGATTTGCTGGAGGGGCGCGAACCGGATAACTACATAGAGCCGGAGCAGATTGACGCCAACGAACGACACAACCTCAAGTCAGCCTTTCAGGTGCTCAGCAATGCGCAGCAGTTCTTGCGCTTCCGCTACCCGGGCCAGCTTCCAAGTCGGCCGCTATGAAACGTAGCGGATCTCGTACGGCCCCCGACTGGCCAGCCGTGTTTGCCCAGCTCGCGCGAACGGCCCGCGACCCGCGCCTTGTACGTTTCTACGAGGCCGGTACGGTCAGTGCCGACACGCCACTGGAGCAGGTGCCCTTGCTCGCCCTGGACGTCGAGACCACCGGCCTGGACAGCCAACGCGACTCGATCGTCAGCCTTGGCCTGATGCCCTTCGATCTGCAGCGGATCCGCTGCCGCGAGGCCAGCTACTGGGTCGTCAAGCCGGTGTGCGATCTGAGCAGTCAGTCGATCACCTTTCATCACATCACGCACTCGGATGTCAGCAACGCGCCGAGGCTGGCCCACGTGCTCGACGAGCTGCTGGAGAAAATGGCTGGCAGGATCATGGTGGTGCATTACCGCAGTATCGAGCGGCGCTTTCTCGACCAGGCCGTGCATCACCTGCTGGGCGAAGGCCTGCAATTTCCGGTGATCGATACCATGCAGCTGGAAGCACGGCTGCATCCGCGCCGACGAGGCTGGCTGCGCCGAGTGTTCAGCACGCAGCGGCCCGTATCGATCCGCCTGGCCGACAGCCGCCTGCGCTATGGTTTGCCGCTGTACCAGGCCCACCATGCCCTGACCGATGCCCTGGCAACCGCCGAGCTGTTGCAGGCGCAATCGGCCTTCCACTACCCGTCGACAACCGCCGTGGGCGATCTTTGGAACTGAAAAGGCGCGACCGCTAACGGTCGCGCCTTTTCGGATCACCTGCCAGGCGGCCGGGCCGCCTGAACATAGGCCTAAGCCACTACCGAGGCTCGCTCATCAGTCCCTTGACGATGGACACGCAGCCAACCAGCAAGACCACGGTAAATGGCAGGCCGGTGGATACCGCCATGGCCTGCAAGGCGACCAGACCGCCGCCGAGCAACAGTGAAGCAGCCACTACACCCTGCAACACAGCCCAGAATGCCCGCTGCGGTACCGGCGCGTTAATCTTGCCACCCGCTGTGATGGTATCGATCACCAACGACCCCGAGTCAGACGAGGTGATAAAGAACACCACCACCAGCACAATGCCGACAAAGGAGCTGATTTCCGCCAGCGGCAATTGCCCGAGCATGACGAACAGTTTCAGCTCAAGCGCTGCATCCTGGACGCCGGTAAAGCCCTCGTTAACAAACTGACCCAACGCGGTGCCACCGAACGCGGTCATCCACAGTACCGATACCAGCGATGGCACCAGCAGGACGGCGATCAGGAATTCACGTACCGAGCGGCCACGGCTGACCCGGGCGATGAACATACCAACGAACGGCGACCAGCTGATCCACCAAGCCCAGTAGAACGCAGTCCAGCCTTGGCTGAAGTTGGCGTCAGCACGGCCTATCGGATTGGATAGCGCCGGCAGGTTGACCAGATAGCTACCAAGGTTACTGAAGAAGCCGGTGAAGATCGCCAAGGTCGGGCCGACGATGATGATGAACAGCAGCAGCAGCAGTGCCAGCACCATGTTGAATTCCGACAGGCGCTTGACCCCCTTGTCCAGTCCCGCCAGCACAGACATCAGCGCGAGGGCAGTGATACCCGCGACCAGCAGCACCTTGCTGGTATCTGTATTGGGCATACCGAACAGAGATTCGAGGCCGGCCGCCGCTTGCTGAGCCCCAATGCCCAATGATGTAGCAAGGCCAAACAGGGTGGCAAATACCGCAAGAATGTCGATTAAATGACCCGGCCAGCCCCAGACCCGCTCACCAAGCAGCGGGTAAAAGATCGAGCGGATGCTCAGCGGCAAACCTTTGTTGAACGAGAACAGCGCCAGAGCCAACGCGACGACGGCGTAGATCGCCCAAGGGTGCAGGCCCCAGTGGAAGATGGTGGCAGCCATACTCAGGCTAGCCGCAGCCTGTGCATCGCCAGCAGCGGCGCCCAGCGGTGCCCAGTCGGTACGTACGCCGTTCTCTACAGTGGTGCCGCCCATAGCCGTGGAGAAATGCGACATGGGTTCGGAAACGCCGTAGAACATCAGACCGATGCCCATGCCGGCGGCGAACAACATGGAGAACCACCCGGTATAGGAATAGTCCGGCTTCGCATCCATGCCGCCCAGGCGAACTTTACCCAGCGGTGAGAGGATGAGCCCCACGCACAACAGCACGAAAATGTTCGCCGACCCGATGAAGAACCACGCCAGATTGCCAGTCAGCCAGTCGCGCATGGCGGTAAACACCGGCTCGACTTCGCTGCGCAGGGCAAGGGTAACGATCACAAAGAGAACGATCGTCACTGCGGAGATGCTGAAAACCTTGCTGTGAACATCGAAAAACTTGCGTTTGATATTGTCCTGACCGATGACGTAGTCGGTATCGATCAGGTTGGCCGCCCCGGTCGGTGCGGGAATGCTTTCCACGGACGTTGCCGGGGTCTTTCCAGGATTGGTCGCCACCTGCTGTTCTCCTTATTCTGGGTTGGCACATCGGAAACAAGCACAAAGACGGCACGCCCCTCCGCTGCACAGCAGCTCGAGTACGCGCTTCGCAAGAATGCTAACAGCCGAAGGGTGGCGTTAAGCGGCCAAGACCGGCATTGACGATTCCATAACCGTCATCCGTCGGAGGCAAGCCTTGCCGTTGCTTGGCAGTTGAGGTAACGCCAGGTCGAAGTCCAGCCGACTGGCAACTGCCGTGACCCAGGCTCACATCGGGGTGACAGGCGGCCCGGAGCAGGAAGGGCTGGAAGCAATACCGTTTCGTCAGGGAGACCGCCGCGCCAGCGGTAATAACAGTGCGGGATCGAACGAGGGCGGGTGAAAGGAACGACAACGTGCTCGCCGCCCCCGGATGGCGGCGAGCCGAGGGATTGGGGATTAGCGCTTGCGATTGACCGTCAATGCGGCGCGGATCACGTCGGCACCGATCTCGTTTTCGTAGGACTGCCACACCGGCATCATCTTTTCACGCCAGGCCTGGCGCTGCTCGGGCGTAAGAGCGATCAGCTTGCTGCTGCCACTGGCGAGGATGCGGTCGCGGTCGCGCTGGTTCAGCGCAGCAGCTTCCCGATTCACCGCCTGGGTCACCTCGAGAATGATGCCCTCGAGTTCAGAGCGCACCGCGAAGGGCATGCTCATCCAGAACTTCGAGCTGGTCACCAGCATGTAATTGAGCACCCCGTGATTGCTCTCGGTGATGAACGGCTGGACCTTGTGCATGTTCTGGCTGGCGATGTTCGACCAGGGGTTTTCCGCGCCCTGAACCACGCCCGCCTGCAGCGACTTGTAGACCTCGGCGAAGGGCAACACTACCGGCTTTGCACCTACCGCATTGAACTGAGCCTCCAGTACCGCCGAGGGCTGTATGCGAAACGCCAGGCCAGCGGCATCCCCCGGCAGACGCAGCGCCTGCGTGGCCGAGAGCTGCTTCAAACCGTTGTTCCAGTAGGCCAGGCCATAGATGCCTGAGTCAGCCATGGAGCGCAGCAGATCACGGCTCGTCTCACGCGACTGAAAGCGCTGGACGGCAGCTTCGTCGTCGAACAGAAACGGCAGGTCGAACACCTGCAGCTTCTTCGTGTACTTGCCGAACTTCGACAGGGACGGCGCAAGGATCTGCACCTCGTTGTTCAGCAGGGCCTGCATCTCGTCGGCATCGCCGACCAATGTCGAGTTTGGGTAGACCTCGACCTTCACCTTGCCGGCCAGACGCTCATGCACCAGCTTCTGAAACAGCAACGCGCCCTTGCCCTTGGGCGTGTCGTCGGCTACGACGTGAGCGAACTTGATGACGAAAGGCTCTCCTTCGGCCGCCATGACCGAAGCACTCACCCCACACAGGACCGCGACCAACGCAGCAACACAAGACTTGAACATCTGACCCCCAACGGGAATAGCCCGAATCAGCGCCTTGTGAGCACCGCTCGAGTGGTTTATCGACAACGACGAGACCTGACTCACGCAGCAGCGCGGTCGGTCCATTCTTCGGTTTGAGTGGCCAGATCATCTCGACTGCGGCGGTCGGCGCCTGGCCTTTATTGGAATACGGTTGGCGTTGAACCGGACACTGAACGTCCGCACCAACCGAGGCGGAAAGTCTTGGCTATCGTTCGTGATGGCACAAGCACCAGAATGTCCGACTAGCTCTCAAAACAGGACATCTCGCTCATCGGAACGACCGAACTTTCGATCCGCTGCCCTTTTCTACAGGCAACATCCTCAGCCGATCCGATCAGCCATGAACCAGCTTTCGACCCCCTCATCGCCGAACCCCACCGCGATCGACTGCCTGATTGTCGGAGGTGGGCCGGGCGGACTGACTGCAGCGCTCTATCTCGCACGCTTCCGCCGCAGCTGCATGGTCGTGGACGCCGGCTTCAGTCGCGCCTCGTGGATTCCACGATCGCACAACTACCCGGGCTTCCCGCCGGGCATCAACGGTAACGACCTACTGGCCCGCCTGCGCGAACAGGCCAAGGGGTATGGCGCGCGGCTCGAGCATGGCCGGGTCGAGCACATTGAGCCCCACGCCGACGGATTCAGCGCGCGCTATGGCGACGCCACCTGCGTGACCCGGCGGATCATCCTCGCCACCGGGATTGAGGACACCCTGCCGGACATGCCCGATGTCGAGCAGGCCATCGGCAATGGCCAGGTGCGGTTGTGCGCGATCTGCGATGGATATGAGGTCGATGGTGACAACGTCGCGGTCTACGGCGAGGCAGAAAATGCCATCAGCCATGCGGTGTTCCTGCGCACCTTCACCGATCGCGTGACGGTGGTGGTGCACGGCGAGCCCAATGCCTGCGACCAGGCCATCGCATTGGCCGACCACTATGGCATCCGGGTAATCAGCGACCGTGTGGAATCCCTGCACCCTTGCGACACCGGCATCGAGCTGCTGACCTGCCGTGGCGAGAGGCATCACTTCGACATTATCTATCCCAGCCTCGGTGCGCGTTTTCGCTCCGACCTGGCACTGCAGCTGGGCGTCGACTGTGACGAGTGCGGTGGGATCTGGGTGGACGACCACCTGCAAACCACCATGCGCGGCCTTTATGCCATCGGCGATGTGACCATGGGCCTGAAGCAGATGAGTGTTGCCATCGGCCAGGCGGCGCAGGCGGCGACGGCCGTGCATAACAGCCTCGAAGCCAACCCCTGGGGCGGCTCGCCCCTGGATACGGCGCGATAGCGAAGCGGCCAGCGGTTTCGGGCGCTAGCGCCCTGCTCGAGCGCAACGAGCGCCTGCGCTGCCCTAAGCAACGGTGACACCTTTTGCTTGACGACGACGCGAGCCGGACTGTGCGCAGCTTTGCCGTTTTTGTCAGCATTCGCCAATGCCGGAAGGTCTAGGCTCTCTACATGCCTGTTCGTTTCGGAGCCTTTCATGTCACTCAGCGTATTCGACCTGTTCAAAATCGGTATCGGCCCGTCCAGCTCGCATACGGTGGGGCCGATGCGCGCCGCGTTACGTTTTGCCGAGGAGCTCAGACGTGACGACCTGCTGGCTGTCACCGAACACCTGAAGGTCGAGTTGTACGGCTCGCTCGGCGCCACCGGCAAAGGCCATGGCAGCGACAAGGCCGTTTTACTCGGACTCGAAGGCGAGCGACCCGAGGACGTCGATACCGACGCCATCCCCCCGCGCATGGCGGCGATGCGTGAATCACACGAGCTGCGCCTGCTGGGCGAAAAACTCATTCGCTTCGAAACAGGCAATGACCTGCAATTCATCCGCAAGCCATTGGCATTCCACCCCAACGGCATGATCTTCCGAGCCTTCGATGCGGCCGGGCTGCAGTTGCGCAGTCGCGAGTACTACTCGGTCGGCGGCGGCTTCGTGGTCGACGAGCAAGCCGCTGGCAACGACCGCATCGTCGAGGACCAGACTGTCCTGCCCTATCCCTTTCACAGCGCCGACGAACTGCTCGCGTTGTGCGACGAGCATGGCTTATCCATCAGCCAGCTGATGCTGGCGAACGAGGCCGCCTGGCGCCCGGAAGCGGAAACCCGCGCCGGCCTGCTGAAGATCTGGCGGGTGATGCAGGCCTGTGTGAAGGCAGGCTGCAACACCGAAGGAGTCATGCCCGGCGGCCTGAAGGTCCAGCGCCGCGCTGCCGGGCTGTATCGGCAACTCAACGAACACCCCGACGCCACTCTGCGCGATGCGCTGACGGTACTCGACTGGGTCGACCTGTACGCGCTGGCGGTGAACGAGGAAAACGCGGCCGGTGGCCGGGTGGTGACCGCCCCTACCAACGGCGCTGCTGGAATTGTCCCGGCGCTGCTGCACTACTACATGCGCTTCATCCGCGGCGCCAATGAAGACGGCGTGGTGCGTTTTCTCCTGACAGCCGCCGCCATTGGCATCCTCTATAAGGAGAACGCCTCGATTTCCGGCGCCGAGGTCGGCTGTCAGGGCGAAGTGGGCGTGGCTTGTTCGATGGCGGCTGGCGCCCTCTGCGAAGTGCTCGGGGGCACGCCGCAACAGGTCGAAAACGCCGCTGAAATTGGCATGGAGCACAACCTCGGCCTCACCTGCGACCCGGTGGGCGGATTGGTTCAGGTGCCCTGCATCGAGCGCAACGCCATGGGCTCGGTCAAAGCGATCAACGCGGCACGCATGGCGCTGCGCGGTAACGGCAAGCACTTCATCTCGCTGGACAAGGTGATCCGCACCATGCGCCAGACCGGCGCCGATATGAAGAGTAAGTACAAGGAAACCGCCCGCGGCGGCCTCGCGGTGAACATCATCGAGTGTTGAAGTTTTTCTCAGACGGTAATCGACCCCACTAACCTTTATCATCCGCCACGCAGCACAGCCGGTTGCTAAAGGAATCCACCCGCTGTCTCGCTGTCTCCTTCTATCTGCCAGTCGTGAAAGGCATATGGATTCACAAACGCCGAGGAATCGATGAGCAACAGCCCTGAGCCGTCCACGCCCAAGAACAGTAACCTGGCCCGAAGCACGCTGAGATTTCCTGTGGTCGGGATCGGTGCGTCGGCAGGCGGCCTGAAGGCATTGCTCACTTTTTTCGAAAACATGCCGAACGATTGCGGCATGGCGTTCGCGGTTGTCATGCACCTCTCACCCAAGCATGAAAGCAATGCCGACAAGATTCTGCAGAACGCCACCAAGATGCCCGTTTTGCAGATAACCGAACCCACCGCCATCGAGCGCAACCATATCTATGTCATTCCGCCGGCAATGGACCTGTCGATGAACGACGGCTATCTGCGCCTGCTGAAACCCGAGCGTGAACGCGGCCCCCAGGTCGCCATTGATCTGTTCTTTCGCGCCCTCGCCGATGTGCATCACAACCACGCCGTCGGTGTCGTGCTATCAGGCACGGGCTCGGATGGCTCGGTCGGGCTGTCGCGTATCAAGGAGCAGGGGGGCGTCACGCTGGCCCAGACCCCGGAAGACGCCGAATACGACTCGATGCCGCGCAGCGCCATCGAAACCGGTTTGGTCGATATCGTTCTGCCGGTGGTGGATATGCCGCAAAAGCTCGTAGAACTGCGCCATAACCTGGAAGTGCTACTGGAGCGACAAGAGCCGATCGTCTCGGCAGGCGATAGCGAGCAAGCCGGAGAGGCACAGGGCGAGGTCGAGTTTGCTCACGCTCACACCCAATCCAAACCCAACGAGCTGGCACTACGCGAGATTCTCGCTGCGCTGCGTGCCCGCACCGGCCACGATTTTCGACACTACAAGCAAGCCACGGTCCTGCGTCGCATCGAACGAAGGATGCAGGTCAATGCCCTGCGCGACATGCCCAGCTACGCCAGGCACCTGCAAAGCCATCCTGAAGAAACACCCGCCTTGCTGGCAGACATGCTGATTGGCGTGACCAACTTCTTCCGTGACCGCGAGGCCTTCGAGGCCCTGGAGCGCGACATCATCCCTGCGCTGTTCGAGCAGAAGCGGGACCTGGAAGACAGATCCTTGCGCGTCTGGGCAGCGGCGTGCTCCACCGGCGAGGAAGCCTATTCACTGGCCATGCTGCTGGCTGACCAGGCTGAAATCAGCGGTGCCAAGGGTGAAATCCAGTCCCAGGTGTTTGCCACCGATATCGATGACCGGGCGCTGGAAACCGCTCGCGCTGGCATCTACCCAGAAGCCATCGTGACCGATGTGCCGCCGGCGCGGCTGCGGCAGTACTTCGCCAAGGAGCAGAACCACTACCGCATGCAGAAAGCGCTACGGGAGCGAATCCTGTTCGCTCGGCACAACATTCTGCGCGATCCGCCGTTTTCCAGGCTCGACCTGATTTCCTGCCGCAACCTGATGATCTACCTGGATCGGGACATCCAGATCGAAGTGCTGCGCATGTTTCATTTCGCCTTGAACCCCGGCGGCTACCTGTTCCTCGGCAGTTCGGAAACTGCCGATGCCTGCGGCCAATTATTCACGCCGGTGGACAAGAAGAACCGTATCTACCGCGCCAAGGAGGTATCGTCCTCACTGCGACGCACCTCTGCCGGGCCCTATCAGGGCTTTACCTTGAGCGCCCCCAGCCGTCCTCCATTCAGCGAACCGTCCAGGCGTAGCCGGAAATTCTCCTTTGCTGATGTGCATCAGCGCGCGCTTGAGCAGTACGCGCCGCCCAGCGTCATCGTCAACCACGACGCCGAGATCGTGCACATGTCCGACCGGGCCGGTAATTTCTTGCGCTATGTTGGCGGCGAGCCTTCGCTGAACCTGACCACACTGGTGCACCCACAATTGCGGCTCGAGTTGCGCACCGCCCTGTACCAGGCAGCGCACACCGGAAAGAGCGTCGAAGCTCGGCGGGTCCGGCTGGAGCGCGACAGCCGCAGCTACTACGTGAACATGGTGGTTCGTCCGTTTCGGGATAACGAAGCGGGTAGCGACTACATGCTGGTGCTCTTCGATGAAGTCGAAGCCTGTATGGACAGCAGCACCCTCGAGGACCCGGACACCAAGGACAGCGTGCTGACCCAGCTGGAAGCCGAGTTGCAGCAGACCAAGGAAAGGCTGCAGGCCACCATGGAGCACTCGGAGACCTCCACTGAGGAACTACGCGCTTCCAACGAAGAGCTGCAGGCCATCAACGAAGAATTGCGCTCGGCCACTGAGGAGCTGGAAACCAGCAAGGAAGAGCTGCAGTCGATCAATGAAGAGTTGTCCACGGTCAACTTCGAGCTCAAAACCAAGGTCGACGAGACCAGCAAGATCAACGATGACCTGCAGAACCTGATCTCCTCAACGGACATCGCCACGGTCTTTGTCGACCGCAAGATGAGCATCAAGTGGTTCACCCCTCGCGCCCGGGACATCTTCAACGTCATCGGCAATGATGCGGGCCGATCGCTACTCGACATTACCCATCGCCTCGACTATCCGCAGCTGCATGCCGATGCAGCCAAAGCATTCGAGGAGCTTCATCTGGTCGAGCGCGAGATCGGGTCCAGAGACGACAATCGCTGGTATCTGGCGAGGTTCCTCCCCTACCGCACCCTGGACGACCGCATTCAGGGCGCCGTATTGACCTTCATCGATATCACCGACCGACGCCGCGCCGAGGAAGATCTACGGGCCGGTGAAGCTCATTTGAAGATCCTGGCACAGAGCACCAAGGGCTACGCCATCATCACGCTGGATTGCGATGGCTACATCACGACCTGGAACAGCGGTGCCGAACACATCTTCGGCTACGCCGAGAAGGAAGCCATCGGCCAGCATGTCGAAATGATCTACAACGACGACGACCGCAAGGCCGGCGTGCCGGAAGCCGAACGCAAGCGTGCGCAGCAGCATGGCCAGGCCACCGACGAACGCTGGCATGTGCGCAAGGATGGTTCGGCGTGCTACTTCAGCGGCTTGGTCAATCCGCTGGTCGGCAGCGATGGCAAAGTGACGGGCTTTGCCAAGATCGCCCGCGACCTGACCGAGGACCGCCAACGCGATGCCGAGCAACAGAGTGAACTGGCGAGCATCCAGGCCGCCAACATGCAGAAGGACCAGTTCTTCGCCGTGCTTTCGCATGAGCTCAAGCATCCGCTGAACCTGATCCAGCTCAACACCGACCTGATTGCGCGATCCCAGGCCGCCAAGAATTCCGCGAACCTGCGCAAGGCCACCCAGTCGATCCAGAACGCCGTTCGCAGCCAGTCGAGGATCATCGACGACCTGATGGACGTCTCGCGGATTCGTACCGGCAAGTTGAAACTGCAATTCTCTACGTTGCAGTTTCAGGAAGTGCTGCGCGGTATCGAGGCGGTTTTTGATCCGCTGGCCCAAGCCGAAAATGTCACATTCGAGACGTTCAAGCCCGAGCAGCCGATTTACATTCGTGCGGACCCAACGCGGCTGGAGCAGGTCATTTGGAATCTGTTGAACAACGCCTGGAAATTCACCAAGGGCGGCGAGCGTATCTGCCTTCAACTCGAGCGCGAAGGCGACCAGGCCCGGCTGGACGTCATCGATACGGGAGAAGGGATATCAGCCGACTTCCTGCCCCAGGTGTTCGACATGTTCGGCCAAGCTGAGATGCAGCATGCACAGCGCTCCAAACACGGATTGGGCATCGGGCTCGCCTTGGTCAAGCAGCTGATCGAAGCCCATAACGGTCGTATTGAAGCCTTCTCCGAAGGCCTTGGCCGGGGTGCGCGATTCAGTATCTGGCTGCCGATTCACCTGCAGACCGAAATCGAACTCGGTGACCTGGCCAACGGGGAAGCGGGTGGGCTATCCGGCATCAAGATCCTGCTGGTGGACGACTCGCCCGAGATTCTCGAAACCATGTGCGAATTGCTGGAAAGCGAAGGCGCCATCGTAACCACGGCTAACGGCGGCGCGCAGGGTATCGCGCTGGCTGAGCAGTCGGCTTTCGACGTAATCGTTTCCGATATTGGTATGCCGGGGATCGACGGCCACAAGATGATGGCCTCGATTCGCGCCAAAGGCGTTAACAGCAACACGCCAAGCATCGCCCTGACTGGCTATGGCACGCTGCGCGACGTGGAAACAGCCAAGGCCGCCGGCTTTAACCTGCACTTGCGAAAGCCGATCGACCTGCAAGCACTGATCGATGCCGTGAACCAGGCCGTGCAATAGGCCAAACGCGCATCTGCTTGCTCAGCTTGCTGGCGATCCGTGCGTCAAACGCAACACCTCTGCGGCGCCCACCTCTGATCGCCAGCAAGCTGGCTCCTACAGGTGCGGGCTACCGCGGTCGCCGGGAGCCGTGGCGATGCACAAGTGATCACCCACGGCAGGATTAAAATCATCGCGGGCAAGATCTCGCTTTTCGTAGGAGCCAGCTTGCTGGCGAACCGTGCGTCAAACGCAACACCTCTGCGGCGCCCACCTCTGATCGCCAGCAAGCTGGCTCCTACAGGTGGGTGCTACCTCGGTCGCAGGGAGCCGTAGCGATGGACAAGCAATCACCTGCGGCAGGATGCAAATCCATCACACGAACACGATCTCGCTTTTCGTAGGAGCCAGCTTGCTGGCGACCCGTGCGTCAAACGCAACACCCCTGCGGCGCCCACCTCTGATCGCCAGCAAGCTGGCTCCTACAGGTGCGTGCTACCGCGGTCTGGCGATGCACAAGTGATCACCCACGGCAGGATTAAAATCATCGCGCGAGCAAGATCTCGCTTTCCGTAGGAGCCAGCTTGCTGGCGATCCGCTGCGTCAAATGCAACACCTCTGCGGCGCCCACCTCTGATCGCCAGCAAGCTGGCTCCTACAGGTGCATGCTGCGTTGTGGTCGGTGGGTGCCTCATTGATGCTAATAATCAGCTCTCCTTGCCGATCCCGTGTTCACGTAGTTTGTTGGCGATGGTGGTATGCGAAACCCCTAGCCGCTTGCCCAAGAGCCGGCTGCTGGGATGGCGCTGATACAGCTCCTGCAACACCGCTTTTTCGAAGCGTCCGACGATATTGCCCAGATCGCCCTCCAGCGAAAAATCGCCCAGAGGTGCCGGCGTCCCGTAATCGGGCAGCCTGATGTGCTCAGGCTTGATCACTCCGCCCTCGCACAGCGAAACCGCCTGGAACAGCGTGTTTTCCAGCTGCCTGACGTTGCCCGGCCAGTGATAGCCGGCCAAACGTTCAAGGGCTGTCGGCGAGAGGCTCGGCAAGGCGCAACCGATCTGCCGGCTGGCCTGGTCGAGAAAGTGCAGCGCCAGCGGCTCCAGCCCGTCCAGGCATTCACGCAGCGGCGGAATATGCAGCGACAGCACGTTGAGGCGGTGATACAGATCCTGGCGAAATTCGCCCTTGGCGCAGAGTTCGGACAGATCCAGCTGCGTCGCGCAGATTACCCGCACATCCAGGTAGACCTCCTCGTCGCTGCCGACCCGACGAAAACAGCCATCCTGCAGAAATCGCACAAGTTTGGCTTGCAGCCGTGTACTCATCTCTCCGACGCCATCGAGAAACAGCGTGCCGCCGGAGGTCAGCTCGAGCAGGCCGAGCTTGCCTTCCGGCCGAGCGCCTTCGAAAGCGCCGGGGCCGTAGCCGAACAGCTCCGTCTCGGCCATGGATTCCGGCAGGCCCGCGCAGTTGAGGGCCATGAACGGGGATTGCCCGCGCGGGCTGGATAGGTGACAGGCGCGCGCGAGCAATTCCTTGCCAGTACCGGTCTCGCCTTCGATCAGCAGCGGTGCATCCAGCGGGGCCATCCGTCGCGCCTCGCGGACCACGGCGGCCATCACTTTCGAACTCTGGAAGATGCTGTCGAAGCCGCGCAGCTCCTGCTTGCGCACGTTGTAGATACGCTCGCCCACCCGGTCGGCGCGATGCAGCGTCAGCACCGCGCCGGCCAGGGCTTCGCTGTCATCGTGCTCGGACTGCAAGGGCGCGATGTCTGCAAGAAAGATGTCGCCCTTGATGGTCACGCGCAGACCATTGATCCGCGCCTTATTGGCGCGCACCAACTCCGGCAGGTCGAAATCATCGGCGTAGCGCGACAGGCTCATGCCCGGCACCTCATCCACGCGAACCCCGAGCAACTGCGCCGCGGAACGGTTGGCCGCGACGATGGCGCCCGCCATATCGATGGACAGCACCGGAAATTCCAGCGCGCCGAGCAGCGCATTGAGCTCCAGCGAATGCCGCTCGCTGGGCATCAGCCCGACCTTGCGGACCTCGAACACGCCTTGCAGCGCCTCGATCTTCGGTCGCAGCGCCTGTAGCTGCAGGTTCATCAGGTTGGGGCAATGCAGGTAAACGGCGTTACCGTGCTCGCCACCCACTTCGCCACGCGCCACGTTGATGCCGTAGGCGACCAGCAGTTCGAGCATGTCACGGAGGATGCCAATGCGGTTCTGGCAGTGAATCTTGATACGCATGCAAGGGTGCCTTTTGGCTTGTTGTTATGAGCGGCGCCGGGTTTTCTGCGGATCGCCGTTGATTTTCGTCAAGATTATTTGACAGAAGGGAAGCCGAGCAAGCCGATTTTCGTGCAAGCGCGCCACTTCGTAATTATTTCGTTACGCACATCAGAGGCAGAATGTCGCAGGGCGGCATCTTCCGGGTCGCCAGAGAAGGCTGAACGCGATCAGATGAGGCATCCATAAAAACAAGACTCAGGCGGCCGCCCCGCTCAGGAGGTCAGATGAAAGCCACTAAATACGTTGCCCGCGAACCGGATGCGCAAGGTCACATCCACTACCCGGACAGTGAACATGCGGTTTGGCAAACGCTGATCGAACGCCAGCTGAAACTGCTCGACGGCCGCGCTTGCCAGGAATACCTGGACGGCATCGAACAGCTTGCCCTGCCCCACGACCGCATCCCCCAGCTGGGCGAAGTCAACCGCGTGCTGGATGCGACCACCGGCTGGCAGGTGGCGCGGGTTCCAGCGCTGATTCCGTTCCAGACCTTTTTCGAGCTGCTGGCGAGTAAACGCTTTCCGGTAGCCACCTTTATCCGCACACCGGAAGAGCTGGACTACCTTCAGGAACCCGACATCTTCCACGAGATCTTCGGTCACTGCCCGTTGCTGACCAACCCCTGGTTTGCCGAGTTCACCCACACCTACGGCCAGCTTGGCCTCAAGGCGACCAAGGAAGAGCGCGTCTATCTGGCGCGGCTGTACTGGATGACCATTGAGTTCGGCCTGACGGATACCTCGGCGGGCCAACGCATCTATGGTGGCGGCATCCTCTCCTCGCCGAAGGAGACGCTTTACAGCCTTTCCGACGAACCCGAGCATCAGGCTTTTGATGTTGTCGAAGCGATGCGCACCCCTTATCGCATCGACATCCTGCAGCCGGTGTACTTCGTTCTGCCCGAGCTCAAACGACTGTTCGATGTGGCCCATGAAGACATCATGGCGCACGTACGCACCGCCATGCAGCTGGGCCTGCACCAGCCAAAGTTTCCGCCGAAAGCGGCGTAGGGTGGAAAACTGCGAAGCATTTTCCACGCGTTGGTTTCGCCCCCAACGACGTCTCCCGGCGGCGCGGGTTGTTTCGGCCGTTTGGTGGATGAGCCTCTGGCGTCATCCACCCTACGTTGCTCGGCAACGCGGCGGACCGAACCCGATGCGTGGACAAGCCTGCGGCGCTGTCCACCCTACGCTGCTTAACTGAAACCCCTTCACGTAGGGTGGGCTTTAGCCCACCGATCCACTCAACCAACCGATCACACAAGGACCCAACCATGACCGCCCTCACCCAAGCCCACTGCGAAGCCTGCCGCGCCGACGCACCCAAGGTCTCCGATGACGAACTGGCCGAGCTGATCAAGCAGATTCCGGACTGGAACATCGAGACCCGTGACGGCCACATGGAGCTGGAGAAGGTTTTCCTGTTCAAGAACTTCCGCCATGCGCTGGCTTTCACCAATGCCGTTGGCGAGATCGCCGAAGCCGAAGGTCATCACCCGGGCCTGCTCACCGAATGGGGCAAGGTCACCGTGACCTGGTGGAGCCACTCGATCAAGGGCCTGCACCGCAACGACTTCATCATGGCCGCGCGTACCGACGAGGTCGCGAAAACCGCAGAGGGGCGCAAGTGAAACACTTCGCTGATGTCGCGCGGGTTCCTGGCGACCCGATTCTCGGCCTGCTGGACGCCTATCGCGCCGATCCCAATCCGGCCAAGCTCGACTTGGGCGTTGGCGTGTACAAGGACGCCCTGGGCCTGACGCCGATCCCCAAGGCGGTGAAGCTGGCCGAGCAGCGGCTGATCGACAGTGAGCAGACCAAAAGCTACATCGGCGGGCATGGTGATCCGCTGTTCGGCGAACAGCTGTTGCGTCTGGTGCTCGGCGAAGCTTCGCCAGCGCTGGTCGAAAACCGCGCCGGCTGCACCCAGACACCGGGCGGCACCGGCGCCCTGCGGCTGGTGGGCGAGTTCATCGCCAAGTGCCTACCGGGGCGCAGCCTCTGGCTCAGCGACCCGACCTGGCCGATCCACGAAACCCTGTTCGCCGCTGCCCGCTTGAAGGTCGAGCATTACCCCTATGTCGATGCGCAAAACCGCCTCGACGTGCCGGGTATGCTCGCCGCGCTGGAGCAGATTCCCAGCGGCGACGTGGTGCTGCTGCATGCTTGCTGCCACAACCCCACGGGCTATGACCTGAGTCAGAGCGACTGGCGCCAGGTGCTGGAGATCGTGCGTCGCCGCGAGCTGTTGCCATTGTTCGACTTCGCCTACCAGGGCTTCGGCGATGGGCTGGACGAGGACGCCTGGGCGGTACGACTGTTCGTCGAAGCGCTGCCGGAAGTGCTGATCACCAGTTCCTGCTCGAAGAACTTCGGCCTCTATCGCGAACGGACCGGCGCGCTGATTGCGGTCACGGTAGACGGCAGTTCCCTGATCGACGTACGCAGCCAGTTTGCCTCGGTGGCGCGCAATCTCTGGTCGACTCCGCCGTCGCACGGCGCGGCCGTGGTGGCGACCATTCTGGCCAACAGCGAATTGCGCCAGCTCTGGCAGCAAGAGGTTGCAGCCAAGCGCGAGCGCATCGCCGGGCTTCGTCAGGGGCTGGTGGAGGCGCTGGCGCCGCACGGCCTCGCCGAGCGCTTCGCGCACATTGCGCAGCAACGCGGAATGTTCTCCTACACGGGCCTCACCGCCGACCAGGTGCTGCGCCTGCGGCGTGACGATTCGGTGTATTTGGTGGAAAGCGGACGGGCGAATATCGCCGGGCTGGATGCCGCACGGCTCGATCAATTGGCGGCCGCGATCGCCCGCGTCACGGCATAAGCCGCCGCGGCGAAGCACAGGAGGCCGGCTGTCATGCCGGCCTTTTTTATTCCTGCCGAAACGGATGGCCCCGCCACGACGACGAAGCTCACTGTGGAAAGTGGAACCCGACTTAATTCTTAATGTCGTAGCATTTGGCCATCACTCTTAAAGTTTCTGTCCTACTATGACGCCTGGTCATTCTTGTGGAATGGCCGTCTGGTGACGAACGGACTCCAGTCTCGGCCAGATTAGCCGCTATCTTTCAGCAACAGGTTTCGAGCGAGTTCGCCCATGATTCAAAGCAACACAGACGGTAACCCTGCCCCATCGGAATACAGCTGCCATTCGGCCAGCGACCACGGCGCCTGCCCCAGCTGCGCCAGCGGCGAGCGCCTCGGCTTTCGGTTCAGCTACGCCTACCAACCCATCGTCGACATCAACCATCAGCAGATCTTCGCCCACGAGGCCCTGATTCGTGGCGTAAATGGAGAACCCGCGCCCAGCGTGCTGTCGCAGGTGACGGAGGACAATCGCTTCCGCTTCGACCAGGCCTGCCGGGTCAAAGCCATCAAGACAGCCGCCAAGCTGAACATGCAGAGTAAGCTGTCGATCAATTTCCTGCCGAACGCGATTTACCGCCCGGAGCTGTGCATCCGCTCGACGCTGGAAGCCGCCCGCGCCCACAATTTTCCCATTGAGCAGATCATCTTCGAGACCGTCGAAGGCGAGCGCATCAGTGATGCCAAGTGGCTGACCGAGGTTTTCCGTGAATACCAGCGCATCGGTTTTCTAACGGCCATTGACGACTTTGGTGCCGGCTTCGCCGGACTCAACCTGCTTGCCGACTTCCAGCCCGATCTCATCAAGTTGGACATGGACCTGATCCGAAGCATCGATCAGAGCCGCTCGCGCCAGGCCATCGTCCGCGGCACGGTGGGCATTTGCAACGAGCTGGGTATCCAGGTGATCGCTGAGGGCGTGGAAACGCCGGATGAATGCAAGGCTTTGCGCGACCTGGGTATCAGCCTGATGCAGGGCTATCTGTTCAGCAAACCACTGTTCGAGAGCTGCAGCCACGCCGATTCCCTGGCGTGGCCGGGCGGACTGTCGAGCTGAGCCCGGTTCAGCCGGCCTTCAACAGTTTAAGCAACTCGCGTGCGGCCTCTTCCGAGGACGCCGGGTTCTGGCCTGTGACAAGCAGGCCATCGACCAGCACATAGGACGACCAGTCCGGCCCCTTGCTGTAGTCGCCACCGATCTCCTTCAGCTTGTCTTCCAGCAGGAAGGGCACCACCTCAGTAAGTTGTACCCCCTCCTCCTCGGTATTGGTAAAGCCGGTGACGCGCTTGCCTTTGACAAGGTATTCACCGTCTACGCCGCGCACCTGTACCAGCGCGGCAGGCGCATGGCAGACCGCCGCTACGGGCTTGCGTGCCTTGATGAAGGATTCGATAAGAGCGATGGACGTCGCATTGCTCGTCAGGTCCCACATCGGGCCGTGACCGCCGGGATAGAAGACCGTATCGAAGTCCGCTGCCGATACCTCGTCCAGCTTGTGAGTGTTGGCAAGCAGCGCTTGGGACTCGGCATCGTTCTTGAAGCGCTGGGTCATCTCGGTCTGGGCGTCCGGCGCATCGCTTTTCGGATCCAGCGGCGGTTGACCACCCTTGGGTGAAGCGAAGACGATTTCAGCGCCCGCATCCTTGAAGACGTAGTAAGGGGCGGCGAATTCTTCGAGCCAGAAGCCGGTGGGTTTGCCGGTGTCGCCGAGCTTGTCGTGGGATGTGAGCACGATGAGAACTTTCATAGGGTCTCCTTTTAACCGGGCCCGAATTCGGGCCATGGTTCATCTCGACCATGAGGGTGAGAAATCGGTCAATTGGCAAGGGCTATCCCTGGTCCATCGCGGCTCTCTCGGCATCCATGCCGCTCACCCCCTCCACGCCACCTGCACTTGACTCCTGAAAGGAGGCATTCGGCGTCGTTTGATAGGTCGTGGAGAAGCGGGACGCAAATGAACGCAAGGTTCTATGTCCGGCTAAAGAAGATCCGTAGGGTGGGTAACGCGAAGCTTACCCACCGGTTTCACAGCGGGAGGGTACCGAGAACTCCCGCACAGATATCGGTGGAAAATGCTTCGCAGTTTTCCACCCTACTGATCCTGCGCTTGGCCTCATGAAAGGGCACTCAGCGTCGTTTGATAGTTATGCGCAGGAAAAGCGGGACGCCATGAACGCAAGGTTTCTATGTCCGGCTAAAGAAGATCCGTAGGGTGGGTAACGCGAAGCTTACCCACCAATTTTTGTTGCCCACAAAAAAAGGGCGCCGAAGCGCCCTTCTCACCAAAACCAGATCAGATCCTGAAGCTCCCCACCAGCTGCTTCAGCCGCGCAGCCTGCTGCTCAAGATCTCCGCAGGCCCGAAGGGTGGATTGCAGGTTCTCGACCCCCTCCTGGTTCAGCGTGTTGATCTCCGTGATGTCCATGTTCAGCGACTCGATCACTGAGGTCTGTTCTTCGGTGGCGGTCGCGACGGACTGGTTCATCGCATCGATCTCGCCGATGGCGAGGGTCACGCTGCCCAGGCGCTCACCGGCCTGGTTGGCGATGCCGACGCTCGATTCGCTCTGACGCTGACTCTCGGTCATGGTGCTGACCGAATCACGCGCCCCGACCTGCAGCTTCTCGATCATGCCGTGGATTTCCTGCGCCGAGGTCTGGGTGCGATGCGCCAGGCTGCGCACCTCATCAGCCACCACCGCAAAGCCGCGTCCGGCTTCACCGGCACGCGCCGCCTCGATGGCTGCGTTGAGCGCCAGCAGGTTGGTCTGCTCGGAAATGCCCTTGATCACGTCGAGAATCTGACCGATGCCAACCGTCTGGGTGTTCAACGCCTCGATCTGTTGGCAGGACGCGCTGATGTTGCTCGACAACCGCTTCATGGCCTCGATGTTCTGCTCGACCACCTTGCGACCGTCTTCGGCCTGATGGCTGGCACCGCTGGCCTGCTGCGAAGCGTCGGCCGCATTGCGGGCGATCTCCTGCGCGGCGGCGCCGAGTTCATTGATCGCCGCTGCGACGCTGTTGGTGCGGCTGGCTTGCTCGTCGGAATTGAGCATCGACGAATTGGAGGCGGCCAGTACACGTTGCGCCACTTCGTTGACCTGCTCGGTAGCCGAGGCCACGTCGCGAATCGAGCCGTGAATACGCTCGACGAACCGGTTGAAGGCCAGCGCCAGCGTGCCGAATTCGTCCTGCGATTGCACTGTCAGGCGGCGGGTCAGGTCGCCCTCGCCTTCGGCAATATTGCTCATCGCGCGGCCCATGTCGGTTAGTGGCCGCATCAACACGCGGATCAGCATGCCCAGCAGGACCATGATGAACACCACAGCGATGACAGTGGCAACGAGCGCCGAGGTACGGAAACTCGACAACGCCGCGTAAGCCTTTTCCTTCTCCACGGAAATGCCGACATACCAGGTCACCGAAGGCAGGCCGGGAACCGGGCTGAAACTGAGAATGCGCGCCTGGCCGTCCAGCTCCGCTTCGCTCAGCCCTTTAGTCAGGGACGGGGTGTTCTGCGGATACAGCTCAGCCAGTGTTTTCATCACTTTGCTTTTGTCCGGGTGGACCAGCACCTTGCCGTCGCCGCTGACCAGAAAGGCATAGCCCATGCCATCGAAGTTCAGCGCGTTGATGATGTCCACCAGCGCCTGCAAGCCCAGGTCACCGCCCACCACGCCAACAGTCCGACTACCCTCGCGTGCAGGGGTGGCAATCGTGATGATCAGCTCACCCGTAGCCGCGTCGACATAGGGTTCGGTAAGGGTCGTTCCGCCAGCAGCCACCGCGTCCTTGTACCAGGGGCGGGTGCGCGGATCGTACCCGGCGGGCATTTCGTCTTCCGGACGCATGGTGAAGCGGCCGTTCTGCTCGCCCAGATAGGTGAAGCCGAAGGTCGAGACGAGCGCCTTCTGTTCGAGCAGAGCCACCACGCCCTGATCGGAGCTGTCGTTGGCGATGGACTGCGCAGCGCTTTCCACCAGCAGGATCCGACCGGACAGCCAGTTTTGGATGTTATGGGCGGTCACATCGCCCATCTCATTCAGGTAGCTTTCGAGGTTGTCGCGAATCGCGTTGCGCTGCAGATAATCGTTGAACAGCGTGAACAGGGCGAAAGTCGCGATCACAACGAGTGACGCGGCGAGCAGTATCTTGTGGCTGAACTTGAGACGGCTGGGCATGGGCGCGGATCCGGACACTGATCTAGGTCAATACGAAGATCCGTTTTCTGTTTAAGCGTCCTTGCGCTGATCAAACTATCGGCACCGCCTAAAAGACCTTTAGACCACCGTCTGTCGCAAAGCCAGTACCAGCGCGGGTATTGGTCAACAGGCCATTCGCCGACTCGCCTGCAATCCACTTACAAAAACGGCACTTCCGTTGCCGGAAGTGCCGCTTAGTCGCCTAGATCGAATCTGTGCTGATGATCAGGCTTTGCGCCCAGTCAGCGCCGGCAGAACGCGAGGTCGCAACCCTTCGCCGAGGATAGTCAGCGCACCGATGGCTCCGGCAATCCAGTACCAGCGCACCAGTGGGTCGAAGCCTAGCCAGCCGAGGGCGTGCAGGAACACCATAGTGATCAGCACCGGGCAGACATAACGGACCATGAACAGCCACAGCGCATAGCCCAGCGGCGGCAGGTCCAGCTCGTCGCGCATGATTTCGCTGCGCAGCGCATAACCAGCGAAGATTACGGTGAAGATCCCGCCCAGCGGCATCATCCAACGCGAGGTGAGGTAGTCGAGCCAGTCGAAGAAGTTTTTACCCATGGGCGTCCAGCCAGCCATCAGGTTGAACGACAGCATCGCCAGCATGCTGATCACCAGCAGCACAGCGCCTGCGGCCATGGCAGCCTTGAGGCGGCTGATGCCATGTTTCTCATTGAGGTAGGCCACCGTGGCTTCGATCATCGAAATGGCCGAAGTCATCGCAGCGAGCGAGACCATGGCAAAGAACAGGACGCCGAAGGCGGTGCCGAATGGCATCTGCTGGAAGGCCAGCGGAAGGCTCATGAAGATGAGTCCCGGCCCGGCGCTCGGGTCCATCCCGTTGGCGAAAATGATCGGAAAAATCGCCAGCCCCGCCAGCAACGCAACGCAGGTATCGGCGATGGCCACCACAAAGGTAGTGCGGGCAATGGACTGCCCATCGGGCAGGTAGGAGCCATAGGTCATGATGGCCCCGGCTGCCAGACTGAGCGTAAAGAACGCGTGACCCAGAGCCGTCAGCAGCGCCTCACCGGTGAGCTTGGAGGTATCGAAGCTGAACAGGAAAGCGAAGCCCTGATCGAAGCCGCCACTGGTGAACGCATAGCCGACCAGAATCAACAGCATCACCGCCAGGCCCGGCATCATCCAGCTCACTGCGCGCTCGATGCCTGCCTGAACGCCTTTGGCCACGATCCATAAGGTCAACAAAGTAACCAGCACGCTCCAGCCGCCCAGCTGCCAGGGGTTGGCGTTGTGCGCCTCGAACACCTGAGCCAGCCCGTCTACGGAACTGGCGGCAAGTGAGCCATCGAGCATCTTCAGGGTATAGGCAAAGGCCCAGCCGGCCACCACTACATAGAAGCAAAGGATTAGAAAGCCGGCCGCCATGGACATGAGGCCGATGCCTTTCCAAAGCGGGCTGCTGCCGTTTTCCTGCGCCGTACGGCCGACCGCATCGATGGGGCTGCCGCGGCCGCGGCGACCAATGGCGATCTCGGTCATCATCACAGGCACACCGATGGCGAAAATGCACGCCAGGTACATCAGTACGAAGGCGCCGCCGCCGTACTCACCGGTGATGTAGGGAAATTTCCAGATGTTGCCCAAGCCGACTGCAGAGCCGGTCGCGGCAAGAATGAAGCCCCAGCGGGAGAGCCAGAGGTTCTTGGGTTTTTCACGGGTCATGCGTCACCTGTTTGTTGTTATCTGTGACGGAATCGAACCCGCCGCGCTCATGACGCGACGGAGTGCAAGGCGGACTACTGAGCGTCGGGCTGCACCTCCGGAGCTGCTTTGGCAAAGGCTTCGAGGGATTCGCACTGCTCGGTCATCTGCAAAATGCGCGGGTACGCACTGAGGTCACAGGCAAAACGGCGCGCATTGTATACCTGCGGAATCAGGCATGCCTCCAGATAGCCAGGCCGCCTGCCGAGTGACAGCTTGCCGTCGAACGCGGCCAAGCCCTCTTCGACGCTAGCGAGGCCGGTGTGAATCCAGTGCTGGATCCACTGCTGCTTCGCCTCGTCCTCGATGCCCAGCGGGCCGCTGAGGTACTGCAATACGCGCAGGTTGTTCAGTGGATGCAGGTCGCAGGCGATATGCAGCGCCAATGAGCGCACCCGCGCGCGGTCGGCCGGATCGTCCGGCAGCAAAGCCGGAAGCGGAAAGACCTCCTCCAGGTATTCGAGAATCGCCAGCGATTGGCTGATGCGCTCGTCGCCGTCCACCAGCAAAGGCACCAGCCCCTGCGGATTGAGCGCCTTGTAGTCGGCCGAACGCTGCTGGCCGCCGTCCTTGACCAGATGCACGGGCAAGTTCTCGAACGCGAGGCCTTTGAGATTCAACGCGATGCGTACCCGGTAGGCGGCGCTGGATCGCCAGTAACCGTAGAGTTTCAGCGTGGGCGACGAACCGGCCGTTGTGGTTGTTTCACTGCTCATAACGCTCCCAGTACGTGTTTCTCTGTGGCGGGCAATATCCTTTGACCGTCCCCGCAGCCCTGGCGATCAATGACCGCAAGACCGCAGGATTGGCTTGGCCGCCCCCATAACAAACCACTCCGACGGGGTGCACAAGCCCGCCGGTAGCACGGCTCGCTGCTTCAACTGACTTGAGCTGGAAGGTTTTCTTTACGGCCCGTCGCGAGCGCCGCAGTGCAAGGTTGCGTCGGTGAGCGCGTAACGAAAACCTGACGGCGCGGTGCGACAGCTGGTCGCACCACCCCTCTTAAACACCCCTATTGTGCGTAACGCGACGCCGACTGCGCTCCCCCTAGATCAGCCCGCTCAAGTTGAGGAACACCAGCACGATCGCCAGTGGCGTACCGAAGCGCAGCAGCAACCACCAAGCGCGGAACAAGCCGCCGTGTCGAATACCGATGGCGTCGCGCACCGTTTGCTCCTTCATCACCCAACCGGTGAACAGCACCGTCATCAGCCCGCCCAATGGCATCAGCCAGTTGGTGGTGAGGTAGTCGAGGCTGTCGAAAAAGGTCTTGCCGAACAGTTGGTAGTCGGCCCAGAGGTTGAAGGAGAAGACGCTGCCCAGGCTCAGCACCCAGAGCAGACCGCCACTGACCAGCACGGCTTTAAGGCGGCTCAGGCCGAAGCGCTCGGTCATCCAGGCAATGCTCGGTTCGCTCAGGGATATCGCCGAGGTCAGCGCAGCGATTACCAGCATGACGAAGAACAGCCCGCCAACCACTTGGCCCAGCGGCATCTGGCCGAAAGCGATGGGCAGGGTAACGAAGATCAGCCCCGGCCCGGCGCCCGGCTCCAGACCGTTGCCGAACACCAGCGGAAAGATCGCCATACCGGCCAGCAGCGCGACGACGGTGTCAGCCAGCGCCACCAGTACCGAGGTCTTGGCGATCGAGGTGCCTTCTGGCAGGTAGGAGCCATAAACCATCATTGCGCCCGCACCGAGGCTGAGCGTGAAGAAGGCATGCCCCAGGGCAATCAGCACGCTGGTGGCGGTCAATGCCGAGAAGTCCGGCACGAAGAGAAACTCCAGCGCCTGCAGGAACTCGCCCGTGACTGCGGCATAACCGACCAGCCCCAGCAGCAACACGAACAGACCCGGCATCAGGAACCGCAGCGAGCGCTCCAGCCCGCCGCGCACACCGAAACCGACGATGAGCATGGTCGCCGCCAGCACCAGCGTGCCGCAGACGATCAACCGCATCGGGCTGGCCAGCAAGCCGTTGAATACCTCTCCGCTGGCATCACCACCTACGCCACTGAAAGTCCCGCTGAGCGTGGTCGGGATATAGGACAGCGCCCAACCAGCCACCACCAGGTAGAAGCTGAGAATGAGAAAGCCGGTCAGGCCGCCGAGCCAACCCGCAATGCGCCATTTGGTGTTGGCACCGGCCTCTCGGGCCAGGCGAGCCACCGCGCCATCGGGGTTCTGCCGACCGCGGCGGCCGATCATCACTTCGGCCATCAGCAAGGGAATGCCGATCAGCAGGATGCAGCCGAGATAGACCAGCACAAAGGCGCCGCCACCGTTCTCGCCGGTGATGTAAGGAAATTTCCAAATATTGCCGAGACCGACCGCGGAACCGGTAGCGGCCAGAAAGAACACCCAGCGCGAGGACCAGAGGCCACGCGCGGCGCTTTGCTGAGTACGAACGGAGGCGCCACCGAGAGTACCGGCGGCAATGCTGCTTTTGTCAGTCATTGCGGATTCCTGCTTGTTGTTTTTGTCAGGGATTTGCACACGCTCGGCAGAACGGCTCGGGCTGCCGAAAACAAAACAGGCGGCACTGGGCCGCCCTCATGCTCGTTACGCCTGCAGGCGCTGCGGCTGCTGTGGCACTGCGTGCACGCCGCCAAGCCGCTCCTGCGCCAAACGATCGGCGACGATCGAAGTGGACTCGCCACTGCTGGCAGCGCGCTCGAAGATTTCGCGAAGGGTTTCTGCGATGCCTCTGATGTGCGCATCGCTTTGCGCCGCGCTGCCACCGACGCGCTGGTAGTACACGTCAATGATGCCGCCGGCATTGATCGCGTAATCCGGCGCGTAGAGGTGGTTGCGACGCTGCAGCTCGGCGCCGATCTCCGGGCTCGCCAGCTGGTTATTGGCGGCACCGGCGATCACCGGCGCACGCAGGGTCTGCAGCGTTTCGGCGTTGAGGATGCCGCCCATGGCGCAAGGGGCGAACACATCGACGTCCAGCCCGTAGATGTCGTGCGGGCGCACCGCGTTGGCACCCAGCTCCTCCATGGCCTGACGTACGTTGGCATCGAAGATGTCACAGACCCACAGCTCGGCACCGGCCTGTTTCAAGTGCCGGGCCAGCCCCAGACCGACATGGCCAACACCCTGAATCGCGACCTTGAGACCGGTCAGATCGTCACGACCCAGACGCTGACGCACCGCCTCGCGCAGGCCGACGAACACACCCAGCGCGGTGGACGGTGAGGGATCGCCACTGGCGATGCTGCCGTCGAGCGTGGTGCGCGGCGTCGCACCGATGACGTGGCGGGTACGCTGGGCGAAGGCCTGCATTTCCGGCTCGCCAGTGCCGGAATCGGCCGCGGTGATGTAGCGACCACCGAGGCTGTCGACGAAATCGCCCATGGCGTGCAGCAGCGCCTGGCTCTTGCCGGTATGCGGGTCGCCGATAATGACGGCCTTGCCGCCGCCGAGCTTGAGCCCGGCCAGGGAAGACTTCAGCGTCATGCCACGAGACAGGCGCAGCACGTCGCGCACGGCATCGTCGTCACTGGCGTAGGGGAACATCCTGCAGCCGCCCAGCGCAGGGCCGAGCGTGGTGTTGTGGATGGCGATGATCGCGCGCAGGCCCGATGACTTGTCGTGGCAAAACACGACCTGTTCGTGATGATCGAAATCGGGATGGGTGAAAACGGACATTGCGGATTCCTCTTTGTTGTTCTGTCGAGAGCCCTGCTGTGCAGGCTCCTTCAATGTTCTGTGCGGCGTATTGGGAAACGGTGGGCTAAAGCCCACCCTACAAAGCTGCAGCTCGTCGTCGCGGCCTGGCCGTAGGGTGGGCTTCAGCCCACCAAAAGCCTGTACTCCGCTAGTTCTGTAGGGTGGGCTTTAGCCCACCGAACACATCGGGCCCACTCGACGAGCGCCCAGCGCCATGGCGGTCAGGCCGCCGGCTCGAACAGCCGCACGGTCTGCACCTCGTCGCCGCGGTTCAGTTGCTCCTTGAGCAACTTCTCCTGTTGCCGGGCTTTGGCGATGGAGCGCTCCTTCACCGGGCCGTAGCCGCGGATCAGTTCCGGAAGTGCAGCAATGGCTACGGCCGTGCGGTAGTTGCTCGGCTTCAGTTGAGCCAGCAGCTGATCAAGGTTGCGCTCGTACTCGGTGATCAGTTCGCGTTCGACACGGCGGTCATGGCCGTAGCCGAACACGTCCAACGGCGTGCCGCGCAGGAACTTCAGTTTGGCCAGCACGTTGAAGGCGTTCAGCACCCAAGGTCCGAGTTCACGCTTGCGCGGCTCGCCAGTGGTGCTGTCGCGCTTGGCCAGCCAGGCCGGTGCCAGGTGGAACTGCAGCTTGTAGTCCCCTTCGAACTGCGCCTCGAGCTGCTGGCGGAACTCCGGTTCGCTGTACAGCCGCGCCACTTCGTACTCGTCTTTGTAGGCAAGAAGCTTGAAGTAGTAGCGCGCCACGGCTTTCGAAAGCGCCAGGTCATCAGCGGTATCCACCGCCCGCACACGCTCGACCAACGAGCGATAGCGCTTGGCATAGGCCGCGCTCTGGTACTTGGTAAGGAAGTTCACGCGCCAGTCGACGATCTCTTCCAGGGTTTGGCAGATTGGCCCGGCCAGGCTTGGCTCCGCCATTTCCACCGGACGCGCCAGCTTCTCGACCGCCTCGCGCTCCAGTGCCGCACGACGGCCCCAGCGGAACGCCTGCTGGTTCAGCTCTGCGGCGACGCCGTTGATGCTGATGGCCTTTTCGATGGCTTCGGCGGACAGCGGCAACAAGCCTTGCTGATAGGCAAAGCCCAGCAGGAACAGGTTGGTGGCGATGCTATCGCCCAGCAGTCGAGTGGCCAGGTAGGTCGCGTCGATGAAATGGGTCTTTTCGGCGCCCACCGCATCCATCAGCGCTTCGCGCATGGCCTTGCCCGGCACCTGAGCATCGGGGTTGCGGGTGAATTCGGCAGTCGCCGACTCATGGCTATTGATCACCGCATGGCTGATCTGATCGTTGAGGCGGGTCAGCGAATCCTCGCCGGCAGCCACCACCAGATCGCAACCCAGCAGCAGGTCCGTTTCACCAGCGGCGATGCGCACGGCGTAGATGTCGTCCTGCTTGGCGGCGATACGGATGTGCGTCACCACCGGGCCGAACTTCTGCGCCAGCCCGGCCTGGTCGAGCACCGTGCAGCCCTTGCCTTCCAGATGCGCAGCCATGCCCAACAGCGCGCCAAGCGTCGTGACGCCGCTGCCGCCAACACCGGGGATCAGCACGTTCCAGGGCCGATCCAGCGTCGGATGCTGCGGTTCGGGCAGCTGGTCGCCCTCGATGCCGCCGGCCATGGCCTCAGGTTTGCGCAGCCCGCCACCGTGCACCGTGACAAAGCTCGGGCAGAAGCCTTCGACGCAGGAAAAGTCCTTGTTGCAGGCGTTCTGATCGATCTCGCGCTTGCGCCCCAGCTCGGTTTCCAGCGGCATCACTGCCAGGCAGTTGGACTTCTCGCCGCAGTCGCCGCAGCCCTCGCACACGGCCGGGTTGATGAAGGCGCGCTTGGCCGGGTCTTCCAGCTTGCCGCGCTTGCGCCGACGGCGCTTCTCGGTGGCGCAGGTCTGGTCATAGATGATCACCGAGACGCCCTTGAACTCGCGCAGCTCTCGCTGTACGGCGTCCAGATCGCGACGGTGATGGAAGCTGGTGATCTGCGCAAAGGTCTCGCGGGTCGGGTACTTGTCCGGCTCGTCACTGACCAGTGCGATACGTTTCACGCCTTCATCGGCGATCTGCCGGCTCAGCTGATCGACCCGCAGTTCACCGTCGATGGGCTGGCCACCGGTCATGGCCACCGCATCGTTGTAGAGAATCTTGAAGGTGATGTTCACCCCGGCGGCCACCGCGGCGCGCACGGCCAGGCTGCCAGAGTGGAAGTAGGTGCCGTCGCCAAGGTTCTGGAACATGTGCGGCGTTTCGGTGAACGGCGCCTGGCCGATCCAGTTGACGCCCTCCCCGCCCATCTGGGTGAAGGTCTCGGTGCGGCGGTCCATCCACTGCACCATGTAATGGCAACCGATGCCGGCCGAGGCGCGGCTGCCTTCGGGTACTTTGGTGGAACTGTTGTGCGGGCAGCCGGAGCAGTAATGCGGCGTGCGCACGGTGTCGTAGCTGCGTGCGGCCAGTGCCTTTTCCTTCGCCGACAGAAACGCCAGACGCGCCTGGATGCTGTCGCTGGTGTAGATCGGCGCGAGGCGCTTGGCGATCACCCGCGCGATCATCGCGGGCGTCAGTTCGGAGAGGTTCGGCAGCAGCGAATTGCCCTGCTCGTCGAACTCGCCAACCACGCGCGGGCGCTTGCTCAGCGGCCAGTTGTAGAGCTGCCCGGTGAGCTGGTCTTCGAGAATGCTGCGCTTTTCCTCGACCACCAGAATCTCGTCGAGACCCTGGGCGAACTCGTGCACCGAGACCGGCTCCAGCGGCCAGCTCATGCCGACTTTGAGCACTCGCAGGCCGACCGAGGCGCACAGCGCTTCGTCCAGACCGAGGTCGTCCAGTGCCTGGCGCACGTCGAGGTAGCTCTTGCCGGTGGTGATGATGCCCAAGCGCGGGTTCGGCGAATCAAGCATCACCTGATTCAGGTTGTTGGCCCGGGCAAAGGCCCGCGCCGCGTAGATCTTGTACAGGTTTAGGCGTTTTTCCTGCGCCAGTGGCGGGTCCGGCCAGCGGATGTGCACGCCGTCTTCGGGCAGTTCGAAATCATCCGGGATACGCGTCTTCACCCGCAGCGGGTCGACCTCCACCACGGCGGATGAATCGACGTTCTCGGCGATGGTCTTGAGCGCTACCCAGCAGCCGGAATAGCGCGACAGCTCCCAGCCGATGATGCCGTAATCGAGAATTTCCTGAACGTTCGCCGGGTTCAGCACAGGGATCGAAGCGGCAATGAACGCGTGTTCGCTCTGGTGCGGCAGCGTTGAGGACTTGCAGCCGTGGTCATCACCGGCCAACAGCAACACACCGCCATGGGGCGAAACGCCTGCCGCGTTACCGTGCTTGAAAACGTCACCGGAACGGTCGACGCCTGGCCCCTTGCCGTACCACATGGCGAACACGCCGTCGTACTTGGCACCGGGAAACAGGTTGGTTTGCTGACTGCCCCAGACCGCCGTCGCGGCCAGTTCCTCGTTGAGGCCCGGCTGGAAGTGGATGGCGTTCTGCTTGAGGAAATCGCGCGCTTCCCAGAGGCTCTTGTCCAGCATGCCAAGCGGCGAGCCGCGGTAGCCGGAGATAAAGCAACCGGTATTCAGGTTCTGAGCCTGGTCGCGCTGATGCTGCAGCATGGGCAGGCGGGTCAGCGCCTGGGTGCCGGTGAGGTACAGATGTCCGGTTGCGAGCCGGTACTTGTCATCCAGGCGGATCTCGGCCAATGACATGTGGCGCTCCTGTTTGTTTTTATCGGAGTCTGGGACGTGTCTTTCACATCCCGCCTAACAGGTCGTGGGGAGCCGCACGGAAAGCTGTCCCACGCCAGCGAGCGGCAGAGGATCACCCCACCGTTGCGCGTTGGATAAAAGTCTGGCCGTGACGAAGAGAGATTTTCTTTCTACTTTTGCGGTGTAAGTGCGATCCCGTGCATGATCCATCCACCAACAACAACAAAAAGAGCACAACCATGCAGACTCCGCTGAGCAGCATCGATCGCAAGATTCTGCTGCTGCTGCAACACAACGCCGACTTGTCCGCGGCCGAGATCGCCGAAAAGGTCGAGCTGTCGCAATCGCCGTGCTGGCGCCGCATCCATCGCATGCAGGAAGAAGGGCTGATCGAACGCAAGGTCGCCCTGCTCAACCCGAAGAAGCTCGGGTTGAACATGACGGTGTTCGTCAACATCAAGCTCTCCGCCCATGGCCGCAGCAACCTCGACGAATTCGAGCGCGCGGTAGTGGGTTATCCCGAAGTGCTGGAGTGCCACACCATGGCCGGCGAGTCGGATTACCTGCTCAAGGTAGTGGCCAAGGACATCGACAGCTACGAACGCTTCCTGCGTGATCAACTGTTGCAGCGGCCCCATGTACAGGAAGCGCATTCACACATCGCGATGAGCGAGGTGAAACGGACCACGGAGTTGCCGCTGGATTGAAGCCTGCGGGGGCGTAATGACCATAGCGGATAAGGCAGAGCCGTTATCCACCCTTGTATCTCGACTACCACGCTATGTTGGGGTGATAGTTCCCGACTGATCATCGGGGGAAGGTCAGGAAGCCGTATCCACCCTTAGGC
>NZ_JBITVX010000025.1:0-44874 GCF_044543345.1 Pseudomonas sp. NPDC077451 | reverse complement strand
TCCAGAAAGTGGCTTGAAATGGTGTCCACCAAAAATAGGTGCACACCATGCCGCTATCTGGAAGAAGCGGGGAGATGGGTTCGGCGGACGGTTACTACTCAACAGCGTATATCGCCCATCATCAGACTCTAAAACATCGCCCTTAACTGTGATAACTGCGCCAAGAACATGCCCCCCAAGAGGAACGGAGACTATTACAACACACGCCACGGGCAAACTTGCATCGAAGTCATCACCCTCAACCCCGAACTCAACCCGGAACGCACCTCTCAGCCCCAGAACGCGCTCCATATTGTGAATTACATCCGCGTACTTAATTAACTCCTGCAGGGATATTTGCACATCACTGCCAAGATCAAAAATGGACGCCAACCGCATAGCGCTTTCAAGAGCCTCTAACTCTTTCTTATACGCAAACTCACCACTAGAACAGGCAAGAGTAAATTCGAGCAGGGGATAACCTTCAAACTCCATCTCGCAAATTAACTTTCGCCCAGACCCGAAAATCAAGCCAAGCAAAATAAGCAGATCCCTGAACTGCTTTAACGCTGCACTAGCCCCCTCGCCAAAGAAGAAATTGTAAGTAGCCGCACCCGTATATGGACTAAGACGAATATCAAAGAAATCACTCTCCACCCTTGCCCGTGCCATTTCTTGCGGAACACATGAATTAAACGGAGAGACATACAAACGCGCCGGAAAGCTAACACCAACTGAAAAAACATCCTCTTTAAACCTTATAACACCAACAGCAGTAGGGCTTAAATCCGGCATCTCCATACGGCCATCCTTCACATTTAGAAAAGGATTATCGTCCTCTATTCCGAATCTTGTATAAACCCCTCTCAAACTCGACACAGGAACAGATCCTTTCGCACCAATGGAGACATCAATTAAATCTTGTAAATTCTGTTCCCCCTCAGTTGTAAAGCGCATTTCTCCAAAACCATCCTCAAACCCTGCCGAGCTCAAGAACCCCGCTTTATCCGAAACATATTTCGCAAGATCGCCGCCCACATACTCCAATATTCTTTCTTTCAGGGCATGCCCGTTAGCTTTAGGCAAAAGCTCTGCATCACCATACTTGATGACCATGGTTTTTTTATTGAGTGCAACCCCCTCACCAAGCTCCCTAATTCTCTTAAGAGTTTTAGCAATCAGGTCATCCCCAACATGAACTAGATAGGCTCTTTCAGCATTACTCCCACCATCAAACTCCAAAAACAAAAAGAAAGCAGGCATTTGAGCTGTAGCCAACCGACGTAGGTTAGAAAGCTTTATTTGCAAGCTACGCTTTCTATTATCAGTAGACTTCACTTGAACCTTACATTCACAAGGCCCCTTGTGTAAGTCCAACGGATTGCTAGATGAAGCGAATGGGAATTCGACATAGAAATCCCACCCAGTCTTATCCACCACCGAAGAACCGTTCGGAATGAGCCCAGCATCGGCACACCAAGCACTGAATACACTTTCCCCAAGAAGCCCTAAGTCCCTCATACTCTTCCTCATCTTTAACGCAGCAGTCACTTTGAGACAGTCTTTGATGGTACTTGGGCACGACTCGACTATTCACTGATGAGACTTATAAGAGACCAAGCTCACGCTCCAATATTTGCCTTTTCTGAAGAGGCGCTGCGCCTGGCAGAACCAAAGGTCGAAGCTCACCCTCTAGCCTGTCAATCAAGTCTCGGCTCAAGACAACAATTCCTCGCTCAGCTTTGCGAGCAATTCCCAAATGAACAAGAGCCTCCATTGCTGTCAAAACAACTGGGTTGGCTGCTTCATCGAATAGCTGCTCTGCCCCCATCCGGACGCTTGGCAGCGCGGACGTTAGCTCTATCAGTTTTTTGCCAAGATCACTTCCAAAAACCTCTGCGGCGCGGCCCCATAAAGCTTTGTCCATATCGCACTCCACTTTTAGTGAGTAGAGATCTTACAGCTTGGCCTCCATGGGCACTGAGCGAAGTGCAACAGTCCGGACGCTACAGACGGGCACCTCTTGATAGTGGCAATGAACAGACAACAAAAATAGCCGAACAGAGCAGCCCGCCTTCATGACGCCAACGCCTATCAGACACCTATACCCATCTGAGAGACGACAAGCTCTCGCGCCGAGGCTATCAAAAACCTGTAGACGCAGGGCAATTGATCGAACTATCATTTACCCATCTAATATATAGTTACTTGAGAAACCTCCCCATGAAAGCCCGCCTGTACCTGAGAGCATCGACGAAGGAACAAGACAGCCACCGCGCAGAGCAAATCTTGCGAGAATTTGCGGCTGACCGAGGCATGACCATTGCCGCCATCTACGCCGAGAACATCAGCGGCACGAAGCTGGAGCGCCCGGAGCTGATTCGCCTGCTCGACGAAGCTGAGCCGGCTGAGGTGCTGCTATGCGAAAGCGTGGACAGGCTGTCCCGCTTGTCTCAGGACGAATGGAAACAGCTTCGCAGCATGATCGAATGCAAGGGACTCAGGTTAGTAGTGGTAGACCTTCCGACCACGCACCAGCTAGCCAACAGCGACGACATCGCTAGCCAGGTTCTGACGGTTATCAACGATATGCTTCTTGACCTGATGGCAACCATGGCCCGACTCGACCAACAGAAACGAGTCGAGCGGATCAAACAAGGGCTTGAGCGCCGCAAGGAGCGTGGCGAGATGATTAAAACCCGTGGCAAGTCGAAATCATGGGTTACAGCCCAAGAGATGCTGTTGAAGTTTCCGGACGCCTCTGCTGAGGAGATCGCAAGGTTGGCAAAGTGCGGAGTGGCAACTGTTTATCGAGCCAAGGCCGAACTTCCAAAATCCTTACACATACAAGAAAGCCGAAGTCAAGCAAACCTCTAGACACAAAACGCCAAACGCAATTAGAATATTGGCGCTGAATTAAACAGCGCCTTAAACCATGAACCACAAACACTTGGAGGACGCCCTATCGGGAAGAATTTTTCACATCGTTGCTAAGGGGTAACGAATGCAATACCTAGAGACAACTGCTAAGCAGTTCATGCAATCCGACAACGGCAGCTATTCGCGCCTTGCCGATCTACTCAACAAACTTGCTCCCCGCTCTGACGGTTCCCGTTGGACAAGAAATTCCGCTTACCACTTCTGCCGAACCCATGGCATCAAATCGAGTCGACGATGCCGCAATCAGCCAACTGCCGGTTGCACTCAACGCGCTAGAACTCGCCAAGCCATCATCACCGCAACTCTCGAAGCACTCACAGCCGATGGCAAAACCATCTTCGATATAGCGCCGGTCGAGCTGAAAACAATCGTTAGGCTGTCAGGCGCGCCGATGTACAACGTGCGCAACAACTGGCACGAGCTAGCGAATGAACTCAATGCGCTGGCAGGTCTGCCACCGTCCCTGCTTATCGCTGAAGAGTAAGCGCAATGAGCTCGAAGACCACACCGGACATCGAAGCCCAAGCCGTCATACTTCGCGAAGCGGGTTATTCCTGCCCGGCCATCGCTGAAAAGCTCGACCTTTCCCTATCTACCACTAAGCGCATTCTGAAGCGCCGCAGCGCTGTTGCTGGTGCTGCAACCGAAAGTCTTGTCGAGCAAGCACGTCAAGGCATGCTCAACACCGCCTTCGATCTGGACGCGGCACAACAGCATGCCGCCGCGCTGGTGCTGGACGATCTCGCATTGTCCCGCATGATCCGAGGGGGAATAGTGGAAGCTGTGGAAGCACTCGACCCCAGCACCAGCACGCCTTATCAGATGATGCGAACACTGGTCGCAGCGGCCACAGCCATTGATCTCACGCAGAAGGTGGCGCGCCGTGCCCTGCCGCTTGATCGCTTAGCAGAAGCCACGCACGTCGAAGAGCTGTCCGAGCTTCGCATTCGAATCATGACCGACGATGACGTCAGGGAGATTCGAGAGCAGCAGCGCCGCGAAGCAGCCGAGCGCATCACGGGCAACTCACTGCTGACCGAAGAAGAAGACAACGGGGTAGTAGAGCTGGTGCAGGACTGACATCTACAACGAACCGACACCGGGCCGAACATGACACCACGAGCCCGGTTGTCGAATCCTTAGAAAAACAAAGCCTACTAGACCCCATAGCGCTCAATGCGCAGACCTGAAAATTGAAAATCAGGCAGAGGGACGGAGGCGACAAAGGGCATTGGACAGATGCGCAAGAAGACGACCCCCACACTGAGCTTGGAGGAGCGCGAAGCGCTTTTTGACGAGCTAGAGGCTTCACTATCCCCCTACCCTTCGTTGACTATCCGAGAGCACGTTGGCGAACCAGACGGCCCGCTCCATGAAAACGAGAGCGACCGGACCCACAAGACCCCGGAGGAGATAGAGCAAGAAATTGAACAGATGTGCGCCGAGCTTCTGGCCGATTGTGGCAAGTCGGCAGCAAGCGAGCAGTCGCAAAAAAAGCGCAGCCCGAGTTTGGGCAAGCAGCAAGCGAACAGTCGCAAAAACGCCGCCGAACCTGAAGCCGAGCCAGGAACGAATTCAGGGAAAATTACAAAATTTGGAACCCAACGAAGGAGGGTGGCAAAGCTCTCTACGCCAGACGCCGCGCGGACTTTGGTCGCGATGGTGATGGAGCAAGCGGACCGCTTTGGAGCTATAGGTGGTACTACACTCTATAGCCCAACCACCGGAGCTTTCGTTAGACGAATGGTTAAAGACTGGTTGAAGTCACGATACTGGGGGCAGGCGATGATCCTTGACTCTACTCATCACCTACCCACACCGGACAGCCTGCCAGAGTGGAATCGACTGCCATCGGACGTGGCTCAGTTCTTCAAGCTGATAGCCGTACTGCACCACCCGGACGCGATATTCGCAACGATTCGCCTAGACATCGACATTGGTGAGCGGGCAATCCAAGCGAAGCAAGGCCCGTGCAGCTGGCTGGCCGAACGCATCACAAGGGCGCTCGCCTCGGCAGGCATCGACTCTACTCACATGGCCTTCAGCATCGAGTTCGCCCCGAAGCAGGCCAAGACGATCCACAAGCTCCACATCCACGGAGCGCTTCACATCCCGGCACACCTACGCGAGCAAGCCAAGGAGGCTCTGAAGCAGGCGTTAGCGCCGCAATACGTGCCGCACGGCACCAACGAAGCGATCCACATTGAAGAGCCGCACAGCGCGCCAGACGTTGCGCGCTACATTCCGAAGGACGAAGCACCTACACAGAACAAGCTCAAGCGCCTGCGCAGAACCAATGCCGGGAGTGGCGCGCACAGATCAACAAGCGAAGCAACGCGCGGCGGGCAGCATAAGTATTCCAGCATCAAGCAGTTCGTTTCAGGGAACCCGTTTCTATACGCCGGATTACCGGACTTCTCCTAGAACCAGCGAGAACCAGCACCAGCACAGCCAAGAAGCCGCCTAGAACGCGCATAGCGATGCGATCTTACGAAACACCGACAGACATAGCGGACAACAACAAACAGCGCTCTAAACGCCTCGTAAGAGCTTGCAGCAGAGCAGGCAAACCCAAAAAACGGGGGCAAAAAAATCAGTGGTAGTTGAACTAACTAACCACTGACTGAAGTACGAGCTTGGACCGTTTGAATTATACACAGAACGTACCGACACCGGCAGACTTCTCGACATTTCAAATCAACGCTACTGTATTCACACCAACGAAACAGGAGCAAAACTATGCAGCATAAAGTTATAAGCTACTCAGCAGCATGCGAACTGATTGAACAGTTAGACGCCATCGAAGTACACAGTGCCGGATGGGCGCAGACGTTTAGAGCGGAGAACAATGGGAAGCCGATTTATATTCAACTACCGGGAGAGGGGGATTGCTTGGTGATTGCTTAATACTTGCGAGCCTCGATCTGTCTCGTGAGAGCTGATTATCTCAAACAGATCGAGGCGAAGGGTGGGTTACTCGCACTAGCGGACTGAAACATCTAGACAAGCATATGCATTACCCGAACTACCTGCTGATTATGAAATTATCAAATAGCGCCATCTGCTTTTTTACAACAGCTTTAGCAGAAGTACAGAGCTTAGCATTATCAGTTTTATCTCGCCCGAGCATCATTCTCTCTAACTCATCCATCGACATGGTATCAATACGCCGTAAGAAAGCAGGAGCCTTCTGCGGATCAATGCCCGGATAGTTAAATACCGCATCCTGCAGAGACTGAGCGTATTGCAAGTACAGCGCTTCCTCATTGCAATAAGCAAGCAGAGCCAAGCTGTCATATGCGCCGTCTATTGTTGACATTACCTCTGACAGCTCATCCTTGGATGGCTCGGCGAATGCAATCGAACAAATACAGCTGAGACCGACCAAAGCGCAGCTGGGTAATTTAGGTAGCATCACGTAACCCCTCAGTTCCATCTGAAAAGGCCCGATGATGGCATAATGCCCTGCCAACATCACAGCCTGCAGGAGCTGATGGATAAACGCCGCTTGCTTTCCTTTTCTGCTGGCGTAGCCTAGATTCGGCTCCTGAACCATTAACCACGCCCACCAAGGTGTGACATCGCGGCGCTGCGCTGCGGCTCAAGCGTACGGAATCAGTGGCTTGCAATGGGGAGTGGGGAATGCGGTTGACCATCCCCCCGGCTCCACCAATTCAACACTGAAACCCGTCTAGAACGCGGGTTTCAGACCAGATTTGATGGCATTGGATTACTCACAGTCCGTCTGTGAATCCAAAAGGTATGCCATCATGTCCAAGCGCCAAACCAGAACAGGTGTTCCGCACCTTGTCTATCAAGCCAAAACTGGCTTCCAGTATTACCTCGCCTTTCCGAAGCATTTCGCGGCCAACCCCAAGCTGCCCGCGCAAATCCGCTGGGCGCTTAGTCACGACGAAGCCCTTGCCCGCGATCTAGCCAAGTACTTGAACGCGTCTTTCGAGCAGTTTCTTGCGAAAGCAACCGCGCAGTACGTCGAGCTCTTTTCTGACCGCCTACTGGTTGACCTCCAAAGGTTTCACCTTGAGGTAGCGGAGGCTCTCAAGTTTGCTGACCGCGTTTGGAAGGTGCGCCCGTCGCCAATGAAGCTCGCGCATCAAGACCTCACAGTCGCCCACACTCGCATGATGAGTGAGAGTGCCGAGCGGGTGGTGCTGTATAGCCACGAACCTGGCGGCGAAATCTTCTTTGCACTTACACCGACGCCCGCGCTGGTAAAAGCACTTGGAGTCGGGTTCGTACGCTTTGACTGGCCACTCGGAACCAGCAATCACAACGTCGCCAGCGACGCTGCCCGGTACATTTACGCGGCCCTTGATGTGCTTGAAACAGTCCCGCCATCCCCAGGGCGCTATTCGAAAGAATCTCCTGCGTCTGCAGCGATGACGCTTTATGAGTACCTGTGCCATGCCCGCCCAGACCAGGGCCGGAATCTCATGCACATCCCCCCAGCACTGCCTCAGTCTCGGCGAGCGTTGCATTTCCATCTTCAGCAAGCCAACGCGGTGCATCTGAAGCTCCGCATCATTGATCGAGCTCTCCTGGTGCAAGAAGAGTCCGGGCTTTATGTGCTGCTTATCGATCTCGATCCGCTGTGCATGAAAGCGCATCTGCGAGAAAGGAAAAGTCTTCGGATCGAGTTGCTGACCAGCTCCATCATCATCGCAGTCCTTATGCTGACGTTTACGCTGCAGAAGGTTGATAAGGTGCTGTTGCGTTACTTTCAGGAAGACGATCACGAAGACCCCTACGCCCAAGCCATGCAGGAGATCGGTGACCTGGTTCGGCGGATGTTAGGTTCTGCTGCAACCACCGAGCCTATGCAAACTATCCCCGAACTGCGTTCCCAGTCGGAGACCGTAGCGCCACCACAGGATCCGGGTACCCTCACCTTGCTGAACGCTCTAGGGAGCGTGCTGCCAAGCGCACAGAAAGCCAGGCTTGAAACGCTCTTCACTCAACCACCGGCAAATGAACGGATTGTCCTGCCAACCTGCAATTTAAAGGCAGGGCTGAGCCTCGCCGCCCTGGTGAAGGAATACGAAGAGAGGCAAATTCGCGAAGGTGCATGGGCCAATCCGCGGACTCGCATCACCGCACGGGCCCGGCTGGAAGGCTTGTGTGAGCTGCTCGGGGGACATCGGCAGGTCGAAACGCTAACTCGCGCAGAATTCAACACGCTGCGCGATCACCTACGCGGTTATCCAAAGAACCGGCACCGCCTTCGCGCCACACGTAACCAGCCGTTGAGCAAGATCATCAGCGACGGGAAATTTGAGCCGATCAATCCGCGCACCGCGAAAAAGTTCTTTGAGCTGGCAAGGGCCCTTGTCACCTACGCACATGATCAAGGTTACATCACCGAAAATATCGCGGCCGGATTGGCATTCAGCACTAAAGGCGCCGAGGCGCCAAGGAAGCGCACCTATAGCCCAAGCCAGATCGAGAAACTTCTTCACGGCCCGGCCTACACACTGACCACGCCGCCGCGCTGGCGCTTGGATGACTACAAATTTTGGCTGCCGCTGCTTGGGCTTTTTACAGGCGCAAGGCTCAGCGAACTGTGCCAGCTACGGCTCGAAGACATTCGGCAAGAACTCGGCGTCTGGCTCATCAGCATCAATCGAAGCGGGTCGAAACAGCTAAAGACGTCCGATTCGGAAAGGTTGGTGCCGATTCACCGGCAGCTTATTGAGTCGGGCTTCTTGGAGTTTCATCAAGCACGCCTGGAAGCTGTCGAGCGAGACGGCAAGGCTCCGCTTTTCGACAATATTCGGGTATACGGCGACCTTTCTCCCGGGCATGTTGCGAGCCGTTGGTTTCTCGGCTCAAGCCAGATTAGCCGGGGTTACCTTGGGCTTTGCGGCCTGGGAGATGACGGCCTGACGTACCACGGTCTGCGCCACACCTTTATCAATCAATTTCGCAGGCAGAACCTTGACCTGGCGAAAGCCAAAGCGCTTGTAGGCCATTCGGATAAAAGTACCACCGGTGGGTACGGCGACTGCTATCCGTCTGACGTGCTCAAAGACGAGCTCGACAAGCTCGATTTTGGGCTAGGGCTGGGACACATCCATTACCGGCACTATCAAGAGTTACAAGAACGCCAGGGCGTTTTCAACGTCGGTCGCCCAGTTGGCACCACCTTCCCCAGCGTGCGGGTTGCTAAGCGGCACTGGAAAACGTATGCATAATATTTAGCTAATAAAAGGTAAGGGCCCCGCTCTTACCTTTTTTGCTCGTCTTGCGATTATTGACAACTTGTCAATAAAAGCTATCGAGTGATAGCTCCTAATAGATTATCTTGACTGTTTATCCATCCAGTAATAATCTCAAGCCTCACCCACCGTGAGGTATATATGAATGTAACTTCCCCCCTCTCCATTCCTTTCTACAAAGGCCTGAGTCTTATCGTCGAACCTGGCCATGAAGAACACTTGCGAATCGCCTTGGCAAATATTTCAGCGGTAACGGATGCGATAAACCGATATCAGTCTTCTCCTCTGCTGGCCGAGTTCATGGACATAACGCTGTCCCGCTTTCTGCGAGAAAACAATTACGCAGGGAAATCCGAGCACATGCTTCGAGCGCGGATGGAAAAACTAAAGATCGTTCTGATGCAAGATAATCCTACCCGCCGAGTTGCTGAGCTTGATCGGTCCGACGTACAGCGTCTGAAGGATCAGCTACCGTCGTTACTCAAGCAGAACGCTGCGTCGGGTAGCAAAGGCGCAAACCTCACGACCTATTATCAGTTGTTCAATCGAATGCTGGACGAAGCACTTGAGAGCAAGCTGATTACCGAGGCGATCAAAGTCGCGACCTGCAATACAAAACACGCCGAAATCACCAAGCCATTTCTGGATAGCAATCTGAATCAGATGTTCTCAGGCTGGCCCTACAGAAAGTATCTCGCAGGCGACCTGCCGAAAATCAACCAGGACGCCAAGCCCTATCGGTTTTGGTTGCTCCCGCTTGGGCTCTATACCGGCGCGCGACTTAACGAGCTCTGCCAGCTACGTGTGCATGATGTGATCCAAGATGTCCACGGCGTCGACCTTATCGATATCAACGACAATGGCTACAACAAGTCGCTGAAGACGGGGCCGTCGGCCCGGCAGATTCCAATCTGCTCGAAGCTGGTGGAAATGGGCTTTTTAAATTTCGTAGAGGAGCGGCGCCAGGCCGATGGCAACGATGCGCTGCTTTTCAACGAGCTGAGCTTCGATCCAAAGCACCTGTACTCCCGCGACCCAAGTCGGTTTTTCTGCGGGCCGTGCACGGGCACGGGGTATATCGGTCAGCACTGTCCGCCAGCAGTTAATGGTGGACTGAATTTTAAAAGTTTCCGCCGCTCGTTTGCCGTGAGGCTTGAACGGTCAGGAATAACTCCGTCAACTATTGCCTACCTGCTCGGCCATGAGGGCGGTGTTCCAGAAGTCACAGCAGACCACTACTTGGAACAGCCACTGTGTTTGAGACTACTGGAGCAGATGGAACGGGGCCTGACATACAACGTACAGACCGAGCAGATTCGCTGGGGGCATTTTAAAAACCTGCTCGCAAACCAAGCCGGACGCGGAAAGCGAGGAAGGAGAAGTAAGCAAAAGCCTTACTAGCGCGTAGCGTTCAAAACAATCATCGCCTGGAGATGATTATGAGACAGGATGAATAAAAGGCCGCAGCTAACCCTGCGGCTTTTTTCGTTCTGTTAGCGCAGCCGCATTGAGCAAAGATGCGAGTGACTTAGCGGCGATGTTCGCTGAACCACCCAACGACCCGATTGCTGATCAACCTGCCGCCAATAACAGCAGGCCCCACACTACGACGATAACTTCTGTGAAAGTCGCCTGCGCGACGCGATGGTCATGTCGCACTTAGGAACAGCGACGATTTCCCAGCGCTGCAACCCGCACATGTGACACGCACGCAGTGCGGTTGCTCAGCCGTTTACACCCACCCGCTGCAGCAAGCCGCACGAGTGACAGGACGAGACTGCGACACTTGGATCATGTCGCATAGACGCCGTGATACAACCGTGCAGCAGCAAATGGTGCGAATGTCGCGGTATGACTTTGACCACCTTGAGAAACAGAAAAATCGCGCCATCGGAGGTCAGTGCCGGCACACTTGATGCCTGTAATGGCACTACAGAGCGCCCTAATCGACGTTTCTAGCCCCGTCATTGGCAGTAGCAGTGCCAGAACTGGCAGTGCCTTATTTGGTTATACTTTCCTTCAAATCGATAACTATCAGATAGTTACGCGAAACTCGTATAGCCGATAAAAACCCGTTCGACCAATATTTACTTAGCTTCATCTGACTCATCTACGATGCGCCTATACCATCGCTAGTTGGTTCGGCCAGCGCTCTAGGTCAGACAGCTTTGTTTCGATTTCAGTTACGGAGCGGCAGGGCTCATGGGTGCGGTAGCCTACGTCTCTTTGCTCAGTCGCTATTTCGGCCAGGCAACGCCTGGCGGCCGAAGTTTTGACAACAAAATCACGGGGGCATACTTGAAGCAGCCGATAGGCGTTCCTTTGAGTATGCCCCCGCGCCCCATACTTGAAACCTTCAAGTATGGGGCAGTTGAGCGTTTTGGACGTTTGCAGGTAAGCGAAACGAATGTGAAGCGAGACCGAGCAATAAGACCAAAATGCTCAACTGCCTTCGCGAAGCGGCTTCCATTGTTGTCAAAAGCAGCTCCTTTCATTTGCCGCAGGTGAATGGCTAGCTAATAATATTCGATGCTATGCATGACTGCTCTTGCTCGTTCGGGCAACTACTTATCCAGCCGCGTCTCCGACAGCGACGCAAACTGTACCCGCGACATTTTCTTTCCAACGGTCGTTGCTTTGCACAACACCTATTCTCCTGGTCATCCACTTTGCACGACGGAACAGTGGTGAGGTCTACGGGATACGTTTCATCCCTAGCGCAGCTCCAGATTCAGGCCGAGCTCAAACGAGGACTCTTGAAGCCCGTCGAAAGGTTATCGCTAGGATAGCTCTCCCTCTCCAGCCTGCCCCACATGATAAAATCCTTCCACAACCAAATGTCGTCCGTTCCCTATAAAGGTTACTCATGTCCAAACTTGCTGAATATAAAGCGCTAGAAGCCCAGCTCGCTGCCCAACTCAAACAACTTGATGCTCTTAAGAATGACGACGAACTCAAGCGCGAAATCGAGTTCGAGCAGAAGCTGCGCAACTTGATGGTCGCCTACGGTGTAGGCCTGCGCGACATCATTTCTCTGCTGGACCCACAAGCAAATCGCACTAGTGCCGCTCCGGCAACTCCTGCGCCTCGCCGACAACGCAAGGTCAAGGTCTACAAGAACCCAGAGACCGGAGAAGTAGTAGAGACGAAAGGCGGCAACCATAAGGTTCTGAAAGCATGGAAAGAGAAGCACGGCGGCGAAAAGGTGGAGAGTTGGCTCCAGTAAGCCGCTCCGACGACACAACAGCCAGGCACTGCCTGGCTTCTTAATTGTTCACAGGTCAGTGGTCGACGACCGGAAGCCTCCTGGCACTGGCAGCTCTCGGCCAGAAGCAGCCCTTGGCGACCGGCAGAGGCGGACGCTCAAGAATGCAACAACCGACGTCTAGCCCTTCGTTGCGCAAACTGGCTACTGCCAGCCCACCACGGATTAGGTCGCGACCGACTACCCACACGGAAAGCGCAACTCTGCCAGCCCCTAAGGGAATTAAGAACAATGCCTGTCAGGCGGTCTGCGCTACCGCATCCCTCTGAGCCCCTTTGACGTGGTGTTGAAGGCCCCCTGCAAAACGCAGCGTGACCTCCCGCCGGGTGAAGCGCCATTCCCCGTCACTCCGCTCAAACTGATCGAGGTACTTGCCGGTGCAGATAGGTTGTAACGGGAAGTCATCGACCTGCTGATGAACCGTGTAATAGCTTGCCGAGCTCGCCCTTTCACCGGACGGGTCCACGTCAATGAGCTGGTTGGTAATGGAGTGCCACGTACGCGGAGTGCCATCCCCATGGACCTGCAGACCCGCGTTGAAAAACGCCAGCAGCCCTTCGACAGTCGATGCCTCGTTGCCTAGCACATGAATAACGGCATGCTTGAGAACCTCTGCCACGCCCTTAAAATCCCCGTTGTCGAGACGATGGATATAGGTGGCGTGGAGGCGATGGATCGCGCTCTCGGCATCCAGGCGTGCCACGAGATCCCGTTGGTTGGTGCTGTCAGTCATATCAATCGCTCCAAGGATAATGTCGGTACACAGGATTCAATACTGGGAAGCCCCGCCATCGACGAATAGCTCGACGCCGTTGATATGGCTGGCCGCATCGCTGGCTAAGAACGTCGCCCGAATAGGCACCTCATGCGGGCCATGGGGCTCTAGTAGCTAGCTGGCAAACAGCCTCCAGATTCACTCCGTCAGGGCCCAGGACGTAGGCCGCGTAATAATTAGCGTGGTAACGGGGCCTGATCCCCGGCGCGCCGTTGTCCTTTCCGCCAGCGGCAATAGCAGCCGCATGGAACGCATCGACCTCCTCATGAGTCTGCGCGATCAGCGCGATATGGGCCCCGTGGCTGGGGACAGGAGCGTGGTGCAGCCAGAGGAATGGCTTTCCTGCGGAACCGAACCCCAGTCGCCGAGGCGTCGATTGTGGAGGGTCGGTCTCGATGCTCATCATCAACGTGATCCCAAGCGGCTTGAGCGCCTGTTCGTAGAAATCACGTGCATGCAAAATGTCCGACACACCGATGCCCATATGATCGATTGCCGATCCGGCAAACTCACTCATTAGGTAACTCCTCAAGGCGCCGATTGTTCGGCAGATTCGTAAATTCGCTACCTAACGCGAGCATCGCCGACAGCATGGCGCGGCCGTATTAGGAGCAGGTTAGGTTTTCCTGGGCTTTATGGAGATCAGCGAGGGGCAAAGCGGCTACTCCTAGCCGATCAGACCTGGGAGGCGCCGCCGTCGGCGAACAGCTCGGCGCCGTTGATGTAGCTCGACGCATCGCTCGCCAGGAAGAGCGCGGCCTGGCCGATCTCGTGCGCCTGGCCGATCCGGCCGAGCGTGCTCTTCTCGTTGAATACATCGATCACCTGCTGTGCGTTTTCGCCAAGTACGTCGCGCAGTGACGGGGTGTCCACCGGCCCAGGGCTGAGCAGGTTGATGCGTACGCCTGAGCCTTTAATGTCGAGGATCCAGCTCCTCACCATCGCGCGTAATGCGGCCTTGGTGGCTCCGTAGACGCTCATGCCAGGCCCAGGATTGATCGAGGAAGTCGAGCCGATGATGACGATGCTGCTGCCCTCGCCCATCAACGGCAGCGCCCCTTGAACGGTAAACGTGGTGCCTTTGACGTTGGTTGCGAACACCCGATCGAAACCCGCTTCAGTGATTGCCCCCAGAGGCTCGACTTCACCCATCCCGGCATTGGCGATCAACACATCGATACGGCCATGGACCGCGCTTATGTGCGTGTACATATCGGCAAGTTCTGCAGGGCTCGAGATGTCGGTCCGCACGGCAGAAACATTCCCACCGAGGCGGCTAACGGCTTCGTCGAGCTGAGGCTGGCGGCGACCGGTGATGATCACGTCGGCGCCCTGGCTGACGAACACTTCGGCGATCGCAAAGCCTAGGCCCGAAGAACCGCCAGTGATCAGCACAACCTTGTTTTTGAACTGCATGACAAATACCTCAACGAGTGAATATGTAGCGGACACTACATAAACCCAAGGTTGCTCGCAAGCTATTTAGCGATCACTAAAATTACCTTTCAGGGAATCGCGATTGAACATGCATTTAGCGATCGCTACAGTGTCGCATCAACTTGAGAGATACCCATGCACGAAAAACCCAGGCAGCGCCGCCCCGCCTTCGACCGAGAGCAAGGGATAGCCATCGCACAGGCATTGTTTCACCAGCGTGGTTTCGACGCTGTCAGCCTGGCCGACCTGACCGAGGCCATGAACATCAAGCCGCCCAGCTTTTACGCTGCCTATGGCAGCAAAGCCGAGCTGTTCGAGCGTGCAATGCATCGCTACGCCGGTGAAAACGCCCTGCCGATGGACAAATTGCTGGCACCGGATCGAGCGCCCGCCGAAGCGCTGACCGCGCTGCTGGTTGCCGCTGCGAAGCAGTACGGACGCGACAGCGCGTTGCGTGGCTGCCTGATAACCGAGGGCATGCGCGCGGACGATCCGATCGCCCGCGACATGGCAGAGAAGCTGGGCGACGCCGGGATTCAGGCGATCCGCCGATACCTTGATGAGGTCCGGCCAGACGCTGCTCAGGCGCTGGCTGACTATCTGCTAGTCACCCTGCGCGGGCTGTCGGCAGCGGCATGCAGTGGCATGTCCTGCGAGCGCCTGGTGGAGGTGGCACAGACTGCTGGCAAGCTGATCTCCCGTGAGTTCGAGGCAAGCGACAGTGCTGCGAGTTCCTGAGCAGCCCAGCATTGCCGTGCCCAGAGGATCAGCGATCAGTGATGGTCGTTCCGGCGATGCTCTCGGCGAATCCAACGCCCAGTAGCTTTGCTGGCGTCTCGAAGCCCGGCCGCCGCTCGCCACTCAATACCCGGCGCGCCGCCTCCACCGCAGCGATCGGTGTGTAGGTGTAGCCGTTGACGGTCTCGATCACTGAACGCGCAACTGTGCCGTCAGCGCCGGTGACTTCAGCCGCTGCACGGGCGCGGTGGGCTTCACGTTGCTGCGTGTTGGGCCCATCGGGGAGCTGTGAGAGATCGCCTTCGGGAAAAGGCTCGCCGGAGAAATGCACGAACATGGAAATGTTTGGAATGCCGGTGGAGTGCCAGCCGGTAACCAAGTCACCGAAAGACAGCGGCGCGCACAACTCCAGGCCATCGCCAAAATCGAAATGTCGTGGTTGCGCATCGGGCGTTGCCACGAGCTGCCCGTCAATCCGCGCCATAAGTCCCGCGCCAATGATTTCGCTGACACTGCGGGCCGATCCACGCGACATGGAGCCCGCGACCTGAAGTGCAATGCTAAGTGACAGCGGATCTTCCACACGGTGCGCAACATGCACCGCCAGGCAGTCAGTCGGCACAACGTCCCAGCCCACGCCAGGCAGCAGCATGACGCCTGACCCGGCCGCCTCAGCGCCCAATCGCTCGGCCAACCGGTACACATTGATCTCGGCCGTGATATCCAGATAGTCGACGCCAGCCTTGATACAGGCCTGCACCAAGGCATCGGCGGTTTGCGCGAAGGGCCCGGCAAAGTTCACCAGCACGCCGACGCCTTCAAGGGATTCGGCCGTCCGGGCATCTGGCGCGAATACGCGATAAGGAACGTCCAGCTCTGCGGCAAATGCACGTACTTTGTCGTGGCTGCGCCCGGCAATGACCATGTCCAGCCCTTGTGCCTTGGCATACTCCGCCGCCATGCGCCCCACGTAACCGGTTGCGCCATAGATCATTAATTTTTTCATTGGACGTGCTGCCAGTTCTTGTAGACGAATTCCAAACTGTACCCGTCAGGGTCCAGGACATTAGCGGCGTAGTAGTTCGGGTCGTAATGCAGTCGTGCACCCGGTGCGCCGTTATCGACCGCGCCATTGGCCAATGCGGCCGCATAGGCGGACTCAACTTGAGCCTTACTGTCTGCGACAAAACCGACATGCACAGCTCGGCCTTCGACTTCACCCTGGCGCAGCCAGAAAAACATCCGGCCGTTGGCGCCGAAGCCTTTCAAGTCCGGGTGCCCGGGTGGGCCGTCCTTGCCGTCGTAGTCCAGGCGCGCTGTGATACCGAGCGGCATCAAGACCGTCTCGTAGAAACGGATGGAGCGCTCGATGTCACTCACAGACAGAAAAATATGATCAAGCATGACAATTCCTCGATTAATCAGATGATGTAGCCGCCCGCGACTTCAATGGACTGGGCATTAATCCAAGCCCCCTCCTCGGACAGCAACATGGCGATGACACGGGCCACATCATCGGGCTCACCGACTCTGGCCAGCGCCGTTTGCGCAGCCAGCATCGCCTCGAATTCGTCATTGAGCCCGCCGCCCAACTCGGTTCTAATCGCCCCAGGGGAAACAGCGTTGGCACGGATACGCCGATCGCCGAATTCCTTGGCCATATAGCGCGTGAGCACTTCCAGCCCACCTTTGAACGCCGCGTATGGTGCCACTCCAGCCGTGGCCACCCGCGTGGTGGCGCTGGTCAGGTTGACGATGCTGGCGTTTTCTTCCAGCAGTGGCAGCAAGGTCTGCGTCAGGAAGAACGGACCTTTTAGATGAACATTGAACAGACCATCGAACTGCGCCTCGCTGACTGATGCCAACAGGTTGAACAGGCCGTAACCGGCGTTATTCACCAAGCCTGCGAGCGTGCTCGTACCCCAGGTCTGCTGGAGTGCTGCGAGGACAGCTTCACGGAACGCGTCGAAGCTTCCCACATCCGCCACGTCGAGCTTGAGCGCAACGGCTTTGCCGCCCGCTTGTTCGATGCGTCGCACCACCTCATCCGCAACGTCTGGATGCTGGTTGTAAGTGAGGATGACACCCATGCCGCGCCGGGCGGCGTGTTCTGCTGCACTGGCGCCAATTCCTCGACTGCCTCCGGTAATGACGATAACGCCCATGGCGTGCTCCTTGGCTGATTGAATGAGCCTCCACGTTAAGGGACCTCGTCATCGCGGGCGCAGCTGTTCCTACTCGAAACCTGCCTGTTTCTGCTTTTTGCTTGCGCTGCGCCTGTTCCGCTCGATGCTACGGGCCTATCCAGCAGCAAAGATCTGCTGGCGGTTGAAGGAAGCACGTTTCGTGAGATAAACAGCAAGACGCTGCATAAGCGGCTTAATCGACTGGCTGAAGAAAGTGGTTCGCTTCAGCCTCAGCTTGAATCGTTGATCAACCTTTACACAGAGGAGCTCGGTATCTACGTGACCTGTCCGGTCATGCGTGCACAACTTGCAGAACTCTTCAATGACCTGTACGAGCCGTACCGTAATACGCTCAAGCGATTCAGTACATTCATGAGCAAGCCGGCAACGGTTCGTTACCTCCTAACCACGTTTGTAGTCAGAAGCTGCGTGGTCTCATGGCAGGTGCAGGCGCTTGCAACCTCGGCTGCCAACAATCAGCAACCGAGACCCACCCAGCAGTTTTGGTTTCTGCCGCACGAGGAGGAGGGTGAGCTTGTTTCCCCTCTGCACAACGCACTGCAGTGGGCATACCAAGTCTGCGGTGTATCCCAGGCCCAGTTCCATCGACCTGCCGGGGTGGCCGACCTGTGCGGGCAACTAGCGCGTAATTTGGACACGTGCCGCCGGTGGAAATGGCTCAGCAAGGCCAAGCCTCCGACTTTACCCGCGCTATATCGAAACCTCGTGCAAAGCTTTGAAGCTTTAGAGCGCGCCGGCAACCCGGTGCCGCTGGAGCTGCGCCGGGCGATCATCACAACTGTGTCTGTGTCTCGCATAGCGAGCTATGTGGCTCACAGCATCGAGTCCATCTACGGTCGAGCGTTTTTGCTAGAGACGTGCCAACAGTTGAAGCTCTACACCGACTGGTTGTCGCCCCATATAAAGATCGCTCAAGCGAAAGCGGATCGGCTTGCCGAGCACACTCCCATCCCTGACCTAAGCCTAGAGAAGACACGAAGTCACTATGCACTCCGTGAGATGACCATATATCTCCGGCAATGCGATGAAGCCTATGCGTTCATCCAGTCAAACCGAGGATCCGATGGCTCATACAACCCACTATGCATCGATTGGGTCGAGAAACAGCTGGGTACTTTCGCCGCGCGTATAAATCAGGACATCACTAGCCGGTGGGTATTGGACAAGCCTGACGGCTTCGATGAGTTAATGGCTGAAGCGAATGCCATGCGTCGGCGCGGCAGAGCTACGTTATCAGCCATCGATGAGCTTGAGGTTCGGATGAGTAAGACCGGCGTGGCCGAACGGGTGCCTTGGGTGCTTCATTGGCTGCGCGCGGTAGTTCATTACAACGCTGATCAGTTTGATAAAGCAGCCGAGCACTATACAGCAGCCTTCCAGCTTGGCCGTTACAGCGCGGGTGATCACCAGTACTTGCTAATGAACCAGTACTTAGAAGCTATGGCTAAGACCAAACGGTGGCTGCAATTCAAGCAAGGCGCATTCTGGGCCGACTACCTGGGACTAAAGGTCCGGCACTTGCGCGATCGAGATCTTACAGAGGAAAACATACGCTTCGCGTTCACGATGCTAGGTATGCGTAACGCCAAGTATTTTCAAATGTAGAGCTTGTCTTGCCAGTGTTTCTAATAGCAGCAATCGGCCAAAAGCGGACTCAGCCGGAATATGATTCCGTGTGGAGCCAGTGTTTTTTTTGACCGAGCGCAGTTCAGTTAGATAGTCGTTCTGGATCACTCGGAAGGTAGCGACAAACCTTTGATGCTCAAATAGACTGATATCTACCAAGCGTAAGGAATGGCTGGAAGATTCCGTCAATGCACCATTCCAAGCCCCTTACGTATTTGCTGGATAACGCGTGCCTCTATATCCCCATCATGTAAATCCCGCGAGAAAACTGCGCAGCATGCCGATCTTTCACCAGCAGAGCCGCGATATACCGCCACAACACTTCCGGGCCCACAGCCAGTATGCCCAGTCAAGGACAGACCACCTTCGATAGTGCCGCGCATCAGGCCTAGAGCGTATCCCGGCGAAATCCAGGGACGCCCGGCAATCGGGCCACCCAATGCCCGTGTGGCAAGCATGTCCTGAAGCAAATTGGCGGGAAGAAGTTGTTCGGCGAGCAAGCGATCCAGAAGAAGAGCGGCCTGTGAAACGGGGCCGACCAACAGTCCGTGGTAGACCCAAGCCGGGTCGTAGCTCAACGAACTGCCGAGGCATTCGCCGTATAGATCCTCTCTCTCCGTTGCGAAGCGAGCACTCGTGATACCGAGGGGAGCCAATACTTGCTTATTGACGGCTTCTTCAAGCGGCAGGCCTGTTGTACGTTCGATAAGCCTAGCCACGAGCATGTAGCCCACATTCGAGTAGCGCCAACCAGTTCCAGGGCTATATCGAAGCCGGTGACCATCGAGACGGCGCATCATCTCCTCCGCTGGCCACGCCGCTTCATGGTTGGCAACGGCAGCATGGTATTCGGGAAGCTCGCCATAGTCTGCAAGTCCCGCCTCATGACGCAGGAGTTGACGCAAGGTGAATGCGTTTTTGGGAAGTCGATCATCCAGATCGATCAGCCCATCACGCACGAGTGTCAGGGCCGTAGCAGCCAAAACTGCTTTGGTAAAACTCCACCATGGCACGGCGGGCTCGAATTGCGCAGGAGGTGTTAGTGACTGGCCGTTGGATAAGCCGGAGATCAGCATTGAGTACTCACGCAGCAATGATTTGATGGTTCACCATAGCCGTCACAGTCCGATCAGTCGAACGACGGCTTTTGGCCGATTGCAGCCGGTGACAACAGGCTGCTACCGGCCCAGAAGCGGACGTTAACTGAGGCCCGATATTGAGACTCGAACGCGTCTACGAAACCAGGGCGATTCAGAATCACTTTACAAGCAGCAGGACGCTCCCCTACACCCGCCACTAAAGTATCCGAACAATCGGATTGCGGTTCATCTACAGCAGACGAACCGGCAGGCGCAGGGTTGGGCTTCAGCCTCAGACCATTTAGCCAAAACCACCCTAGATCATTGATCGCATCCGCATCGCCCAACAGAGCCTGTTCACGCAGCTCCACATAGCGATTTCGAATTATGATCGGATCAACCAATCCAAGAAGCGGATTTGCTTCCCTGATCTCGTGATAGTTGACACCCCGCGCCTGCCCGCTCAGCTCCATCACTCTCAGCGATGGCATACCGATTCCAGCATAAAGGCGTTGCAACTCGTCAGGCTCAACCATCTCGACGCAGTCAGCCCGGGGAAGAAGGTTGTCCATAAGATTGAAGATGTCTGCAGAGTTGCTCATGCTGCTGCCCATCGATGATCGTGTCTGACCATTTTCAGCGGCCATGCGACAACCTGTGTCGCACACAAACAAGGACGTAAACTGTGGAACAGCTGCTTCGCCATGAACTCATTCTTGGCCTTCTCCCGAACAAGGAAAGCGCTCTCGATAGCAATGCCATTCACCAACGAGTAGCCAACCAGGGTGTCCAGGTTGATAAGCGCACCATTCAGCGTGACCTAAGCGAGCTAGAACAGAAATTCCCCCATGTGCATAGCAGGCCAAAGGGAAAAGCCAAGTTGTGGTGGGCAGAAAAGTCGCTGTCGCGACTGAGCATGCTGCCAACAGATGCAATGAACCTCGTCATGATCATGGATCACGCGGCTAGATTCGGAATGGCGGCACAGGTTGAGAATCTGGCGCCCCTTCGGAACTACGCAACATCACTGTTGAAAGGAAACCGGCCCAGCCAGGGCTGTTCAGGCAAGATCATCAGCAATACCCGCTTCGTTGTTCTGGAACCAGGCCAAGTGAAGCCGGAGGTCCTAGAGGCTGTCCAACAGGCACTTCTGGATGATGCCTCTATCGAAGCGCTCTACCTGAAGCGCGGTGCCCGTGAGCCACGAACACTACATATCAAGCCACTAGGTCTTTCCTATCAAGATTCCAATATCTACCTCGTATGTGTTTTCAAAGGCTTGCCCGAAGGCAAACTGGCCTCCCTTCCCCTGCATCGTTTTCAGTCTGCCAAGGCTACATGGGAAGACCTAAGAACTCCTGACGGTTTTGAGATGAACTCGTTCGAGGTCAAGCGCAGCCTGATATCCCAGAAATCTGAGCACCCAACTCAACTGAAGCTCCGCATTTCTCAGACGCTCTACGAACGCCTGGACGAGAACGCGCTCACTGCCGATCAACAGCTACAGCCCACCGCTGATGGCTGGTGGTTGATGACAGGCAGTCTGCCTCTTAGCCAAGGTCTCGAGCTATGGCTTTTGAGCCAAGGGGAGGAGCTGGAGGTTCTAGAGCCGGCTGAACTGAGGCAGCAAATCGCCTCGTCGGCACGTCGGATGGCCAGACTGTACGGTTGAATGCGACACAGGCTGTCGCATGCTGGGAGCATTCTGTCTCCGATTACCTGACCATGGAGACTCAGCTATGAAGACCTATTCCGCTTTCCTTCAGCGCGTAATCCCTAATGCGGGACCTCGCGCCAATTTCAAGACCACAGTGCAGGCCGTGAGTTCCGAAATGGCTCGCATCACAGCCGAAGCCCAATACCCGGGCTACAAATGCGCCAACGCCCCCGTGCCGGTACGCTGAAGTGTCCAAGCCACACTTCGGCAAATTGGGGCCTGGAGACCATCTTTATTACCAGTACCATTTGGTAAAGACGACCCCAACGATCAACATCATCCCAATCTCAGCCTACGACTACACCGAGCACTCAGTTAGCTGAACCGAGCAAAACAAGCCGAAGACACTAAATGGCCGTTTCTTTTTTCTGTGGATCGCATTCAACGCTGCCTACGCCACCGATATCGTCGAGCAGCAGCGATTATCCGAGCGGGAAACCTTCAAAGCCTTTCTCGAAAAACCGTGTTCCTTGGTAGCAACAAAAACATCGAGACTTCGTCTGGTCGGAGTTTCCCGGCAGCATTCGCGTACTACTGGACAACCCGTACACCCTGCGCAACCCAGCTCATTCATGGTGGAGCAACCTGGAATGGCAGAGTGAGTAGGGATTAGCTACGAGACTGCTGCTACCTGCTAGGAAACTGATGCCCTTGATCATCTAGATCACGCTGGACAGCCCGGACACCTTATGGGGCGATGCCAAATACCCAGTGGCTGGCTGAGGATGGACACAGGTTCATGTGATTGAGATGAACATCAATATGAGTGCAGCATGGGCACGGCTGCCAAAGGCTCGCATGCTGGCTCGTCGACTTACCTCTTGATTTTGTCTACCCCCTCTTAAGCAGGCGTCCACTGATGCAGCAAACCGGTTCCTACAGGTTGGACTTGCCTGGGAGCTGGCTTGTCGGCGCGACGAACCGCAACGATTGTGTCTATTCAGGCCCTAGCGGCGGTATTCGCCATCCACCAGCCGCGATACCCCCAGCGGGTTGGCCTCCTGCAGCGCCGCCGGCCCTCAGGTCAACTTCACCATCACCGTCCAGGCCGTAAGCTCTGACATGGCAAAGGTCACGGCCCAGGCCAGTAACCCGGCTACAAATGCCTGAATTCGCCCACTCAGATGCGTTGAGCCAGCGCCTCATGCAGTTGCAACGCCAAGCCGCTGGTGCGCTGCACGTTGCGGCCCACCGCGCCTTCGAACACACCCGGGTGAGTCTCGGCCAGGCTGAACCATTCCCTGGCGCGGGTGATGGCGGTGTACAGCAGCTCCTTGGTCAACACCGGGTTCAGCGCATCAGGCAACACCAGCGCGGTGTGGTTGAACTCCGAGCCCTGGGACTTGTGCACCGTCATGGCGAACACCGTCTCCACCTCCACCAACCGGCTCGGCATCACGAAGCGCACGCCGCCACTGCCGTCGTTGCGCGGGAAGGCCACGCGCAGGGCCAGCGCACCGTCCGGCCCCGGCACCCATAGCGCGATGCCGATATCGCCGTTCATCAGGTTCAAGCTGTAGTCATTGCGCGTCACCAGCACCGGACGCCCTTCGTACCAGCCGTGGTCGCTGTCCAGCAAGCCGCGGCGACGCAATTGCGTAGCCACACGCTGGTTAAGCCCTTCGACGCCCCAAGGCCCCCGGCGCAATGCGCAGAGCAGGCGGAACTGGTCGAATGCAGACAACACCTTGCCTGCCCAACCGGCCCATAGCTCGCTGTCCCACTGTGTATCAGCCACAGGGCGCAAGTCGCGCAGTTGCACCAGGTAATGCCGGTAGCCGGGCGCATTGCGGTTGCCATCGATGGCCAGGTCGCTAAGCGCCGCATCCTGCTCGCCACGCACCAGCAGGTTGAAAAGTTGCTCCGAGGGCTGTTCGAGCGCACGCCGTGCTTCGCCCGCCTGCTTGTTGTTGATCAGCTTGGCCAGGCGCCCGATACCCTTCTGCGGGTCGAAACGCCAAGAGCGGCGCAACATCACGGTCTGCTGCGCCAGCGGGGCACCCGCGCCTTCGGCCATCTGCAACTCAGGGTCAACCAGCGCCTCACCGCTGTGGGTGCTCAGCCACTGGGCGGTTTGCGCGTTGTAGTCGCCTTTTTCAGCCTCGCGGCACAAGTCGCCCATCACCGAACCGGCTTCCACCGAGGCCAACTGGTCCTTGTCGCCTAGCAGAATCAAGCGCGCTGCCTGGGGCAAGGCATCCAGCACGCAGGCCATCATTTCCAGGTCGATCATCGAGGCTTCATCGACCACCAGTACATCCAGCTCCAGCGGTTTATCGCGCTGGTGAATGAAGTTGCGCGAGTTCGGTCGGCTGCCCAGCAAGCGGTGCAAGGTGGACACATCCGTCGGGATCTCGGCGCGCACCGCATCACTCACCGGCAACACCCGAACCTCCTTGCCAATGGACTCGGACAACCGCGCCGCCGCCTTGCCGGTCGGCGCCGCCAGGCGGATGCGCAGCGGCTTGCCGCTCTCGACCGCCGGGGTTTGCAGCAACCCCAGCAGGCGCACCACCGAGGTGGTCTTGCCGGTGCCCGGGCCGCCAGTGATGACGCTGAAGTTGCCACGGGCCGCCAGCGCGCAGGCAATTTTCTGCCAGTTGCTGCCTTGCGCGCGCTCGGCTTCGGAACGGGCGGGAAACAGTTCATCGAGACGGCTAGCGAAGTTATCTGGTGTGACCGGCGCCACGCTCAAGCGTGCGCTTAAGGCTTGGGCGATGCTGCACTCGTAGTTCCAGTAGCGGCGCAAGTACAGGCGCTGCCCCACCAGCACCAAGGGCCGTTCGGGGGCGTCCTGGCGGGCGTCACGGTCCTCGACCAGGGTGCTGGCGGCCAGAGCCTGGCGCCACTGCGTAGCGTCCAGGCCCTGCAACCATTGCGACGGCAGCGTACTGCCCTCCTCGCCTTCTGGTGGCAACGACAGCACGAAATCCGGCGCTGCCAGGGTGGCGGTAAGGTCCAGGCAGGCATGGCCACGGCCCAGTTGGTGGCTGGTCATCGCGGCGGCCAGCAGCACGCTGGCCTGGGCCTGAGGGTCTTGTTCAAGAATGAATTTCGCCAAGGCACGATCCAGCGCGCGCAACCAGCCACGCGCCACCCAGGTATCGACTTGCTGCAAGAGCTCGCTGTTGCTGGCGGCGCCAATGAACACCGCCACCTGCTCGGTATCGCCCTGGCTGCTGCTCAGTTGCTTGAGGGTCTGGCTCATGCGCTGGCCTCCTCGAACTGGCCCATGAAGAGTTGGTCAAGCTGCTCGATCAGTTGCTGCGGTGGCCGCTCGAAGTGCAGGCCATGGGTGGGCGCCTGGTGCCCACGAATGAACAGGTACAGCGCCCCGCCCATGTGCTGCTCGTAGTCGTAGCCGGGCAGGCGCAGCTTGAGCTGGCGATGCAGGGCCAACAGGTACAGGCACAGCTGCAGATCGTAGCGTTTGTCCAGCATGGTTTCGGCCATGGCCTCAGCGACATAGGCGCTATCGGTGCTGCCCAGCCAGTTGGATTTGTAGTCCGCCACGTAGTAGCGGCCCTCGTGTTCGAAGGTCAGGTCGATGAAGCCTTTGAACATGCCGTTCAACTGGTTGGGCGCCAGTATCAGTCGCGGCGTACCGCCGAGGGTGTGTTCGCGTACCAAGGCATCGAGGCGTTCGACGTTCACGTTGCGGCTGGAGAACCAGAACTCCATCTCGACCTGATAGGTGCTCAACCCGGCTAGCGTGCACTGGGTGCCGTTGAAGCGCAGTGGGGCCTTGAGGTAATGGCTCAACCAAGCCGACAGCGGGTCGATCCAGCGCTCCCAGCCGCGCAGGTTGCAGCGCCGGGCCACGGCGTCGTGCAGGGCTTGCTCGTCGCTGGCAGCGTTGCCGAAGCCCTCATCGCCGGCCCACTCGAACAGCCCGTGCAGGAAAGTGCCCGGCCCCGCCCCTCGGGGGAAGGCGTGAATACCAACGCCGGCAGGCGGGTTCTGCTCGTCGTCCTGCTCTTGCAGGTTGGCTTCCAGCGCGGTGGCAGGCTCAGGGGCAACCGGCGACTCGGCGCCCATCCGCGCACGGTCGTCGGCGATGGCCAAGGCAGAGTAGCTGGCGATCCACCAGTTGGTCGCCAGCGCATGCAGCGGGCGCAAGGCCTCGCTTACCGTCGGGCGCGCAGGTGCCACATGGACACCCTCGGTTTGCGCAGGGGCCTTGCACACCGCGATGTCGTCGCAGCCCTTCGCGAAGGCGTCCACCACTTCAGCCAACCAATCAGGGGCAACCGTGCCTTCGCCTGCCAGCAAGTAGCCCAAGCCCGACTTGTGCAGGTCTATCGACGAGCCTCCGGTCTTGAACCCCTGGGGCGCCACGCAGATCCAGGTGGCGTAGCGGGCGCGGGTCAGGGCGACATACAGCAGGCGCATTTCCTCGCCCATGCGCTCATCGTCAGCGCGTTTCTGCGCAGGCTTTGCCGGGTCGCCCTTGGCCAGTTCAAGCACCAGGCTGTAATGCTCATCCTGTCGTTCATGGAACATCGGCGGCGCCTTGCTACGGCCATCCACCGCCCTGGCGCTGCACGCGAACGGCAACATCACCAAGGGGTACTCCAGGCCCTTGGACTTGTGCACGGTCACCACTTTGATCAGGTCCGAGTCGCTTTCCAGGCGCAGAATTTCTTCCTCGCTCTGCTCCTTGATCTGCTCGGCCAGATGGCGAATCAGCGCGTGCTCGCCATCGAGTTCGGCGGCGCTGCGCTGCAGCCATTCGGCCAGGTGCAGCAGGTTGGTCAGGCGGCGCTCGCCCTGTTCTTCAGCCAGCAAACGGGCCGGCACCTTGAAGGTTGCAAGCAGCCTGCGCAGCATGGGCAGCACGCCTTGTTGCTGCCACAGCACGCGGAAGTCGCGGAACCACTGCACATGCGCTTCCCAGCACAGCTCGTTCTGGTTCAACTGCTCCAGGTCCTGCCAGGAAATGCCCACGCTGCGGGTGGCCAATGCCGCACGCAGCAAGCGGTCGCTGGTGGGCTGGGCGCAGGCCCGCAGGATGCACAGCAGGTCGGTGGCTTCTTCGCTTTCGAATACTGAGTCGCGGTCAGACAGATAAACGCTGGCCAGTTTGCGACGCGCAAGGGCCTTGCGAATAGCTTCGGCTTCCTTGCGGCTGCGTACCAGAATGGCGATATCGGCAGGCTTGAGTGCAGTGAGTTGGCCATCGCTGTTGCGCAGGCCCGAGGGTTTTTCTGCACTGCGGTCGAGCCAGGCCTGAATCGCCGAGGCGCATACCTCGGAGGCCTCGCGCAGGTAAGTGGCGTTGTTGATTACTCCGTTGGTTTGCAGCTGCCAGAGGGTCAGGGCCTTCTGCTTTTCACCCTCGATCTCCAACGTATCGCTGCGGCCTTTGGCATCAACACCTTCGAACGGCACCTGGTTCTCCTTCCCCTCCTCGGCAAACCGGAACGCTGCTCGGGGGTGGGCTTCGGCGAACTTGAAACAATGGTTGGCGGCATCGACCATCGCTTGGGTGGAGCGGTAGTTGGTGCCCAGGGTGTAATGCCGGCCCTTGGTAGCCTCACGCGCCTTGAGGTAGGTGTAGATGTCGGCGCCACGGAACGAATAGATTGCCTGTTTCGGGTCGCCGATCATGAACAGGCCGCAGTCGGGCAGGTTTTCTCCAATGCAGTAGATTTTGTCGAAGATGCCGTACTGAACCGGGTCGGTGTCCTGGAACTCGTCGATCAGGGCCACCGGGTACTGCTGGCGAATGGTCTGCGCCAGGCGCGGGCCAGACGGGCCTTCCAGGGCACGGCCAAGGCGGTTGAGCAAGTCGTCGAAACCGATCTGCGCCCGGCGCAGCTTTTCTTCCTCGAAGGCGCCCTGCACTTCACGCAGAGCATGCAGCAGCAACTGCGCGCGGATGTCCTGCTTCGACTCCTCATGGTCGACCCAAGCATCGATGGTTTGAAACGCTGGGTGCGTGCCGATGGCACCGCCTTTGTTCAGCTTGAAGCGGGCTTGCCCGCATTTGCGAACGTGGCTACTGGCTTCGCCTCCCTGGCTCCAGGCGGCGATATCGCCAAGCATTTGATCAAAAGTTTCGGGGGTTTTGGTGGGGTAGGACTTGCCGTTCAGTGCGCTGCGCGCGCTGTGCAGCAACGCCTCCAGAGCCACGATGTCGTTGGCCCAGGCCGCCCTTGCCTGCGCTTCGAGCGCGACACACTGCGCAGCCCAGTCAGCAGGCCCCTGAAGCAAAGCATCCAGGTGCGCGGGCGCTGTGATCGACATCCCTGCCTGCTGAAACTCGGCATCGCTACGCGACAGCAGCGGCGTCAGCGCTTCGCGTAGCTCGGTGGGGCTTTTGAAGCTATCCGTCACCACCCTGGCAACCTCAGGCGGCAGGCCATAGAACTGCTGGCGCCAGTAGTCCCTGACCACTTCATCGAGCAACTCGCGCTGGTCGGTTTCCAGTGTCTGGGTAAACAGGCTGCCGCTGTCGAAGGCGTGCTCGCGCAGCATCCGGTAGCACCAGCCATGAATGGTCGAAACCGCGGCTTCGTCCATCCACTCGCTGGCCAACTGCAACCGACGAGCACAGGCCGGCCACTGATCGGCGGGGTAACCGTTGCGCAGTTTCACCAGCAGCGGGTCGTGACGCTCATCAGGTGCCTGAAAGCACTGGGCAGCCTCGTTCAAGCGTGCGCGAATGCGGTCGCGCAGCTCTTGGGTGGCGGCGTCGGTGAAGGTCACCACCAGAATTTGCGGCGGCGTCAGCGCTTGCTTGAACGCAGCATCGCCCCCATGGCCCAGTACCAGCCGCACGTACAGCAAGGCGATGGTGAAGGTTTTGCCGGTGCCGGCACTCGCTTCGATCAAGCGGCTGCCATGCAGTGGGAAATCGAGGGGGTTGAGGTTAACCGCTGTCATTGGTCGCTTCCTGCGTCGGTCGAGGTGAAGTGGCCGAACAAGCCGCCATACAGGCGCTGGGCCCAGGCCACGAACTGGCCGCTCGCGCGCAGTTGGTCGAAGTCCGCGTAGGCACGCCGTTGGGCGAACGAGCGCTCCACTTCACCCTTTTTCATGTAGCCGCCTTCATAGATATCGCGCGCTTTGTCGTAGGCCGAATCGCTGCTTTCCCCACCCGCTGCCAACCAGGCGAAGGCGCTTTCGCAGGCCACCGGCAGCGGCTCTTGCATGCCCGCCACCCAGGCCTGGAGCAGCGCTTGCAGCTGCTCCCGGGCCTGGTTTTCAGGCACTGGCCGGAACACCACATCGCCATTCAAACCCACCAGAATGGTCGTGCAGGCAGGCCCGTTCAACTGCAACGCCAAGTGCCGCAACCAAGGCCGCACCAGGTGCTGCCAACGCAGGCTGTCGTCGCTGCACAGCTTCTTGCTGTCCAGTTGCAGGTAGGCTCGCTCATCCAACGCGTTGCGGCGAATGCCACCCAGCCAATCCTTGAGGCCGGGACGCTCGTCAGTGGCTTCGATGGTTGCGGCGCTCTGGCCCTCTTCAAGCTCAGGCCAGGCTTGCAGTTGGGCGTGGTAGCGCGCCAGCAGGCCCGGCATCGGCTCCACCAGCGCCGAGGCGCTCAAGGTGCCGAAGCCGCCCAGTGGCAAGGCGCCCTCGCGTTGCAGGCGTTGCACTTGCAGGCCCAGTTCGGTCACGGCCTGTTCGGGGTCGTAAGCCTCCTCGACCCAGCGCTTCAGCGTCTGGGTAAGCCTGTCCTGGTGCTGCCAGTTTTCCAGGCCATCGAGCTGGAAGGCTTCGTCATCGCGGTTTACCAACTCGTCGTCGTCGAATTTGACCTTCAACCGCTGGCTGAAGAAAGCGCCCACCGGGTCGCGCACGAACTCGGAAAGTTGCCGCAGGCTCAATGGCGTGTCCTGCACCAGCGCGGGCAGGCGCTCCCCTGCTGGCTGCGAGCTGTATTCGTCATGCACCTCGCGCCACTCGCTGGAGTAGGTGAACAAGCCATCAGGCCCCGGCTCGTTGGCGAAGTAGGCGGCGCTGAAGGGTTGCAGCGGGTGCTCCTGGGTCAGCGCTGGCAGCAATGGCTGGCCGTTGGCCGAGCGCCAGCCGCTGGCCAGGTGGTCGCGCAATTGGCCAATCAGCACCGAGGGCACACGCTCGCTGTTGTCGCGGATGTTGCGGCCCACCCAGCTCACATACAGTTGTTTTCGCGCCGACAGCACGGCCTCCAGCAACAGGTAGCGGTCATCTTCACGTCGCGACCTATCGCCAGGGCGGTAGTCGTTGCGCATCAGGTCGAAATCGACCGGTGATTGCTGGCGCGGGTAATCGCCATCATTCATGCCCAGCAGGCACACCACCTTGAACGGAATCGCCCGCATAGGCATCAGGGTGCAGAAGTTCACCGCGCCGGCCAGGAAGCGCTGCGACAGGCCGCTATCTTCGATACCGCTGAGCCAGGCCTCGTGCACCACGCTCAGCGGCAGTGGCTGCGCGAACTGCGCCACCTCGCAGGTGCGCAGCCAACCTTCGAGCAGCTTGAGCAATTGGTTGACCAGCAGTTCCTCTGTATCGTTTACCGGGCGGAAGAACACCTTCAACAAGGCTTGCAGGCGCTCTGCCCATTGCACCGGCGTGGCCGGTTGCTGGAGTTCCTGAAGGGCCACTTCCAGGTGGTCGAGCAAGGTCAGCAGCGGCCCGGCCAGGGCAGCTTCCAGCCCCGACACTTCGTCGTAGGGTTCGATGCCGTTGAGCTGAGGCGCTCGCCCAGCAGCGTAGCCCAGCAGCATGCGTCGCATTCCGAAGCGCCAGGTGTTCTGCTCGAGGCCCGCCGGCATGCCCAGGCTTTCGCGCTGCTCGGCATCGAGCCCCCAGCGCACACCGGCACCGTCGATCCAGCGTTGCAGTGTGGGTACGTCGGCTTCGTTGATCGTGAAACGCGCGCGCAAGGCCGGTACGTCCAGCAGGTCAAGAATGTCGCTGGCAGCGAAGCGGCTATGGGGCAGCTTGAGCAGGTGTTCCAGGGCAATCAGCAGCGGCTGGCGGCCGCGCTGGCCTTGGTCGGCCACGGTAAACGGCAGGTAGCGCGAATCACTCCTTGGCACCTGGCCGAACACTGCCTCGATGTGAGGGGTGTAGGCGTTGATGTCCGGCACCATCACGATCACATCCCGTGGGCTCAACTGCTTGTCGGCGCTGAAGCGGGCGAGCAGTTGGTCGTGCAGCACCTCCACTTCGCGCTGCATGCTGTGCACCACGTGAAAACGCAGCGAGCGGTCGGCGGTAGCGTCTACCGCCCCCCAGGCTTCGCGGGTTTCCGGCAACGGGCGCAGCTCAAGAATATCGCTTTGCAGCTGGCCTAGCAGGGTTGCCGTATCCGGTTCGGTGAACAGGTCGATACGCCCGCCATTGAGGCCATCGAGCAGGTGGCGATAGCTGCCGGGCTCGTCGTGGTAGTCGAGCAGGTTGATGTAGTCGCGCCCCTGCTTACCCCAGGCGGCGAGCAAGGGTTGGCCGTGCTCATTCGCAGCTGCGGCAACCTCACGGGCAGGTTGGCGGCGGTAGTGGTGCGCCAGCAAGTCTTTGTCGGCAACGATATCGCCCCAGTGGTGCCGGCAAGGGTTGTGCACGCACAGCAGCACCTGGCTGTAGCGGGAAAGCTCTTTCAGGGCTTCGAGCACCTGCGCAGGCATCGAGGAAATGCCGAACACCACAACCCTGCGTGGCAGCCCCTTTGGCGCCTGGGCAGCGCTGCGCAGGTGGGCGACGAAGCGTTTGTGAACCCCGGCGCGGCTTTGCTCGAGCGCGCCCTCGCCAACGTCGGCCAATACCTCGCGCCATAGCTGCGCCTGCCACAGGTTCGGCGCATCCAATGGCAGCACAGTGCCCTTGATGTGTTGAAGTTGATCCCGCCCGGCAGCCCAGTCTTCCAGCCAATCGGCGCGGTACACCTGGTATTGGTCGAACAAGTCCGCCAACCGCTCGCACAGTTGGTGCAGCTTGCGCTGTTCATCGTCCTTTTCCAAAAAGCGCTGCAGGCTTGCGAAAACCGGGTTCGTGAGCAAGCTGGGCAGCAGGCGCATCAGCCGCCAGCTCAGCGCTGCCTTGTCCAGCGGCGAGGACTGCGGCGTGGTCTGCGCCCCCAGCACCCCGCGATACACCTGCCACAGAAAGCGCGCAGGCAACTGCACATCCAGCGCCGCAGCAATGCCGCAGCCACCCTTGTGCGGGTCTTCGGCCAGCGCCAGTTTCAGCCACTGGGCGATACCATTGCTTTGCACCAGCAGCACCTCGTTCTCCAGCGGATGTAGCGGGTGGCTGCGCATCCACTGCACTGCAAGGGCTCGCAGTTCTTCTAGATGATTGCCATGGATGACAACAAGACCAGGCTGAAGCTCCTGCATAGACACCATCCCTCTAGGTACGCTGGAGTGAAAGCTAATCAACGCATGCGACACCCTGTGTCGCACGGGATCTTTCACGGAAGAAGCAAAGTGACGTCGTTGAACTGAGGCAGCGATTGGAGAAACGCTCCGGCAACTTCAAATGACTTCAAGCCGGTAGGTATCGGCGTCATCGACCAACTCAAAGAACAGCTCGCCATCCGAAGACCGAGGGCTGTCAGATGCGGAGGACCAGAACGAAGAGTGCTGCGTCGCATAGGTACAAAGCGCGGCCACCAACGGATGAGCCTTCCACAGCTCGGTCAGCTCACGTCGATGCAGGCCCGGCATAAAGAGCGGTGCAAGCTTCTGCTTTTGATCCAACGAAAGCTCAGCCAACTCCTGCCCATGCTGACTGATCCACTTGCTAATCAAGCGAATGTCGCTGTGGTAGCGCGCATCGGTCACCTGAAGCTGAGCGTTACGGATTTTCTGTGGTTCTACAACAACCCTGCAGGCAACGTATTCATCACCATCAGCCAGCGGAGCACTGGCATTCAGCAAAGCGAGTTCAGGGGTTGGGCTGGCGTAAATTGCATGCCGGCGGGACGGCATATTTCTCGGCCGAAGAGACTCCCAGAGGTTGTCGACCACGTAGGGAACATTGCTGGGTATTCGCATCGCTGAGTGACGACGAAGATCTTTTTCCGCCCTCCCCACTTGGCTGGCAGGAATCGCCCGATAAAGCTCCATTTAAATCTCCTTATGGGGAAACCCGGGGAAGCGGCAGAGGGGGGAGATCTGTATCTACGTTGTAACCGATCATGAAGAGGGCTTTCTCAAGCTCTGCAATGGAGCCAATGCTTGGGTTGTAGGCCATCACCTGCTGCAGCAACTCTCCTGCAAGCAACACCTGTCCCGCCCATAGCTGGCACTGAGCGGCATTGAGCTTGCGAAACTTGAACGCCCCCAGCGATGGATCTCTATTCGTCGTGTCGCCTTGTCCGGCCCCCCACCGAAAGGATAAATCAGCAGGGACGCTAGGTACGCCAGAACGCATGAGTGAATAACGGGCGAGCAATCCAAGTGCAGCACCAACGCGGCCGTCGTAGATAATGATGTGGTCAGGGTCGGCAGCCGCGTAGACCTTTGTCATAGCGGAATTCATCAGGAGTTCCTTGCCATCGAATGCAGCAAGCCCTTGAGCAGATCCAGGTTGAAGCAGTTGGACTGCATGCATGATTGATTGGCATAGCGTTTTTTTTAGGTACTGATCCTCGACCCAAGCCAGAGATTTATCACCAGGGCGACGCGCGACGCCCCCCCAGTGGAATATAGCCAGGCATGCATCGCGGGCAGTTGCTTGATCACGCACAGCTAGCGCTTGCCGTAAACGGGCAGCAATGCATTGGGACGAATTAGGCTTAGGGCTATCAGGCCAGGAGTAATGGAGAAAGGCCTCCTGAAGCGAATGACACCACCAATGATGAACCGCTGAGGCAATACGCCCTTTCCAAGGCTTCCAGCTCTGATGTTTGCTAATGCGAAAGCTATGCAGCAGCCCTGCCTCCGAAGCATCTCCCACTGGGAACAAACCACGCATCTCCCCCAGTGCCTCTGGCCTGCCCCATAAATCAGCCAGGTACCGTGCAAAGGCCTTTTGATTCCCAGTCAGACTCATTCCCTTCCTCTTAGTCCTAACCCCAGCACCTATTGATATCCCTGCAGGGGCATAAAGCCAGCATGCTATGAGCTTTTGCATACCTGTTGAATAGCAACATCCGATGCACGCAACTCTCTGGCCCACAAGCTTCCCTGGCTGATCGCCAGATCCCGCCAGAAACGAAACAGCAGCCCATCTGGATCCGGTGGAGACTCGAAGGTAGAAAAGTAAAATTCAGCAAGTCGCTCAGTCGCCAGCACCAGCCCCCTCATGGCCGCCCACTGCAGCCAATACAAGCCAAGTGCTGGATCATACTCGGGTGATGTCTCATCCAGAGCCAACCTGCCAAGTGAGAAGCACGCCATCAAGTCCTGCTCGGCCGCTCCACGCTTGTACCAACTGATGGCTTTGCCATGATCGACGATGACACCCTCGTCCCCACGCTCATACAAGCTCCCTAATGCTTGCGCAGCACAGTGAATCCCTGCTTCGAAAGCCTGCTCGTAATAGTCGATGGCCAAGCCCGGATTGACCACCAGCCCCTTGCCATAAAAGGCCAGCTCGGCGAGGTTGAATAGAGCCTCTGAGGCTCCCATCACTGCCGCAACCTTGAATAACCGCCTGGCCAGCGCAGGGTTCGGCTTCAGCCGCAGACCATTGAGCCAAAACCACCCTAGATCATTGAGCGCATCCGCATCGCCCAACAGAGCCTGCTCACGCAGCTCCACATAGCGATTTCGAATCCTGATCGGATCAACCAATCCAAGAAGCGGATTGGCTGCTTTGATCTCGTGATAGGTAACACCCGCCTGCCCGCTTAGCTCCTTCGCTCTCAGCGATGGCATTCCAATGCCAGCGTAAAGGCGTTGCAACTCGTCAGGCCCAGCTAGATCGACGTCTTCAGCCAGCGGAAGAAGGTTATCCATGAGATTGAAGACTTCCGCAGATTTGCTCATGCTGCTGCCTCATCGATGATCGTGTCTGACCATTTTCAACAGCCATGCGACAGCCTGTGTCGCACACAAGTAGGGATGGAAGTGTGGAACAGCTACTCCGCCATGAGCTCATCTTTGGCCTTCTCCCTAGCAAGGACAGCGCTCTCGATAGCAATGCCATTCACCAACGAGTAGCCAACCAAGGCGTCCAGGTTGATAAACGCACCATTCAACGTGACCTCAGCGAACTCGAATAGAAATTCCCCCATGTGCACAGCAGGCCCAAGGGCAAAGCAAAACTGTGGTGGGCAGAGAAATCGCTATCGCGACTGAGCATGCTGCCAACAGATGCGATGAACCTCGTCATGATCATGGAGCACGCTGCTAGATTCGGAATGGCGGCGCAGGTAGAAAATCTGGCGCCCCTTCGGGATTACGCGACATCACTGTTGAAAGGAAACCGGCCTAGCCAAGACTGCTCAGGCAAGGTCATCAGCAACACCCGCTTTGTTGTCCTGGAACCAGGTCAGGTGAAGCCAGAGGTACTGGAGGTTGTCCAACAAGCACTTCTGGGTGATGGCCTTATCGGCGCATCGGATGGCGGCACTGTACGAACAAGGTTGAATGCGACACAGGCTGTCGCATACCCAACCCATTCTGTCTCCTGTCATCTGACCATGGAGACTCAGCTATGAAGACTTGCTTTGCCTTCCTGCAACGCGTGACACCCAATGCGGGCCCACGCGCTAACTTTACAATCACGGTACAGGCCGCCAGCTCCGAGATGGCTCGCGTCACGGCAGAAGCCCAATACCCCGGTTACAAGTGCGCAAACGGCCCCGTGCAGGTGCGCTAAAGATGAACAACGCGCATCGCAAGCGCATGCAGCCTAGCGACTATCTGTACCACCTTTTAAACCAAGGTGACGATACCGAAAGCGCTAAGACAGAAACGCACCAGAAAGCTCTCAATCTACGGGAACAATACTCGGTAAGTTTCGATATCGCCTTGATCGCAGAAACACAAGCCGAAGCTCAGCGACTAGCAGACCAAATACTTGAACTGCCCAAGGCTTATTTCCCCGAAAGCATCACCTGTCTCGACAGGCATCGTTTTTCTGCTCACGGACTAGACGAACCTTGGCCTGAACAGCAATTTGATGAGCTTCATTTTTTCTGCTCATCTCCAGACCAGCTACCTCCCGCGAGTCACCTAGATCGACTAGCAGCCATCATCCACGTCCATCATTTAGCCCCATGCATGGCACAAGCATATCCGGGTTATCGCAGCTATCTATGGTGCACTGAGCAAGCTCTGTGTGACTTCTGGGCAAGCCTGTACTTAGCAAGAGAGATGCAAAGCATCCCAGGGTTGAACTGGAATAGTTACCCCACATGGCAGCTGCCTGAACACTGCATTGGTCAAGCAGCAACTAGCTGGGGCTCAACACCAAATGCAGCTATAGATTCATTACTAGCGCAGGCTGGGCATACAAGACTCACTACTACGGTCGATGCAATCCTCGTAATAGAAGGCAATTGCGATATGTCGATAAGCGACTATTTCGACCTATTGATCCTGCTAGAGGCCAAAATCAAATGCGATATCGCACCCACTGGATGGGTAGCCCCTGAATACTCAGGTTATGGCCTAAAGCTGCTCACATTCGGCCCACTTAAAGACCAAAGTTGACGCAGTGGAGAACAGTGCATGGATAAACAACAACCTGAGCATTTGCTGCAACTCCTCGCTCAAGGCGCATCACTCAGCAGTAAGAACAGGGCACTGGCGTTTCCCTTGCTGCAGCGGGCTTGCGCCCTGCTCTGGCGTCTTGAGCCTGTTGGCTACCCAATGTCAGCCATAGAATTGGAGCGCAAGCTAAGCGTTCCCCTTGAGGACTGGCTGTCTTCGGCTATCAGGGCCGACTACTCAGGCCCCTTACTGTATTCCAACATCGCCACGCAAACCTGCAATGAGATGCTGCTTGAGCTCGACGTAAGGGAGCTGTGGGAGCAAGTCCAGGCCAGCGTAAACCGGGTCAAGCAAGCGTGCCGCCTTCGGGCTGACGGTGAGACACACTATCGAAACTTCCGGTTGTTTCTGATTGAGCATGGCGTGATCGTGCCCTTCCAGGCCCAAGAATCCTTCGTTCCACTCAATCTTTCTCTAAGCGAGTTCTACGAGCCCATCCCCCCTCACCTGCACCATAACGGGCTTCTGTATCTATGTCCCGAATGCAAATGGCCGATGAATGCTCAGCGGCACCAGGTCAGTTGCGACTCTGCCTGGTGCCAGGACAAAAAGAGTCTTTTTGTTCGTGATGGTTCGAGACTGATCAACCGTGTAGACAACAGCATCCTTCTGGGACACCCCGTCGAAGACCGGCTGATGCTCAAACCGCCATTATGGAAATTCACGCTCCAACCTGGACTGCTTGAGGTTGCGCTCGCAAGCGCGCTCGTGGCGAAAGGTTTGGAGGTGCAGCTGTGGCCTGATGTGGATCGAACGGATCTGCGTATCCGTCTTGGCCACGCTTACCAGGATATTGATGCCAAGGTCTGGATATCGTCCTACGAGCTGGCCAAACACATCGAATCAATCCCTTCGAGCAAGCCTCGCTGGATCGTAATCCCGGATTACCAGATGCAGAACATTCCCCTGCTCCGCCAACGCTGCCCTGCAGGGGTTGCGGTCTTCACGCAGAGCCAGTGCGTAAGGGAGGCACAAAAACATGCAGCCCCTTTCTGACATTAGTACAACGCTTTTCCTCGCCCTGGCTGCGCGATATGTGGGCAGTGAACCCATGCTGGCCGATGCAGCAGCTCTCTGCGCGGGCCGAACACGCGGCTGGAGCACCTGGTGCGCGCTTCAGGACGCTGATCAGCTGCTGATAGCCGAGAGCTTGCGGTTCAGGCCCTCACTTGTAGCCCAACCCAAGCGTTTCCTGATGAGCGCCGAGGCGATTATCAAAGGTGAACGCAGCCCCTTTGAGTTGATCGACGCGAGCAAGCTGAGTGACGAGCTCCACGAACAGGATTGCTATCGCATATCACCGCACCTGAATGCCGACCAGCTCATCAGGGAATACTTCGAGGCACTCAAGTATGGGCGTGCGACACCGGTCTATGCCCAGCTCCCAGAGTCTGGGGACGTAGTCCTCAAGCATATCGCTGGAGATCAGGTCAGGGTTTTCGTTGTACCTGAAAGCGAGCGGAGCGTCCTCGAAGTCGCTGACTGCCACATCCATATCCCCTCATCGCCCGCTGTGCAGGAAATCGAGTGGGAGCTTGGCTCACTACGCGAACTCGCCCAGCAACTCGATGCAACGCCCAATCTCCACAGCCAACACGAAGCCTCCCTGACCAACATTTGGGGATCAGAACCCAAACGCGCAGCAGACTCGGGCAATTTTTACCGCGTGAATGCCCCCACTGGAACCGGCAAAAGCGTTGCCATGGTGATGATGTCGATTGACGCGGCTCGCCGAGGTCACAGAGTCGTGATTGCGGTACCGACGCTAGTCGAACTGGAAAACACCGTACGTATTCTCAGGCTGTCGCTAGCTGTGGCAGCGGCTGATCTGAAGGTTGCACCATTGCACTCAGCGACGCGGGTCTATGAGCGTGCACAGATCCAGTTCGCGCAGAGCAATACTGCGTCCGCGTACGACTATGCCTGCCTGCTGGATGCTTACGCGTCCGACCTCCTCGACGTCGAACCCGGTAAAGAGCCTTGCTTCAACGTTCGGGTATCGACCCAGGAGGAAGGCCGACTTGAGCATTCAAAACGGCTTAACCACTGTCCTTTTCTCTTCAAATGCGGTCGGACCAGAATGTTGTCAGAAGCTCTTGAAGCCGACATCGTGGTGATCAACCATCATGCCCTATTGTCGGGCACTACGCGCATTCCGCTGTCCGACGCCGACCAGTTTCCTGGACCGCGCAGCCTGATCGAGTTGCTGCTCCGGACTGCCCCGGTGTTTCTCGTCGACGAAATCGACGGTCTGCTGAAGTCTGCCATAGACAGCAGTGTCATCGAGCTGAAGCTTGGCAACCAGGGTGACAATAGCCCTCTCTTGCGCCTGTTCAATACCGTTGTTGGCCGGTCAAACATACCTGGGATTGATCGAAGCAGTCTGTACCGGGTGAACTGGGCGCTAACCTATTGCACGCTCAGTGTGAGCCAGCTCATGAACCTTCAGCAGGAAAAATATTTCGAGTGGCCAAAGAAGGAAACAACCTGGTCAGATGCCGACGACACCTTCATTACCGAAAAGCTGGGAATCAATCGCGAGGAGCTGGAACAGCTGTTCAACAACACGAACCGCATACCACCCCACCTGGAAAGGCTAAGTCACCACCTTGCCTGCTGGCGCTCAAACGATGGCGAACACAAGCTTGAAACCCTGGCGGTCAACCTTGGTCATCTCATCAAGGCATTGTCCGACAGTGGTCTGCTTCCTGCACCGCTGAAAGAGCATGACCAGATCCGCCTAAAAGCATCGTTGATCTTGCGTGGCACGCTGCTGGTCATCGAAACACACCTGCGAAACCTCCAGGTTGAGCTTTCTGGCTTCGTCAACGCCGAGGTCCCAAACGCTTATGAGGTTCGAAGGAGCATTGCAGGGCCAGAGCCGTTGAGCCCTACCCCCAACGGCCCCTTGCAGCGGGCCGTGTTTGGTTTCAAGCGGAAAGACAGTAGCGACAATGACTCGACCCTGAACGTCGTCGCCATGCGCGGTGATCCGCACAGCACCCTACTTTCACTTCCGGATGTCAGCGCTCTGGGCTATGCCGGTGTGAAACGGTTGTTCATAGGGTTCTCTGCCACTGCATATTTTCCCGGAGCCAGTGCTTACGACCTTCGAGCCAAAGACTTCATCGACGTTCCGGATGCAGCTGGCCAGATCACCTTCGAGAATGTCAACCAAACGACCGCCATCTCTGGTGCCGCCTTTGCGGAGCGCAAGTTCCTGGTATCGAAATTTGCCAAAGAAATATGGCCCTGGGCGAAAGCCCGTCTCCAGAGTCTGGCAAACGACCCAAAGACCCAAGAGCGCGCTCGCCTGCTCTTGGTCACCAACAGCGACACGGATGCTGAAGTGCTGGCCATGACCCTCGCGAAAATGCAGGGTGGCCCAGGCCAATTGGTAGGCTGGGTGCGAGGACGACAGAGCGAGTACAAGCCATCCTCACTCGAAGCACAGCAAACACTTGTCTACGACGACCTGGCGGAATTCACCAGCGGCCGGCATAAGGACAAGACGTTGCTGGTCAGTGCGCTTGGCCCTATGGCGCGCGGCCACAACATCGTAAACGCCGATGGTCTTTCGGCGATTGGCGCCGTAGTGATCTGCGTCCGTCCACTGCCCTCTTCGGACAGCCCAAACAACAACCTTGCCCATATCTGCTACGAGACGGGGAAAGCGGTTGCCTTCTACAGCAGCCCTGGCTTGCTGATGATGCAGGAGCGAAAGCACTCCAATGCTCTCCTACAAAGTATTCGTACCGCACGCCCGGCGTTTAGCCAGCAACCGGATAACATCCGTCATTACACCATCATGAACATCCTGGTGAGCCTCACTCAACTCATCGGACGGGGGCGTCGAGGAGGTACTCCGGTAACTTGTTACTTCGCTGATGCCGCGTTTCTGAATGGCGTCAAGCCTTGGCACGAGATGCTCAACGAGAGCGTCCATCAACTCAAGAAAGATGGGGATTGGGATCAGTTCGAACGTCACCATGCCGGCGTCGCATCAGCACTTCTGAAATACATCAATGAATCAAGAAAGGACGCGAGATGAAGGCCCTTGAGCTACGCACCAGCCTATTCAAATTTGATGCGACCCAATTGGGGCAAGCCTACCGTGTGGTAATCGGCCCCCAGTATCTCGACGCGTGGCAAGCGCTTCAGGGGCTGGTTAAAAAGCCACATCCGGGCCTGCCTACGACAGGATTGGAGGAGATGCTTGCCGTTCTTTCCCGGGGCCCCGTAAAGGTGGACCTATTCCCCCAAAAAGAGGGCGGTGTCTCGGCGATTATCATGCTCTATCCGCTGTCAGTCGACACTATCAACGAGGTGCTCCACCTATGGTCGATGGACGTCCTTAGGATTTGGAACGAGCAACTGATCGGCATTGAAGGAAAGTTGATCGTCACCGACGTGGTGCCGCTGGATACAAGTCACCTAGTCACGCCTGGAGACATTTCATCGCTCGCGTATACGGTCATTCCTTGGCTGGTGGGGCAAGCCCTCATACAAAAGCCCATGCAGGCGGCGATGCCCATCAAGCTGTACCAGGCAGCTGATTCCAGCTTGCTTGCATGGGATGACCCTATCGTTTCCGAAAATGATGTCCGATATGCCAGTGCACTGCATGCTATCGAACCGACTCTTGTCTTGCTGCACGGTCGGCCGCAGCCCTACATCCAGCTACGTGTGAAACTGACCCAGGTGATGCCCAACCTTGTAGGCAAGAAAAAACATGCCTGGGTCAAAACCGGCGACCTGATCGTCAAAGCGAAGCTCAAAACCAAGAAGACGGTCGAAGGCTGGGAAACTACGTACGAGCACCCTGTCGAGAAGCTGCTGACCTTCATGGGCGTACAGTCGTTTCCTCCAATGGTCGACGGCGACATCCCCATCGACAGCGACGTGAGACCCATCTACGCCATCCCACCGTCGAATCCAATGATTGCGTCAGGCCCTGGCCCGCTGTTCCTCGACCAAGCCGGCTTTCACCTCCTTGCAAGTCTGCCTGGAACGGCTCCGCTTCTGGTCAAGAAGGCGGTGGCTAGCTTACGAGAGGAGAAGGTTGTCACCACGGGAGAGGCCGCCAATCTGAACGCGATGGTACTCGCAGCACACGCTGACGTGATGCTGCGGCTACATGCAGCCAGTACCACCCTGGCCCAGGACAGCAAGTTCTTCGATAAGGTGATGCCTCCTCTCGTGGCACTGACACGCCTGGATGTACCGGACGCGCAGCGAATGCTTGAAGGAAAACATGACAGCAACAGCCTAAACGACTGGCTAATGAACCATGTGGTGCCCGCGAGCAAGCAGGCTTCTGAAAATGGCGCAAAGGTAATGATCGTTGAGACCAGTACGTCCGCTGCCTCTCAGGAAGCAGGGCTAGACCCCAAGCACGTCATTCGGAGGGTACTGGCAAAGCACGGCATCGCGACCCAGTTCATCATGCATATCGACCCTGATGCACAAGCTAAGAGGCGGAAGACCAAAGCGGATGATCGTGATTTCAAAGCTACCAACTCGATCATCGAAGCGATTCGACTAAGCGGGCACCTCCCCGTTCCGACGCCCAAAGTAAAATCGATGCCGGCGAGCACAACGGTGCTGTCGATTTTGCTGGATAGAATTCAGGATAAAGGCCCGGCCATCTATCTGCCGGTTATCACCCGGACGGTGTTGGGCGGGAATAAACCAGAGGTTTTCTGGTTCGAATCTAGCCTGGACTCCAATGGCAAATGGTTCAGCTACGGCGAGGGCTTGGCCGCCATCCACGGGACGGACACTCTGCTCAAGCCTGACCAATTGAAGACATTGGTCACCCAATCCTTGCTGGACTGCAAGATCAATTCGAACGACTCGTTGATCGTCTGCCTCGATGCCAATCTAAGAACCTTCTATGGAGCATTGAAAGATGGCCCCGGGGAGGGTCTTCCTCCCGTCCCGTCAGATGCCGCTGTCGTCCGCATTCGAGCCGATCACCAGGTAGCACAGATCAGCGGCAACCACACCTTGTCTCCCAACTCTGCTCACTACATCGGGACGAAGGTGGGAGCTTTTCAATCTTGCGAGAGCGCCTCGGTATTTTATTTCGTGTCACCGTCTAAGCAGTACGGCAGCGTTCGCTCACAGCGCGAGAACACAAGATACGACGTATCAGAACGAGACCTGCGAGATCCATGGCAGCAGTTGGGCGTAACAGAAATCACGATCATAACGCCCGGGGCATTTAGCACTGCGACAGTGATCGCTGAACAGGTCGCCTTGCTGTGCAGGACCCCTTCACTGTGGGACGGCTACCTGCGTCTGCCTGGGCCCATGCACTTGGGCAAACAAGTAGCGGCAGACCATCCAATTTTGGAAATGCGACGCAAGTCTGAAGCGAACCGGTATGGAAATTAGGGAATCTAATGTGTGGAGGCAATGAAGCCGGTCAAATAGTCACTTGTTAGCACTCGGTCTTAAGTTGTGCTCCATATGCACTGGATTTTGGTTCATATTGAGCACGATGAACCAATGTCCACTTCGGCGACACCACGTAAAGGAACTACGCATTACCCTTCCTCTATTAAGCAGCACTCTGGCCTTGGCATATTGCACTATATTTAATATGCTCAGGACGCCGAACTAAAGGAGGAAAGCAGAATGGATAATGAGCAGATTCACGAAATAATTAGGCAGCTTTTAAAAGAACTACCCCCTGCCAGCGTTTCCTCGGAAGATATCAAGCTGCTAACGCTCGCAAGGGGGGTAGTGCCTGCTGCTTTGCTTGAGGCGTCAAGCGATCTCCTTTGCAAGCATGGAATCATAGTTGATCGCCTCGGTGTTGGCCCAATTGTCGCTAACAGGAAACAACTTCGCTTTGTCCTTGCACAATTCGCTGCTGTCGAGATGTTTGAAGGAAACATTAAGGCGTCCCGTGATTGGATGAGACGGCCCGCAGCCGGGCTCGCAAATAATAGACCAATTGACCTGCTACAAACGATGGAAGGCTATAAATCGGTGTTAGATTTAATAAAAATCAGAGCACGGCATTTTCCCGTAAAAAACTCTCTAACAAGCGCCATTAGTAATAGCTTTTAGCTCATCCTGGCCATATGAACCGCGGACCTCGATTTATAAAAATGACGCGAGAACCATCCCACTACGCACGGCTCACTGAATTCTTGCAGGGGTCGCGTGCAAGCCTTTTACCCTTTGCTCCAGGAGCACATCCAGCGAACGGCGCCCGCTGCCTTTTAAGAATGTCACAATGACGTACAGGCTCCCCGTGGCGGTATACAGCGTCCAAAACCCATACTGCTCATGGGCCTCCAAGACGTCGGAGGTGCGAACCCGGTGCCCGTCTTGAAACCGCCCATACACGTCAGCTCGCACGTGACGATGAACCACGCCTACACAACAGCCTGCCACTAAATAGGCGTCCGTTAGGTACGCCGTAACTTCCCTGCCGAAAGAGGTGCCCATCGCTCGTGCCAAAGCTTCTGCCACATCGCGCGTTTGTTCGACAATCCGCTTAGTTGAACTCATACCATCAGCACCAAATTCGGAATAAAACCCGTTTCTTCAAATGGATAACCACGCGGGTTGCATACCACCCTTGTTCCGCGAATTTCGTAATCCACAGCAGAATGTGAATGGCCATGGAGCCAGAGCGCAACGCGCTCCCCACCCATAAGATGTTCACAGTCATTGACGTAAGCTGCATCGAGCAATGTTCCCGCATCGGGACTATCTAACAGCGAGCGAAGCGATGGCGCGTGATGAGTGATCACCACCGTTTTTCCATCGAACGGCTCGTCTAGTTTCGAGCGCAGCCAGGAACGCGCTTTAACTGATTCCTGCACCAAATCGTTCGGTACGATCCGCCGGAACGACTCGGTGCGGATGTACCGAAAATCGTTCATGCACGAACGCGCATACAAACCGGCCTGATGGGCGTTGCCGGCGGCCGCATAGTCCGTCCACATTGTGCATCCAAGAAAGCGAACCCCTTCAATCTCAGCTTCCTGCATATTCATGACCTGTACACGACCGTCCCGAGCGGCGGAACGCATCGTCACCAATGTGTGGGTCAGGTGGCCGGAGTAGAACTCGTGATTACCTGGCACGTAGAGAGTAAGCGTCTAGCTAACTCACCTTGCGTATCTGTATCACAGGCTGCACGGGTAGCTGTATCACACGCTGAACGCTTACCGTGTATCACATCGTG
>NZ_JBITVX010000024.1:0-46042 GCF_044543345.1 Pseudomonas sp. NPDC077451 | reverse complement strand
AGAAAGTGGCTTGAAATGGTGTCCACCAAAAATAGGTGCACACCATGCCGCTATCTGGAAGAAGCGGGGAGATGGGTTCGGCGGACGGTTACGATTCTCTTTCTTTCCGATGTCGTGGAAGAGCTGGACGCCGCGCAGCTGGCGGGCATGCGCACCTGCGGCCTGGTACGCGAGGGTGGCGAGCTGACTGGTCATCCTGCGGTCGCCAGCTTCGACGCGATTGATCCGCGCCGTTACCGAGCTGATCGCATACTGAACCCTCAAACCAGCTAGGCATCCTAATTACGAACTCACCGTAATTTGGAGTCTTGTCATGACCGATGCCTTCGGCGGTATTTTTGGCCTGCTTATCCTGGCACTGGATATCTGGGCAATCATCAGTGTGGTGCGTAGCGACAGCAGCACTGGCAAAAAGGCTCTCTGGGTATTGCTGATCGTTATCCTGCCGGTGTTGGGCCTGATCATTTGGGGCATCATGGGGCCGCGTGGCAATCGGCCAGATGAGCGCAACCTAAGGCCCTAATGCGTGGAAGCCTGGAGCACACTGCTAGCCTTGATCGTGCTGGTGGCCGATATTGTGGCCATCGTGCAAATCTGGCGAAGTCGGATCGAGGTCGGTCGCAAAACCATCTGGAGCCTTGTCGTCGTGCTGTTACCGGTCGTCGGGCTAATCATGTGGTTGGTTGCCGCTGGACATTTCGCCAAGGTCAGGTTGTGAATTGCGCATAGCGATTCTGGTCGCGTTGCTGCTGTCAACGGGCAGCGCCTGGGCTGGTGAACAGGCGGCTTGGGCGGCGATGCGTGAGGGGCGCGCTGTATTGCTTATGCGTCACGCTTCGGCGCCCGGAACAGGCGATCCGCCGGGCTTCGTGCTGGAGGACTGCGCAACTCAGCGCAATCTTGACGAAGCCGGACGGTTGCAGGCACAGCGATGGGGCGCTTTGCTCCGCAAGAAGGGTATTGATGAACCGAGGCTGCTCAGCAGTCGCTGGTGCCGGGCCTTGGAAACGGCGGAGCTGCTGGGGCTTGCTGCGGTAGAACCTTTGCCAATTCTGGACTCGTTCTTCGTCCAGCCCGACAGGAAAAGCCAGCAGACCGAAGCTTTGCGAGAATTCCTCAGCACATTGCCAGCGACACCACCCGTCGTGCTCATCAGTCATCAAGTCAACATCACTGCACTAACTGGAATATTTCCACGGTCCGGAGAGGCTTTGATCTTGGCGTTGCCCCTCAAGGACCGGCCGCAGGTGCTGACGAGAATTCCTCCGCCTTAGCCTGCAATGAGGAGATCCCGTAGTTATTCCAGATGTACACGGCAGCGTAGGCTCGCCAAGGGCGCCACGTGTGCGATCGGGCACGTAACTCCCGCGGAGTGAGGCCGTTGCGGCCCCATAACGGAGCCTTCAGCAGCCCTAGGTCGGCGGCTGGAAAGGCATCTGCCTCGCCGAATCCTCGTAACGCTATGTACTCGGCAGTCCATGGGCCAATGCCAGGAAGCTCGCAAAGACGGCTGACCAGTGCGTCCGAACCATCATCGGCATGCAACTCAAGCGCGCCGTTAGCTACAGCGGCGGACAACCGTTGCAGTGCTGCTACCCGCTTGCCGGGCATGCCAATGTTGTCCAGTGCCGCGCTGGCTAGAGTTTCTGGGCGGGGAAACAGCTTGGTTAAGCTATCCGTTCTGCTTGCGGACAGGCAAAGACATGGTTCGCCAAGCCGTTCGACCAGCCGCTGCGTAATGGTTACCGCCGCCTTCACGCTGACCTGCTGGCCTACGATCGCCCGCACGGCTTGCTCGAACGGATCGAAGGCGCTCGGCAAGCGCAGCCCTGGAGTGGCAGCGACTAGAGGTCCGATGTGAGGGTCTGCAGCAAAATGCCGAGCTATGACTGTCGGATCGGTGTCGAGGTCGAACATCTTCCTAACACGCATCACCAACGCCACGGTGTGTTCGGCTAGTGAATCGCTGAGGGTCAGTTCAAGAGCGGGCTGTGTGGCGAGCGGCTGCACACTGAGCCATCCGACATCGTCCCCGACACGCACGGTACGGGAGTAGCGCTCAGGCTCCAGCGCCTCGAGGCCAGGTAGCAATCGCAGCGCAAAATGCTGGTGAAACTGAGGCCAGTTCCATGGGGCAACGTAAGGAAGGCGGATTACGATCATCGGTAGACGATAGCCAGCGCTGATGGCGTTGTCTTCACCAAACGGGCTTTGGGAGCGGATGGTTCCTCCTGTCATAAGACCAAAGTAGAATGCTGCTCTTTGTCAGCTGGACAGCCTTCGGGCCTGTCTGTTAAGCCATCCATCAGGGAGACACCCATGAGTGACTATCAGGAAACTCTCTACGAGGGCTACGGCCAGCGCTTCAGGATCGACAAGATGCTGCATGAGGTGCACACCGAGCATCAGCACCTAGTCATATTCGAGAATGCCCGCATGGGTCGCGTGATGGCACTTGACGGGGTTATTCAGACCACCGAGGCAGATGAATTCATCTACCACGAAATGCTCACGCATGTCCCGATTCTGGCTCATGGCCTGGCGCGGCGAGTCCTGATCATCGGGGGCGGTGACGGTGGCATGCTGCGTGAAGTGAGCAAGCACCGCGATGTCGAGAGCATCACCCTGGTCGAAATCGACCGCACCGTGATCGAGACATGCAAGGAGTTTCTACCGGAGCATTCGAAGGGGGCTTTCGCCGATCCGCGGCTGAACCTGGTGATCGACGACGGCATGCGTTTCGTGGCAACCACTGACGAGAAGTTCGACGTGATCATCTCCGACTCGACCGATCCCATTGGGCCGGGCGAGGCTCTGTTCTCGGAAAACTTCTATCAGGCGTGCCGTCGCTGCCTTAACGATGGCGGCATTCTGGTCGCGCAGAACGGCACACCCTTCATGCAACTGGCTGAAGTCCAGACCACTGCCAAGCGGATGACCGGCTTGTTTCCCGACTGGCATTTCTACCAGGCGGCTGTCCCTACCTATATCGGTGGGGCCATGACATTCGCTTGGGGTGCATGTGATTCCGACAGCCGCAAGCTGACGTTGGAAACTTTGTGTCAGCGTTTCGCTGGTAGCGGAATCGTGACTCGCTATTACAACCCGCACATTCATATCGGCGCGTTCGCGCTGCCTCAGTACGTGTTGCAGGCGATCAGCAAGCCCAGCAACGGCTAGTTCGATCCGCGCGCTGCGACGCGTTGCAGCGCGCGGATCGGTCTAGTCAATCCCGTCGTGATCGCTTCGTTTCACCGTCCCCGTTGCGGACGCGGTTTATACGTCGTATGTTCCAAGGGCAGCTGCATGCACTGAAATGTTCAGAGCATCGGCTGCTGCCGTGTGTCTGGCTGAGGTTACGGTCACAGGCGTCCGATCGGTGATCGGTCGAACTCCGAGGCGTCGCTGAGGCCTATTGGATACACCGCACGGTTTCTCTTATCCGATAACCAGGCAACTTGCGGCCCGCATCCGCAACGAGGTAGAGAAAGGCTTTTCCATTCCTGAAATCGTCATCCATGAGTGAGAGGAGGTTGTTTTATGAGTGCCACCTTCCATGAGGATGTAAGCAGCAACGTACTTCTTAGGATGAAGGAGGGCGGTTTCGACTTTGCCCGCGTCCATCCGATCGAGTTCTACGCTGTGTTTCCCGATCGTGAACGTGCCTGCGCGGCCGCCAGCAACTTCCGCGGTGAATGCGTCAATACCCAGATAGCGCCCCGCGACGATGGGGCCTGGGACCTGCAGGTCAGCAAAGTGATGTATGCCACCTTCGATGGTATCGGTGACTTCGAGCAGGATCTGGAGGACCTGGTCGAGCCGCTGGGCGGTGTGCTCGATGGTTGGGGCGTTACCCAGGAACTTTCTGGCTGCGCTGTCTGATTGCCATTGCTTTCAAGCAAAGACGAGTCCGCTTTGCAGTGCCTGGTCCCAGGGTGGGATCGGGCCAAAGCGGCTCTTTAAAAACTCCAGCAGCAAACGGCTCCGAGAATCCGCTTCCCGTGTCAGGCGCAACGCATAGATCCCGCTAGGTTCTGGTTCCGGCAGGCCGCGCTCACAGAACAAGGGCAGCAGATCGCCCCGCAGTAGCTGGTCGCTGATCAGCCAGGTCGGTAGGTGGGCGACGCCCAGTCCCGCCAGAGTGGCGGTCAGCAAGGCTTCCGCATTATTCGCGACCATCCGCAGCCGCTTTGGCTTCAACAGCTTTCGTTTGCCCTCATGTTCGAATCGCCATGCATGGGGTGGAGCCAGAGCATCCCAGTCCACCCCATCATGCTCCGGCAGTTCTGCGACTGTTTGCGGTACGCCTCGGCGTTTCAGGTAGGCAGGGCTGGCGCACGCGATGCGCATCATCGGGGCTAGCGGCGTTGCGACGAGGCGCGTATCGGCCAGCGGGCCGATACGTAGCACCAGATCGACATCACCGAGATGCTCGCCTTGCATATCGATAAAGCTGTCGATCAGGCGCAGCTGAATATCGACCCCCGGGTAGGCCAAAAGAAACTCAGCCAATGCTGGCGCTAAGTGTCTGCGTCCGAAGGGTGCGGGCGCATCGATACGGATACGGCCTTCCGGTGCGCTTTGTAGCGAAGTCATCTCGGCTCGTGCGAGTTGGAGTTCCTGAACGATCCGTCTGGCACGCTCGGCAAATGCCTGGCCGGCAGCTGTGGGCTTGACTGCATGGCTGCTGCGGCTGACCAGCTGGCAACCCAGCGAACGCTCCAAAGCGTCTATGCGTCGTGCAACGGATGAGGGTGCGAGTGCACGCAGGCGACCCGCCGCCGAGAAGCTGCCGGTATCGATCACATCGATAAAAAGCTTGAACTGATCGGTAAGCGCGTTGGTGTCCATGGTTCGCTTTGCTATGCGGGATACGCAAAGCCATTGTGCATGCTTGTGCATATCCCTACCAGAGACCGCTTAGTAGCATTGCAGCTTTCGCTGGAGGCGTTATGGACCTGGTCGGATTCGTGTTGAATGTGGTGCTGGGTTTGGCGCTGGGAACGCTGGGTGGCCTGTTTGGTATCGGCGGTGGGCTGATCGCGATTCCGGTATTGGGTGTGATGTTCGATCTGGACCAGCAGGTCGCTCAGGGCACAGCCCTGGTCATGGTTGTGCCCAATGTGCTGCTCGCGATCTGGCGTTACCACCAGCGCAATCGCATCGACCTGCGCCACGCGGCAGCATTAGGCATCGCCAGCTTCTGCTTCGCCATCGCCGGTGCAGCAGTTGCGGTATCGCTCGACGCTGGGCGCATGCGTATCGCCTTTGTCGGTTTCCTCGTCGCTTTGGCTGTCTACACTTTGTCGCGGGTGTTCTTCCGGCCACCGTCCGGTGGGACCGAGTTGCGCCATCCTTGGCCGTGGTTAGGCGTGCTGGGTGCTGGCGCGGGTGCGCTGGGCGGTTTGTTTGGCGTGGGTGGCGCAGTGCTTGCCACGCCGGTGCTCACAGCAGTATTCGGTACATCGCAGGTCGTGGCGCAGGGCCTATCGTTGTCACTGGCGGCACCAAGCACCGCTGTTACGCTGGTCACTTATGCCACACATGACCAGGTGAACTGGATGCTTGGTTTGCCGCTTGCCATAGGAGGGCTATTGAGCATCAGCCTCGGCGTGAAGTTGGCGCATGCGCTACCGGAGCGGCTATTGCGCCTTATGTTCAGCGGGTTTCTGCTGTTGAGTGCCGTCCTGCTGGCCTTCGAAGTCTGAACAGCCCGCACCGAGCCAGCCCTAGACTGCGACTGGTCTCGCTCGGCGTATTTCACGTCGTGCACTGCGCACCAGTCGTATAGTCAGCAGGATCGCGGCGCAGCTCAGACCCGCAATCAAGCCCTGCCAGAGCCCTGCCGGCCCGCTGGGTTCACCGAATCTGTCAGTCAGGCCGAGCACATAGCCTACCGGCAGGCCGATCCCCCAGTAGGCGAAAAGCGTGAATATCATCGTCATGCGCGTGTCTTGGTAGCCGCGCAGCGCGCCTGCCGCCGTCACTTGCACCACGTCCGAAAACTGAAACAGTGCAGCGTAGAAGAACAGGCTGGCGGCCACTGCAATCACAGCCGGATCCGGTGTGTAGATACGTGCGATCTGCTCGCTGAACAACAGCATGCTACCCGCCGAAAAGCAGGCATAGACCAGGCTCGATATGACGCCCAAGCCAGCAACGAAGCGTGCATCCCGTGGTGCGCCTCGTCCCAGCGCCTGACCGATGCGGATGGTAATGGCCATGCCCAGCGAAAGCGGAATCATGAAAATCAGTGACGTAAAATTGAGTGCGATCTGGTGTCCGGCGACCACGGTCGCCCCGAGGCCGCCGATCAACAGAGCGATGACCGAAAAGATGCTGGCTTCGGCAAACACCGCAACCCCGATCGGAACGCCCACCGAAAGCAGGCGGCTCAGCACCGACCATTTCGGCCAATCGAAATGGGTAAACAGCTGGCTTGGTTGGTAGTAATCAGCGCGGCGTACCCAGAACAGCATTGCCAGTAGCATGAAAGCCATGACCAGCGCGGTAGCCCAGCCACAGCCGACCCCGCCCATGGCTGGCAGGCCCAACTTGCCGTAGATGAAAATGTAATTCAGCGGAATGTTCAGCATCAGCGCGAGAATGCCCACCACCATGCTGGGCCGCGTGTGGCCGAGCCCATCGCTGTAACAACGCAGCACTTGATACAGCGCCACCGCGGGAAAGCCGCAGGCAACCGCTCGTAAATAGGCCATTGTCGGGTCGATCAGTGCCGGTTCTACTTCCATCAGATGCAGCACCGGCTCGGCGTTCCACATCAGCAGGGCGAATAGCGAGCCTACACCGAGTCCCATCCACAAGGCCTGGCGCACCAGCGGTCCAATTCGTTCGTGTTGGTCACGGCCGAAGTGTTGAGCAACATTGGGCGTGGTCGCCAGGATGACGCCCGTTACGAGAAGAAAAACCGGCACCCAGATGGAATTCCCTAGCGCCACCGCTGCGAGGTCTGCCGGGCTGACGCGGCCGGCCATCAGGGTGTCGACAAAGCCCATGGCGGTGTTCGCCAGTTGAGCAATCATCATAGGCAGGGCGAGGGCGAAGAGGGTGCGCAGTTCAACGCGAACCCGTCTGAGTCTCAGCTCAGTGGGCATTGCAGATTATCCGGATTGTATACAGAAGCCGCCTAGTCTACGCCGCGAGTCGCATGCACGGGAAGGCGGCAGAGCGCCCCGGCGCGGTCTAGAATGGGAAATCAAAGACGGAGCCCCACAATGCGCATCCTTGCCGATGAAAACATTCCTCTGGTTGACGCTTTCTTCGCTGAGTTCGGCGAGATACGCCGTATGCCTGGGAGAAGTATCAACCGGGCCGCGCTCGAGCAGGCCGACGTGCTTTTGGTTCGATCTGTCACCCGGGTCGATCGCGAGTTGCTCGAGGGGAGCCCTGTGCGTTTCGTGGGCACTTGTACGATCGGAACCGACCACCTCGACATTGATTATTTCGAGGAGGCGGGGATCAGTTGGGCTAGTGCACCGGGCTGCAACGCTCGCGGCGTCGTTGATTACGTGCTCGGCAGCCTTCTGGCCTTGGCCGAAGGTGAGGGCGCCGAGCTGGAAGGTCGCCGTTATGGCGTGATCGGCGCTGGGGAAGTGGGCGGCAGGCTGGTAGAGGTTCTGCGCGGGCTGGGTTGGGACGTGCGTGTCTGCGATCCGCCGCGCCAGGCACGTGAAGTGGGCGAGTTCGTCACCCTGGAGGAAATACTCGCTGAGTGCGATGTCATCAGCGTGCACACGCCGTTGACGCTGGACGGCGAACATTCGACGTTTCACTTGTTGGATCAGTCTCGCCTGGAGCAGCTGCGCCCAGGCGCCTGGCTGATCAATGCCGCCCGTGGCGCGGTTGTCGACAATGCCGCCTTGCGCGAGCAGCTGGCCAGGCGGACAGACATCCAGGCGGTGCTCGATGTCTGGGAGGGTGAGCCTCAGGTCGATGTCGAATTGGCCGAGCTGTGTTGGATCGCAACCCCCCACATCGCCGGTTATAGCCTGGATGGGAAGTTGCGCGGAACGGAGCAGATCTATCTGGCGTTCTGTGCGAGCAGAGGTTTGGAGCCAACGGTTGAACTGGCGGAACTAATGCCGCCAGCGCCGCTGCGAGGGCTTGCCTTCGATGCTTCGACTAAGCCTAGCGAACTGTTGGAGATAATCTGTCGGGCCGTGTATGACCCGCGACGTGACGACGCTGCATTTCGTCGCAACCTGGGCACTGACGAGGCCCAGCGCCGCGTCGGCTTCGACCAGTTGCGAAAGCAATACCCACCCCGTCGGGAAATAGACAGCTTGCAGATCGAGATCACCGGCGGCCAGCCGCAGCTGGAACAGATCGTGCGAGCCCTGGGGGCAACTGTTAAGCGCTGACCGGGCGTTTGCCATAACAAGCTGTGTCCGTCATGCAGGCGTCAGGCTGGATGCAATTTGCAGCCTGCTCCGCTAGCATTACCCGTCCTCTGCTTTATCCCGCGATGGTGTTATGAGTTATCAGGTACTAGCCCGTAAATGGCGTCCGCGCTCGTTCCGCGAAATGGTCGGCCAAACGCACGTGCTCAAGGCTCTGATCAACGCACTGGACAGCCAGCGCCTGCACCATGCCTATCTGTTCACAGGTACGCGTGGGGTTGGCAAGACCACCATCGCGCGGATTATCGCGAAATGCCTCAATTGCGAGACGGGTATCAGCTCCACGCCTTGTGGGGAGTGCTCGGTCTGCCGTGAAATCGACGAAGGGCGTTTCGTCGACCTGATTGAGGTAGACGCCGCGAGCCGCACCAAGGTTGAAGACACTCGAGAGTTGCTGGATAACGTGCAGTACGCGCCTAGTCGTGGACGCTACAAGGTTTATCTGATCGACGAGGTGCACATGCTCTCGTCGCACTCGTTCAACGCATTGCTTAAAACGCTTGAAGAGCCACCGCCGCACGTCAAGTTTCTGCTAGCCACGACGGACCCGCAAAAGCTGCCGGTGACTATCCTGTCGCGCTGCCTGCAGTTCTCTCTAAAAAACATGCCGCCCGAACGCGTAGTGGAGCATCTGACCCACGTGCTTGGCGTCGAGCAGGTCCCGTTCGAGGAAGATGCGCTCTGGTTGCTCGGCCGTGCCGCGGATGGATCGATGCGCGATGCGATGAGCCTGACCGACCAGGCGATCGCGTTTGGAGAGGGCAAGGTACTCGCGGCCGACGTCCGCAGCATGCTGGGCACCCTTGATCACGGGCAGGTCTATGGCGTGCTGCAGGCGCTGCTTGAAGGCGATGCCAGGGCGCTGCTGGAAGCGGTTCGTCACCTTGCCGAGCAAGGCCCTGATTGGGCCGGCGTCCTCGCGGAAATGCTCAACGTCTTGCACCGTGTGGCTGTCGCCCAGGCGTTGCCGGACGCGGTAGATAATGGCCAGGGCGACCGTGACCGAGTGCTTGCACTGGCGCAGGCATTGCCGGCCGAGGACGTACAGTTCTATTACCAGATGGGGCTGATTGGCCGGCGCGATCTGCCGTTGGCACCCGATCCTCGAAGCGGATTCGAGATGGTCATGCTGCGTATGCTCGCGTTCCGACCTGCTGACAGCGATAACGCACCGCGAACACCATTAAAGACATTGGGAGTCAGTCCGGCCACGACTGATTCCAGTTCAACAAACGTGGCCGGTACTGCGGCATCGGCCGCACCGGATCATGATCTGGCTGCAAAGCCCGTAGCGCCAGCGCCGGCCGCTGCGGTCAGCTCTTCGGTGCCGCCGCAGCCGGACACTTTACCTGCACCTGCACCTGCGCCTGCACCTGCACCTGTACCCGTACCCTCGCCAACAGCCCCGGCTCATGTCCAAGTTCCCGAGTCGCCGGCCGCTGCCGTGGAGGTCACGCCGGCTCCGACGTCTCAACCTTTGGCGTCGAAGCCGGCACCTTCGGTGGTCGACGTACCGTGGAATGAGCCGCCGGCATCGTCACCGGTTGCGGTGGAAACTGAGGCGGTAGAGCAACGGACCGCTTCTATTGAAACCGCTGAACATTTCGCTGCGGTCGTCGAGGTGAGCGAGCCTGACGATGAAGAACCCCCGCTGACTGACGAGGATTACTTCGAGGTCGAAACGCAGGCTGAAGCCTACCTGGACGGGCTGGATGATCCAGCGTCGGAGCAGCACTCTGTCGAACCTGCTCCTGCGGTCGAACCGGCGACCGGACTGGCGGCCGAGTGGCAGGATATTTATCTGAAACTCGGGTTGGCAGGCCTGACCGGCAGTATCGCGGCCAATTGCACTTTGATTTCCGTTGAAGGTGATCGCTGGTTGATGCACCTGGATCCGGCGCAGAGTGCGCTGTTCAATACGACTCAACATCGACGTCTGAACGATGCGCTGAATCAGTACCATGGGCGCACCTTGCAGCTGGACATCGAGTTGCAGACCCCGCAGCAGGAAACTCCGGCCCAGGCCGCGGCCCGCCGACGGGGCGAGCGTCAACGGGCCGCTGAGCAGTCGATTCAAACCGATCCCGTGGTGCAACAGCTGATGCAACAGTTCGCCGCCGTCATCCGCGACGGTACCATCGAACCCGTAGAACATTCCGAACCCTGATCCGAGGTAGACCCCATGATGAAAGGTGGCATGGCCGGCCTGATGAAGCAGGCGCAGCAGATGCAAGAAAAGATGCAGAAAATGCAGGAAGAGTTGGCCAACGCCGAGGTGACCGGCCAGTCCGGCGCCGGCCTGGTGAGCGTTGTGATGAACGGTCGACACGACGTCAAACGCGTTAGCCTGGACGACAGCCTCATGCAAGAGGACAAGGAAATTCTAGAAGACCTGATCGCCGCTGCAGTGAACGATGCCGTGCGCAAGATCGAGCAGAACAGCAAAGAAAAGATGTCCGGCATGACCGACGGGATGCAGTTGCCGCCCGGCTTCAAGATGCCCTTCTGATGGCTTCCGAGTGCCGTTCCAGGCACTCAGCCAGCGCGGCCGATCGGCGCCGTGAATGAGTTATCAGCGTCATTCACGGCACGGTCTCTAGTACCGCTTCAATTTACAGCCCACTGCTCCTCAACCTGGTGACCCATGTCTTTCAGCCCGCTTATTCGCCAACTCATTGACGCATTGCGCATTCTCCCTGGCGTAGGGCAAAAAACGGCTCAGCGCATGGCATTGCAGATGCTTGAGCGCGACCGCAGCGGCGGGCTGAGGTTGGCTCAGGCGCTTGCACGTGCGATGGAGGAGGTGGGCTACTGCCGCCAGTGCCGCACATTGAGTGAGGAAGAGCTCTGCCCGCAGTGCGCTGATCCGCGACGGGACGATGCCTTGCTGTGCATCGTGCAAAGTCCTGTCGATGTGTTCGCAGTGGAGCAGACAGGCTTTCGTGGCCGCTATTTCGTACTCAAGGGGCATCTTTCCCCGCTCGATGGTCTAGGCCCAGAGGCAATAGGCATCCCCGAACTGCTCGGACGAGTGGCTGAGGGCAATTTCAGCGAGGCGATATTAGCCACCAATCCAACCGTTGAGGGCGAGGCTACTGCGCATTACATTGCTCAGCTTTTGATACCAAAAGGGTTGACCCTCAGCCGCATCGCGCACGGTGTGCCGCTTGGCGGTGAGCTTGATCTCGTCGATGGGGGCACGCTTGCACATGCGCTGGCCGGCCGGAAGACGATCACCCTCTGACTTGTTGGCAATCTGGGCCGAAAGCAATTCTGGCGGCAACCTTCTGCTTTATAACTTCTGGTTTACCGGTTATCGCCCCTAGGTAGTGCCTAGCAAGCCGGACTTCATGTAAAGTTCTAAGCCACAATCCGCTAATAACCAAATGAATATACATTTGCTCGCTTGGTTATATGCATGGCGCTGCCTATCTACTTGAGGTCGATAATGAAGGCAAAACACTGGTTGGTTCCCGCACTGCTGTTGCTGAGCGCTTTTGCGCAGGCCCAGGAAAAATTCAAAGTCGGATACATCCGGGTGATGGATGATGCCCAGGCGATGGTTGCCTACGAGGGCGGCTTCTACAAAAAGCACGGCCTGGATGTCGAGCTGGTTGAGTTCAGTTCCGGTACCGATTTGATCAAGGCCATTATCGGCGGCCAGTTGGACACAGGTGTTCTTGGGTTCACCAACGCGGTGGCGTGGGCGTCGAAGGGCGCTGATCTGAAGGTGGTCGGCGGTGCCCAGCAGGGCTATCACTCTATCGTGGCCCGCGAAGGAACTGGCATCGAGACGATCGCTGACCTGAAAGGTAAGATTCTGGCGTCGCAGAAAGAAGGCAGTACTGCCGATGCGGTATTGCGCGGCGTCACCTTGAAGGCTGCGGGGTTGGCGCCTAGCGATGTCAACATCATGGGCACCAGCCCGGCCGTTGCGGTCCAGTCCCTCGTCTCAGGTCGTACCGATGCGGCATTTCTCTTCGAACCCTATGATCGGATCGCCCAGCTAGTGGCACCCGTCAAACAGATCTACGAGATCGGCGAGGTTTGGCCATTTCCCTGCATGGTGGTGATTACCGCTGGGGAAACCCTGGAAAAGCGCAAGGAGGCGGTCTGGCAGTCGTTGGACGCCCAACGTGACGCGATTGAATTGTTAGAGAATCAGCCGGCAGAAGCGGCCAAATTGATTGCTGATTATTTTATCGCCGAGCCGACGTTGAAGACGCTTAATCGCGGTGAGCTGCCCCGTGAGGTCGTGATCGAAGAAGCCATCGCAACCCAGACCTTCGGCGCCAAGCTTGGCACTGATGATTTGGAGCGTATTCAGGAACTGGCCGATATTCTTCAGGAGCTCGGCTCGCTCAAGACTCGCGATGGCAAGCCATTCGATACCAGCGCCATTCTCGACTTGTCCTGGCAAGAAGCACGCGAGCTGTAAACCGCTGCAGATTGTTCCACACTGCCCGGCCACCGTGCCGGGCAGTGTCATTCCGCCCGCTGATCGGGCAGTTCTTGAGGTCTTCAAAGCGATATGCAACTCAGGTTTGAAGAAGTAGATAAGCGTTTTGGCCAGCTAGAAGTCATCAAGGGCTTCAGCGGCGAGTTCGCCCAGGGTGAGCTGGTCGCCCTCGTTGGGCCTTCTGGTTGTGGGAAATCAACCTTACTGCACCTGGTTGCCGGACTTGAAGAACCAACCGCAGGGCGCGTGCTCGCCGATGGCGAGAAGATTCCTGGCCCAAGCCCTCGGCGTACGCTGGTTTTCCAAGAGCATGCGCTGTATCCCTGGCTTTCGTTGCAGGCCAATGTGGCCATGGCGCTTGAGCTTCAAGGAGTCGCCAGGGCTGATGCGTTCGATCAGGCAAAGGTCTGGCTCGCTCGGGTCAGCCTGGATGGCTTCGAACACTACTACCCGCACCAGGTGTCCGGCGGCATGCGTCAGCGCACGGCACTGGCTCGCGCGTTTATTGCCAAGCCGGAAGTGTTGCTGCTCGATGAGCCTTTCGGTGCGCTTGATGCGCTCACACGCATGGCGTTGCAGGACGTTCTGCGAGAGCTGATCGACGAGCATCAGCCTACTGTATTGCTGGTCACCCATGACGTTGATGAAGCGTTGTATCTGGCGGATCACGTGCTGGTGTTCAGCGCCCGCCCAGCCAAAGTGCTGAAAACATTTAACTTCATCCATTGCGAGAAGAGCCACGATCTTTCCGAGTTCGCCGCTGAGCGGCGCGAGATCCTTCGGTTGTTAGGCATTAAGACGGAGGTAGGGCACTGATGAGTCAGGGACGTCGTCTTACCGGTCCGAAGAAGTACCTCGCCGTGGTGTTGGCGATTCTGTTCATTCTGCTGATCTGGCAAATCGCTGCATGGAGCCTTCCTGCGTTCTTGATGCCCGGCATTCCCGTTGTGTTCGAAAGGCTGCTGACCACGGTTTACGAGCCAGATTTTCGCGAAGGGCTTTACGGCAGCATGAGTCGGTTGGGGAGTGGTTATAGCTTCGCAATGCTGTTTGGTATCGGCTTTGGGTTGCTGGGGGGCGTACTGTTCTTCTTTCGCGAGATCCTGCGTTCGGCCATCGTCATACTGCAGTCAATACCATCGATCGCCTGGGTACCGCTGTTCTTGATCGTGATGGGCTTCGGCAACCTGCCGATCATCGTCGTGGTCGCACTTGCGGCGTTCTTCCCGATGGCGCTGTCCGTCATGAATGCCACCGAAAGCGTGCAGCCGGTCCAGGTCGCCGCGGCTCGGGTGATGGGCGCATCGCGTTGGCAACTGGTGCGACGTGTTTATCTGCCGGCCGTGATGCCTGAGCTGATCACTGGCGCGCAGCTGGCCTTCGGCAATGCCTGGCGGGCGCTGATCTCGGCGGAAATGCTGATCGGCTTCGGCCAGGGGCTTGGACGCTCGCTTGCGTACTCCGGAGAAATTGCCGACATGGCCGGGGTGATGATGAATATTTTGGTCATCGCCATTCTCGCGACGTTAATCGATCAGGTTGTCCTGGAGAAATTCAAGCAACGGATGCTGCGCTACCAGTACGTTTGAGAGGGCACCGTGAAGATACGCCTGTTACGGCTCATGCTCATGCTGGTGGTGCCGGTTGGCACCCAGGCTGGAGTCATCGAAGCTGCCCCGGTTGATGCTTACCGCCCGCTCAAGGCGGCGGAGGCCGAGTCGGTCAGGGAAGGGTTCGAGGCCGCCTGGCTTGAGCGTTTGGGCGAAGCCTTGGGCCGCGAGGTTGCACTGGTTGATGCCTCCGTAGGAGGCGACCTTCTCTTCGGTAAGCTGGGTTCTGGCGCGGCTTACTATTTCAGTGAAATCGCGGCGCTGGCGGCAAACGAAAAAGGGCCTGCCGATTGGTCTGATCTTGCCGGCGAGCTTTTTTGCGTGACAGAAGAAAGCCCCCACACAGACTTGGTGGTGTCCCGCTTTGGCGGTGTCGCACGAACCTACCCCAGCGCGGCCCAAGCGTTAATCGGACTGAAACTCGGAGAATGTCAGGCAGTGGTGGAAGACCGGGTGTTGCTCCAGCAGATTGCCGAACTACCCGAATGGCGTCGCTTTAATCGATTGCTGCCACAGCCAGAGAACAAACCTCTGACATTGCGAATCGAGGCAGCTGATACAGCGCTGCAGCAGCGAATCGAACGGTTCACCGCCAGCAAGCAAGGGAGCGGCGCGCTGGCCGAGGTGACGCAGCACTGGATCGACGAGGTTGCCTTTCAAGCCTACGTGCTAGCCGACACGCTTGATTGCCACTGAGGCCTGCATCAGGCTTAGGAGTCACTTGGCCTCGATTAGCTGTGGCAAGAACTGAAGCAGCCCGTCCAGTTTCAAAGGAGCTCGGATATGCCCCCGCAGGGTCCCATTCGGGCCGACAATAGCCAGATTGCTACTATGGCTCACGTTGTAGTCGCCTTCCATGCTCGTTGCTGCAACGAAAGGAAGCCCTAGTGCTTTGGACATTTTCTGCAGCTCTGGGATTTCGCCTGTCAGTCCTTTGAAATTCGCTCGGTAGTAACCGAGGTAGGTACGCAGTGCTTCGGGCGTATCGCGCGCAGGATCAGCGCTGATCAAAACCACCCGCACTTGTTCACGTACGTCAGGCGGTAGCTGGCTGAGTAGGCGGCGCATGTCGCTCAAGGTTGTAGGGCAGACGTCTGGGCAGGCCGTGAAACCGAAAAACAACAGATACCAGTGGTCGCGTAGTGCGTCAGTTGTAACAGTCTGTCCCTGCTCGTCTATGAGTTCGACGTCAGGCAATTGCCGCTCACGCGGAAGGATCAGCAGGTTAGCCTGGTCCAGCATGGCTTCACGCTCGACCGCAAGCGAAGATGAGCAGAACGCCAGCAAGCCGAGCAGTGCTGCGCAGCGTATCGCCGAAGTCCTTCTGCAGATCAAAACTAGCGCTCGTTCAGCTCGAACGCAGTCAGGGTGAACGTGGGAATGCCCATGTCCTGCAACTTGCGAGAACCCCCGAGCTCCGGCAGGTCGATGATCGCTGCGGCTTCGTGAATCTGAGCGCCCATGCGGCGGACCAGCTGAGCAGCGGCGACCAGTGTGCCGCCCGTGGCGATCAGGTCATCCAACAGCAAAACCGAATCCCCTTCGCAGAGGCTGTCGGCGTGCACTTCAAGGTAGGCGTCGCCATACTCGGTGCGATAGGACGCCGCCAGTACGTCGGCAGGGAGCTTGCCCTTTTTGCGGAACAGAATCAGTGGCCGGTTCAGCTCGTAGGCAATGATCGAGCCGATGATAAAGCCGCGGGCATCCAGCGCACCGACATGGCTAAAATCACTTTCGACGTAGCGCTGGATCAGGCTGTCCGCCACCATGCGTAGCGCTTTCGGCGACTGCAACAGCGGGGTGATGTCACGGAACACTACGCCAGGCTTGGGGAAGTCCGGGACCGGTCTAATCAGGGTTTTGATGGCGAATTCATCAAAAATCATACGAGCTCCGTTAGGCATCCATGTTTCCGCCCGCCAGGGCGCACAACCGGATGGAATCAAGAATTCGGACTTCCTTGCCTTCCGCTTCCAACAGGCCACTCGCTTGGCAGCGGGTAAATACGCGCGAAACCGTTTCTACCGCGAGACCGAGGTAGTTGCCTATTTCGTTGCGTGACATGGGCAGGCGGAACTGATTGGCCGAAAAGCCGCGCGCACTGAAGCGGGCCGACAGATTGATCAGAAAGGTCGCGATGCGTTCGTCAGCGGTCTTCTTCGACAACAGCATCATCATCTGCTGATCATCGCGAATCTCGCGGCTCATGATGCGCATTAGCTGGCGACGGAGCTGCGGCAGCAGCACGCTAAGCTCATCGAGGCGTTCGAAGGGGATTTCGCACACCGAAGTGGTTTCAAGGGCTTGTGCGGATACCGGGTAAGTTTCGGTGTCCATGCCGGACAGTCCAACCAGCTCGCTTGGCAGGTGGAAACCGGTGATCTGCTCCTCGCCGGCATCCGTGACACTGAAGGTGCGTAGGGCACCGGCGCGGATGGCGAACACGGAACTGAACGCGTCACCCTGACGAAACAGTGTTTCGCCTTTCTTCAGGGGACGTCCGCGCTTGACGATTTCGTCCAGCGATTCCATGTCCTGCATATTCAACGAAAGCGGCAGGCAGAGGCCAGAGAGGCTGCAATCCTTGCAATTAGCCTGCGGCTGCTTGCGGACCTTGATGGGCTCGGACATTGCGGGATCCTGATAAACCTTACGGTGCGCAAGACTAACTCACGCAGGCACCTTAGGCCAATCGGTACAAGGGTCGCAGGGCGGTCGTCGGCTCGGGTCGTTACTCACATAGCGTGGGAAAACCGCGAGGCAGGGCGGGGCGGCAAGCAGTGGTCGAAGTGCATGCACACTGCATGCGCAAGCAGCCGTCCGGCCGGCAGAATGGTCATCGCGTCTGCATTCAGTTGGATCAGCCCGTCGGCAGCCATTTGCTCCAGGGCTGGCCAGGTTTGCTCGAAATAGCTCTTGAAGCTGACGCCGAAAATGCTTTCAATCTCGTCGAAACGCAGCTCGAAATTACAGAATAACGCCTGGACCGTGTAGCGCCGGATCTGGTCGTCTTCACTGCATCGCAGGCCACGGATCGTGGCGAGCTGACCTTGTCCCAGCGACTGCTGGTAGAGAGTAATGTCGCTGTTGTTCTGGCAGTACAAATCGCCGACCTGGCTGATCGCTGAAACGCCCAGGCCGACCAGATCGCAATGCCCATGAGTCGTATAGCCATGGAAACTGCGCTGAAGTGCGCCATCCTCCTGGGCCATTGCGAGCTCATCGTCAGGCAGGGCGAAAAGATCCATACCGATATAGCGATAGCCGGCGCGAGTCAGCTGCTCCACGCTGTGTTGCAGCATCGTCAGCTTGTTCGGCTGGGTAGGTAGCTCTGCGGGGTTGATTTTTCTCTGGGCCATGTACCGTTCGGGTAGATGCGCATAGCTGGCAACTGACACGCGCTCCGGCTGCAGGGCAATCACGGCGGCTATGGTGTGAGCAAACCGCTCGGGCGTTTGCAGTGGTAAACCGTAGGTTAAATCAATCTGTATTGAACGGAACTGCAGGGTTCGGGCAGCCTCGATAACCGTCTGTGTCTGTTTCAGTGTCTGCGTGCGGTTGATGGCTCGCTGCACATCAGGGTCAAGATCCTGCAGGCCGATATTGATGCGATTGAATCCAAGCTCCCGCAATAGCCCCATCGTTGGCCAGTCCGCTGCGCGTGGATCGATATCGATGCTGAAATCGCCGTGATCGTCGTTTTGCAGATTGAAGTGCTTACGCAAATGACTCATCAATCTGCGCAGCTCGGCATGGCCGAGAAAGGTCGGCGTGCCACCGCCGAAATGCAGTTGCTCCACAACCTGTTCCGGACTGAGGTGGCAGCCGATCAGCTCGATTTCTTTTTCCAGCCGCGTAAGGTACGGCAATGCCCGCCCACGATCTTTGGCGATGACCTTGTTGCGCTGGCAGTGATAGCAGATGTCCGCACAGAATGGCAGGTGGACGTACAGTGACAGCGGCCTGGCCGCCTGGCGGCTGCTGCGCAGGGCATGCAATAGGTCGAATGAGCCCAGTTTGCAATTGAACTGAAGGGGCGTCGGATAAGCGGTATAGCGCGGCCCGTCCTGATCGTAACGATGAATCAGGTCGGCATCCCAGCGAATGGCGTCGAGCATCATACGGTCTCGGGTTGACTGCGGTGGCCGGATTCTAGGGCGGGTGTCGCTGCTTAGACTTGACCTGTATCAAGCGAGTCCGGACCCTGCTGCGGCGCCCGAGACCGGCGGTACGCAGAAGGAGATTTATTCGCTGAATTATGGTCGGATTAGCTACGGTCGTTCCCAACCTTATCAACTGCAAGGAGAAACCCATGCATCGTCGTCAGCAAGAAATCGCTGCTGCGCTTAACGTTTGCGCCCCTTTCGATGGGGCAGCAGCAATACAGGCCGAGATTGATCGGCGAGTCGCCTTCATCCAGCAATGTCTGCGCGAGTCCGGTCTCAAGACGCTGGTGCTTGGGATCAGCGGAGGCGTGGATTCGACTACCGCAGGACTGCTCGCGCAGCGTGCAGTCGAGGGGATGCGGGAGGCCGGAGAGGGCGACGACTATCGCTTCATTGCCGTCCGGCTGCCCTATCAAGTTCAGCATGACGAAGACGAAGCGCAGCTTGCTGTCGATTCGATCAAGCCGGATGAGTGCCATACGGTCAACATCGGAGCCGCCGTGCAAGGCTTGACGCGAGCTACCGAGGCGCTTGATGACTTGACTCCGGAAAAGCGCGACTTCGTGATTGGCAATACCAAGGCGCGGATGCGCATGGTGGCTCAGTACACCATTGCCAACGCGCGACAAGGACTGGTTATCGGTACCGACCATGCGGCAGAAGCAGTGATGGGATTCTTCACCAAGTTTGGCGATGGGGCTTGCGACCTGACGCCGCTGGCCGGTTTGGTCAAGCATCAGGTCCGTGAGCTGGCGGCTGCATTGGGTGCACCTGAACAGCTGGTAAAAAAAGTCCCCACTGCCGATCTCGAAGAGCTTTCACCCGGCAAGCCGGACGAAGATGCTCATGGGGTGAGCTATCAAAATATCGATGCCTTTCTGCAAGGCCGAGCGGTACCTGATGAGGCGGCTCGCATCATCATCGACACCTACGATAAGTCGGCCCACAAGCGCCAGCTGCCGAAAGAGCCCTGAGCAAAATGCAGGCGTGAACGGAAGCCGGCGTTTCGGTGGACTCTCTCGGGTCAGTGGCGTTTCACTGATGAACGTGAGAGGGCGCTTGCTGCAGGGACGCACCGCCAACATGGCCATGGCCCATCAGCCATTGTTGATGAGGGCCTGGAAGCGTCCAAAGACCAAAAAGGATCACGGTGACACCGCCAAGCATTCGCACGCCGCGTTTACGAAGCACTGCGGTAAGTCGCTCGGCAGCCAGGCCGGTTGCCAGAAGCACGGGCCAGGTACCGATGCCAAATGCCAGCATCAATAGGGCGCTGTCCAGCGCATCGCCCTGGCTCGCGGCCCATAGCAAGGTGCTGTAGACAAGTCCGCATGGCAGCCAACCCCAGAGAGCGCCGAGCAGCAACGCTCGTGGAACACTCTTAACCGGCATCAGCCGGCTGGCAAATGGTTGGATATGGCGCCAAAGGCCTCGTCCAATCGCTTCGACACGGGTCAGGCCCGCCCACCAGCCGGCTAGATACAAGCCCATACTGATCAGCAGCAGTGCGGCTAGAATCCGCAACGCCATCGCGGCAGGGCTGTTGGCAACGGCCCAACCAGCCAGTCCGATCAGCAGACCGGCAAAAGCGTAGCTCAGTACTCTCCCCAGGTTATAAGCCACGAGCAGGCGCAGTCGTTTGCCGCGCTGCTCAGCAGGAATAGCCATGGTCAGGGCGCCCATCAAACCACCACACATACCTAAACAGTGGCCTCCACCAAGCAGGCCGAGCACTAGAGCCGATATCAGCAGTGGCAACAACTCATTCACGATTGGGATTCCCTTCGTCGCGGCCCTTGTCTGCCTGCTCGATGCCTGCCCGGTGCTGGGGGTCCTCCTCGTCGAAAAGGATGCTATGGGCCGGGCCGTCAAGGTCATCGTACTGGCCGCTGTCGACGGCCCAGAAAAAGACCCAAATGGCCAACGCGACCAGAACCACGGCGACGGGAATCAAAATGTAAAGTGCGGCCAAAAATGCCTCCAGTAACGGTGGGTCAAGGCAAGCCCGAGTAGGCGCGTTACCTATCGTACGCCAGTCAGGGCAGACTGTCGGGGCGCCGCTGACTCGGCAGTCGGCTCAGCCGCAACGCGTTCAGCACAACCAGCAGCGAACTGGCAGACATGCCCAGTGCCGCCCACAGCGGTGTTACCCAGCCGATAGCCGCGAATGGCAAGATCAAACCGTTGTACAGGCTCGCCCAGGTCAGATTTTCGATGATGATGTGGCGGCTGCGGCGCGCCACGCTGAATGCCTGCACCAGGCTGTCGAGACGGTTGCTGAGCAGGACAGCGTCAGCGCTTGTCTTGGCAAGATCGGTCGCTGAACCCATGGCCACGCTGATGTCGGCTGCCGCGAGAACCGGTGCATCGTTGACACCATCACCAAGCATCAGCACGCGATGACCTTTGGCTTGCAGTCGCTGCAGGTGAGTTAGCTTGTCGGTTGGGGTCATGCCGCCGTGCGCATCTTCGATGCCGAGCCGCTGAGCGATTTCGCCTACCATCGGTGAACTGTCGCCGGACAACAGAACCGTTTTCCAGCCCCGGGATTTGCACGCTTGCAGCAGAGCCGGCGCGTCATCACGCAAGCGGTCGTTGAGCACCAGCCACGCCAGAGGCCCCTGAGAGTCGCCCAACAGCAACCATTGGCCTTCTTTGCTGGGAATCTCGGGCGCTGTGCCTGCATAGCCATCCGCTACGAAATCGGGCTGACCGATACGTAGCGTACGTTCCCCAACCGAACCTTGTAGACCCAGGCCGGGAACGCTGTTCACGGCGTCGGCTGCCTGGGGCGCTCGGCCGAACGCCCGAGCAATCGGGTGCTCGGAGCGGTTTTCCAAGGCTGCGGCCAACTCCAGACATACATTGGCATCCAGCTCAGCCAGTGGCCGCACCTCACTCAGGGTCAGGCGACCTTCGGTCAGGGTCCCGGTCTTGTCGAAAATCACCGTGTCGATGTGAGTGAGACCTTCCAGCACATGCCCCCGGGTGAGCAACAAGCCAAGCTTGTGCAGCGTGCCAGTGGCGGTGGTCAAGGCGGTCGGTGTAGCCAGCGACAAGGCGCAGGGGCAGGTGGCTACCAGCAAGGCAAGAACGATCCAGAACGCGCGTTGCGGGTCGATCTGCCACCATACGATACCAACCACAGCGGCGGTCAGCAGTACGATCACCAGGAACCACTGCGAAACCCGGTCGGCCAGCTCGGCCAGGCGCGGTTTGTCCGACTGGGCGCGTTCCAGCAGGCCGACAATCGCGGAAAGCCGGGTATTGTCGCCCAGCGCTTGTACCTCGACGGTCAGAGCGCCTTCGACGTTGAGGGTTCCCGCAGTGACGGCATCGCCAACGATTCGAGCCTGCGGCAAGTATTCGCCAGTGAGCACCGATTCATCGACGCTCGATTGTCCACTGAGAATACGACCATCGGCCGGGATTAGCGCGCCGGGTTGAACCAGCACTCGATCGCCAAGTTGCAACTCTCGAAGCAGAATCCTTGCAGTCTGGCCGTTGTCGGCCAATTTCAGGCAAGAAGCCGGCAGCAGATTTACCAGCTGTGCAGTCGCCGCGGCGGTGCGTTCCCGCGCGCGGCGCTCGAGAAAGCGTCCAGCCAGAAGAAACAGGGCGAACATGCCCACCGCATCGAAATATAGCTCGCCCTGACCGGTGATCGTCGACCAGATACCGGCGACATAGGCGCCACCGATCGCCAGCGAAACAGAAACGTCCATGGTCAGATGGCGGGTGCGTAGATCACGCAGTGCACCTTTGAAGAAATCGGTGCAGGAATAGAAGACGATCGGCGTGGTCAGCAGCAAAGCGGTCCAGCGAAGTATGCTGTCCATGCCTGGCGAGAGGTCGATGTTGAATTCAGGCCAAGTCGCCATGGTCGCCATCATCACCTGCATCCAGAGCAAGCCGGCTACGCCCAGTTGGCGCATGCTGCGACGGTTGTCCTGGGCAAGCCGCTCTGCCGCCTGGTCAGCTTGATAGGGATGAGCGGCATACCCGATACGGCGAAGCTCGGTGAGCAATTCGCTGAGCGGCAAGGCAGCGTCATCCCAGCGCACCCGCAGGCGATGATTGGAGAGGTTCAGGCTAGCTTCTGAAATCCCGTCGAGCCGGCGCAGGTGTTTTTCGATTAACCAACCGCAAGCGGCACAGCTGATGCCTTCGATCATCAGTGAGGCGTCGGCCAGCTCACCTTCATGGCGAACGAATGGCGCTTGCACGTCCTTGCGATCGTACAGCTCCAGCTCTTCGCTAAGCGCTTGCGGCAGGGTATCTGGATTGATAGATGCATCGCTGCGATGCGAGTAGTAGCTTTCCAGGCCGCCCTTGACGATCGCCTCTGCGACCGCCTGGCAGCCAGGACAGCATAGCGCCCGCTGCTCGTTCAGCACGCGGGCGTGATATGCACTGCCAGCAGGTACTGGCAGCCCGCAGTGGTAGCAGGGAATGGGGCTTGCCATCGTTCGGTCAGTAGCTCAGATCAATCGTCTGACCGCTTGCGATTTCCTCTTCCTCGAACAGGCGCCAATCCTGGTCGCCCTCTCTGCCGAGCAGCTCAACGAAACGCCTGCCGGTGACTGGCTCCTGCATCTGTCCCTGATAGAAGCCATCGCCCTGGGGCTGGAGAACGATACGACGGTCGCGTTCTGGCTGCGTAGGGGAGAGCAGGTTGAGTATTACCTGTTGCGGGCGGCTCGCACCGCTCAGTTGGAGCTCGGCGAGTCCACGTTCGTCGTTGAGGTTGAGTTGCGCCTGCATTTGCAGGCGCTCAGCGAGCTTCTCGCGTTCCAGTGACTGGTTTATACCCTTGCCAGCATCGTAATAGTTGTCGGAGACCAACGTATCGGCATTGCGGATCGCAATGGTCAGCATTGAGGTGCCGAGGATGACCGACATCAACAGAATGCCGATCACGAACCAGGCCCAGAACTGCTTATACCAACGTGTGCTTTCGTGCTCGGAATTGCTCATGAACTACCTGTTTAGCGGATGCTTGGGCCAATGAAGCGGCTTTCCGCTTCATCTTCAATAGAGGAATCATCCACCGACCTGATGTGGAAGACGACTTCGTTAGTGCTCGATGGTAGCTGCTCCGGTGCCATTGACAGCTCCACTGGAACGGTAACCAGCTCGCCTGCCTCAGCACGAATCTCGTTGCGCCCCTCGTATTTCAAGCCTTCCAGGCCAACGGCTTCAATGATGAAGGTCTGCTCGGTTTGAGCCTTGTTCATTACCTTGAGCGTATAAACGTTCTCGATCCGTCCTTGCTCATTCTCTCGATAGAGCACGCGATCCTTTAGGACGTCGAGCTTGACCAGTGCGCGATCCGAGACCGCATAGGCGAACACGCCCATCATTGCTGTCAGCGCCACGGCATAACCGATCAGCCGCGGCCGCACCAGATGGGTCTTCTGTCCGGACAGATTGTGCTCGGTGGTATAGCTGATCAGGCCACGCGGGTAATTCATCTTGTCCATGATGGTGTCGCATGCATCGATACACGCGGCGCACCCAATGCATTCAATCTGCAGGCCGTCGCGGATGTCGATGCCGGTAGGGCAGACCTGCACACACATGGTGCAATCGATGCAATCTCCGAGGCCCATCGCTTTGTAGTCGGCGTCCTTTTTCCGCGGGCCACGACGCTCGCCGCGACGTGGATCGTAAGAGACGATTAGGGTGTCCTTGTCGAACATCACGCTCTGGAAACGAGCGTATGGGCACATGTAAATACATACCTGCTCGCGAAGATAGCCGGCATTACCGTAGGTGGCGAGGGTAAAGAAGCCCACCCAGAACAATGCCCAACCGCCCACCTGTAGCGTCACGAGATCAGGCACCAAGTCCCTGATCGGCGTGAAATAGCCGACAAAGGTAATGCCGATCGCCAGGGAAACCGCCAGCCAGATCGAGTGCTTGGCCGTTTTACGCAAAAACTTGTCGGCGCTCATGGGGGCTTTGTCGAGCTTCATGCGCTGGTTTCGATCGCCCTCGGTGATTTTCTCCGCCCACATGAAGACCCAGGTAAACACGCTTTGGGGACAGGTATAGCCACACCAGACGCGCCCGGCGAAAACAGTGATGAAGAACAGGCCGAATGCGCAAATGATCAGCAGTGCCGATAGCAGGATGAAGTCCTGCGGCCAGAAGGTCGCGCCGAAGATATAGAACTTGCGCTCTGGCAAGTCCCACCACACCGCTTGCCGGCCGTTCCAGGTCAGCCACACGGTGCCAAAGTAGAGTACGAACAGCAGTGCCCCACCGACTAGTCGCAAGTTGCGAAACAGGCCGCTGAAGGCTCGGGTGTAGATCTTTTCGCGCGCTGCGTAGAGGTCGCCCGATGCTTCGGACTTGGAGGGAGGTGTTACGTTGCGAACGGGGATCTGCTCAGTCATCTAGTGCGTACCACGGCGGAGGGTGAGTGTCCCGGCCGATACCTGCCGACCGGGATCTTTTGCTTACCTGCTGCGAATGGTACGCCTCGTCAGTCGAAGCAAGGTGCGACCTTGGGTCGCGCCTGGACCGATTGGATCAGTCCTCCGACTCTTGCGAGAGGCTATACACATAGGCTGCCAGCAGGTGCACCTTGTCGTTGCCAAGAATGTGTTCCTGGGCTGGCATCCGGCCATTTCGACCGTAGCGCAGGGTCTGCTGAATCTGTCCGAAACTCGAGCCGTAAAGCCAGACGTTGTCGGTCAAATCCGGCGCGCCCATGGCCTGAGTGCCTTTGCCTGCAGGACCATGACAAGCTACACAATTGGCTGCGAAGATTTTTTGACCCTGCTCAATGTCGACGCTAATACCCTCGGGGGTATCACGCCCGGACAGGTTGCGAACGTAACCGGCCACATTGCGTATGCCATCTTCCCCGATCACGTCACGCCACGCTGGCATGGCTGCCTGTCGTCCGCCCATGATGGTGGTCTTGATGGTTTCAGGCGCGCCGCCCCACAGCCAGTCGCCGTCGGTCAGATTGGGGAACCCGTAGGCACCCTTGGCATCCGAACCATGGCAGACCGAGCAGTTCGAAGCGAACAGGCGGCCACCCATTTTCAGGGCTTGCGGATCCTGAGCGACCTGCTCGACGGGCATCGCCGCGAACTTGGCATAAAGCGGACCGTACTGCTCGTTCGCCTTGTCCATTTCGCGCTGCCACTCCTTGACCTGAGTCCAACCACCTTCGTAACCAGGCAGTACGCCTTTCCAGTTGCCCAGGCCGGGATAGAGCACGAGATAACCGAGCGCAAAGATAACGGTGGCAACGAACAGCAGGAACCACCAGCGCGGGAGCGGGTTGTCGTATTCCTCGATTCCATCATAGGAATGGCCGACGGTTTCTTCGGTGCTGTCGTGGCGTTGTCCCTTGCGAGTCGCGAGCAGCAGCCAGACCAGTGCGGCAATGGTCCCCAGGCTCAGCAGGGTGATGTACCAACTCCAAAACGAGGTCATTTATTTCTTACTCCTGGAAGCTTCTTCATCACGCTTGTTGGCGTCAGGCTCGTCCGCGAAGGGCAGGTTGGCCGCTTCGTCGAAGCTTTTCTTGCGCTTGCTGCTATAAGCCCAAAGGATGATGGCTATCATTGCGACGAAAACAAGAATGGTGCCCAGGCCGCGAAGAGTCCCGATATCCATGGTGCGTTACCGTTTGTTGGTGAGTGCAGTGCCGAGCACTTGCAGATAGGCGACGAGGGCATCCATTTCGGATTTGCCTTTGACCGCTTCTTTAGCGCCGACGATGTCTTCTTCGGTGTAAGGCACACCAACGCTGCGCAATGCAACCATCTTGTCGGCGGTGTTTTTGCCGTCGAGGGTGTGCTCGACCAGCCAGGGGTACGAAGGCATCTTCGATTCCGGCACTACGTTGCGTGGGTTGTAGAGGTGCGCACGATGCCAGTCATCGGAGTAGCGGCCGCCGACACGCGCCAGGTCCGGACCGGTGCGCTTGGAGCCCCACAAGAACGGGTGGTCGTAGACACTTTCACCGGCTACCGAGTAATGGCCGTAGCGCTCGGTTTCAGCGCGGAACGGACGGATCATCTGCGAGTGACAGCCGACGCAGCCTTCGCGAATGTAAATGTCACGGCCTTCCAGCTGCAGCGCGGTGTAGGGCTTCATGCCTTCTACCGGCTCGTTGACCACGTCCTGAAAGAACAGCGGAACGATCTGGGTCAGGCCACCTATGCTTACTGCCAGGACCATGAACAGGGTCAGCAGACCGATGTTCTTTTCGAGTATTTCGTGATTCTTCATTTATCGGTTCCCTCAGGCGATCTGCGCAGCGGCTTCGATTTCAGCCGACTTGGCGGCACGCACAGTGCGCCAGGTGTTGTAGGCCATCAACAGCATGCCGGCGAGGAAGAAAGCGCCGCCCAATGCACGCACGATGAACCCCGGATGACTGGCTTCCAGTGCCTCGACGAAGGAATAGGTCAGCGTGCCGTCTTCGTTGATTGCGCGCCACATTAGGCCCTGAGTGATGCCGTTGACCCACATCGAGGCGATATAGAGAACGGTACCGATGGTGGCCAGCCAGAAGTGAGCGTTGATCAAGCCGATGCTGTACATCTGTTCGCGAGCGAAAACTTTCGGAATCAGGTGGTACAGGGAGCCGATGGAGATCATCGCGACCCAGCCGAGTGCACCAGCGTGAACGTGGCCGATGGTCCAGTCGGTGTAGTGAGATAGCGCGTTGACGGTCTTGATGGCCATCATCGGACCTTCAAAGGTCGACATGCCATAGAACGCCAGGGAAACCACCAGGAAGCGCAAGATCGGATCGGTGCGCAGCTTATGCCAGGCGCCGGACAGGGTCATCATGCCGTTGATCATGCCGCCCCAGCTCGGTGCCAGCAGGATGATGGACATCACCATGCCCAGGCTCTGGGCCCATTCCGGCAGTGCGGTGTAGTGCAAGTGGTGCGGACCTGCCCAGATGTAGAGGGTGATCAGTGCCCAGAAATGCACGATAGAGAGGCGGTAGGAATAAACCGGACGGCCAGCCTGCTTGGGTACGAAGTAATACATCATCCCCAGGAAGCCGGTGGTCAGGAAGAAGCCCACGGCATTATGGCCATACCACCACTGAACCATCGCATCGGTCGCACCCGAGTAGATCGAGTACGACTTGAACCAGCTCACCGGTACTTCCAGGTTGTTGACGATATGCAACATCGCCGTGACCAGGATGAAGGCACCGTAGAACCAGTTACCTACATAGATATGAGCAGCCTTGCGCTTCATGATCGTGCCGAAGAACACCACGGCATAGCTGACCCATACGAGGGTGATCAGGATGTCGATCGGCCACTCGAGCTCGGCATATTCCTTCGAGCTGGTGAAGCCTTGCGGCAACGTGATGACAGCGAGAACAATCACCGCCTGCCAGCCCCAGAAGACGAATGACGCGAGGCCATCCGAGAACAGGCGGGCCTGAGAAGTCCGCTGTACCACGTAAAAGGACGTGGCCATCAGGGCACAGCCACCGAAGGCGAAAATCACCGCGTTGGTGTGCAGAGGGCGCAAACGACCAAAACTGGTCCAAGGCAGGTCGAAGTTGAGTTGAGGCCATACCAGCTGTGCGGCGATAAACACACCCAGGCCCATTCCGATAATTCCCCACACCACCGTCATGATGGCGAATTGGCGAACCACCTTATAGTTATATGCAGTCTCACTTATTGCTGTGCTCATGCAAGGCTTCCACGCTAATGGCATTTCAAGGGGGCAAAAACGGCGGCAAGTATGGAGAAAGGAGGGGGGCAATGCAATCAAGGCCCAGGCCGTCTCATGCCGTTCGGACCCTGGCTTCAAGCGGTTTCCATGCTTTTTGCAGGGTCGTTTAGCACATCATGCCGATGTGTTGAATCGAGGGCTTCGCCTTATAGTTCTGCGCAACTTCGGCGAGTAGGAAAGAATATTAGAGCAGCAGGAGGGAAGGGCAAACGGCGGAGGGGTGGACGGTCTGCGACAGAGCGTCGCATATACCAGAAAGTTGATCGGGAACAGGGCGATACTGGGTATCGCCCTGTAAAGCGTTACTGCTTGGCTACGCGTTCCGGCTGTTGCGAGAGGCTGTAAACGTAAGCGGCCAGGAGGTGCACTTTGTCGTTGCCCAGGTATTGTTCCTGCGCAGGCATCTGTCCGTTGCGGCCGTGGCGAATGGTCTGCTGCAGCTGTGGCAGACTGGAACCGTAGATCCAGCCGGCAGGGTTGGTCAGTTTCGGTGCGCCCAGGGCGGCCATGCCTTCCCCATTTGCACCGTGGCAGACCGAACAGGTCTGAGCGTAGACCTGGCCACCCGCTACGGTGTCTGCGTCGCTGCCTTCTGGCAGAGGCAGACCGGCCAGGCCATTGCGTACATAGGCTGCGACGTTCTTCACGCCTTCTTCACCGATGACCTGGCCCCAGGCCGGCATCGCTGCAACCCGACCGTGGAGGATAGTTGTCTTGATGGTTTCGGCGTCGCCGCCCCAGCGCCAGTCGCTATCCGCCAGGTTCGGGAAACCGACCGCGCCCTTGGCATCCGATCCGTGGCAAACCGAGCAATAGTTGGCGAAGAGTCGACCACCGATCTTCAGTGCCCGCTCGTCCTGAGCGACCTGCGCCACAGACATGGCGGAATATTTGGCGAAGATCGGACCGAATTTCGCGTCAGCCTGATCAACTTCGCGCTGCCACTGCTTGTCTTGCGTCCAGCCGTCTTCATAGCCCGGCATGACCCCTTTCCAGTTTCCCAGGCCTGGGTAGAGCACCAGATAGAAGATGCCGAACACCAGAGTGCCGATGAACAGCATGAACCACCACCGGGGCAGCGGGTTGTCATATTCCTCGATACCGTCGAAGGAATGTCCCATGGTCTTGTCGGTCGTGCCTTCGGATTCGCCCTTACGGGTGGCGAATATCAGCCAGAACAGAGCGACAATGGTGCCCAGCGTCAGCAGGGCGATGTATCCACTCCAGAATGCGTTCATCTGTTACTCCTGGGCAGCCCGAACGCTCGAACTGCCCGCGATGTTGATTCCCTGACGGCTGCCCTGCAGCGCGTCGTTCTCGAAAGCTGGCAGTCGATCTCAGCGCTTGTTCTGCAGCGCGGTACCGAGCACCTGCAGGTAGGCCACCAGAGCGTCCATCTCAGTCTTGCCCTTGACGGCGTCTCCCGCAGCGGCGATGTCCTCGTCGCTATAAGGCACGCCAACGGTGCGCAGCGCTTTCATCTTCGCCGCGGTGTCCTGTCCGCTAAGGGTGTCCTCTACCAGCCACGGATAGGACGGCATCTTCGACTCAGGCACGACGTTGCGCGGGTTGTAGAGGTGCGCACGGTGCCAATCATCGGAGTAGCGGCCGCCGACGCGGGCCAGGTCCGGACCGGTACGCTTGGAGCCCCACAGGAACGGGTGGTCGTAAACGCTTTCACCGGCGACCGAATAATGACCGTAGCGCTCTGTTTCGGCGCGGAACGGACGGATCATCTGCGAGTGACAGCCGACGCAGCCTTCGCGAATGTAAATGTCACGGCCTTCCAGCTGCAGCGCGGTGTAGGGCTTCATGCCTTCTACCGGCTCGTTGACCACGTCCTGAAAGAACAGCGGAACGATCTGCGTCAGACCGCCGATGCTCACTGCCAGAATCATGAACAGAGTCAGCAGGCCGACATTCTTTTCGAGTATTTCGTGCTTCTTCATCAGTCAGCTCCTCAGGCGATCTGCGCGGCGGCTTCGTATTCGGCCGGCTTGGAGGCCTGCACGGTGCGCCAGGTGTTGTAGGCCATCAGCAACATGCCGGTGAAGAAGATCGCACCACCGATCATGCGCACGACAAAGCCCGGATGGCTGGCTTCAAGCGCTTCGACGAAGGAGTAGGTGAGCGTGCCGTCTTCGTTGATCGCACGCCACATCAGGCCCTGCGCGATACCGTTGACCCACATCGAAGCGATGTAGAGCACGGTGCCGATAGTCGCCAGCCAGAAGTGCGCGTTGATCAGGCCGATGCTGTGCATCTGAGCGCGACCGAACACTTTTGGAATCAGGTGATACAGCGCACCGATGGAGACCATGGCGACCCAGCCGAGCGCACCGGCATGAACGTGGCCGATGGTCCAGTCGGTGTAGTGGGACAGAGCGTTGACGGTCTTGATGGCCATCATCGGACCTTCGAAGGTCGACATGCCGTAGAACGCCAGCGACACCACCAGGAACCGCAGGATCGGGTCGCTGCGCAGCTTATGCCAGGCGCCGGACAGGGTCATCATGCCGTTGATCATGCCGCCCCAGCTCGGTGCCAACAGAATCAGCGACATCACCATGCCCAGCGACTGCGCCCAATCAGGCAGCGCGGTGTAGTGCAGGTGGTGTGGGCCGGCCCAAATGTAAACGGTGATCAGTGCCCAGAAGTGGACGATCGACAGGCGATAGGAATACACCGGACGTTCGGCCTGCTTCGGCACGAAGTAATACATGATTCCGAGGAAGCCGGCGGTGAGGAAGAAGCCAACGGCGTTATGGCCGTACCACCACTGCACCATTGCATCGGTCGCACCGGCATACACCGAGTAGGACTTCATCGCCGTGACCGGAATTTCCAGGTTGTTGACGAGGTGCAGGATCGCCACAGTCAGGATAAATGCGCCGAAGAACCAGTTGCCGACGTAGATGTGCTTGACCTTACGCGTGGCCAGGGTGCCGAAGAACACGACCGCGTAGGACACCCAGACGATGGTGATCAGAATGTCGATCGGCCACTCCAGCTCCGCGTATTCCTTGGAGCTGGTGAAACCCAGCGGCAGGGAGATCGCGGCGAGCAGGATGACCAGCTGCCAACCCCAGAAGGTGAACGCAGCCAGTTTCGGTGCGAACAGCGTGGTCTGACAGGTGCGCTGGACCGAGTAGTAGGAGGTCGCGAACAATGCACAGCCGCCGAAGGCGAAGATCACCGCGTTGGTGTGCAATGGGCGTAGACGACCGAAACTGGTCCATGGGAGGTCGAAGTTGAGAAACGGCCAGGCCAATTGTGCTGCGATGAAAACGCCGAGCCCCATCCCGACGATTCCCCACACCACCGTCATGATGGCGAATTGGCGGACCACCTTGTAGTCATAGGCGGTACTGGTTGCTGTGTTCATGTATGGGCTTCCATCCACGGTAATGAGCATGTTTTTTTGTTGCAGTGAGCAGAGATTTCTTTCAATAGAAAGCGGGGGCAAGGATGGGCACTGGGCAAATGGCCGGTATTGACGCCGGTCAATACTCACAGAGCGACGAAATTCCATTCGTCCGGCGTGATCAACCGGAAGGGGAGGTTTGTGCCAGCTTGATTCTGGCGCATGGAGCGGGCGCTCCGATGGACAGTCCTTTCATGGAGCAGATGACTGAACGGCTGGTCGCGCGGGGCGTCGCGGTCTATCGCTTCGAGTTCGCTTATATGGCTGAGCGACGTCAGAGCGGGCGCAAGCGGCCGCCCAATCCTCAGGCGCAGCTGCTGCAGCAATGGCGTGCAGTTTATCGAGCGGTGCGACAGCAGGCCGCAGGGCTGCTGGTCATCGGTGGCAAGTCGATGGGTGGTCGGATGGCGAGCTTGCTGGCCGATGAACTCGCGGCTGATGCGCTGGTATGCCTGGGCTATCCGTTCTATGCCGTGGGCAAGCCGGAAAAGCCGCGCGTGGCGCACCTGGCGGACCTCAAAACGCCCACATTGATCATTCAGGGTGAACGCGACGCCCTGGGCAGCCGCAGTACAGTGGCCGGCTACGCCCTATCGCCGGCGGTTCGCCTTGATTGGCTAGCTGAGGCGGACCACGATCTCAAGCCGCTTAAGCGGTCTGGAATCACGCACGGACAACACCTGGACAGTGCCGCCGATGCCGTTGCGGCATTCCTTGGTTGTACTCTTCGGTAAACACCAAATGCCCGCTACAGCAACGCTGTAAGCGGGCACCGATGATGCGCGCCGGCGCTCGCTTCAGCTACCGGTTGAACCGTTCCACCAGGCTGTATTGTGACTGCGCAGTGGCCGCGAGGTCTTCTGACAGCAGCGCCGAGCTCTGGGCGTCGCCTGAGGTCTGATCGGCGAGCCGGGCGATGTTGCCAACGTTCTGGCTGATCTCGTCAGCCACTGCGCTTTGCTGTTCGGTAGCGGAGGCGATCTGTGTGGTCATGTCGATGATGCGACCCACCGCCTCGCTGATGCCGACCAGCGCTTTGTCGGCGTCGATAACCCGCTTGACCCCTTGGTTAGCCTGGCTGCGCCCTTGCTCTGTCGTCTCGACTGCCTGGCGTGCCTGGTGTTGCAGTTTTTCGATCAACTGATGGATCTGTCCGGTGGCCGCTGCGGTACGTTGGGCCAGTTGACGTACTTCATCCGCCACCACAGCAAAGCCACGGCCGCTTTCACCGGCCCGTGCCGCTTCGATGGCTGCGTTCAGTGCGAGCAGGTTGGTCTGGTCGGCGATGCTCTTGATCACGTCGACCACGGTGCCGATCTCGTTGCTGTTCTGTGCCAGTGCGGAAACGGCATCACCGGTTTCGGTGACTGCCGCGGCTAATAGCTCGATGGCCTTGCGGGTATCCGAGCCAATCTTCTGGCCATGCGCAGTGAGCTGATTGGCCTGCTCAGTTGCGTCTGCTGCCAGCGCCACATTGCTGGCGACTTCTTGTGTGGTAGCCGCCATCTGGGTAATCGCCGCAGCGACCTGTTCGGTCTCGTGATGCTGGCGTGACAGCCCTTCGGAGCAATTGTGGGCAAGTTGTTCTGCGCGCTTGGCCTGCTGTTGCAGTTGTACGGCGCTGTCTTGCAGGCGGGTCAGACAGGTCTTCAGGCGTGCATGCTCGCTGAGCAGGGCCATCTCCAGCCGTGCTTCGTCACCCTGGCTGTCGGTGTACATCTGCGCAATCAGCGGATCGCTGTTCGACTGTTCGGCCAGACGCAACAGCCGCCGTATCCCGCGCATCTGCCAATGACGGCCGGCCAGACCGAGTGGAATCGATAGCAAAGCAGCAAGCGCGAAACCCCAGCCATGATCGTGCCAGGCGCCGATCATGAAACTGATCTGGCTGATGACGATAAACGGCAACCAATTAACTACGATGGGCAGCCACCTGTCGCGCTGCGGAACGCCACTTTTCCCTGCGTTGAGTCGTGCATAGAGCGCTTCGGCACGCCCGACTTGTTCGCGCGTTGGCTTGGTGCGGACCGACTCATACCCGATGACCTTGCGCTGAACATCCAGCACCGGCGTGACATAAGCGTTGACCCAGTAGTGGTCACCATTATTTCGCCGATTCTTGACGATCCCCATCCAAGGCTTGCCATCCTTGAGCGTGGTCCACATATGAGCGAAAACCGCCGAAGGGACGTCAGGATGGCGAATCAGGTTGTGCGGCGCGCCGATCAGATCGCCACGTTCAAAACCGCTGACTTCCGCAAAGATATCGTTGCAGTAGGTAATGGTGCCGGTGAGATCGGTGGTTGAGATCAACCGTTGCTGATCGGGAAATGCATACTCGCGCTGGGTGACGGGCTGGTTGTTTCGCATGAGGGGTACGCCTGGCAGTCGAGTGGCCGTAGCCACATGTATCGTCCTGGTCCGGCCGTTTGATCGGCATCTTCAGCGTGATGTCAATTTGACGTCAAATCTGTGACCAGTGTGCTGAGCATCGTAACGGCTGATTTACCAAGGACTTAAGTGTCAACCCGACAATCGGATGAAATAAAAAACCCGCTACAGGCTCTGCAGCGGGTTTGGTGTGGCGCGGTAGCGGCTCGCCGATCAACCTTCGATCAATTGGCGAAGCACAAAGTGCAGAATGCCGCCGGCCTTGAAGTACTCCACTTCATTGAGCGTGTCGATACGGCACAGGACCTGGAAGCTGTCGCGTGCACCGTCGGCGCGCTCGATGTCGACCGTCAGCAGTTCGCGGGGCTTGATGTCGGCGCTCAGACCTCTGATCGATAGTTTTTCGTTACCGGTCAGACCCAGCGATTGCCGAGTCTGGTCACCTACGAACTGCAACGCCAATACACCCATGCCGATCAGGTTCGACCGATGGATACGCTCGAAGCTTTCAGCAATAACGGCTTTCACGCCTAGCAGGTTGGTGCCTTTGGCGGCCCAGTCGCGGCTGGAACCGGTGCCGTACTCCTTGCCGGCAATGACCACCAACGGCACGCCTTCAGCCTGGTAGCGCATGGCGGCGTCATAAATCGACATGCGATCCCCGTTTGGCTGGTACAGCGTGTTTCCGCCTTCCTCGCCGCCGAGCATCTCGTTCTTGATGCGGATGTTTGCGAACGTACCGCGCATCATCACTTCATGGTTACCGCGGCGGGAACCATAGGAGTTGAAGTCCTCCGGTTGCACGCCCAGCTCCTGAAGATAAACACCGGCCGGAGAGCTGGCCTTGATATTGCCTGCCGGGGAAATGTGGTCAGTGGTGATGGAGTCGCCGAACAGGGCCAAAATCCGCGCATTCTCGACGTCCGCGGGCGGCGTCAGGGGTTGCCCAATATCTTCGAAGAACGGCGGGTTCTGCACATAGCTGGAGTTGTTGTTCCATGTGTAGGTGTCGCCTTCGGTGAACTCGATGGACTGCCAGTGCTCGTCGCCGCTGAACACATCGGCGTAGCGCGTGCGGAACATCTGTCCGTCGATCTTGCTGACCGCTTCGTCCACCTCCGCGCTGGTCGGCCAGATGTCCTTGAGATAGACCGGCTGGTTCTGTTTGTCGTGGCCGATCGGATCCTTGTCCATGTTGATCCGCGTGGTGCCGGCCAAGGCGAAAGCCACTACCAGTGGCGGCGAAGCCAGCCAATTGGCTTTGACCAGCGGATGCACCCGGCCTTCGAAGTTGCGGTTGCCGGACAACACCGAAGACACCACCAGATCGTTGTCGGTGATGGCCTGGCCAATGGCGTCAGGCAGTGGGCCGGAGTTGCCAATGCAAGTGGTGCAACCATAGCCGACCAAATTGAAGCCCAGCTGGTCGAGGTAGGTGGTCAACCCAGCGCGTTCAAGGTAATCGGTGACTACCTTGGAGCCGGGGGCGAGCGAGGACTTCACCCATGGCGCTCGCTGCAAGCCACGTTCCAGCGCCTTCTTGGCCACCAGGCCTGCGGCCATCAGCACGTTCGGGTTGGAGGTGTTGGTGCAAGAGGTGATGGCTGCAATGACCACAGCGCCATGCTTGAGGCCGTATTCTTCGCCGGTAACCGGGAACGATGAGTCGATCTGTTGCGTCTTGCCGCTGGTTTCCAGGAGCAGATCGAAATTTGCACCGATATCGCCTAGCGTTACCCTGTCCTGCGGACGCTTCGGGCCGGCCAGCGATGGTTTGACTTCGGCCAGATCCAGCTCCAACGTGGCGGTAAACACCGGGTCCGGCGAGTTGGTGTCGCGCCACATGCCCTGAGCCTTGCTATAAGCCTCGACCAGCGCAATGCGGTCTTCGTCACGACCGGTCAGACGCAGGTAATCGATGGTGATCTGGTCCACGGGAAAGAAGCCGCAGGTCGCACCATATTCCGGCGCCATGTTGCCAATTGTCGCGCGGTCGGCGAGGGGGAGGTGATCCAGACCGGGACCGAAGAACTCGACGAACTTGCCCACTACGCCGTGCTTACGCAGGATCTGCGTCACGGTCAGCACGAGATCGGTGGCCGTCACGCCTTCGTTGAGCTTACCGGTCAGGCGCATGCCGATCACTTCCGGGATCAGCATCGAGACCGGCTGGCCGAGCATCGCCGCTTCCGCCTCGATGCCGCCCACGCCCCAGCCCAGGACGCCAAGGCCGTTAATCATGGTGGTGTGTGAGTCGGTGCCCACCAGCGTGTCAGGGTAGGCGATGGTTTCGCCGTTCTCTTCCTTGGTCCAGACGACTTGGCCTAGATACTCCAAATTCACCTGGTGACAGATGCCGGTGCCCGGCGGTACCACGCGGAAATTGTCGAAGGCCTGTTGGCCCCAGCGCAGGAACTCGTAACGTTCACCGTTGCGCTGCATCTCGATATCGACGTTCTGCTCGAACGCCTTGTCGGTACCGAAGCGGTCGACCATCACCGAGTGGTCGATTACCAGATCCACCGGCGACAACGGGTTGATCCGCTGTGGGTCGGCACCGGCACGGGAAACCGCATCTCGCATGGCAGTCAGATCGACCACGGCGGGCACGCCGGTAAAGTCCTGCATCAATACACGTGCCGGGCGGTACTGGATCTCTCGTTCGGAGGTATGCGTCTTAAGCCACACCGCCAGCGAGTTGAAGTCATCGGCGCGAACCGTCACGTCATCTTCCCAGCGCAGCAGGTTTTCCAGCAGCACCTTGAGCGAGGTCGGCAAACGGCTGATATCGCCGAGCTGCTTCGCCGCTTCGGGGAGGCTGTAGTAGTGGTAGGTTTTGCCGTTAACGTCGAGGCTGCGACGGCAATTCAGGCTGTCCAGGGATGGCATTGGTCTCTCCTTGTGCCCGCACGGCCGGGCTGATTGAGTCGGGAGCGTTCTTTAGAACCTAGCCCCTGGCGAAAGGGTTCGCCACGAAACTGGCCGCCAATAGAAATGGCGAAAAGTGCAAGAGTCGGGCCGCGACAGCGTGTTCGCAGCGGCCTAAAGGCGCTGCTTGCCGGGGCGCAAACGACTCCTGCAACTGTTCACTGGACCGAACCAGCAAGCCCGTGGTTCCCCACTCGGCTATCATGTGCGGCTTTTGTCGTAGGGGGTGCTGGCGCCGATGCGCTTTGCGCCGCTTATAGGGTTCGTATCATGAATACATTGCTGCTGCATTGCCGCCCCGGTTTCGAGAACGAGGTGTGCGCCGAAATCAGCGACCAGGCCGCTCGCCTCGGTGTGGCCGGCTACGCCAAGGCCAAAGCCGACAGTGCCTGTGCCGAGTTCATTTGCCCCGACGCGGCAGGACCAGAGCGCATGATGCGTGGTGCGCGGTTCGCTCGGCTGATATTTCCCCGGCAGTGGGCGCGCGGCGAATGGCTGGCGCTGCCGGAAACCGACCGGATCGGTGTGTTGCTCGAACGCCTCAAATCAATGCCGGTGTGCAGCAGCCTGTGGCTGGAAGTGGTGGACACCAATGATGGCAAGGAGCTTTCCAACTTCTGCCGAAAATTCGAGGGCCCGTTGCGCAAGGCGCTGGAAAAGGCTGGCAGATTGAAGGAGGGCGGTCAGGGGCCGCGCCTGTTGCTTACGTTCAAGAGTGGTCGTGAGGTCTTTGTTGGCCTGGCCGAGGCGGACAACAGCGCTATGTGGCCGATGGGTATCCCTCGGCTGAAATTCCCCCGCCAGGCGCCGAGTCGTTCGACTTTGAAACTCGAGGAGGCGTGGCACCATTTTATTCCTCGCGATCAGTGGGATGAGCGCTTGGCCCCAGGCATGACAGCCGTTGACCTCGGCGCCTCCCCGGGCGGCTGGACTTGGCAGCTGGTCAACCGGGAAATCGAGGTAATGGCGGTGGACAACGGGCCAATGAACGAAGAGCTCCTCGAGTCCGGTCTGGTCGGGCATTACCGGGCGGATGGCTTTGCCTTCCGCCCCAAGCGCCCTGTGAATTGGATGGTTTGCGACATCGTCGAGAAGCCCGCAAAGAATGCCGCGTTGCTCGAAACCTGGATCGGCGAAGGCTTGTGCCGTGAGGCTGTGGTCAACCTGAAGCTTCCAATGAAACAGCGCTACGCCGAGGTGAAGCGGCTCTTGGAACGCATCGCCGACGGGCTTGCCGAACGAGGAGTGAAGGCGAGCATCGGCTGCAAGCAGCTATACCATGATCGCGAGGAAGTGACTTGCCATCTGCGTCGGTTGTAAACCCTGCCGCCTGCTTCTGGCGTGACAATACCGTCCTGTTTTCTGGAGCCTTTGATGTCTCGAACTACCGAACTGTCCGCTGATGCGCTGCTCGATGCCAGCGGCCTCAGCTGCCCTGAGCCGGTCATGATGCTGCACAACAAGGTGCGCGATCTGCCTGCGGGCGACGTCTTGAAAGTCATTGCGACCGATCCATCGACCCAGCGCGATATTCCCAAGTTTTGCGTGTTTCTGGGCCACGAGCTGGTTGACCAGCAGGCTAACGACGGCACTTATCTGTACTGGATCCGCAAGAAGCTCGACTGAACGCCTCGCAATATACGAGCGCCTCGTTCAGACGCAGGGAGGCAGAAACACCAGCTGCATGCCGACGAAGACCGTCGCCAACGCCGCGATGAAGTGAATCCCGGACGACACCTTGAGCACGAAAACCTGCCGATCATTGAGATCGTTGGGTTCGTGTGCCAGCTTCCAGGTCCGGCGCCCTAGCCACAGCAGCAGCACAATCACCAGCACTGTGAAAAGGCCGAAGCTTGCATTCAGCCAGTTGAATACTCCCTGGCTGGGGTCCGGTGGTGCGATGCCGCAGACCACCGCGTGCGATGCGTACATGGCGGCAAACCAGAGGCTCCAGATGGTCAGCCCAAACGGAATCTGAATGGGATGAAAGACGGACGTGCGGTTGTACTTCATCAGGCACCTCCCCACGCATTCGGGAACAGGACAATCGCGGCGTACGCGCTCCATATCACGCCGAGGTTGTAGTACCAGAGCTGCTCGACGACCACCACTTCATAGGGCGCTTTGTCGCCGACGTAGCCGTACATCACCCGCAGGGTCTGCAGCAGCGTGAGAATCGTCGCCAGCCCGCAATGAATCAGGCCGTAGGCCAGAATCACGAAGACCACCGCGTCGTGCGCCGTCTCAGTCACCTTCAGGTTCGCCGTCAGCAGCAGCCACAGCAACATTGCCCACTGCACGGCGCCTATCGCCGTAATGGCGCCGAGGTTGAGCATCAACTGCCCGCCGCTTCCCCGGCGCAACCGGCCGGGCACGAGTCGCATCCACATCGTCCCGATCGTCAGCAGCACGGCACTTGCGAGCATCAGCCAGCCGTTCAGGTCGGAATGCTCCGGTACCATCCATTCGGGTGAGACTGTCCACAGGTAGAACCAGCCGAACAGCAACGACAAGTAAAGGGTGCCATTGGCCAGTAGGGTGACGCCCATTCCCCAAAGGCCGGGTCCGTCAAAGGTCCGCGAATGCAGCGGTGGCTCGCCAGGTTGCGTTTGCGCATCGGGCGCGGCGGCGGGGTGCGCACCGTTCTCCCAGGACCAGCGGAACAGCACGATCAACGTGGCGACCGTAGCGATCAGCGCGACCCAGTAGAACTTGTTCAGCAGGCTCAGGCAGAGCACCGCCAGAAACACCGAAGCCACGAACGGCCACCAACTGTTGCCGGGCAGATGAATGACTTCGCGGACTTTGCCGCTCAGCGGATCCGAGCCCCAGGTTTCACGACGGCCATGGTCGATAGCCTTCAAGGAATGCTCGGCCCGGGCGATGCTGTGGGGCAGGTCAGGGTCATTCCATAGCGGATGACGGTCGGTGATGTCTGGCAAGCTGACGAAGTTGTACGGGCTTGGCGGCAGGGACGTGGCCCACTCCAGAGTGTCGGCATTCCAGGGGTTGGTTTTTGCCGGTTGACCGAAGCGGAAGTGCAGCACGATATCCAGCAAAATGGTGCCGATGCCGATGGCCATGATGAAGCTGCCGATCGAGGAAATCAGGTTGGGCAGGTCCCACCCCAGACCGGTGTCGTAGGTGTAGACCCGTCGCGGCATGCCGATCAGGCCAGTCCAGTGCATGATCAGGAACGTGGTGTTGAAGCCGATAAACACCAGCCAGAAGCCCCAACGGCCCAGGCGCACGGAGGGCATACGGCCGGAGAAATGCGGCAGCCAGTAGTAGAGTCCGGCCATCAACGGAAAGAACATCCCGCCCACCAGCACGTAATGCATGTGCGCGACGATGAAGTGGGTGTCATGCACCTGCCAGTCGAAGGGCACCAGCGCCACCATCACCCCGGTCAGGCCGCCACAGACGAACACGATCAGGAAGCCGACCAGCCAGAGCATGGGCACGTGATACACCGGTTTTCCCAGCCATAACGTCGCGATCCAGGCAAAGATCTGCACACCAGTGGGTATTGCCACGAGCATGCTCGCCGCGGAGAAGAACCCCAGCGCCAATGCCGGAATGCCGACGGTGAACATGTGATGCACCCACAACCCGAAACTCAGGAACCCGGTGGTCAGTACACCGAGCACCACCCAGCGATACCCCACAAGTGGTCGCTGACAAAACACCGGTAGCAGGGTCGAGACGATGCCGGCCCCGGGCAAGAAGATGATGTACACCTCCGGATGGCCGAACAGCCAGAAGAGGTGCTGCCAGAGCACCGGGTCGCCGCCTTTGGACGCATCGAAAAAGGGCAGGCCGGCTGCACGTTCCAGCTCCAGCAGAATGCTGCCCAGGATCAGGGGCGGGAAGCCGAACACGATCATCAACGCCATGACCAGGATGTACCAGGCGTACAGCGGCATCTTGTGCAGCGCCATGCCATTGGTGCGCGTGCGCAGGATCGAGACCACCAGCTCGACGCCGGCACTGACCGCAGAGATCTCCACGAAGGTGATGCCGAGCAGCCAGAAGTCCGAGTTGACGCCCGGCATGTGTGCCGAACTCGACAGCGGCGTATACATGAACCAGCCTGCTTTCGGCGCGACGCCGAGAAACACGCTGGACAACAGGATGATGCCGCCGAACAGGTAGCAGAAGTAGCCGAGTGACGAAAGGCGCGGAAAGATCAGGTCTCGTGCGCCGATCATCTTCGGGATCAGGTAGACCGCCAGGCCCTCCATCATTGGCACGGCGAAGAGGAACATCATCACCGAGCCGTGCATGGTGAAGACCTGGTTGTAAACCTCCGGCTCCATCAGCACATAACCGGGCAGGGCCAGTTGTGTGCGGATGAGCATGGCCATCAGCCCGCCAATCAAAAAGAACACGGCGCCGGTGACCAGAAAACGCAGGCCAATCGTGGTGTGGTTGACAATGGTCAGCGCGCGCCAGCCGCGTGGATTACCCCAGACTTCGTTGAACTGGTCGTGCAGTTGATCCGGATCCGTGCTGGGTTTGCTGCTTTGGTCGAGTTGAGTCATGGAGCGAGCGTCTCCAGCCAGTCGGCAATCTGATCGAGGGTTTGCGGCGGAACGTCGTCATGCGCGGGCATACCGTTGCCGAATTTGAGCGTCTTGTGTTCACGGAGCCACTGACGCAATCCGTCATGGTCGTTGTCGATCACGCCCGCGCCGAGGCTTGGCCGTGTGGCAATGTCTGAGAGGTCCGGTGCGCGACTGCCGTTGCTGATCCCCGCGACACGGTGGCACTGACCGCAGCGCTCATCGAATACCTGGCCGGCTTCGCCCGGTGCGCGCTGGGTAAAGCTGAGGTTCTCCCGCGCTGCGATCCAGTTGTCGAAACCTGCATCGTCCAGCGCTTCGACATGCAGCTTCATATGCGCGTGTTGCAAACCGCAGAATTCCGAACACTGACCGTGGAAGACGCCGGTATGACCTGCCTGCAGGCGAATGACGTTGGTACGTCCTGGGATCATGTCCATTTTGCCGCCGAGTCGCGGAATCCAGAACGAATGGATGACGTCGGCACTGGTGACGTTTACGTCTATCAGCCGTCCCGCCGGGATGATCAGCTGGTTCGCGGTGGTGACGCCGCTGTCCGGGTAGTGCACCTCCCACCACCATTGGTGACCGGTGACTTCAATCTTCAACGGCTGCTGACCCTCGACCGGCAACGGCATCATGCTGCGCCCGGTGGGGATGCCGAAGATCAGCAGAACAACGATGCTCAGGCTCGGCAGCACGATACCGCCACCAATGACCCAGCGTCGGTTGATCCTCACTGCCTGTTCTTTGCTGGTCTCCCGCGGCTTGCGTGCCAGTGCATAGATCCAGATGGCGCTGACCGCGACCAGCACCAGCGTGGCGAAGGCAAACATGCCCCACCAGACATGAGCGATCTGGCGTGCCATATGACTGGCTGGGTTGAGCGATGACAGCGGACCGCCGCAGGCAGTCAATAAAGGAACTGACAGCGCCAGCGTGGTCCATTTCAAGAGGTTGCCGGCTCGTCTGGCTCGGCTACCTACTCCCGAAAAATGCTGCCGGAGCGTCGAATGGCCCGATACAGAGACTCCATCCACAGCCGCGCTGCGATAGCCGGCCACCCGCTGCACCCGATGCTGATCCACTTTCCAGTTGCCGCACTGACCGGCTTGCTGCCGGTTGATCTCGCCCACCTCTGGACCCTTGACGATTTCTGGTGGCGTGCCGGCTTGTGGCTGTCCGGTGTGGGTGCACTGGGTGGCTGGGTCGCCAGCATTTTTGGTTTGATCGATCTGGTGACCGTGCGTGAGATCCGTCAGAAGATCACGGCGTGGTGTCATGCGATCCTCGCCGTGATGATGTTGTCGCTGGCTTCGCTGAATTGGCTGCTGCGTTACCAGAACGATGCCCAAAGCATGCAGCTCTGGGCGCTGTACCTGTCGGCGATCACTGCCGTGCTGATTTCCCTCGCGGCGTATCTCGGCGGCCGGCTGGTCTACGAGCATGCTGTCGGGGTCGATCTGGATAAGGTCTGATCCAGAATAAGACGGGGCTTGGGATCGTTCGGTCATGGGCATCTTCGAGTTGATCGAGCGGTTCGGGGCATGGTCTAAAAAGGCTTCGCCAGCACTAGCCAAAGCGTCGCGGTGATAAACGTTGCGGCGACTACGCCGAGAAAACGACAACGAATGCTGACGCTCTGCTCAGGCGCGCGCTCAACATGCAGCACCAATACGCCGCACAAGGCGTGGCAGAGCACCATCCCGGCCACGGTGCTGAGTTTGACGATCAGCCAGCCGGCGACCAGGCCCTGGCTCAGAAACAGGGCCGTACCCGAGCCGATGGCGACCAGGGCGGCCGGCGTTCCGATCAGGTTGAACACCATGCGCGTCAGATGGGCATGGTCACGGTAGAAGAGTGGGTCACTGCGTCGAGTGCCCGCGGCGATTAGCGCCGGCAGGTAGAGCAGGGTGCCGCACCAGCAGAGCAAGCCCGCGAAGTGCACCAGTTTGAGCAAGGGCATGCATGTCTCCGTCCAGCCCGCGGCAAGTCAGTGGTTGTGACAACCTCGTGCCGGAGCGGTTCGGAGCATGTGGGGGATAGCGTGTCGATGAGACACAGGGCCAGCCGACATATAGCGATTCAGTCGCTCTGCCGCTCCAAGGAGCCCTGGCTACGGTCGCTGTCAGGATCATTGCGTTTGAACAATTGGGTGCCACAGCGGCTGCAGAAAGCCGCGTTTGCTTCGTGGCTCAGCTTTTCACATGTTGGGCAGCGCTGCTGAAGGCTATCTGAACGCATGGCCGTCGCCAGTTCGGCAGTGAAGATACCGGTGGGCACCGCGATGATCGAATAACCCGTGATCATCACCAGACTGGCGACCGCTTTGCCCAGCGGAGTTTGCGGCACGATGTCGCCGAACCCAACGGTCGTAATGGTCACGATTGCCCAGTAAATACTGATCGGAATGCTGGTAAAGCCCCTAGATGGCCCTTCGATTACGTACATCAGGGTGCCGAACACCAGCACCATGGTGCTGACGCTGAGTAGAAAGACGATGATCTTCTGCTTGCTGCCGCGCAGCGCGACCATTAAGAAATTTGCCTGGCTCAGGTACTGCGTCAGCTTGAGCACGCGAAAGACGCGCAACATGCGGATGGCGCGAACCACCAACAGGTATTCGGCGTCGGGGAATAGCAACGCAATGAACGCAGGGACCACCGAAAGCAAATCGATTGCGCCATAAAAGCTGAAAATGTATTTGCGCGGCTCCGGATGGCAATAGATCCGGACCAGATACTCAATGAGGAAAACGCCGGTGAACAGCCATTCAAGACTGTCCAACAGGCCACCGTAGCGGTCGCTGTAGAGTGCAACGCTGTCCAACATCACCACGACCAGACTGGCGAAAATGACCACCAGCAGCCAAGTGTCGAAGCGCTTTCCAGCAGGCGTATTAGTAAAGAAGATGATGATATAAAGGCGTTCTCGCCAGTTCATCGATCGGAGGGCGTCGTTGTCCATGTGCGGCTCCCGGCAAAACTCGAGCGCGAAGTATCCCCGAGTTCGATCGACGCGCAAAAGGATGGTTGCACTGGACCCTGTTTGCACCCTGATCAAGGTGTTCCGGCAAGCGGCTTGCCAGGTGAGTGAATTGTTCCCGCTTGTCTCGGGTCAACCGTTCAGCCCGGAGACTTTGCTCCCTCTGGCGTTCGGTAATAGTCTTAGCCTCGCGCAGCAAGCCGCTGGAGAGCGAAATGCCAGATTCGAAGTTGGTCGACCCATTCGGCCGACGCATCACCTACCTCAGATTATCAGTCACCGACCGGTGCGATTTTCGTTGCACCTACTGCATGAGCGAGGACATGGTCTTCGCACCGCGCGCTCAGATCCTCACGCTGGAAGAGCTCTATGCGGTGGCTGATGCGTTTATCAGCCTGGGCGTCAAGCGTATCCGTGTGACTGGTGGCGAGCCGCTGGTGCGCAAGGGATTACCGAGCTTGCTGAGTCGTCTGGGTGCCCGTGAAGAGCTGGAAGATTTGTCGATCACGACCAACGGCTCGCAACTGACGACCCTCGCGCCCGTGCTTCGTGATGCTGGCGTCAAGCGTCTGAATATCAGTCTGGACTCGCTCAAGCGTGAACGTTTCGCTGAACTCACGCGCCGCGACATGCTTGCGCAGGTGGTCGCAGGCATTGATGCTGCTCGCAATGCCGGATTCGACCGAATCAAGCTCAACAGCGTGATCCAAAAAGGCCGTAACGACGATGAAGTCCTGGATCTGGTGAATTTCGCCGTCGAGCGCGGGCTGGATATCAGTTTTATCGAGGAAATGCCGCTGGGCAACGTCTCCAGCCATGAGCGCGAGATTACTTTCTGCTCCAGCGAGGAGGTGCGCGAGCGTATCGAAGCCGGCCACCAGCTGGTACGAAGCAGCCACACCACCGGAGGCCCGTCACGCTATTGGCAAGTCGCCGGAAGCGATACCCAGGTGGGCTTCATTTCGCCTCATAGCAACAATTTTTGTGGCAGTTGCAACCGGGTACGCGTCACCGCCGAAGGCAAACTGGTGCTTTGCCTCGGTCACGAAGGCGCGCTGGATCTCAAGACGTTGATGCGTCGCCACCCGGGCGACAGTGAGCGGCTGCGCCAGGCGCTGGTCAATGCGCTGCAGCTCAAACCCGAAAAACATGAATTCCGCACCGACGAGCAGGTCCAGGTCGTGCGCTTCATGAGCATGACGGGCGGTTGAGGCAGCCGGCATCGCAGACCGACAGTAGGGTGGGCTTGATGCCCGGACCACTCGTAGATACCGTCTTCCCCATTAGCGCGCAAGGGCCAGTTGAGGGTCGAAACGCTGGCCCGATTTAAGTACCCCATAGGCGATGTGCAGCAGC
>NZ_JBITVX010000023.1:0-49471 GCF_044543345.1 Pseudomonas sp. NPDC077451 | reverse complement strand
TGTGGGGTTTCCCCATGTGAGAGTAGGTCATCGTCAAGCTTCTACACCAAACCCCCGATCTTCGTAAGAGGATCGGGGGTTTGTCTTTGGGCGTAAAAAGCTAACGTTCGATTGAGCGTGCGCGGTAGCAGCCAGCAGACCGGCGAAAGCTTATAGCTTCGCCTAACGCCAGATTGCGGGATGGGACGTAAGCGGTCCATAAACCCCTCCTGCCGCCAGCAGGGTTAGCCAGTCAGGATGCAGTCGTTGGTGGGCAGTTCCCGGCAGCAGCGCTTCGTAATCGTCAACGCTACTCGACGCTGGCAGGCGCTCGAGGATGTGGCGCAGCCAGGCTTTAAGGCCGTGCCCGCTGGCCTTGGGGTTTCGATCAGGCTGTAGATCTGCGCGCTGGCAGTGGCGCCCTTGGGCGTGTCGCTGAACAGCCAACTCTTGCGGCCGATGACGGAGGGACGGGTGACGTTCTCGGCACGGTTGTTGTCAGTGTCCTTCAGGTCACGCTCGACGCCGTAGAGCTTGTTGATCAAGTTCAGCGCCATGTCGGCGCGGCCGGTCTTGCCCTTGGGCTGTACCTTTTGGGCTCCGACGAACTTGCGTCGCGCATGCGCCCAGCAAGCCAGGCGTTCGATGCCCTCTCGTGCGGCCACAGCATTGTAGTCGTCGGTCATCAGGTAGCTGCGGTAGCCGTCGAGCAGGCGCAACGGCACCTCCTGCGCGAGGCTGGTGGTTAGTCGAAAAGGATCACCGGCTTGTCCGGCGGCCCACCGCTTTGCACCCACATCCAGGATTGCGCGCAGGGATCGCGCCCCGGCTAGTGCATCATCTGTAGACGCGTCTCATCGCTGTGCAACCGAGTACTCCAGCAGCTTGTCGCGCATCAGGTTGAGCAGCGGTTGCGGTTGCTCGCCACTTTTGGATCACCCTGCGCGCCAGGGTCTAGCGGGGGATGTCGACGCCGTGACGGCTGAGCATCCTATCGAAGCGGTACAACGGTATGCCGTCGGCGTACTTGGTGGTCAACAGCATCGCAAGCACGCTGGGGCTGGCCAGGCTCTTTTCGATCAGCTGGGTCGGCTTGTCGGCAGTCACTGGCGCGGTTTCACATGCCTTGCAGGCGTAAGTCTTGCGCATGACGACTGCATCGGAATGATCTCCAGCTGCTCCCTGGTTTCCTCGCCGATTACCTGTTTGCAAATGCCGCAGGCGAAGGTCAATTCGTGCTCGGGCAGTTCGTGGATGATTTCCACACGTGGCAGGTTGGCTGGCAACGACTAGCGCTTGCCGCGACGCTTGACCGGCGCGACCACTTCTTCGGCTTCGCTTGGCACGGCGGCCGGATCGTCGATCAGCTCTTCGGCCTCGCTGAACATGGGCAACTGCGGTGCGCCGGCCTCCTCAGGGCTGCGCTCGGACTTGGGCGAGAAGATTTTATGCCGCAGCAGGGCGACCTGTTCTTGGAGCTGAGTGGTCTTGTCCAGATCAAATTGACGCGCCTGTAGCACGTCTAACAGCAACTGCTTGAGCGCGGCAGGGTCATCGGGGAGTGTTTAGGGCAAGGCAATCATGACCGTGGATTTATACCGGCTCAGGCCACGAAACGCGGCGTCAGCACCTGGTGCGGTCGGTTACGCCACAGGTCGATACCGTCGAGCAGCCAGTTCAGCTCGTGCACCGTCAGTTCGATGGCCTCGTCACTGACATCGGGCTTGGTTTTGAAGCGCTCGGCCTCCAGGCGCTTTAGCCACAGGCAAGCCATTGCGCTCCCAGTAGAGGGTCTTGACCTGGCTACGGGTGCGGTTGAGGAACACGAACAGCACCGGGTTGAACACTTCCACCTTGATGTCCAGTGCGACCAGAGCGGCCATTGATAGATTTGCGGAAGTCGACGGGCTTGGATAGAGGTGGACCTTCTGCACCTTGGCGTCGGGACGCATCATGACGGGGCTCCACCGGGGATAACAGGGAGCCCAGCATCCGGGAGCGGATAGCTCAGTTGAAGGTGGGGTTTATGGAGCGCTTACGATGGGACGGCGATGCAATTGACGCACGACGCGCAGAGGTTGTGTTGACCTGCGTTGGTTGAGTCAGGGACGATTATTTTACATCAGCAGCTTTACAAGCTATGTCGGCAAGGGCTCGTAAATTCGTATATCTACCGAGCTTCCGTACGTCCGTTTGTAAAGAGCCATTTATAAATACCGCTTCCATGCAAGCAGTGAAACAGGCTCCAGATTACCTGACCTGTGTGCCACCCAGCGCGCCGGTGATGTCGCCAAGCAGCCGGTGCAGCGCGTCGCGATGCCCCATGGCGCCGCTGGGGGGATGCTGGGTGTTGGAGGTCATCACCACCGTCATCTCGAGGCCCGGCACCACGTAGACCATCTGCCCGCCATAACCCCAGCCATAGCGTACCGCTTCTCCGCCCAGCTCGGTGATGAACCAGCCATAGCCGTAGCCGTGCCCGGTGTAGCGCGAGCGGGTGTGGGGTGTCCAGGACGCTTCAATCCAGTCCTGCGACAGCAATCGCTCGCCGGATGCGCTGAGCCCGCCGCGGCGGTAGAGCTCGCCAAAGGCCAGCAGCGAGCGGGGCGTCATCGCCATCTCGTTGCCGCCCAGGTAGATGCCCTGCGGGTCGCGCTTCCAGGCGCTGATGGCGAAGTCGTCGAGTGGCGCCAGCCACTGTCGCGCCAGCTGCAATGTGGATTTACCGGTGCGGCGCGTAAGGATTGCCGAGAGCAGATGGCTGGAGCCCGTCGAATAGATCATCGCCGTGCCGGGGTTGGCCTCGAACGGTCGTGCCAGTGCCGCACGAACCCAGTTGCGACTCGCCACCCAGGCGCCGTAATTGCGCCCGGAGGTCGATCCGAGCCCGGCCTGCATGCTCAGCAGGTTGCCAACCGTCACCTGCTGCAGACGTGGATCGGGCTTGCCGGGCAGGTCGGCTGGCAGAAGCTCCGCAATGGGCTGCTCGACGCTCTCGATGACGCCCTTGTCGATGGCGATGCCGACCAGTGCGGAAATCACCGATTTGGACGCGGATTTGATGTTGCTCGGCGTGGTCGTGCGGTGCCCGCGGTAACCGCGCTCGGCAAGGATCTCGCCACGCTGGGCGATGATCAGGGTGTGCAGCTGTTCCAGGCGCTCGGCCTGCGCGAGCACGGCGGTCAGCCGGGTATCGGCGACTGCCAGGGGGCAGAGAAGGAGCAGCATCGCCAGGCAGAGTGCGCAGCGGGGGCGGGGGCTCGATGGGTGCAGGAGGCGCAGGGCAAGGGAGTGCATGCAGGGTTCGACCCTGGCCTGGCGGCACCGTGCAATCCGGGAGCCGGGCGGCGGTCCGGCTCTCGGATGCCGAGCGAGGTTACTGGCGAATCCAGGTCTGTGTGCGGCCCAACGCCTCGATGCCGATGTAGCCGCGGACTTCCAGCTTGTCGCCGCCTTCGACCAGCTTGGCCTTGGCGCGGTAGGTCTTGCCCTTGGCCGGGTCGAGGATGGTGCCGTCGCTCCAGGCCTGTTCGCCGTCCGGCTTGAGATCCCAGAGAATGGTCATGCCGGTGATGGGCTGATCCTTGCGCTCGCCGTCGCATTCGCTGCAGACCGGGTTCGGTCCGTGATCCGATTTCAGGATTTCGGCGACCTTGCCGCTCAGCGTGCCGTCAGCGGCCTGCTGGATTTCGACGATGGACTTGGGCTTGCCGGTTTCGTCGTCGATGGTCTGCCAGCGGCCGGCAGGCGATTCGGCGGCAAAGGCCAGTGACGAGAGCGAGAGTGGCAGGGCCAGCAGCAGGGCATTGAAAAGAGGACGCATGGTGTCTCCAGTGATGGAAAAGGCAGCGCCGACTCTAGCACCAGGCATTTGCCTGCGCTGGCCCTGGCCGGCTGACCGGTCGGTTCTCGTCGCTTACGCCATCCTCAGTCGTCCCTATCGCGGGATGGCTGGCGGCCGATCGCGGCCGCCAACGCCAGTGCCACGACCGAGCTGTGTGCGGCGTTGGTGCCGTGGTTGGCTCCCGGGAACAGCTGAAATTCGCTGTGCAGGCCGTGGCTGGACAGCCGCTGCAGGCGGTCGACCAGATCCCGGGCATTGCCGACCATGCGCCGCTCGGCCATATGGCGCTGGCGCGGGTCGTCCATGGCGGCATCCGCCGCGGGCTGTTCGGCACCGCCAGCCGTGACCAGCAGGCGCGCACCGACGGGCTGGCCTGCGAGACGCCGTTCGAACGCTTCGAGCGTGCGTTCGACATAGCCCTGGTACCACCAGATCGACGGACTGGCGGCGACATAGCCCTGAAACGCCTGCGGCTTGGTGAGCAGAGTGTAGAGGGTGAACAGGCCGCCGTAGGAATGGCCGAGCAGGGTCTGCCTTTGCACATCGACCGAGTAGCGTTGGGCGATCACGGGTTTGAGTTCGTGCTCGATAAAGGCCAGAAAGTCATCGGCACCGCCCGATGGCGGCGGTTCTCGGCCCGGCAGGCGCTGGCGATCGTCGGCTTTGGGCGTGTAATCCTCGGCACGCGCCTTGAAGTCGTACAGGGCCTCGCCGGGGTAGCCGATGCCAACCACCAGTACCGAATCGCGCAGGCTTGGGTCGGGTCGGTCCTCCAGCGCCTGGGCCTGGATCGCCAGCCCCGGAAACAGGGCGTTTCCATCCAGCACATAGAGCACCGGATAGCCACCCGGCGGTGGCGCGTGTCGCGGCTCAGAGACGAAGATGCGGTAGTCCTTGCCAGTGCGTTGCGAATGCAGGTCACGCTGGCTGCTGTGCGGTAGCTGAACTGGCTGCCAGCCGGCTTCTTCCTCGGCGTGTGCCTGTACGACGGCAAGTCCCAGACTGGCGAGCACGGCGAGCAGGGCGCCCTTCATGGCTCGACCTGCCTGTGGCCTGGCGGCAGCGGCCCGTCCAGCCAGTTCACCTTCAGTGCTTCCTCGCCCGAGAAGCGATGGAGGTGGTCGTCGATGACGAAGCGCAGGCGCTTTTCTGCCTCGCCGGCCTCGGCCTGGCAGTCGATCAACAGTCGCTCGTCATCGGCGAGCATCCGGCACTGGCCGAAGGCGAATTCGACCTGCGCCTGACGCTCATCCAGCTGAACCTCGGCCTTGTGCGCGAAGTGTTTGCACAGCCGTGTCATGTTGCGGGACGCGCGGGGTGTCGCCACCAGGGCGTGAAACTGGGGCATGGTGATCTCCGGAAGTCAGCCGCCGACGCCTACGGGCGCAGGCGGCTTGGTGGGTCAGAACTCGTAACGGGCGCCCACCGTGAAGCTGCGTGACGGGCCGTAGAAGTTGAAGGTGCCGACGCTGCCGACCCGCGAGTAGTACTTGCGGTCGAGCAGGTTGCTCACGTCGAAGGTGCCGGTCAGCTTGTCGGTGATCGGGTAGGACAGCTTGGCGTCGACCACTGCATATCCCGGTGCGCTGAGGCGCGGGCTGCCGGCGCGTTCGATGTAGTAGTCGCTCATCGCGGTCACGCCGCCGCCGATGCCCAGGCCGCGCAGGGCGCCGCCGGGCAGGGTGTACTTGGTCCAAAGCGAGGCCTGGTGCTGGGGCATCAACGCGAACAGTGCGTTGTCGTCGCCGGCCAGGTTCTCGGTCTTCATGTAGGTGTAGCCGGCCAGCACTTCCCAGTCGGGGGTCAGGTAGCCGCTGATTTCCAGTTCGCCACCGCGGATGCGGGTCTTGCCGGTGGCTTCGTAGACGCCGCTGATCGGCGCGCCGCTGTCATCGATGGCGCCGGCCGCGCGGTTCTCGTCGGTGAGCCGAAAGGCGGTGACGCGCGCATTGAGGTCGCCGCCGAAATAGCTGCCCTTGATGCCCACCTCGTACTGCTCGCCTTCGCGCGGGTCGATGATGCGGCCGTCGGCACCGGCCTCGCTCTGCGGCTTGAATACCTGTGAGTAGCTGGCGTAGAGGGAGTGCTGGTCATTCAGATCGAACACCAGGCCGGCGTAGGGCGTGACATAGCCGGATTCGCGCACATCCTGCGTGGCGCTGCTGTTCTCGCCTTCGAAGCTGCTGACCCGCGCGCCGCCGATCAGCGCCAGGCGCTGGATGGGACGGAAGGTCAGCTTGGCGTAGAGGCCGGCTTCGCGCTCATCGGTTTCGGTCGGTGTGCCGAAGGTGACGTTCGGCTTGCTGGTGTCGCCCGGCTGGTAGCTGGCGACGTCGATGGCGCCGAGATTGCCGCGGGCGTCCGCGTAATCGGTCTCGTAGCGCTTGAAATCGCTGCCGATGACGAACTCGCTGACCTGCCCGAGCAGCTCGAGTGGCTGGCTGTAGTTGGCATCGACGGCGAGGGTGTCCTGCTCCAGATCGCGGGCGGTGTAGGCCAGGCTGGTGGCGCCGCTGTTGACGTTGCGCGCGGTGAAGGCATAGAGGTAATCGGTCGCGCGCCTGGAGCCGCGCACCGCCACGCGACTGTAGCCGCCATTGTCGAAGCGATGGGTCAGCTCGGCGACGACGTCGGTGCCGCGGCTGTCGAAATCCCCCCAGTCGGCGCCCAGGTAGGTCGAGCGACTGAAGTCTTCCAGGCTGCCGTCGATGGCGGCCGGATAGCCGTTGTGCGGAAGGATGTCCTTGGTCTGGTGAATCAGCCCGAAGGACATGACGGTGGCGTCGGACAAGTCGATGTCCAGCGCGCCGTAGAAGCTCTCGCTGGTGTTGGCGTTGTAGTCGACCTCGCCGTTGGTGTCGGCGCGGGAGATCACCGTACGGCCGCGCAAGCGACCTTCTTCATCGAGCGGGCCGGAGAGGTCGGCTTCCAGATAATTGGTGTCCCAGCTGCCGTAGCGCCCGGTCAGGCTGCCTTGGAATTCGCGGGTCGGGCGCTTGCGCACCATGTTGACGATGCCGCCCATCTCGCTGGTGCTGTTGAACAGCCCGGACGGCCCGCGCATGACCTCGACCCGATCGAACGGCGACAGCGACGGCAGCGTACCGTTGATGCTGGCCATCGGGGCGGGCAGACCATCGATGTTGAATTCGTCGTACTCGTAGCCGCGTGCATAGATCGACGAGCGACCGCTGTCGTTGGTCAGGGTGCGCAGGCCGGTGGAGTACTTGGCCAGGTCATCCAGGTTCACGAACTGGCGGTCGCGGATGTAATCGCTGGTGTACACGCTGATCGACTGCGGAATGTCGCGCAGTTCGGCCGGCGTCTTGGTGCCGACGGTGGCGGCCGGCACGGTGTAGCCGCCGCTTTGCTCCGAAGACGGCATGTCATACAGGCGGTTGCCTTCAACGGTGATGCTCTCCAGCTGCACCGGTTCGGCTCGGGCAGCGACGCTCTGCGCCAGGGCGCTCAACGGAAACAGGCCGAGCAGGCCGGCGAGCAGCAATGGTCTGAGGCTTGAGGTGCGGAGAATTCTGTCCATGGGCGGCTCCTGTCGCAGCGGCGGCGACGTGTTGGCAAACGTCCGCGCTGCTTAATGATAATGATTTGCATCAAAAGATGTCGGCGCGTAGTCTGCCACCCAGCCGCTTCGCGAACCTTTGCGGGGCCGAACATTTGCTTTGCAATCCCGTCAGTTCGAGGCGTAGCGCCGCATGAATCAAGCCGATCACATCATTCGTGGCGATGAGTTGCCGGCCATGAGCAGGCCGGGGCTGCGCCTGCCCAACGAGGATGACGACCGCCTGCTCTACGGCCGAGTGAAGTGGGCGCAGCTGCGTGATGGCCTGTCGCTGCACTGGTCAGATTGCGAAGAGCTGCAGGATTTCGTCACCGAAAACGTGGTTGGCCCGCGGGTGTCGTTCGTGCTCTTTATGCAGGGCCAGAGCCGGGTCAGTTATGGCGACCTGTCGCTGACACTCGGTCAGCCGGCGTCGCAGCGTGCCCCCGAGGGCGTGGCGGTTTCGATGAACGAGCCCGTGCTGTTCCGCCGCCAGGCGCGCCGCGGCAGTCATATCCGCAAGCTGGTGGTGAGCCTGACGCCGGACTGGTTCGAGGGGGGTGGGGAGGGTGTCGTCTCGAGCGATGGCGCGATCCGCCGCTTCATGGACAGCCACCTGGCGCCGCGCATCTGGAAGCCCTCGGCGCGGCTGCTAACGCTGGCCGAGCAGATGCTCAACCCGCCCGGCTATGACCCGCTGCTTCAGGGCCTGTACCTGGAAAGTCGGGCGCTGGACATCGCCTGCGAGGCACTGATCAGCCTGGGTGATGGCTCGGCGCCGGCGGAACAGGGCCTGCGCCCGCAGGAGTATCGCCGTCTGCAACGCCTCCTCGCGCTCCTCGACAGCGGTGAGGCCGACGACTGGACGCTGGAGCGCATCGCCCGAGAGGTAGGCGTCAATGCCACCACGCTGCAGCGGCAGTTTCGCCTGTTCAAGGGCATGACTGTGTTCGAGTACCAGCGTGCCCGCCGGCTGCAACTGGCGCGGGAGGCATTGGAGCGCGAAGGTGCCAGCGTCAACGAGGCCGCCTGGCGCGCCGGCTATAACAGTCCCGCTAACTTCGCCACGGCATTCAAGCGCCATTTCGGCATCAGCCCGCGGCAGGTGCGGGCGAGAGTTTAAGCGCTTGGTAACCGACCTGCTCGACGATGAGGTACCGGCTCCATGAGCGACATGGAGAACGATAAGACCATCGCGCTTCGCGATGAGTCGTGCGGACATTCCAGAAGCGCGTAAGTATCAGATTGCTACCGTAAAGGAGGACGTCGGCGAGCGGTATCTGAAGACAAACGCTTCGCCATCGGGCGCTACCTGCAGTCGAGCAATAAGTACGAACACAATTATGAAGAACTAAAGGCCGAGCATGATTCCGCTGTGCGAAGCCGCGGGCCTTGGGATAAGGGGCCCGCGCGTCTTTAATCCCAACACCTCCACGCAGCTTTATAGGCTTACAGCCGACAGACCGACGACGTTGTGCTACGCACCCAGGCCGCGTTCGAGCAACTGCAGACCGATGGCACGGTGACCGAGTGGATGGCAGGACATCACTGATCCGTGCCACCGGGTTATCTCAAGGCCCGGTGCTCTGTTCGAATTCATTTAGCGCCTTACGGCAGCCGACCCCAGAGCCTTCTCCGAGCCCAGCCTCCAGCCAAGGCAGAATTGCCAATGGCGGCGCTATCAAGGCGCCGGCCACACTGGCAACGGCACGGGCTGCCAATTCGCCAGTTACCACGCTGACCTGCGGGTTGCTCAGAGTGCCCTGCAGTTCCACAGGTGAGTTACCTGAGAACAGGCTGATGTCCTTGGCGTGAGCCTCGAATGCCAGGTTTAGGCGTTCGCTGTCGAGCTTGATGGTGCCCCCGCCAGTGATGTTGCTGTCGGTGGTGCTGATAAAAAACTGCTCCAGCTTGGCTATGCCATCTGTCGAGTCGAAACGCAGGTAGGTGCAATTCATTGGCACCTGATCGTCGTCAGCGAGCGCGGCCAGCGCAGCTTCCCCGCCATCCAGGCCGAGCAACTCTACAGCGAGCATATCCAGCTTCCCGCCAGACATCGCAAGTTCCAGCTTGCCATCGAGTGCCGCCGCCATCTCGCCCAGGGAGTGACCTTTGAAGTTCAGGTCCAACTGGCCGCCAATGGTCCCGGCCGAGTCCTGCGCTACCTGCGGAAGGTCAGCTTCGCGCAGGACAGGGGACAAATTGACGCTGGTGATATCCAGGTGCAGTTCACCCGTTGGTTGCGGTGGCCGTATGTCCAGGCGCAGCCGGCCATTGGCCTTGCCTTTACCAATGGCGAGCTTCAAGGGTTCGGCTACCAATACGCCTTCGTCCAGCTCGACTTTGAAGTCGACCGCATTCAGAGGTATTTCCTTGGCTACCACGTAATCCGCCTCGTAGCGGACGATGGCGTCGCGGTCGCGCAGTGCATCGAGGCCAAGCGATTCGTCGGAGAATACCTGCCCGTCGTTCGGGTCGGTCGGTGTGTCGGGGGCTTTCAGGTCTGACGTGTGGAGGGTATCGGAATGCAGATTGGCCCAGAGCATGGGGCGACCGCTGAGGTCGAGGCGAACGTCGCCGCTCAGGTCGCTCTCGCCCCATTGCGCACGCAGATCCTGCAGCCGCAACTGCTGATTCTCCCAAAGGAGCTGACCGCGCAGCTGGTAGCCTGCCAGCGAAGGCAGGCTCAAGCCGGTCAGCGGGTTGAGGTTCGCCGGGTTCGGACCCTCGAGCGAAATCGCGAGATCCGCCGCCTCCAACTGCAGCGGATCGGTGATGGTGCCATTCACGCTCAGGCTGCTTTCGCGCGACGTCACCGTGCCTTCGACGGGATAGGGTTGATCGTCGAACAAGGCTTCCAGCGCACCGACATCAAGTTCGAACTGCAGCGGCACCTCGTTGCGCCAGGCCTCGCCCGTCAATAGCAGACCGGAATCCGTGGAGGTGGCACCCACTTCGATCCGCAGGTCGCGAGCTGGGTTTGCATAAGTAAGGTGCGTGTCGCTCAGATGGGCTGAGTTCTGCCCCAGCTGCGCATGCAACTCACCATCCAGCGTGCCCAGCTTCGGATAGCCCAGTGGCTCAAGTGCACGGCCCAGATCCAGCTCCTTGATGGAGAGATCGACCGTTCCGCTCAGCGACTTCTTCGTCAGGTCGAGGGCGCCGTTGGCGCTGATCGCCCCGTCGCCTTGCTCGGCGTGTAGCTGGTCGATCTTCAAACGCTGCTCGGCCAAGCTGCCCTTGAGCACGATGTCGCTCAGCGCGGCATCGCCATACAGGAGCTGCTCAAGGCTGAGGTCCACTTCGCCGCGATAACGGCGCAAAGGCTGCAGCAGATTCTGAGCGCGCTGTTGCAGCGATTGCTTGTCACCCTGTGCGTGCGGTTGAGTGCTGTCCTGCTCGGCGTTAAGCAAGCGCATTACGCCCCAGCGATTGAGGTCAAGCCTGTTGCCTTGCATCTTCACGCTCAGTTCGGGCGTTTCACCACGCTCCAGGACCAGCGAGCCGGTGAGGTGGCTTTCGCCTGTCTTCAGATCCATGTCCTGCAACGCCCAGCGCTGCCCATCTCGCTTGAGCTGAGTGTTGAAATCGAATGCCGGAACGTCGATAGCCGGAGTATTGAACGCCATCAGTTCGGCCGAATCCGGCGCGCTCACCGTCAGCTTTCCCTGCAGAGCATCGAGCTGCGGAAGTTGCTTGGCTTCACCGTTGAAGTGCGCCTGGATCTCGCCCAGTTGGGCGTCGAGCGTCACCGCATAGGGCGCACCGCTGGCCAAGGCCTGGGAAGGCGGCTCGCCAGTCAGGCTCAGTTGCAGTGGTTTGCCCTGCACGCTGCCCTTACCTTCGATGGAGAGCTGTCGCTGGTCCGCGCCGTTATCGGTGGTGGCGATATCAAGGGTGACCTCGGCGTCCAGCGCGGCATCGCGATAGGTGAGTCGCCCGTTCTGGATGCGGATGGTATCGGGCTGGATTGGCGAGCTGCTGTCGCTGGAGCTGTCTTCGCTTGTCAACGCGGCCCAGTTGGAGCGGCCATCTGCCTGCCGGGCCAGATGAATCTCAGGCTGCTCGAGCTCGAGCAATTGCAGGCTGAGGTTGCCAGTCAGGAGCGCACCCACATCGATCTCTGCCTGCATCGCATCAAGCTTGAGCATATAGGGGTGTTTGGCCCACTCGGGGTTGGCGATTTCGACATCGCTTACGCTGATCCCCAGCGGAAACCCCCAATCGATGTCGAGGGTTCCGATCTCTAACTCGCGACCATCCAAACGCTGGCTCAGTTGGGCTTCGATCTTTTCCCGTGCCCACTGCGTTTGCACCAGCACTGCCGCAATCACCGCGAGCAGCACCAGGCCCGCCAGCACGATTCCAAAGATTTTCGCTGCCTTCGCCACGTTGCCTCCTGATCCGGTTTCGCTCGTGCGCGATACGTGAGGGTCAGCTGCAGTCGGATGCAGCCCTGTGAAAGTGTCGACCCCTTACCGGGCGGAAAAGGTCACTGCAAATTTCCCAGGCACGGGTACAGGCAACAGCGGCGAGTCCCGCAGAGGCGACGAAAGACAGGTGAGATAGGCGCGAGGGCAAGCCGCAGAGACGGACGAACGGCATCGCCGTCGTCCGTGCTTGAAAGGAGGTTAACCCTGCAGGTCGGCCAGCATCGCAGTCGCCACCGCTTCGGCCACCTTGATGCCGTCGACACCGGCCGAGAGGATGCCACCGGCGTACCCGGCGCCCTCGCCAGCGGGATACAGGCCGCGGGTGTTGACGCTTTGCAGGTTCTCGTTGTCGCGCTTGATCCGCACCGGCGACGAGGTGCGTGTTTCGATGCCGGTGAGGATCGCGTCGGGGCGGTCGAAGCCGCGAATCTGCTTGCCGAACGCCGGTAGAGCTTCACGGATAGCCTCAATCACGTAGCCGGGCAGCGATGGCGCCAGATCGCCCAGCCGCACGCCCGGCTTGTAGGAGGGTTCGACTTCGCCGAATTCGCTGGACGCACGACCGCGGATGAAGTCACCGACCAATTGGCCAGGCGCGCAATAGTCGCTGCCGCCCAGTTCGAAGGCGTGCGACTCCAGCCTTTCCTGCAACTCAACGCCCGCCAGCGGGCCGCCGGGGAAGTCCTCTTCCGGGTTGATACCGACGACGATGCCGGCATTGGCGTTGCGCTCGTTGCGTGAGTACTGGCTCATGCCGTTGGTGACCACGCGGCCTGGCTCCGACGTGGCCGCGACCACGGTGCCGCCCGGGCACATGCAGAAGCTGTAGACCGCCCGGCCGTTCTTGGCGTGGTAGACCAGTTTGTAGTCAGCGGCGCCCAGCTCTGGATGCCCGGCGTACTTGCCCAGGCGGGCCTGGTCGATCAGGGACTGCGGGTGTTCGATCCGGAAGCCCACCGCGAAAGGCTTGGCCTCGATATAGACGCCACGCTCGTGCAGCACGCGGAATGTATCGCGCGAGCTGTGACCGAGGGCGAGCACCACATAGCGGCTGCGGATTTCTTCGCCGTCGGCCAGGCGCACGCCCTGGATGCGGCCGTCCTCGATGATGAAGTCGACCACCCGGCTGTCGAACCGCACTTCACCGTCCAGTGCCTTGATCTCCTCGCGCATCGTTGAGACCACGCCGGTCAGGCGGAAGGTGCCGATGTGCGGCTTGCTGACGAACATGATCTCTTCCGGCGCGCCGGCGCGGACGAACTCGTGCATCACCTTGCGGCCGTAGAACTTCGGGTCCTTGATCTGACTGTAGAGCTTGCCATCGGAGAACAGCCCAGCGCCGCCCTCACCGAACTGCACGTTGGATTCCGGGCTCAGCACCTTTTTGCGCCACAGCGCCCAGGTGTCCTTGGTGCGGCTGCGCACGTCACGGCCACGCTCCAGCACGATCGGCTTGAAGCCCATCTGCGCCAGGGTCAGCGCGGCGAACAGGCCGCACGGGCCGAAGCCGATTACCAGCGGGCGCTCGTTCAGCCCCTCGGGCGCTTGGCCGACCGGGTAGTAGCCGGTGTCCGGCGAGACGCGGATGTTGCGGTCGTCAGCCAGGCGCTCGAGCACCTTCTCTTCGTCGGTCACGCTGACGTCGATGATGTAGACGAAGGTGATCTCGCTGTTCTTCTTACGCGCGTCATAGCTGCGCTTGAAGACGGTGAAGTCGAGCAGTTCGGTGTCGCTGATTTTCAGGCGCATGGCGATGGCCTGGCGCAAGGCCTCAGGGGGGTGATCGAGCGGCAGTTGCAGTTCGTTGATGCGAATCATGACAGGTCCTGGCCGGTAGCCCCGGCAGAGGTAAGGTGGCGGCGCGGCGAACCTGGGCGGTTCGCGCGGCGCGCAGTGTAGCCGCGGCGGGGCAGGCTGTCATGAACCTGGAACGACGGGAGCGAGCCGGCCATCGCGGGCGGCAGCCGCTCGGCTCGGTTGGTTTACTGCAGGATTACCCGCGCATTGACGGGCTGCAGCGGACGGTTGTTGGCCTCGCCTACAGCATCGGTCAGGGCCTGAATCTGTGCGCTCGAGGCCACGACCGGTTGCTTGAGCACCAGCCAGCGAACCCCTTCGGAGCAGGGTGGCGTGGTGAGCGAGCCGCTGAAGCGGTAGTAATCCAGATCCGCCGGCAACATGTCTCGGATATTCACCGCAGTGGGGATCGGCTGCGTGTCGCCCTCAGCGGGCAAGCTGTCCCAGAGTTTCGCCAGTACCGGATTCTGCTCGCCCTCCTTGAACATCAGGGCCACCACCGCCAGGTTGCCTGCTTCGTCGGCATGTACCAGATGGCCTTCCAGCGGGTAGGACTGCCCCTTTATCTGGTTTTCACTGGGCATGTGGAAGTGAAACTGGATCAGCTGAAAGGTCTTTCCATCCAATGTAAGGGTGCTTCCGGGTTTGTAGGCGACCTGGACGGTATGACCGCTGTTGACGACTTCGCTCGCGCCGGCGGCATAACTGACCATCAACGGCTCCAGTTCGGCTTCGACGAAACCGTCCAGGTTGACGGGGGACTGGTTCTTGCCGCTGCAAGCGTTGAACTCAGGCGTGAGCTTCGCCCAGTTCTCCGGGCCTGTTTCACCCGAGTATTCCCAATTCGTGCCCGGCGTGACTGCCAGCGCATGGGTGCAGAAGAACAGAGTGGCAAGCGAAGGGGCAAATTTCATGACAAGTTCCTCGACTTCAAAGAGCGACGGCGATGTCTGCCGTCTGGTTATGCGGCTCCTGCCTGGCGTGTGGTTGCACGTTGAAAAAGAAGCTTGCTGAGCAAGCGTTCCGAATGCTGGCCAGCGACCCGGGCGTCATTGTTTTTTGTCGTCGCAATCCAGGCGGCGTTCTTTTCATCCGACGGGGTGCGGTTGGGCGCTGGCCGGGCGATGCGCTTTTCGCTTCCCTTTCCGGTTGGCGAACTTCACCATGCGCGCCTTGTATATGTATTGAAGCCGGAGCGACCCCATGATCAATAACGATGTAATGCGCAGCCTGCGCTACATCCTCAACGTCAATGACGCCAAGATCGCAGAGATCACTCGGCTGACGGGTTGCGAGATTCCCGATAGCGAGGCGGTGTCTTACCTGGCGAAGGAAGACGAGGAAGGCTTCAAACCCTGTCCGGATCGGATCATGGCGCACTTCCTCGATGGCCTCGTGATCTACAAGCGCGGCAAGGACGAAAGCCGGCCGATTCCACCCATCGAGTTGCCGGTGACCAACAACACGGTGCTGAAAAAACTGCGTGTGGCCTTCGAATTGAAGGAAGACGACATGCACGCGATTCTCCAGTCGGTCGACTTCCCTGTATCCAAGCCCGAACTCAACGCGTTGTTCCGCAAGGCCGGACACAGCAACTACCGGGTGTGCGGCGACCAGCTGCTGCGTAACTTTCTCAAGGGGCTGGCGCAGCGCAGTAACTGAGCTAGCTCGCCTGTAGAGCCGTCAGACATGAAAAAGCCCCGTTATCGACGGGGCTTTTTCGTATTACTGAGCGTTAGCTCTGGATCATCGAGATGACCTTGTCACGCAGCTGAGGATTGTTCTGCACCGCCTGGTTGATGGCGTTGTATTCCTCAATGCTCAGGTTGTTGTTTTCAACGGTCTCCATCATCTTTTCGTTGGCCTGCTGCTGCAGCTGTTGGGCTTCGGCCGGGTCTCCGGTCTTCTCCAGCTTGGCGGTGAAGTCCTGGCGAATCTCCATGATTTCACCCAGCGAGTCGGCAAACTTTTCCAGCTTCTTGTCGCTGATGTCCGACGCTTGAATCGCCGGCGCTGCTTGAGGGGCTTGTGGCTGGCTCGCCTCCTGAGCGGAAGCCTGGGAGGCACCGGCTGCCATGAACAGGGCAAACAGGCTGGTGGACACGAGGCGAGTATTGAAATTGATCATGGTGGTAGTCCTGATAGTGGAAAAGACCAACAGGCCATTGCATCAGCCATGCCACTGACCTCTTTATGCAGCTAACTGGCTGATTTGATTGAGATCCGACCATTCGTCCCGTTCGCCTCGACGGTCAGATGGGCGCTGTGTATGGTGCCAGAATGGCACATGTAGCAGTTTGGCAGCGGACCTCGACGTTGCGCGGGGCGTTGCTCCTCAAGGTGGTGATTCCCCTCGTCGCGATCATGCTCGGCTTCAGTTACCTGTTGCTGTGGACTGTCGAGCGCAACAGCGAGCGGCGTTTGCAGGAGGAGGTCGAACTCGTAGCCCGCGCCGTGCGGCTGCCACTCAGCGACAGCCTGGAAAAGCAGCACGACCGGACCGCACAACAGGTGCTCGAGTCTGTACTCGGTGTCGGCCGTGTCTATGGCGCCTACCTGTACGACGATCAGGGGGAGCTGGTGGCCTTCGCCGGTGCTATCGAGCCGGACCAAGACCAGTCCTCGATCCAGCAGCTGACTGCTGACGGCAAACGCCGTGGCGGCTATCAGCGCATCCGTGGGCGTGAGGTCTATTCGTACTTCCTGCCGCTGGAGCAGAGCGGTGGGCGTATCAACGGGCTGTTGCAGGTCACCCGCCGCTGGAACGATTTCGAGCGTGACACCCGACAGCTGCGAATGATTGCTGGCATCTGCGCGGCGGTGCTGGCACTGGCGGCCGTCTGCATCGTCCTGCTCGGTCACTGGTCAGCCATCGGACGGCATCTGCACGAACTGACGCAGAGCATGGCACGGGTTGCCGCAGGCGAGCGCAAGCACCGTGCCCCGCGCAGCGGCCCGCAGGAAATTGCCGTCCTTGGCCGGGCGCTGAACCAGATGCTCGACAGCATTGCCGATGCCGAGCAGCGCATGGCCGAGCAGAAGGCCCGCGAGGCGGAACTCGAGGCGCGCCTGCGACGGTCCCAGCAGCTTGCCGCCGTGGGCCGACTCGCGGCGGGCGTCGCTCATGAGCTGGGTAGTCCGCTGAGCGTCATCGATGGCAAGGCCCAACGCGTGTTGCGCAGCGAGAGCCTGGAGGATGGCCCGCGTAAGGGGCTGTTGCAGATCCGCAGCCAGGTGCAGCGCCTGAGCGGGATTGTCCGTCAGCTGCTGGACTTCGGTCGCGCGGCGGGGCGGCCGCCGCGCCGCATGCCAGCTGATGTGCTGGCCCATTCGGCCGCCGCGGCGGTCGCCGACGAGCTCGCGGCCCTTGATGTCCAGCTGCAGCTCCAGGCCCCGCTGGAGCCGCTGCACTGCGAGGTCGATCCGCCGCGGTTCGAGCAAGCATTGACTAATCTGCTGCGCAACGCGGCTCAGGCCAGCCCGGGCGGGCAGGTGGTTCTGCGCTGGTGGGCAGAAGCCGACAGGCTGTTGTTTCAGGTCGAAGATGACGGTCCAGGCGTCGCCGAAGAGCACCGCGCGGCTTTGTTCGAGCCCTTCTTCACCACCAAGGCGGTGGGCAAGGGCAGTGGCCTGGGGCTAGCGGTAGCGCACGGCGTCGTTGCCGAGTGTGGTGGGCGTATCGAACTGGTTTCGGGTTCGCTGGGCGGTGCGGCTTTTCGTATTTCACTGGCGCTGGCCGATGAGGAGCAGGGCAATGCAGACAGATGACAGTGCGCCCCAGCGGGTTCTGGTGGTGGAGGATGACGACAGCCTGCGCCAGCTGCTGGTAGAGGAGCTAGAAGACCGCGCGCTGCAGGTGCAGGCTGTGGCAACAGCGGAAGAGGCCCTGACGCGGCTGGAGGGCTGGGAGCCGGACCTGGTGGTGAGCGACCTGCGCCTGCCGGGCGCCGATGGCATGTCGCTACTGCGCAGGGTCAAGGCCATGCAGGCGGCACCAGCGTTTCTGGTGATCACCGCGTTCGGCAGCATTCAGCAGGCGGTCGCCGCGCTGAAAGAGGGGGCGGACGAATTCCTGACCAAGCCGCTGGACCTGGATCATCTGGGGCTCTCGGTCTCGCGCGCATTGGAAACTCGGCACCTGCGGGACGAGGTGCGGCGTTTCCAGCAATTGCTCAGCGACGACCGTTTCCACGGCATGCTCGGCCGCAGCCGGGTGATGCGCGAACTGTTTGACCAGATCCGTCAGCTGGCGCGGGCCGCCGGCCCCGTGCTCGTCATCGGCGAGAGCGGGACCGGCAAGGAGCTGGTGGCCCGCGCCGTTCACGCCGAGAGCGAGCGGGCACAGCGGCCGTTTCTGGCGATCAACTGTGCCGGGCTGCCCGCCGAGCTGCTGGAAAGCGAATTTTTCGGGCACGCTGCCGGGGCCTTTACCGGTGCCAGCCGCGCCCACAAGGGGCTGTTCCAGCAAGCCGATGGCGGCACCCTGTTTCTCGACGAGATCGGCGAAATGCCGCTGCCCCTGCAGGCCAAGCTGCTGCGCGTGCTGCAGGAAGGCACCATCCGTCCGGTGGGCGGCGAGCGCGAGCTGAGCGTTGACGTGCGCATCATCGCTGCCAGCAACCGGCCGCTGGAAACCGCTGCCGGCCGCGAGTCCTTCCGCGAAGACCTGTTCTTCCGTCTGGAGACCTTCATCCTGCAGGTGCCGCCGCTGCGCGATCGCGAAGAAGACCGCGAACTGCTCGCCGCCGGCTTCGTCGCGCATTTCGCTGCGCGGGACAGCCGGCCGGTGCGGGGCCTGTCGCAGGCGGCACTGGAGCAGCTCAGACGCTATCCGTTTCCCGGCAACGTGCGCGAATTGCAGAACGCCATGGAGCGTGCCGTGACCTTCTGCCATGGCCGCAGCATCGAGCTGGAACACTTGCCGACGCGCATCGCCGGTTACCTGCAGAGCGCACCCGAGGCGCGTTCCGATGACCTGCTCGGGGCTATGATCGACGGGCCACTACTGCCGACACTGGACGAGCTGGAGATGCGCTATATCCGCCACGTGCTGGAGCGGGTCGAGGGTAACAAGCGCCGCGCCGCCGCACTGCTGGGCATCGGCCGGCGTACGCTTTACCGACGCCTGGGCGAGCAGGAGCAGGACGACAATGGTTGATCCCGCCGAGCCGGGTGCCGGAAAGCGGCGGTGGCGGCAGCCTCTGCTCCGGCAGAAAGACACTGCGCCTGAAGACAGCAATCTGCGCGGCACCAGAGACGAGTTGATCGGTGGACGGCGCGAACTAGCTGAGCTGTACAGCGGTGCGCGGCGGCAATTGCTCCAGGCGCAGTTCGGCCTGGGCCAGATTGCGCACCGCTACCCACTCCGCCAACGCCGTGACCGAACGCGGCGGCGAGATCAGGTAGCCCTGGAACAGATCGCAGCCGGCCTGCAACAGTGCGGATTGTTTCTCCAGGCTGTCGACACCCTCGGCATTCACCCGTTTGCCTTGGGCCTGACAGAACGCAACGATCGCCGTCAGGCTCTGCTGCATCTCCGGGCGGGTCAGCCGCTCGACGATCGCCATGTCCAGCTTGATGGTATCGGCCGGGTATTCGAGCAGTTGCTGGATCGAGGTGTAGCCGACCCCAAAATCGTCGATGGCAACACGGAACCCGGCCATCCGGATCGCATGCACCGCCGCCATGGTGTTGCTGCAGAGTTCGGTGGCGTAGGTCTCGGTGAGCTCGATCTCGATGTGGCTGGTGCAGATGTCGTAATGTGCGGCGCGCTCAGCCAGGTAGCTGCACAGGCGGTCATCGTCCAGTTGCGCCGATGACACGTTGATCGCCAGGATGACACCCTCACCGAACAGCCTGACCAGTTGCGGATAACCGGCCAATGCGTGATCGATGACCCAGCTGTCGATTTTCGGAAACAGCCCAGCACGCTCGGCGATGGGAATGAATTCGCCGGGCGAGACCGTGCCCAGCAGCGGGGAATGCCAGCGCAGCAGTGCCTCGCAGCTCACCACTGCGCCTTCACGATCCACTGCGGGCATATACACCAAACGGAATTGTTCGTCGCCGTCGAGCGTCCGTAACTGTTCCTCGATTACACGGATGCGCTGGTCGCGTTGCTCCAGCTCCGCCGAAAAAGCGACCGCGAAGTTCTTGCCCAGGGCCTTGGCCTGATACATCGCGGTGTCGGCGCGTGTCAGCAGCTGGGTGATCGAGGCGGCATCCTCGGGATAACGGGCGGTGCCGATGCTGACGCTGACCTGATAAAGACGATCCTCCACGCTGAAGCCGCCGCGGCACAGGCCGAGCAACGCATGAGTGAGCTCGGGCAAGCTGTCGCTTTCGGCTGGCGACAACAGCAGGACGGCGAACTCGTCACCGGACAGCCGCGCAAAGGCTGTTTCGGTAGCCGGATGGGTCTCGCAATGGCGATCCAGCGCGCCCTGTACACGCAGGGCAAAGATCCGCAACAGCGTATCGCCGGCGTCATGGCCGTGCTGATCGTTGACCTGTTTGAAGTTGTCCAGGTCGAGGAACAGCAGGGCCAGCTGTTGTCCGCCTTGCTCGCACTTTTCATGCATGGCTGCCGCCAATATGCCGAAGTGGGCGCGGTTGCTGATGTGAGTCAGGCTGTCGGTCCAGGAGATTTCCTGAATGCGCTGCAGGGCCTCGGTGTTGCGCTCGTGCAACGTCTTCATGTTCAGCGTCAGGCGGCCGATCTCGCCGCCGTCGGTGGGCTCGTCAAGCGCCGTACGCTTGCACCGCAGCAGGTCGGTGAGCTGCTTATCGAGATGACTGATGGGGTCGGTGACGTAGCGGCGGATCAATAACAGCAACAGGCCGCTGGTGATCAGGCAGATCAGCGAGCCGCCGATCAGGAAGGCGAGGCTGAGTTTGCGCAAGCGCTCGGCAAGGTAGTGCGGAGGGGGCGTCAGCCGCGCCCTCAATGAACCCGACAGCTCGACCTCAGCGGCCAGGCGCGACCTTGCCGGGCTCGGCGTCGGGGCAATCTCCACCACAGCGCCGTAGTCTGCCTCGAGCTGGTTCTTCAGGGCGATGAACTGCTCCGGCCGCACGGCCAATTGCAGGGTAAAAGCTTCCTCGCGTTGGCTGGGCAACGGCCGGGTAGCCGAGGCCGGCAGGATGAAATCGGTGTCCAGCAGCAGCGGCCCGCCTTCGGCGTTTTCCACGTAGATCATTTCGTCGGTTTCGGCGGCCTGCTTGGCCTCTCTTACGATCCGCTGCTGGGTGGCATTCATCCTGGCGAACGGTGACAGGCTGCTTTCGAAATAATAGGCGACCTCGCCGTCCGGCTCGACGATCGCGAAGGAGACGAACGACAGACGTGCGCTGGAGAGCGAGCGGATGCTCTGCTGGATGCGCAGGCCCAGGGTGTCGTTGCGGTAGGCGGTGTCCGACTCGCGCAGGAACAACAGCAGCGCTTCGCTATCGGTAATCGAATACAGAGCGCTGCGATTGAATGCCTGGTAATCCAGAAACGCCGACTTCAAGGCCGACAGTCGTTGCGCCAGACGCGCCTGCTCCAGACCCAGCAGCGATGCGCGCTGGGTCATGTAGGCGGTCGTGGCGGCGAGCAGCTGGACGATCAGGATGACCGGAAAGATCACCAGCAGCGCGCGTTTACCGAGCCTCATGGGCGTTGATCAGGGCGCTGATGATGCGCCGCCGTGTCTGCGTCGCTTCCAATGGCCGCGTCTCGTACACCTGGCTGTTCTGCAACACCGCTTCGGGTGGGTAGATGGTCGGGTCCTGGCGTATCTCCTCAGGCAGCAGTGCCTTGGCGGCGGCGTTTGTGGTGGCGACGCCGAGCTCAGCGCTGTTCAGCGCGGCAATCTTCGGATTGTTGAGGAAATTCAGGAAGCGATAGGCCAATGCTTTCTGCGCACCCTTGGCCGGGATGGACAGGCAGTCCACCCAGAGCAGCGTGCCTTCCTCGGGCACCATGTAACGCCAAGGTTCGCCCTCGACACCTTCGACTTCATTGAGCACCTGTTGATCACCGCTGTAGGCCAGAGCCATGTCGGCCTTGTCGAGGTAACGCTGGCTGCGTAATGACGTGATCACGTACTCGTAGGTCAGTACGGCAGGAGATTGTGCTTGCAGTAACTCGAAGGCCGCCTTCAGCTCGTCATTATTCGAGGTGTTGATCGAGTGCCCCTGGTGCAATAGCGGGCCGGCGAGGATGTCTTCGTGGTCCTCCATCATGATGATGTGCGGCTCGTCGCGATTGGCCGGCTCGAGCAGATCCGCCCAGGATTGCGGCGCGTTGGGCAGGCGGTCGGTCCGATAGGCGATGCCGAGCGTGCCCCATAGGTAAGGAATGCTGTGCGCGCCACAGCTGTCACGCCAACGCCGGGGAACATGCTTGAGATTGGGGACTGCTTGCTCATCGATCGGATCGAGCAGCCCACGTTGGCCGAAGCGAGATGAGCTGATCAGCTCGGTCAGGGCAATGTCGATCAGATGGTCGGGTTTGGCCAGTACTTCGTCGCGCTTGTCACCGCTGTCGAAGTACACCTGCTCGATCTTGATCCCCGTTTCGGCTTCCCAACGTTCGATGACCGCTTCGCTGAGGTACTCCTCCCAGTTCAGCAGGTTCAAGGTTTGCCCCGCATACGGGGCGGTCGACGGAAACAACAGGCAAGTCACCGCCAGCAGTGCGCTGCGAGCCCGGAAAGGTGTTTTATGGTTATTCATCAGGCTGTCCATCCGCTACGGCATGTCCTTTTCGGGACCGTCGCCGCGGTGACCCCTGTTACTGCAGGTCGCCCCGACTGGGTCTCTGGCTGTGATGGAAGAATGCGATGTGCTGAGCGGGCACGCTGATGCGCGACCAGTCAGTCATCTTATCGACAGCCAGTAATGGCACTTTAATGGCGCCAGGCGAATGACGGCAACAAATTTGTAACCCTGGGCCATGCCGGTCCGATCAGCGGGCGGTGATCGGTTGTTTTCCTGGTGCTACCCGAGGGCGTGACGAGCTCTGCAGCCAGGGTGCCAACAGCTTCGTGGACAGGGGGATGAACAAGTAAGTCATCAGCGGCGTCAGGGCCAGGGTGCTGAGCAGTATCCGCATCACCAGACTCAGCTCGCCGAGCATCCCGCCAAAGACCATGTTGAACAGCAGCGAGACCGGAAAGAATGCCAGCCAGATCGCCACGCTCTGCTTCCAGCGCGGTGGTGGAGGGCTATCAGCGCCGCCAAACCAGGCGTCGATACCTCGGGCGCGTTGCTCGTGGGGTTGACCGAAGAGCTCGCCGCCGCGCTGCAGCCACGCTCGGCGCGATGCCGAATGCTCCCAAGAATCGAGTGTTTGCTCATCGGCGAAGCGGAAGACGATCTGAAATTCATCGTCGCCAGGCGGGGGCGCCAGCACGCCGGAGCCGAGATAGCCGGGAAAGTCCGCGGCCAGCTGTTCGCCTTCGTGCAGCCAGGCGAGGAGGTCGTGGTAGCGGCCATCGCGCACGCGGCGGGCCACCATCAGGGTGACGGGTTGCGTAGACATTGTGTATCTCCAGCATCAGGCCGGCCACCCGGATAGGGCATTCGGCAAACGCAGCGCCGGGGTGTTGGGCTGCGAACTTAGTCAGGCAAGGATCATGCCCTGGTCGTCAGACAGCGCCAGACCGCGTGAGGTCGGCATAGCCGGGACGACGGCGCACTATACGGAGATTTACTGCACTTGGAAGAGGCGTATGCGTCGCGGATGGTGCAAGCGGCTGCGGCCTGTTAGCCGCAGCCGGGTTGGTCAGCGATTAGCCAGTCGGGCTTGCTTGTAGAAAGGCGAGCGGGGGCCGTTGAGAATTCCGCCGTAGCGTTGCGTGCTGAGGAGGCGACCGCTGGCAATGCCAGCTACGTCATGGCTGCGATCGGTCAGGCTGTTGAGCACTTGATTGACAGCGGCGCTGACCAGCATCCCCACCAGGCCGCCCCCGGAGTTGTTCTGGTTCTCGGCAGTGCTGGCAAGCGCACTGCCTTGCCAGAGCAGGTCACCGCTGCGCAGATCGATCAGCTTGCCGCTGGCCTCAACCGCTACTTCGCTGGTCAGCACCTTGTAACTGCTGCCGTAACGGCTGACTTCGATGTACAGGGCGGCATCCGCGCCGAAGATCTCGTGCAGCTTGGCTGGCGGTGCGGTGTGCATTTCGTCAGCGTTCATCAGCCCGTTCTGCTTGAAGGTTTCATCGACCACTGCGACCGGCAACACGTAGTAGCCGGCTTCCGCTAGCGGAGCGGTAACCTGCGACAGCACGCTGTAGCTGGCCTTGACGTCCGGTGAGCTGTTGATCGGAGGCAGCACCAGAATCGAAGACGGGTTGTTTCGCTCGAATGCGCTGTAATCGTATGGGGTCTGCTGCGTGGCGCAGCCGGTTGTCAGGGCGACTGCGGCAAGCACCAGCAAGGTCTTGAAGGAGTTAAAACGCATCATGGCTGCTTACTCCGCTACGTTGCGCATGAGGAAGTCCATGTACGCAGCGGACTCCGGGAACAGGGCTTTTTCGGTTTCGAATTGCTGGCGGACCTGGTCGGCTTTGCCGATCTCGGCATAGAGCATGCCTAGATGTGCGTGGAAACCGGGCGGCGGGGAGCGGTCTGCAGAGCGTGCTTTCTGGAGGCTGGCTTCAAGTTCCGCGATTTGCTCTTGCGGGCCGGTTTCATGTTTGAAGTGTTCGTAGACCTGCTGTTGATAGCCGTCCCAGTGATACAGCGGCGGAGTCTGGTTGCCTGCGCAACCAGTCAGCAAAAAGGTCGACAACAAGCCGGCGACGGCCGCGCCATGGCGTAGGTTCAGTTTCATGTGGCTCTTCCTTGAGGTTATTGCGCAGGGCGCCAGGCACCGCTGTCGACGCCCGAAACGAGATTATTGACGGCTTCGCGGATGGCCAGATCCAGTACCTTGCCGTTAAGGGTGGAGTCGTAGCTGGCGGTGCCACCGAAGCCGATCACCTCCCGGTTCGATAGGCTGTACTCGCCTGCGCCCTGAGCCGAGAACACCACTTCGGACGTGTTCACGTTGACTATATTCAATGCCACCTTGGCGTAGGCGATTTGCGATTTGCCACGGCCGAGGATCCCGAACAGCTGTTGATCGCCAACTTCCTTGCGGCCGAACTCGGTCACGTCACCGGTGACCACAAAGTCAGCGCCACGCAGTTGAGCGCGTTTGTTGGAGATCGCACTTTCCTGGGCCAGCTCGTTCATGTTGTCCCGGTCCAGCACGTTGAACCGATTGGACTGCTGCAGATGGGTGATAAGGATGGTCTTGGCCTGGCCGCCGAGGCGGTCGACCCCGTCGGAGAATAGCCCGCGCATATAGCTGGAGCGGTTATCGAATTTGCCGACGGCGATCGGGCTGCGCTGCCCTTGGTAGGCACTGCTGGCGGAGGTGACTTTCGCGACCTCAAGGGTACGCGACTGTTCGGTAGCGCAGCCGCCGAGCAGAAGACTGATGCCGACCAAGCCGGCCATGAGCTTCTTGTTCATCTGATCATTTCTCGTGATGTGTGTTGGGTGTCGGCCTTCGGCCTTGTTATGGATGCGGCTGCACGATCGCGCTGGGTGAGCCAGAACGGTACGGGAAAGAAAAAGGCAGGCGGGGCGAGGGTTTGATACAGAGCGTCCATGACTACTTGTTTCCTTGTCCGAATGCGCGCTGAGGACAGACGTCGGTCAGCCAGACTACGGCGCGGAGTCTACAAACAAGGGTGGCACCGTGCCAGTGTCATGGTTCGCACTTGAATCAGCCGGGACCGCCATCCGTCGGTTCAGCAGTTCCGACACAGAGACAGGCCCAGCCACTCGCCGGGCGGCATCATAAAAGTTTCGTCGGGCGCTCAAGGACGGGGCGTTGCGCCTGGCGCAGAACACCGCGCGGTTCCGCTTTGGCTGAGTCTTGCGCTTAGCGAAACGCGAACCCTCGCCGGCGGTTCAGGTCCGTTGAAGGACGAGCCTGAGCCGCCGGAGCATGACCATGCAACGTCTCACCTTGCTGTCGCTGGGCAGCATCAACGCTGACTTCCAGGTGCGGGTCGACGAGCCTGCAGGCAGTCGCGAAACGCAGCTGGCCCATGACCTGTGTCGCCTGTCCGGCGGCAAGGCAAGCAATACGGCGTATCTCGGTGCGCGTTTCGGTCACCGCAGCCTGTTACTCGGCCGCGTCGGCGACGACGAGCTGGCCGAACAGGCCCTCGACCCGCTGCGTCAGGCCGGCGTTGAGGTGGATAACGTCGGGCGCGCTGCGGGTCAGTCCACTGGCGTGTCGATGATCATGGTGCCGCCGGATGGGAAGAAGAGCATCGTCCTGGCGACCAATGCCAACGACTGCTGGGACGACGCGGCCATCGAAGCCATGGCCGCCGCCATCGACGGTTGCGCAACCCCCGCCTGCCTGGTGCTCGATTACGAAGTGCCGGCGCGAGTAGTGAGTCGGGCGCTGGAGGTGGCGGCCCGAAATAAGATTCCAGCGGTACTCGATCCATCCTTTCCCGAGCGGTTAGACCAGGCGCTGTTGCCCACGCTGCAGGCGATCACGCCAAACGTCTCCGAAGCCGAAGGACTGGTAGGCCACGCGCTCGATTCACTGGACAAGCTTGCTGATGCCGCGCGCCAGCTGCAACGCGACGGGCCCGCGCTGGTGTGCATCAAGCTCGGCGATGGCGGCTGCGTGCTGACGACGGCTGACCAGACCCTGCACATCCCGCCGGGCGACGTAGAACCGGTCGATACCACCGGCGCTGGCGATGCCTTTACCGGCGTGTTTTCCGTGGCTTTGCTCGAAGGCCTTGAGCCACGGGAGGCCGCCGCCTGGGGCGTGGCCGCGGCGAACCTTGCCGTCACAGGTTATGGCTCGCAGCCTGCGTATGCCGATCGGCAACAGGTGATCGAGCTGGCGCAGAAGCTACTTGAGAAGGCGAGGAGGCTGGATGGCTGAACCAGACACGCGGTGCCAGATCGTCTTCGAGCATTACGACCGCGGCGATGAGCGACGGCGCGAAGCCTTGCTCGCGCTGGGCAACGGAGTCTTGTCGTGGCGGGCCAATGCGCCGGAAGCTTCGGTAATGCCCCGTGCGGATGACAGCCAGCACTACGCGGGTTTCTACCGCGCGGGGTGGTATGACGAGGCGCCGCGCGAGGTCAATGGTGACTCGGTGCAGATGGCGGCCCTGGTCAACTTGCCGGACCCCTTCGGTCTCAGCTTTGCGTTAGATGATGGCGATTGGTTCAGCCTCGATAGGGTCGAGCTGCAGCACTATCAGCAAACGCTGAGCCTGGACACTGGCGTGCTCGAACGGCACCTCGAATTCGATCTGGCTGAATATCGGGTGAGGTTGCTGGAACGTCGTCTGGTCAGCATGGCGACGCCCAATCTCGCCGTGCTGCGCTGGGAGCTGCAGTTGCCGCCCGGCCTCAAACTGCGCCTGCGGACAGTGCTGGATGGTGGCGTACGCAACGCCGGGGTTCGCCGCAACCGTGCCTATGAAGGACGGCGTTTGCAGCACCTTGCCTTCGACCATGACGAGAAGGGCGCGGCCGCACTCAGCGCCCGGCTGCACAACCAACGCCGCCGACTGGCGATGGCGACAGAGATCAGGACGCCCGAGCAACCCCTGCAATGGCGCGCCACCCTCGATGATCATCGGCTGATCCAGCAGACGGACTGCACCGTGGCGGACAGCGGTCGGCTGATCATCGAGAAGTGCGCGGTGGTGCTGGTCGACGAGGAACGACCCGCAACCGACGAGGATGCGCGTGTCGAGGCACAGCGACAGTTGCCATGTGACGGCTATGAGCAGTTGGAACAGGCGAGCACCGAAGCCTGGCAGAGATTGTGGCAGGGGCTCGCGCTCACTGCGGACGATTCGCAGCTGCAGCATGCGCTGCACTTTCATGCCTTTCACCTGCTGCAGACCGTGTCGCCACTCAGCGTTGGGCGTGACCTTGGCTTTCCGCCTCGGGGTTGGATGGAGGGCTATTACGGCCAGGTATTCTGGGACGAGCTGTTCGCCTATCCGATACTCGCGACCCATTGGCCCGAACTCGCCAGAAGCCTGCTCGACTACCGTTATGCGCGCCTCGACAAGGCCCGCGAACGGGCCCGTCGCGCCGGGCTGCGGGGGGCCATGTTCCCCTGGCGCAGCGCACGCACGGGCGAAGAAGAAACGCCGCCGTGGCAGTGCAACCCGATGTCCGGTCGCTGGATGGCCGACCACACCCGCCTGCAGCGGCATATCGGTTCTGCCGTGGCGTACGACGCCTGGCAGCTGTATCTGGCCACTGCTGACGAAGCATTGCTGGCTGGGCCGGTCGGTGAGTTGATCATTGAAGTGGCGCGTTTCTGGGCCAGCCTGGCGCAGTTCGATGCGTCGCGGCAGCGCTACCTGATCTGCGGTGTGATCGGCCCTGACGAATATCACAACAGCTACCCGGACGCGGCAGAGCCGGGGTTGAACAACAACACTTACACCAATCTGATGGCGGCCTGGACGCTCGACCGTGCGCGGCAGGTGCTGGCGTTGCTCAGCGAGGCCGATGCAGCCGCGTTACGGCAGCGACTGAAGGTGGAGCCGGACGAGCCGGAACACTGGCAAGCGGTCGCAGAAGGGCTTTACCTGCCCTTCGTCGACGATCAATTGCTCAGCCAGTTCGAAGGTTTCGACAAGCTGGAAGCGCCATCGCAGGAGTGGTTGCACGGCGACCGGCCGCGCTTGGACTGGATGCTCGAAGCGCGGCATGACAGCTGCGATCGCTACCAGCTGACCAAACAGGCCGATGTGCTGATGGCCTATCACCTGCTGCCCCGGCAAACACGGCAGCAGATCCTCGAACGTATGGGTTACCGGCATGACAGTGCCTGCACACGCCACACCGTTGCCTATCACCTTGCCCGCATCACCCATGAGTCGAGTTTGTCCAAGGTTGTCTGCGCCGGTGCGTTGGCCGCTATCGACAGCGAGGCGTCCTGGTCCTACTACCAGCAGGCCCTGGCTACCGATCTGGGTTCGCCAGGCAACAGTGGCACCCAGGAAGGCATCCACCTCGGCGCTATGTGTGGCTCGCTCGACGTGATGCAGCGACATTACCTCGGGGTTCGTCTGGAGCTTGATGGCCTGTACATCTTTCCCTCGCCACCGCCGGAGCTGCAGCAGATAGCGCTGTCACTGGTGTTCCGGCAGGCACGCCTGAATCTGCAGTTGGCTGACGGCTCGCTGTGGGTTCGCGCCGCCGATGAAAACTCGGGTTCGGTGCCGCTGCACTATGCTCAAGGCAGGTGCCAGCTGGGGCCAGGCGAGTCGCTCGAGATCGCCATCCCGACGCCGCAGGATCGCTCGGCAACGCATTGAAACAAGCCAGCCCGTCGATCCAGCGGAACGTCCGGTCCAGAGCCCGTTCCATAACAGAACGTGCCAGACAAGGAGACGCAGTGATGATGGAGGTCGGAAGCGCTCGCCGATGGCTGGATGGGTTGGGCTGGGTGGTGATCTACGCGTTGGTCTGGGCACTCTTCAGCGAAGGTGGCGGATGGTCGCTGGGCGTACCGACCATCCTGTTGGCCACTGGGCTTTCAGTCTGGTTAGGGTTGCGGCCCTGGCACCCGTCGCTGCGGGCGCTGCCTGGGTTTGTCGGTTTCTTTCTCGGCAGGATGGCCGCTGGCGCCTGGGATGTGGCCGTGCGTGCGGTTCATCCACGCCGACCGCTGCAGCCCGCGTGGCTCGACTACCCGATTGCCAGCCCTTCGCCTCAGGTGCGGCTGGTGCTCTCTGCGCTGGTCGGCCTGCTGCCCGGCACCCTGGCTTCGCGAGTGGAGGGCGATCAGATGCGGGTGCATGTGCTTGATGAGCGCCAGCCGTGGAAACCCACCGTGAGCGAACTCGAGCAGCGGCTCGAGAAGCTGCTGGTGCGGGGGCGCCCGCATTGATGGCGGTGTACGCGTCCCTGCTGCTACTAACCATCATCATCGGGCTCGGCCGCGTGGTGTGGGGGCCGGGTCGGGTGGATCGGCTGCTGGCGATCCAGCTGTTCGGCACCACCGGCACGGCCTTGCTGTTGGTGCTTGCTCAATGGCAACACCAACCGGCGCTGCGTGACGTGGCGCTGTTGCTGGGGTTGCTCGCAGCGGTGGCCAGCGCCGCGCTGGTGCAATTGCTGCGCAGGGGCCGACATGACTGAGCTGCTGCTGGATGGCCTCAGCTGGCTGCTGCTGATTGGCGGCCTGCTGTTTTTCGTGGCGGGCAGTATCGGTCTGCTGCGCTTTCCCGACACCGTCAGCCGTCTGCATGCCTTAACCAAGGCGGACACCCTGGGCCTCGGGCTGGTGATTGCCGGCCTCTCGCTGCGTGCCGACAGCCTATGGGAGGTCGGGCAGATGGTGCTGATCTGGCTGTTGCTGCTGGCCTCCAGCGCCACCGCCTGCCAGTTGCTGGCGCGACAGGCCGGTGAGGAGCCGCGCGATGACTGAATGGCTGTTCGACGGCGTGCTTGGCCTACTCCTGTTGGGGCTCGCCTTTGGCGCGCTGCATGGTCGTAACCTCTACACCAGCGTGCTGCTGTTCATCGCCTTCGGCCTCGCACTGGCGTTGATCTGGGCGCGCCTGGGGGCGGCCGACCTGGCACTGGCCGAAGCGGCGATTGGCGCTGGGCTGACGGGCGTTCTGCTGTTCACCGCACTGGCGCGCCAGCCCGGGCCGGCGGATCTGCCAGATGCCACCGGTACGCGACTGCGCCTGGGCGCCGCGGCTGTGGTACTGCCGATGCTGATCCTGCTGGTGCAAGGGCTGGCGCCACTGAGTGCGGTAGAGCCGCGTATGCCGGCGCTGATCACACTGCATCTGGATGAGGCCGGTGTCAGCCACCCGGTGACCGCCGTGCTGCTGAACTACCGCGCCTGGGACACGCTGCTGGAACTGGCCGTCCTGCTGCTGGCGCTGCTTGGTGCTCGGCTACTGGGGCCGCGACCGCTGGAACTGGCGGAACCCTGGCCGCTTCTACGAGCCTGGGCGCGGGTGCTGGCTCCGCTGCTGGTGCTGGCTGCCGGCTACATGCTTTGGCGCGGTGCCAGCGCGCCAGGTGGCGCCTTTCAGGCTGGGGCGCTACTGGCCTCGGGTGTGGTGCTGCTGCGCTTGTCGGGCTTGGTGCCACGGTTGCGCTGGTCGTTCACGCCGTTGCGCTTGCTGGTGCTGGGCGGCCTGCTGGTATTCATCGGTGTTGCGTTGATGACCGCCTGGCTGGGCGAGGGCTGGCTGACTTACCCAAGCGGGGCGGCCAAGCTGCTCATCGTCCTGATCGAGAGCGTAGCGACCCTGTCGATCGCAGCGAGCCTCAGCCTGCTGGTGGTGGGCGAAGGGGAGGATGTCTCCTCATGAGCAGTAGCCTGTTCTGGATGATCATCGGTGCCACGCTCTGGTTACTGGGGCTGCACGGCCTGCTGACATTGCGTCAGGCACTGCGCCGGATCATCGCCTTCAACCTGATGGGCAGTGGCGTGTTTCTGGTGATGATTGCCCTGGCGGCGCGCAGCCAGCCGAGTGATCCGCTGCTGGTAGCGCTGGTGGTGACCGGGCTGGTGGTGGCGGTCAGCGCCACCGCCCTGGCGTTGCGGTTGGCCGGCGTGGCGCAGGGTCAGGAGCACTCAAAGGGCCAGCAGGAGCCGCGACAATGAATGCGGCGTTGCTGAGCCTGTCCCTACCGCTGCTTGCAGCTCTGCTGCTGGTGTTGCTGCGGCCGGCTCGCAGTGGCCTCTGCGTGATCTTGATGAGCGCTGCCAGCCTGACCGCCGCGGCGTTTGCCTTGCAGCAGGCGATCAGCCTCGGGCCGCAGCTGTTGCAGATCGGTGGTTGGGAGACACCGTTGGCGATCCGGTTCCAGCTGACTCCGCTCACCGCGCTGCTGATGGTCTTTACCGCCGGCCTGCATCTGCTGGTCGCGCTCTATGCAGCGCGCAGCCCGCACGCCACTGGAAACGAGGATTACTGGCCGTTGTCCTGCCTGTTGCATGCGTCGCTGGTCGCACTGTGGCTATCGGCAGACCTGTTCAACCTGTATGTCACGCTTGAATTGCTGAGCCTCTGTGCCGTGGCGCTAGTAGCACTGGCCGGGCGCAAGGCCTATCGACCGGCCTTCAACTACCTGATGTTGTCGCTGGGCGGGTCGCTCGCTTACCTGTTTGGCGTGGCGTTGTTCTATGGCCGCTACGGTGTGCTCGATGTGCTGGTGCTGGCCGAGCTGACCGAGGCCGACAACACGACCCGCCTGGCGCTATTGCTGATGAGTGTCGGGCTGATGCTCAAGGCGGCATTGTGGCCGCTGCACCTGTGGCTGCCCCCGGCGCATTCCGGCGCACCGACGGCAGTCAGCGCCTTACTCTCCGCGCTGGTGGTCAAGGGACCTATCTATATCCTGTGGCTGATCTGGAGCCAGATCGCGCCACCGGAGTTGGGGCGTCAGGCCGGGTTTCTGTTCGCCGGGGCCGGCATCCTGGCGTTGATATCTGGCGGCTGGTCTGCGCTGCGCGCGCCGCGTCTGAAGATGCTGGTGGCCTATTCGACGGTTGCGCAGCTGGGCTATGCGCTGTTGGCGCTCGGCCTGCTGCTGCATTGGCAGGAACCGCGAATGGAGGCGGCGTTGTGGCTGTTCATCCTGGCGCATGGGCTGGCCAAGGTATCGATGTTCCTGGCTGCCGGCGAGCTGCAGCGGGTGCTGGGTACGCGTCGGGTACGCGCGCTGAAAGGGGCCAGCCAGAACATGCCGGTGGCCATGGCGACCTTCGCTGTCGCTGGGGGCAGCCTGATTGGTCTGCCCCCCAGCGGGGGCTTTCTTGCCAAGTGGCTGTTGCTGCAGCCGCTGTTCGAGCAACCGCAGCACTGGCCATGGGCTTTTGGTGTGCTGCTCGGCACGCTGATGTCGGCGGCCTATGTGTTCCGTGTGGTGGCGCTGGGCTTCGATCGTGCGCGGCCCAACCCACCCAGCGTCAAGCCTGATCCAGTTGCGCAATGGCTGGCGATGCTGCCGGCGCTGTTGGTGCTCAGCCTGGCGCTGATCAGCGAGCCCTTGCTGCTCTGGCTCGGTGGGGTGGCACGATGAACTGGACCCATTGGTTACCGCTGGCCATCGTGCTCAGCTCGCTGGTGCCGGGCCTTCTGATCTTCACCCTGCACGAAAAACAGCATCGGTTGCGGGTCACGCTCAACCTCTGTGGCGTGGTGATCAAGCTGTTGCTGGTGGTGGCGATGATCTATGGCGTGAGCAAAGGCCTGGAGTTTCGTTTCAGTCTGCCATTCCTTCCCGGCGCGCCGCTGGTGCTGCAGGGCGATGCGCTGTCGCTGTTGTTCGTCGCACTGTCGTCGGTGCTGTGGCTGGCCACTACCATTTACGCCATTGGCTACCTTGAAAATTCTCCGTTGCAGTCGCGCTTTTTCGGCTACTTCAGCCTTTGCGTGAGCGCCACCGTAGGCCTCGCGCTGGCGGGCAATCTGGTCAGCTTTCTGTTGTTCTACGAGATGCTGACCTTGGCGACGTTCCCGCTGGTGGTGCATCGCGGTACGCCCGAAGCGCTGCGCGCCGGGCGCGTCTATCTGGCCTACACCGTGGGCGGTGGTGCGTTGGTATTGATGGGCGTGGCGCTGCTGCATGGCCTGGCCGGCGGGCAGGACTTCCAGCCGGGCGGCTATTTGCTGCCGGCGGTGGGCGAGCACGACCTGGCGTTGCGCGTCGCCTTCGTCCTGCTGGTCGCCGGGCTTGGGGTCAAGGCGGCGCTGATCCCACTGCATGGCTGGCTGCCAAAGGCGATGGTGGCGCCGGCACCCGTTAGCGCGCTGCTGCATGCGGTGGCGGTGGTCAAGGCCGGCGCGTTCGGGATTATCCGGGTGGTCTATGACGTCTATGGCGCCGAGGCGATGGGTCAGCTGGACATGGCCGGGCCGCTGCTCTGGCTGGCCGCGGCAACGATTCTCTATGGCTCGATGCGCGCGCTGCAGCAGCAGGAGCTGAAGAAGCGCCTGGCCTACTCGACCATCAGTCAGGTGTCCTACGTGACCCTTGGCGTTGCGCTGCTCGGGCCGATTGCGGCGGTCGGTGGGCTGGTGCATCTGGTCCATCAGGGGCTGATGAAGGTCACGCTGTTCTATTGCGCGGGCAATTTTGCCGAAACCCTTGGCATCCATCGTGTTCGCGAAATGGACGGTGTCGGCCGGCGCATGCCGCTGACCATGACGGCGTTCAGTATCGGTGCGCTGGGCATGATCGGCATTCCGCCGATCGCGGGCTTCGTCAGTAAATGGGCGCTGGGCATGGGCGCGCTGGAGGTCGGGCAGGATTGGGTGCTGCTGGTCTTGATGGGGTCTGCGTTGCTCAATGCCGGCTATTTCCTGCCGCTCCTGTGGCGTGGCTGGTTCGCCGAACCGGCTGACTGGCACGAAGACAACTGGCGCGAGGAGCGCTGGGAAACCCATTGGATGTTGTTGCTCCCCGCGGTCTTCACCGCCTTTTTGTCGGTGCTGGTGGGCGTGCTGGCCGGCACGGCGCTGAGCCCGCTGGGCTGGGCGCAATTGATCGTCAATCGGGAGTTCGAGATATGAGCGGCGCCTGGCTCTGGATGCTGGTGCCGCTGGCGCCACTTCTCGCCGCGGGCTGCCTGGCCATCTGGCGCGAACGGGCCATCGGCTGGCTATGGCTGGCCTGTATTCCGGCGCTGGCGCTGGTTGCTCAGCCCGTTCCCTTGCTGGAACTGTCGATGCTCTGGGATGGCGTGCGCTGGGGCGCCAGTGATGACCTCAGCCGTGCCTGGCTGGGCTTCACCGCGCTGCTGTGGGGCTGTGCAAGCGTCTTCGCCAGCAGCAGCCAGAAGGATGACGCTTGTCTGCTTCGCTTCTGGACCTTTTGGCTGCTGGCGCTGGCCGGCAACCTGATGCTGATCATCTCGACCGACGCCTTGAGCTTCTACCTCGGTTTCAGCGCCATGAGCCTCGCCGCGTATGGGTTGATCGTGCATCGGCGTGGACCCGGCCCCCGTCGCGCCGGACGGCTGTACCTGCAACTGGCGATCTGCGGTGAAATGGCTTTGCTCGCTGGGCTGATGCTGCGCAGCCACGCCGCGGACGGCGATTTCTCCTTCGCCGCCTGGCAAACGCTGCCCATGGATGGCCTGACGCTGATCCTGTTGCTGGCGGGACTGGGGCTCAAGGCCGGTTTCTGGCCACTGCACGTCTGGTTGCCCCTGGCCCATCCGGCAGCACCTGCACCGGCCAGCGCGGTGCTGTCCGGCGCGATGCTCAAGGCCGGTCTGCTGGGCATTTGGCGATGCTTGCCAGAAAGCGATCCGTTGCTGTCGAGCTGGGCGGACGTGTTGCTCGCTATGGGCATCTTCGGCGCCGTTTACCCGGCACTGCTCGGGCTTGTTGCAGGACAGGCCAAAGCGGTGCTGGCCTATTCATCGGTCAGTCAGATGGGCTATCTGGTGATGCTGCTGGCGCTGGCTTGGCGACATCCCGAGCAACTTCAGGCGATGACCGTCGTGCTGATGCTCTACGGCGTCCATCACGGCCTGGCCAAGGGAGCGCTGTTTCTCGCGGCGGGCTTGATCCATGCCGGTCGTCTTCCGCGCATCGGCTGGGCGATTTTGGCACTGCCGGCCCTGGCGATCTTGGGCTTGCCGCTGACCAGCGGCGGGGCAGTCAAGACAGCGTTGAAAGACGTCTGGCATGCCGGTGAGTTCGAAGGTTGGCTGGTTTGGCTGAGCCTCAGCAGCCTGACTACCGCCCTGCTTTTGATTCGCGCGCTGTGGTTGCTACGCCAGGATGCCCGCGATGCGCCCGCGAACCGTCCACCGCTACCTCAGTTGTTGCCCTGGGCGTTGCTCAGCATCAGCTCGTTACTCTTGCCCTGGCTGTGGCCCGCGCTGCGTGAGCCGATGCTGCATGGCCTTTATCCTGGGGGCATCTGGGCCGCACTATGGCCGCTACTGCTGGCGTCGGTTTTGGCTGGCGTGGCCTTGAAAAGGGGCTGGAAGGTTCCGGCACGCCTGGCGAATCTACCCAACCCGGCGCTGACGCTCTCGCTGCGACTCCGGCGTCTGGTATTACGCCCACCAATGGCCGTTCCAACCCTCCATCCGAACACCTCGCGCTGGCGGCAACGGGAGCGCCGCTGGAACCGCTTCTGGAACACCGGCACACTCACCATGAGCGCCTGGTTGCTGGCCGCTTTGCTGTGGTTGGGTTGGTTGTGGTGACGCGTTGCGCTTGCAACCCTGGTTGCACCTCGCTTGCGGGTACGGCGCGGGGGAGGGAGGGCCGAACACGCACGGCCCTAAATACACAGCACCTATAACGCAGGGCCGATTCCATTTGGCTTGCCGTTTGCGTTCTTCGATCAGGCGCAGCCCGCGTCAGATCTCGAACCGCCGGACCTGCTGAGTCAGAGCGCTACCGAGCCGTGCGAGCTCCACGCTGGAGGCGGCTGTCTGCTCACTGGACGTCGCGGACTGATCGGCAATATCGCGTACTCGGGTCACGCTGCGGCTGATTTCTTCAGCCACGGCGCTTTGCTCTTCGGCCGCAGTTGCGATCTGCTGCATCATCTGCTGAATAGCGGCGATCATGCAGGTGATGTCTGCCACCGCCGCGCCAGTCTCGTCGACGCCCGCCACGGTGGCCTCAGTCAGATCGCTACAGCCCTGCATGGTTTTAGCGGACTCCTCGGCAATCCGCTGAAGCCCTTCGATCAGTGATTGGATTTCGACCGTCGCGTCCTGGGTGCGACGAGCAAGTGTTCGCACCTCATCGGCCACCACGGCGAAACCTCGGCCGGCATCGCCAGCGCGTGCGGCTTCGATCGCAGCGTTCAGCGCGAGTAGGTTGGTCTGGTCCGCCACCGACTTGATAACGTCCAGAACACCGCCGATCCGCTCGCTTTCACTCTTCAGGCGCGCCATCGCAGCGGTCGATTTTGTCACCTCATCGGCAAGCCGCTTGATCTGTACCACCGCCTGGCGTGCCGTCGCCTCGCCGGCTTGCGCTTGCTGATCGGCTGAATCCGCCGCGCTGGCCGCTTGCTCGGAGTTTCGCGCAACCTCGAGCACCGTCGCGGCCATTTCATGAATCGCCGTGGCTACCTGATCGACTTCCAGTTTTTGTGCGATGACGCCTTGGCTCGCCTGCTCGGTAGACTGGGATAGCTCTTCGGCGGAGGACGATATCGTTTCAGCTGAGCGCCGTACCTGCCCGATCAGCTCGCCGAGGCTGCGTTGCATCTCCCCAAGGGAGGCCATGACGCTGCCAGCCGGCGCGTGCTCCATTCCCGGCATGCTGCGCATGTCACCAGCAGCGACGCGGCGGGCTGCAGCGGATAGATCGAGCGGCTCGGCGCCCAGCGTGCGCAACAAGCTGCGGACGATGCCGATACCCAGACCGAGCGCGAGCAATACGGCGATCAAACAGACACCGATCATCAGGTTGCGTTGGGTTTCATATTCGTTGCGCTCGGCCACCACTTCCGCGTTTGCGGCGCTACGGCTGTGCTGCATATAGCGTTCGCCGGCGGCCAGCAGCTGACGCAGCAGTGGAATGCAGTCTCGGTTGATCCGCACGATGGCGTCTTCGCGCTGCCCGGCTACGGCGCGTTCGACGATGTCCAGTGCTACTGGACCGTAAAGGCTTTCTACGCGGGCTATCTCGGCAAGCAGCTGCTTTTCTTCTTTGGCCTCAGCTCCAGACAAACGATCTACGGCCGTCTTGAGATTACTGAGATGAGTCTGAACGTCGCGGTGTGCTTCGAGGACTGCTGCATGTTCGAGCCTCAGGTCAGCTTCCGAGGACACCAGCACCAGGTTACGGGCTGCGACTGCGCGGCGTTGCGCCGCGATGAGTAATGCTGACGCCAGCTCTTCGCGGGCGTTAACACCTTCGACATAGTCAGAGAAGGCATCGTTGAACTTGGCAAGCTCGACAATCGCCAAGGCAGAAATGAGCAGAACGATCAGCGTAAGTGCTGCGAAGCTCAGGCCGAGTTTCAGTTTGACGGTTAGGTTCATGGGGTTTCCGCACAATTTATGAGGATCTTCCCTGAGCTGACTGCCCATCGTCCCTGAAATGACTATACAGTCAGGGTAGTGGCATAAAGACATTATAAGTACTGTACTTTAGTATCGATGGTGTACAGGAATCGTACGGTTTTCTGTGAGCGAGCCTCCCGATAGGCTAAGGGCCGTCAGAAAGCTATTTGCTCATGTGGATTTATCCGGCTGTAAATACTCGCGGAGCGAGTGCTTATTAATTTTTTATAGCGACATAAAAAAGGCGCCAACGGCGCCTTGAGTTGAAGCGTTAAGTTCAGGCTGTGCCGAGCTCGGTACGATCACTGCCATCTTCCGCCAGTAACTGCCCCAGCGGAGTACGGTCGAAACCGTCATCGGCGACTTGATCGGCTTGAGGTGTCGGATCAAATCCATCTTCTGCGAATTGCTCCGCTTGCGGCGTAGAGTCAAAACCGTCTTCAGCAATCTGCTCGCTGATGGGAGTGTGATCGAACCCGTCTTCAGCAATTTGCTCGCTCAATGGCGTGCGATCAAAACCGTTTTCAGACAGGGTGCGGTCAGTTGATAACTGCTTTTGGACGGTTGAGGTGCTTTGCGCTTCCCCCAGAATTGGTTGCGGATGGCTTGGTGGGATCGCAAAGGCCGTCGAAGCAACGCTGGCCAGGATGGCAGCTGCTAATAGCTTTTTCATGAGTGTGTCCTCGGTATTAGTGGGTACGGGACACATGCTACGGGCGAGGGCCAGTTGAACAAACGCGAGCGTATCAATAGTACAAATCGACAACTGTGATACTAAGTGTCGCTGCCGCTAATTGATTAATTCAGCCAATTATTTAATTCAATTAAATCGATAGTTAACCAGCTGACCGTAATTATCGGGCGGTTTCGCCTTGTACAGCCGTTAGGCTTTGCCGTTGTTTACCGATCGCGGCCATGCTGCGGTCGTGTAGATGCACCAGCAGTGTCATGGCGGTCAGGCTGCCAAGCAACGCGCAGAACATGTCGGCCTGCGTGTCCCACTGATCGCCCTGCATGCCCAGAAAGGCTTTGGCGCCCTGGCCAAGCGAAAGGGCCGCCGCCCACTCGACCAGCTCGTAAACAGCGCTGAGCATCATCGCCATGCTTACGCAGACAAACGGCAACAGGTGTTTGCCATGAACGCGCTCATTACGCACCAGCAGTTCCCGCGCGATCAGCGCAGGCACAACGCCCTGGAAAAAATGGCCAAGCCGGTCGTAAGGGTTACGGCTGAGGTCCAGCCAGTCCTGCAGCCAGAAACCGACCGGGACACGGGGGAAGGTGTAATGGCCGCCCGCAACCAGCCCCAGGGCCTGGACAGCCAGCAACACGTACAGCAGCGAAGAGAGCGGAAATCGTCTATGGGTGTAAGCCAATGCCGGCAGCAGGATGACCACCGGAAGGACTTCCATCAGCCAGGTGGTACGGTCGTGCGGGTTGATGGCGGAGGCCAGCAAGGCCAGTACAACGAGGCAAACCAGGGTCTTGAGCAACAGCGGTCGGTGCATTCAACCTGCCTTTTTCGGAATCGGGCGCATGTGCAATGGACCACGAAACCGGGGCGATGACTGCTGCGAAAGCGCCAAACGCTCCCGTTCTGGCCGCTAGCAGCCGTCAGGGCAGGGCTTTTTCGGCGTAGGTGCGGGTCGCCAGTCCGAGCTGGGAACGGAAGCTTTCCATGTCGAACATGGTGCAGATCTCGCGGATCTGCTGCCCCGGCGTCAGGGTCCAGAAGGCCATCGCTGAAATGCTCAAGACCTTGTCACTGGGTGGGTAGCCGAGCGCTGGTGTTTCGATGGTGCCAATCAAGGTGCTCCAGGTGACGACCTTGTCGCCCTCGGCAACGCATTCCTCGACCACCACTTCGAGATCGGGCATGGCAGTACGGATCTGGGTCACCATCGCGGCGAACTCGGGGCTGGCCATCGGATGGCCGACGAAGGAGCTCTTGTAGAGGAAGTCCTTGCTGTGCAGCTTCTCGGCAAGGGCCAGGTGTCCGCGGTTCCAGCTTAGATCGATGTGCTGGCGGACCAGCCGTTTGTTGTCGTCCAGTGACATTTGTCGCGTCCGGTAAGTGGCGGGGCTACGAACTGTAGCAGCCGCCACCCGGAACAGGCATCAATCAACAGATCCCTTCGTCGGCTTAATCCACCGGCAGGCGCAACCGAAACGCAGCGCCGCCAAGCATGGAATCGTCGAGCCTGAGCTCGCCGCCGTAGCTGTCGATGATGTCCTTCACCACTGCCAGGCCGATGCCTTGGCCGGGGTGCTGGGCGTCCAGCCGTTCACCACGACGCAGGATGCGGGCGCGCTGGTTGACCGGTACGCCGGGCCCGTCATCTTCGACGCTCAGGGTCAGGTATTCGTCGCCCTGCTGCAGGCTGATGCGCACCTGATGAAGGCAGAGTCGGTAGGCGTTCTCCAGCAGGTTGCCGAGCAGTTCCATTAGCGCGCCCTGCTCCAGCGGCAGGGTGGCCTTTGCTGGGATCTGCAGCTCGACCTGCACGCGCTTGTCCTGGTAGACCTTGTCCAGCGTACTGCACAGGCGCACCAGCAGCGGCTGCAGCGCTACCCGGTGGCGCACCAGGCCACTCTGACCGAGGCTGGCCCGCTGCAGCTGATAACCGATCTGCTGGCTCATGCGCTCGATCTGCGCGCGCATCACGCGGGACTGTTCGCGGTTGTCCGGCTGCGTACTGATCACCTCGCCTACGCTCTGCAGCACCGTCAATGGCGTCTTCAGGCTGTGGGCCAGGTCGCCCAGCGAGTTGCGGTACTGCTCGCGCTGGCGACGCTCGCCGTCGAGCAAGCGGTTCAGCGAGCGGGTCAGGCGCAGCAGTTCGCGGGGGTGTCGATCGCTGAGGCGATCCAGCCGCCCCGCCTCGACCTGATCCAGCTCGAGGCTTAGTCGTTTGAGCGAGCGGAAGCCCCAGGTCAGGCCCAGCCAAAGCAACGTCAGCAGCACCAGCAATCCGCCACCGAGCCAGAGATACAGCTGTTGCCGGAATTCCTCGAACAGGCTGCGGTATTCACTGGTGGGTTGCATGGTGACGAAGCTGAACGCCTGACGCTGATCGGTGTTTAGCCGCAGCTCCACGTCGTAAACGAAGTACTCGGCGCCATCGGCATCGCGGATCCGCTGGAATTCGGTGACATCGCCCTGCAGGCGCGGCTGATAGTCGATGGATTCGTCTTCGGCCGACCGTGACTGCCAGAGCCGCTTGCCTTGCGGGTCGTAGATGTAGCCCAGCAGCTTCGCATCGGGCAGGTCGAATTCTTCATCGGGCAAGCGCTCCGGCATCACCAATCGGCCCTGTTCGATGCGCGATGCGGTAATCAGTGTATTGGCATCGGCGGCCAGGCGTTCTTCGATGACCCGCTCGAAGGCGAGGCTGAACGCAGCCTGCAGCACCGGGAGCAGGGCAAGCATGAACAGAACGGCGAGGCAGGTAGCGCCCAGCATCAGGCGCAGGCGCAGTGACAGGGTGCCGTTGCGTGCGGCCCGAGCCAGCACGCGCCAGCGGCGCCAATTGAGGCTCATCGGCAGCGCTCGGTGAACAGATAACCCAGGCCGCGAACGGTATCGATGGGTTTAAGCCCGCCGTGGGCTTCCAGCTTGCGCCGCAGCCGGCCGACCAGCACCTCGATGACGTTGGCGTCGCGTTCGTTGTCGTCCGGGTAGAGCTGCTCCATCAGCCGTTCCTTGGCGACCACCTGCTGCTGGTGACGCATCAGGTATTCCAGAATGCGATATTCAAAGGCGGTCAGCGGCAGGGGCTCGTCATCCACCAGTGCCTGTTTGCGGTTGAGGTCAAGCTTGAGCGGGCCGGCTTCGATGCTCGCCTGGGTGAAGCCGGACGAGCGTCGCAGCAACGCGTTGAGCCGTGCCTCCAGCTCCTCGAACTGGAAGGGTTTGACCACGTAGTCGTCGGCACCGGCGGCCAATCCTTCGACCTTGTCCTGCCAGTTACCGCGCGCGGTGAGGATGAGGATGGGAAAGCGCTCGCCATTGCTGCGCAGCTGGCGAATCAGATCCAGGCCGGAGATGCCCGGCAGGCCGAGATCGACCACGGCCAGGTCATGATTGAATTCCCGTGTCTGGTAAAGCGCCTCTTCGGCATTCGCCACCGCATCGACCACATGCCCGCTTTCGCTCAGGCGAGTCAGCAGGTGGTGGCGCAGCAGCGCCTCGTCTTCCACCACCAGCACTTTCATGTGCGGCTCCTGTCATGCAAACGGCCGGGACAATCCCGGCCGTGTTTCTGTTGATGCAAGCGCGCCTGCTTAGAACTTGTAGTTCACGCCCAGGTAGGCCTGCTTGCTGCTATGCAGGTCGATCGAACCGACTTTGCCAACGCCGCGCTCGGCCACTTCGGTACCGGCGTTGCTACGCAGATAACGGTAACCCGCTTCGATCGACGTGTTCTTGCCGACGTCTTGCAGCACACCAGCCTGCAGACCTACCAGATAACCGATGTCACTGTCGCGGCGGTAACCGCTGGACTCATTCTCGAGCTTGGTCAGACCGGCACTGGCGCCACCGAACAGGCGGGTGGTGTCGCCGACCGGGAGGAACATGTCGTAGCTGCCGAACAGGTTCTGCTGACGCAGCTTGAGCGAGCTACCGTAGTCGTCGGATACGTTTTCGTAGGTGGCATAGTAGCGTGCCTCGTCGGTCATCTGACCGGCGCGGATGCCCCAGGTGCCGCTGTTCTTGATGGTGTCATCGAAACGGTTCGCGCCCGGCATGTTCTGCTTCAGGGTGCTGGAACGGTCGATGTTGACGGTGCTTTTGCCCCAGGTGAGGCCAGCGAAGTTGTCGGCGGCTTGGGCGCCGAAGGTGAAGACGCTGAGAGTGGTGGCGATGGCCAGGGTATGCAGCTTGTTCATGTGTCGCTCCTTTGCAGGCGTGGAGAAATTTACGTCTCCATCCTGCCTACGCTCCGCTGAACGGCCCCTGAACACTGGCTGAACCTGAGCTGAACGATCATGCAGCCAGCGCAGCCTGGGCTGCGCTGGTGGTCAGCTAGCGCCCGCGACGCCCCAACAGGGCGACCAATGCGGCTGCCCCCACCGCCACGGCGGCAGTGGTCGCGACCGGATGCTGCGTGGCACGGGTATACAGGCTGCGTGTCAGCACCATGCCCGGATAATCGCCACGGGCGCTGCCGTCACCCGCGCTGCCGACATCGCTGTCGAAGAGCGCGCCGCGTGGGTGTCGGTCTGGGCGGCCGCTCTTGATGGTGTCGTAGACAAAGGTGCGGTTGATCCAGTCGGCCAGGTGCGGCGCGTTCTGCGCGAGTCGCGAAAGCAACTTGGCATTGCCGATGTAAACGTCGCGCTGCGGGTGCTCGGCGGCATGCAGAATCGCCCGCGCGACCACCTCGGGGGCATAGACCGGCGGCGGAAACACCGGCGCGCTGGGCAGGTAATTCTTCGAGTGATCCATGAACTGGGTGTCGGTCGAGGAGGGGCGTACCAGGGTTACCGATACCGGCGTGTGCGACTTTTGCAGCTCGACGCGCAGCACGTCGGTCATCGCCTTGATCGCATGCTTGCTGGCGCTGTAGCTGCTGTGGAAGGGCAGGGCATTGGCCGATTCCACACTGCCGATATTGATCAGGGCGCCGCCTTTGTCGCGCAGATGCTTAACGGCGATGGACGAGCCGTAGTGAGTGCCCCAGAAGTTGGTCTGCATTACCTGATAGTGGTCTTCGTCGCTGACCTCATCGAAGCGTCCCCATACCGAGCTGCCGGCATTGTTGATCCAGGTGTCAAAGCCACCGAAGCGGGCGACGGTCTCGCTGGCGACGCGTTCCAGCTGCGCGCGCTGGCCGACATCGGCCATGACGTGAAGGACCCGGTCACCCGCGTTCAGGTCACGCTCGATGTCGAGCAGGGCTTCTTCGTTGCGCGCCACCAGCACCACGCGTGCGCCTCTTTCGATGGCGAGGCGGGCGGTCGCCAGGCCGATCCCGCTCGAAGCACCGGTGATGACGATGACCTGCTCATGCAAGGGTTTGAGAGAAATGCGCATCGGGAACTCCTCGGATAGCGGCGATGTGGATTGGCTCGGTAGAAGCCATGGCCGCGCTTCCGGTTCCGGGCAGGCGATGGATGGCAACGGTTGATCGATCCTGGGCTGGATGGTGCTGCTGGCGTTGCCGAGATACAGCGGGCAGGTTCTGACCGAATACGTCACCATTCTTCAGCAGCCAGGAATCGAGCAGATCACGCGCTGCAGCAGCAGCGGCAGCATCTTGGTCGGCGACCTGCTGAACCTGCTTGAGGTGGCCATGGTGTTGGCGATATCGAACCTGACGTATCACTACGTCGAGCTGAAGGGGATTGAGGTGGGACGCCGGCTTGCACGCTGCCAGCCAAGACCGCTATTGCCGGTTTGGATCGGCCCTGACGAATAGATGATCCACTGCAGCAGGTGTGGAATCTGGCGCCGAGGGCGCCGAATCGGTGGGTTGGGTTGCTGGGTAGCTCTGGTGCAGAGGCGCTTGCTGCTGGCCGTCGACGGACCAAGTGACCGTCGCCTCGATCTGGCTGTCGGGTGCGATACCGAGTCTGTTGTTCAGCGGACACTGCGTTTCAGGCCCGCTGGTCAACTCGCCCGATTGGCGGCTGCGGCTGGTACCGGCGTGGCCCTTGGAACGCACTTCCAGCTGGTAGCTAAGCCGGTGGGGTTCGGCACTGCTGAAGCACAACTGCAAATTCAACCGGTCGGCTTCGGGCAGCAGCTCCAGGCGAGCATCAACCGGACCGGCGGAGGCGAGCAGCATGGCGGCGAGGGTCGCGGTGAGCATATGGGGTGGCCAAGGTCTGGATCACTGTTGGGTAACGGTGGCCATGTTGCCGGTCCCCGTCTGCGAAATCACCGCGTTCATGAGTTCGGCGTTCTGAGTGATCGAGGCCTGGTTTGCCATGCCGACCTGGTTGATGCGGGCCTCGTTGTAGCCGGCTAGCTGGTTGATGGCGGCGATGTTGTCATCGCCAGATTGCACGACGCTGGCTTGGTTGCCATCGAACCATTGCACCAACTCGACGCTGTTGCCATTTCCAGTTGACGAGCCTCTGAATCCATTACTGCGCCCGCTCTGCTCAACTGTCAGTAGGTTGTCGTCGCCTGTCTGACTGAACACGACTTCACCAAACAGGTTGTATTGCGAGATCGTTGCGGTGTTCAGGTTGCCGTTCTGGGCCAGTTGAATATCACTGCCATCGCCCTGCTCGATGCTAGCCCTGTTCTCGTCGCCGACCTGATACACAGCTGTCCAATTGCCGTTGTAAAAGCCGTCTTGGGTCATTACCAGCGAATTGCCGTTGCCAATCTGACGTGCCTCGGCCTGAGCGTAACCATTTTGAATCGCCGAAATGAAGTTGTGATCGCCGACGCTGCTGATCTGCAGCTCGTTGGTGTACCAGTGCTGCTCGACCTCGGCGCGGTTGCCGGTGCCCTGCTGGTAGACGTTGGCGGTGGAGAAGTAGCTTTCATCGCCCTGGTAGATGGAGGCTTCATTGCTGCCAATTTGCACAAGGCTGGCGACATTCTCCTCGGTGATCACGCCCTGAAAGATCGAACCGATGTTGGCCGTACCGTTCTGCCGAATTGTCGCCTCGTTAAGCAGCCCGGTCTGATCAATCGTGGCGTCGTTGTCATTGCCTGTCTGCACGAGTTTGGCGCTGTTGTCGGCATGGGCGCCAACGGCGACAGACAGCAAAGCGGCTGACGCGAGGAGATGCAGACTGCGCATAGGGTTACCTTTTTATTAGCGATGCTGGTGATTAGCGATGCTGGACGATCTGGACGCGTTGGCCGCTGCCGTATTGGGTGACACTGCTGCTCAAGCCGCTGCCGAGCTGTTCGATGCTGGCAGCGTTGTTCGAACCAATCTGAGCGATCGCGGCCTCGTTGTCGCTGCCGATCTGGCTGATGTCGGCCAGGTTGCCTTGGCCAATCTGCAGAATGGTGGCGATCTGGTTCTCGCCTTGCTGGAGGATGAAGGCCTGCTGGTCGCTGCCTTGTTGCATGATGTTCGCCAGCTGAGCCGTGCCGGTCTGGCTTACGTCACCCAGGTTGTCGCTGCCTGTTTGCAGCACTCGCGCGACCTGCATGTCGGGCAACTGCAACGCCGCCGACTGATTAGCGAGGCTCAATGAGCCTCCCGCAAGATCTCCGTTGTCCATCAGATCGGCCGCATGAACCGCGTGACCGGTGAGCAGAAGGGCGGCGAGCAAGCCGCGGCGGAATAGGGCTAGACAATCCATGCAGGCACCTCGGAATAGTGTTCGGATTCTTGACTGCAGGCGGGGCGCTGAACATCCATCGAACGGTGCAAAACTAGCGCTACGTGATGAACGGGGCGAATTAATCCTTTTGCGATTCACAGCTCGTCTCGGTCCATGTCGAAGGTGTCCTGGAGCAGGTTCTGCAGCTTGCTGCGATTGACTTCCTCCAAGATCAGCTGCGCGGCTTGGGTGGCGATGTCTTCGATCTCCGCTACGTTGGGCTGCAGAAAGCGCCGGTATACAGTGCGCTGCCCATACTCCACCCAGACCAGGCTGCCCCAGCGCGCGGAAGGACGTTCACGCACCACCAGGTCGCCTTCAAGCGCGCTGGCGTCCTGCAATTGAAAGCTTAGGTAGCGGTGGAAGTCGTGACCGAAGCGCGTGATGGTGTTGTCGATGATCAGCCCGCTTAGTTCCGCCTCGCCTTCCGCCTGGCCCAGCGCCGCCTGAGCCTGCAGCGGGCCGAGCAGGCTCATCAGCAACAGGCACAGCGTCAGGCGTGACACGACTCGGACCAATCCAGTCGGCCACGCAGCAGAAAGGCCGCCTCGGCCCGGTTGGAGGCACCAATCTTGCGCAACAGGTTGTGGATATGGCTCTTGATGGTGTGGGGGCTTAGGCACAGCTGTTCGGCAATTTCGGCGTTGGACAGGCCTTTGCCGGCGAGGCTGAGGATTTCCCGCTCACGCAGGGTCAACGACGGTTTGCTGCCAGCGAGTTGGCGCATGCGTCGCCACTGGCTGAGCAGGCGTTCGGTCAAGACCCGCGGCAGCCAGTCGCCGCCTTCGAGCAATACTTGGATGCCGTCGAGCAGGTGCTCGCGAGTGGCATGGCTGTAAAACACGCCGCGAATGGCAGGGTGCTTGTCGACAAGTTGCTCGGCCTGTTCCGGGGCGATGTTGACCAGCGCAACGGGTGTCTGCTCGTCGAGCTGATCGAGCAGTGTCGACAATTGCTCGGTCTGGCTGTTTCCCGAGTCGAGTAAGTAGAGATCGGTGCTGCCCGGCACGATCTTTTCGAGCCGCGCCAGGGCTACCTCTAGCTGAGCCTGTTCACCAAGAAAGTGCTTGAAGAACAGCCCGAGAAGCTCATTGCCGGTCAGCAGGGTGACGGTAGGCCGGTTACGTTCCAGGTGGGTGAAGTCCGCTTCGTCCATGTTCAATCCTTGGTTTGGAGTGCCGTTATGCTGCATAGAAAAGTTACTAAACGACCGGCCAGAAATGACGAAGTTCAGCGTTCACGTTGGGATTAGGTCGGCATCTGCGCGCTGAGGATGACATCCCGACGGACGGTTGAAGAAACGCTGTGGTGGACTTAATGGACTAAGGTGAGTCAATCGCCCATTCGATGGAGCCTGCATGAGTGACCCCTCCCGCGAACTGACGTTGCGCGCGCTGTTGACCGGCCTGCTGCTGGGGGCTGTGCTGACGCCTTCGAATATCTACTCGGGGCTCAAGATCGGCTGGTCGTTCAACATGTCGATCATCGCGCTGTTGGTCGGTTTCGCCTTCTGGCAGAGCCTGGCGCGAGTGCTGAGAAGGCCCGCCTGGACCCTGCACGAAAGCAACATCAACCAGACCACGGCCTCATCCGCGGCTTCGATCATTTCCAGCGGTTTGGTCGCACCGATTCCTGCCTACACCTTGATCGCCGGCCAGCAGTTCGACACCTTGCCGCTGGTAGCCTGGGTGTTCTCGGTCAGCTTTCTCGGCATCTGGGTCGCCTGGTACTTGCGGCCTTCACTGATTATCGAAACGCAGTTGCGCTTTCCGGAAGGCATGGCGACCTTGGCGACCATGCAGCAGATTTACAGCCATGGCGCAGAGGCGGCGCGGCGCTTATGGGTACTGGGCTCGGCTGCGCTGCTGGCTGCGTTGACCAAGCTGCTGGACGGTCTCTGGTGGAGCGTGCCGCGCTGGGCTCCCAGCGCGCAGCTGGAGCGCTTGACGTTCAGCTGCGTTTTTTGCGCGCCCGACGAGGCGCTGCAGCACAGCGCCTGCGATTCGCACGGCCCGCGCCACTGCCGGCGCTCGGGCTGGGCCTGGCGGCCATCCTGGTGATCGCCCTGCAGATGAGTCTGTTTGATATCCATCCACTCATGGCCGCGCTGTCGATCCCGCTGGCGCTGCTGTTGGCCATGGTTGCGGCACGTGTCGTCGGCGCCACCGGGATACCGCCGATTGGTGCGATCGGGCAGCTGTCGCAGCTGAGTTTCGCTGCCATTGCGCCTGGTCAGGTGGCGATCAACCTGATGAGTGCCAACACTGCAGGCGGTGCTGCGGGTCAATGCACCGACCTGCTCAACGACTTCAAGGTCGGTCATGCAATCGGCGCAGCCCCCTCGCGCCAGGTGGTCGCTCAGTGCCTGGGTATTCTGGTCGGCAGCCTAGTAGGGGTGCTCGTCTATCAACTGCTGATTCCTGATCCTCAGACCATGCTGATCACACCCGAGTGGCCAGCACCTGCCGTGGCGACCTGGAAAGCTGTGGCGCAGGCGCTCACCGCCGGGCTCGGCTCGATCAGCCTGGACATCCGCTGGGCGATGTTGATCGGTGCACTGTTCGGCGTTGTGCTCGGCCTGCTGGAAGGCTCGGCGCCGGTCTGGCGGTTGCGCTGGTTACCCAGCTCCGCGGCGCTGGGGCTGGCTTTCATCATTCCTGCCTCGATCTCGCTGATGATGGCTTTCGGCGCCCTGTTGGCCTGGCTGTTCGCGGCCCGCTGGGGCAGCCTGGCCGAACGTTTTGTGATCGTTGCCGCCGCCGGGTTAGTGGCCGGTGAAAGCATGGCTGGTATCGGGATCTCGTTGTGGCAGTTGTTGCGCTGAGTTTTGGTCAGGCGTCCTCGAGGCAGAATGGCGCGTGGACATCCGACGAACGGTGTTTTGCCAACACGGCGACCAATGGCGGCAGGGCTACAGCGCCCGCCTCGTCTAGGTTTCGGCGATTTTGAAAGATCCTGTCACGCGCGGGGGTGAAATTTATTTTCGTGGGCAGTGCCGGAGTATGTGAACCCCTTGAAACTGGAGAGCGATCATGCAAACGACCAAGCTCGCCGCGCTGACTCTAGCCGGCCTTATGTCTACCGCTGTATTTGCCGCAGGCACAACGGACAACGAAGCCATTCATGACAAGGGCCGCTACGACGCGGATAGCAGCTCAATGAAGAGCGGCACTCACGACGGCAAAATGGGCGGCGCCCATGACGACACCATGATGGACGGCAAAACTACCGACGATACCGATCGCGAAGGCCTGACAACCGGTATGGGCACCACCGTTGACGGTGAGCCGGCAGGTCCGGGAACTGAAACAGGTACCAGTGTCGGCAACACGACCGCCACGGGAAGTAGTGCTACTGGCAACTGATATGCCTTTGCCGCTAGATGAGAGCCCCGGCTTCGGACGTAATGCTGTTCACTTAAGCATTTGAGTCCAGGCCGTGGCTTCTAGAAAATCCGATACCAGTCCTCTGGTATCGGATTTTTTATGCCCATTCAG
>NZ_JBITVX010000022.1:0-55701 GCF_044543345.1 Pseudomonas sp. NPDC077451 | reverse complement strand
CGTCCAAGGCCAGGGAGGCCAAGGACGGTGAAGATTTCCAAAACCCGGTATCCGGTGGATCGTAAGGCTGCTCCGCTTAAGTGAACAGCATTACGCCAATGGGCGGGGTTTGTCATGCGGCAAGAAGTGTTAGAAATCATTTTTGCTGCAGATTGCTGGCGATCATTCGGGCTTCTTGCGGACGTACAACACCAAGTTGTGATCGACCAGATCGTAGCCGTGACGCTTGACGATCTCCTTTTGCAGCTTCTCGATCTCCGGGTCGAAGAACTCAATGACGTCACCACTATCAACGCAGACCATATGATCATGGTGGCCGCCGTCTGCCAGCTCGAACACGGCATGGCCGCCATCGAAATTATGCCGAACCACGAGGCCAGCCGCCTCGAACTGGGTCAACACGCGGTAAACGGTCGCCAGACCGACATCCTCGCCGGCTTCCATCAAGGCCTTGTAGACGTCCTCGGCACTCATATGGCGCCGATCGGTGGTATCCAGCATCTGCAGGATCTTGACCCGTGGCAGGGTTACTTTGAGGCCAGCTTTGCGTAGTTCGCTATTTTCAACCATGGTTGGCTTTCTCGCTGCTGCTGTTTCGCAGCCTCCTTCAATACGGGTATGATCCGGGCTTTGCCCAGCCAAGATAGTGGAAGTCACCTACCGATGCAAAACACCAAGCTCATGCTGTCCAGCCTCACGCTAGTGGGCCTGTTCGCACTCGCCGGTTGTTCATTCCCCGGGGTTTACAAGGTCGACATTCAACAGGGCAATGTCGTTACGCAAGACATGATAGACCAGTTGCGCCCAGGAATGACCCGATCGCAAGTGCGGTTTATCATGGGTAATCCCCTGATCACCGATACTTTCCACGCCGACCGTTGGGATTATCTGTACAGCATCCAGCCAGGCGGTAGACAGCGCCAGCAGGAACGGGTCAGCCTAGTATTCAACGCTAACGACCAGCTCGCCGGTCTCGCAGGAGACTTCAAGCCCGGCGTTAGCCGTGACGAAGCCATTCTGGGGACCGATCTGCCAGCGAGCACTGAAGACCCCGTCAGCACTGAGCCTGAGGCAACCAAGCCAGGCTCCTTGCTCGAACAGATTCAGGGCGACGTAGACGCGGCCGAGCCTGTTCCGGTGCCGACTCCAGGCCGTCTGGAAACCGACTAGACATCAAACGAACATAAAAAAGTCCGGCATGCCGGGCTTTTTTTTCGTAGCACCTTACGGCCTAGATGGCTGACTCACCCGCTTCCCCCGCCTTGTTCTGCGCGGCCTTCGCCGCGCGCTGCTTGCGAACTTCTTTCGGGTCGGCGATCAGTGGCCGGTAGATTTCGACACGCTCCCCCTCGACCAGTGTGCGCTCTTCCGGCTTGGGCACCGCCTTGCCGAAAATGCCCAGCGGTGACGTGGCGAGATCTAGCCCCGGAAAGTAGTTGTCCATTCCCGAGCGTAGCGCTGCCTCACGGACGCTGGTGCCCTGAGGCACGGCCAAGCTCAGCAACTTCTGCTTGTCCGCCAGTGCATAGACGATCTCGACCGCAATCATCGGCTTATCCATACAGCTGCTTAGCCCTGTCGCAAAACGCATCGACCAAGGTATTGGCCGCCTGATTGAACAACGGTCCCAAGGTGGCACGGACCACAGGCCCGGCATAATCAAAGGTCAGATCAAGACTAATCTTGCAGGCCTTCTCTCCCAACGCTTTGAACTCCCAGACTCCATGCAAATGGCTGAAAGGCCCTTCTTCCAGCGACATTTCGATGCGTTTGCCCACCTGCAATTCGTTGCGTGTGAGGAAGCGCTGGCTAATGCCAGCCTTGGCCACGGTCATGCTTGCCTGCATCTGGGTTTCGCTGTTGGACAGCACCTCGGTCGCCGAACACCAGGGCAGAAACTGGGGATAGCTGGCTACATCGTTGACCATGTCGAACAGCGCGCGTGCCGGATAAGGCAGCAGCGCCGAACGTTGAATATGCGTCGTCATTCGATCCCTTCTACTTCGTCAGTCAAGAACAGCAGCTACGGCCAGAACCGGCAGCGGCTATCGAGAACAAGCATGAAAACTCAGATCCCAGTGGCGGAGCAGGTCCCTGAGCATGAACAAACGTAAAGATCGCCATTGTCGGGGATAAGCGCACCCCTCTCAAGTTTCGCACCGTCGCAGCATGAGGTTATCGCCAGCCGCAACGCGACTCCCTATAATGCGCAGCCTATGGCCAAACAGAAGAAACAGTCCCCCGGGACCATTGCGCTAAACAAGAAAGCGCTACACGACTACTTCATCGAACAGAAATTCGAGGCGGGCCTCGTTCTGGCCGGCTGGGAAGTGAAAAGCCTCCGCGCCGGTAAAGCGCAATTGGTAGACAGCTACGTCCTACTCAAAGATGGCGAAGCCTGGCTAATGGGCTGTCACATCACCCCGCTGACCACGGCGAGCACCCATGTGATTGCCGACCCGACTCGCACCCGCAAGCTGCTGCTGAACAAGCGTGAGCTGGGCAAGCTGTTCGGTGCCGTGCAGCAAAAGGGTTATGCCTGCGTCGCCTTGTCGATCTACTGGAAAAAGCACCTGATCAAGTGTGATATCGCACTGGGCAAGGGCAAAAAGGAATTCGACAAGCGCCACACCGAGAAAGAGCGTGACTCCGACCGTGAGATTCAGCGCGCCATGCGCACCAAGGGAAAGGAAGACTAAGCCTTTCAAATCACCGAGCGGGCCTGCCCCGCTCAGTCGACCGGCCTGCTTACTGCTTCTCAGCGCATCAGCCCTCTATAGACTTTTCCGACCGCCCCTGACGCCGCTGCGCACGCGCTAGGCGCTGAGCCTCTTGCTGGCCTTCCGCCAACACCTCTTGCACGTAGCTGATATGTCGATGGATGACGTCGCGCGCATCGTTCGCTCGACGGGCAATGATCGCGTCGTACAACTCCTGGTGCTGACGCATGAGCATGTCCCGCGTTTCGTTGCGCAGCGCGTACATACCACCGATGTTGGTCACCACGTTGCGCTTGAGCAGATCGAACAGACCACAGATGGTGTGCAGTAGAACCGCGTTGTGGCTGGCTTCGGCAATCGCCAGATGGAATCGCGCATCAGCAGCGCCCTCCTCGGCACGAGTGACCGTTCCCTCCCGCGCGTAGCAGTCCTGCAATGCCGCAAACGCTTCGCCGAGACGCTGCTGGTCGACCTCAGTCGCCCGCAATGCGGCGTAATAGGCGCAACTACCTTCAAGCGTATGACGAAATTCCAACAGGTCGCGCTGCGCATCAGCGTTGTTCTCGAGCAGATGCAATAGCGGATCACTGAAGGTCGAACCCAGCGACTCGGCAACGAAATTGCCACCACCATGTCGACTGATCAGTAAGCCTTTTGCCGCCAGCTTCTGGATCGCTTCTCGCAGGGATGGACGAGACACACCGAACTGTTCAGCGAGCACACGCTCGGCCGGCAGGCGCTCGCCGGCCTTGAGCGTGCCTTCGAGAATCATCGTTTCGAGCTGCTCGACAATGTTATCGGCCAGCCTCCGCTGACGCACCATTCCCACTTCCATCACGCCTCTCGATTGGTTTGACCACTGTATATGGAAAGCCAGCGTAGCCAGCCGCCTGAGCCTACGCAACAGCTGGTGCTGCGACCAAAGTCTATAGCTAGCTAATTGACGCAACGCCGACCGACCTCTTACGCTGGCCGGACTTCCATGTAAATTGGTAATACCACTTTACAAGCGGAAGTACCCAACAAGAAGAGGACTACTTCATGCGGTCTCCGTTTATCTGTTCATCACCGGTCCGCTCGGGCCCCCATTCGCTCAATTCGACCCTGGGAGCCTGACATGTCTAACGGACTGCTCGCCCTGTTTGCCTTCACCCCGATCCTGCTAGCCGCCGTTCTGCTGATCGGGCTGCGCTGGCCCGCCAGCCGCGCCATGCCGGTCGTTTTCTTGTTCACTGCCGCCATTGGCCTGTTCATTTGGGACATGAGCGTTACCCGCATCATCGCCTCGACCCTGCAAGGCCTGGTCATCACATTGGGGCTGCTGTGGATCATCTTCGGCGCGATCCTGCTGCTGAACACTCTCAAGCATTCGGGCGGCATTACCGCCATTCGTGCAGGTTTCACCACCATCAGCCCGGACCGTCGGATTCAGGCCATCATCATTGCCTGGCTGTTCGGTTGCTTTATCGAAGGTGCATCGGGATTTGGTACCCCCGCGGCGATTGCAGCACCGTTGCTGGTTGCGGTGGGATTCCCGGCCATGGCTGCGGTGCTGATGGGCATGCTTGTACAGAGCACGCCGGTGTCCTTCGGCGCAGTCGGCACACCGATCATCGTCGGCGTAAATAGCGGACTGGACACTGCGACCCTCGGTGCGCAGCTGGCCGCCCAAGGTTCCAGCTGGCCGATTTTCCTGCAGCAGATCACCAGTAGCGTTGCCATCACCCACGCCATCGTCGGCACCGTCATGCCGCTGATCATGGTAATGATGCTGACGCGCTTCTTCGGCAAGGAAAAAAGCTGGAAGGCCGGATTCGAGGTACTGCCGTTCGCACTCTTTGCCGGCCTGGCCTTCACTCTGCCCTACGTTGCCACTGGCGTGTTCCTAGGCCCCGAGTTCCCGTCGCTGCTTGGCGGCCTGGTCGGCCTGGCCATCGTCACCACCGCTGCTCGTTTCAATTTCCTGGTGCCGAAAACGAACTGGGATTTCGCTGACGCTAAAGACTGGCCAGCTGAGTGGATCGGCACCATCGAGATGAAGCTCGACGACCTGGCGGCGCGCCCGATGAGTGCTTTCCGCGCCTGGCTGCCCTACGTATTGGTCGGTGCGATTCTGGTCATCAGCCGCGTTTTCCCCCAGGTCACTGCCGCGCTGAAGTCCGTTTCAATCGGCTTTGCCAACATCCTTGGCGAGACCGGAGTGAGCGCCAGCATCGAACCGCTTTATCTGCCCGGCGGAATCCTGGTTGCTGTGGTGTTGATAACCTTCTTCATGCACAGCATGCGCGCCGCAGAACTCAAGGCGGCAGTAAAAGAATCGAGCGGCGTTCTGCTCAGCGCCGGTTTCGTGCTGCTGTTCACCGTGCCGATGGTGCGCATCCTGATCAACTCCGGCGTCAATGCCAGTGATCTGCCAAGCATGCCAATCGCCATGGCGCGTTATGTGGCCGATAGCGTAGGCGGCATCTATCCGTTGCTGGCGCCTTCGGTCGGCGCGCTGGGCGCGTTTCTCGCCGGGTCGAACACCGTCAGCAACATGATGTTCAGCCAGTTCCAGTTCGGTGTTGCGCAGTCGCTGGGTATCTCCGGGGCAATGATCGTAGCGATTCAGGCTGTCGGCGCTGCTGCCGGCAACATGGTCGCGATCCACAACGTGGTTGCTGCTTCGGCCACCGTCGGCCTGCTCGGCCGCGAAGGCATCACACTGCGCAAGACCGTTTGGCCTACCCTGTACTACGTGCTGGCCACCGGCGTGATCGGCATGATCGCCATTTACCTGATGGGCGTGACGGACCCACTGGTCGGCGTCTGATGTAATGCACGGACTCTGCCCCGATTGAACTCGGGGCAGAGTCGTTTGGAATCCTCCCTCTGGTCGCGCGATTCGCCTCGGCACTGGATCGAAGCGTCAGACTGAACAAGCCCTCTCGTCGTATACGAGAGCACCACGAGACCTACCTCGTTTCATTCGGTGAGAACACACGATGATCATCTCTGCCTCCACGGATTACCGCGCCGCCGCGAAACGCAAACTGCCGCCTTTCCTCTTTCACTATGTCGACGGCGGCGCCTATGCCGAGCACACCCTGCGGCGCAACGTCGAGGATCTGGCCAGCATCGCCCTACGCCAGCGCGTGTTGCGCAACATGTCGGAACTCAGTTTGGAGACCCAGCTGTTCGGCGAAACCTTGTCAATGCCGGTGGCCCTCGCCCCGGTCGGCCTGACTGGCATGCTCGCCCGCCGCGGTGAAGTCCAGGCCGCTCGCGCTGCAGACAAGAAAGGCATTCCCTTCACCCTGTCAACCGTATCGGTTTGCCCGATCGAGGAAGTCGCACCGGCAATCAAGCGGCCGATGTGGTTCCAGCTCTACGTGCTGAAAGACCGCGGCTTCATGAAAAACGCACTGGAGCGCGCCAAGGCCGCGGGCGTTACGACCCTGGTCTTCACCGTCGATATGCCGACCCCCGGCGCCCGCTACCGCGACGCGCATTCCGGCATGAGTGGCCCCAACGCCAGCATGCGGCGCATTTTGCAAGCCATGACGCACCCCTTCTGGGCTTGGGACGTTGGGCTGCACGGCAAGCCGCACGACCTCGGCAACATCACCACCTACCGTGGGCACACCACAGGCCTCGAAGACTACATCGGCTGGCTCGCGGCCAACTTCGATCCGTCGATCTCCTGGAAGGACCTGGAGTGGATCCGCGAATTCTGGGACGGCCCGATGGTGATCAAAGGCATTCTCGATCCCGAAGACGCCCGTGACGCCGTGACCTTCGGTGCCGACGGCATCATCGTCTCCAACCACGGCGGACGTCAGCTCGACGGCGTACTGTCCAGTGCCCGGGCGATGCCGGCAATTGCCGACGCGGTCAAGGGTGACCTGAAAATCCTGGCCGACTCGGGCATCCGCAACGGCCTCGATGTAGTGCGGATGATCGCCCTTGGCGCGGATACCGTGCTGCTCGGCCGCGCCTTCGCCTACGCCCTGGCGGTCGATGGCGAAGCGGGGGTGACCAACCTCCTCGACCTCATCGAGAAGGAAATGCGTGTTGCGATGGTTCTGACCGGCGCCAAGACCATCAGCGAGATCAGCGCCGACTCGCTGGTGCGCGAAGTGGACCACTATCAGACCAGCCGCCAGGTCGACTGACGTCTGGCTGGTTCCATCCAGAAGGCCGTGCGGCACACCGACGCGGCCCGCTTCTCCTACCGGAGCCTGAAAATGAACGCGCCTGCCGCTCTACCGACCGACTTTCTCGCCGCCGTGGAAAAGCTGATACCGGCTGAACGGCGCTTCGACGATCCGCTTTCGACGCTGGCCTTCGGCACGGACGCCAGCTTCTACCGGCTGATTCCCAAGTTGGTGGTACGGGTCGAGTCCGAGGAGGAAGTGGTGGGCTTGCTCAAGCTGGCGCATGGCGCGCGGGTGCCAGTCACCTTTCGCGCCGCCGGCACCAGCCTGTCCGGTCAGGCGATTTCCGACTCGGTGCTGATCGTACTGGGCGATAACTGGAACGGGCGCGAAGTTCGTAACGGCGGCGCGCAGATTCGCCTGCAGCCGGGCGTTATCGGCGCCAACGCCAATGCAATTCTGGCGCCTATGCAGCGCAAGATCGGCCCGGACCCGGCCTCGATCAACGCGGCCAAGATCGGCGGCATCGTCGCCAATAATTCCAGCGGCATGTGCTGCGGAACGGCACAGAACAGCTATAAAACCCTTGCTGGCCTGCGCCTGGTGCTGGCCGACGGCAGCGTAGTCGACAGCGAAGACCAGGCCAGCGTCGCGTTCTTTCGACAGACGCACGGCAACATGCTCGATCAGCTTGCAGAGCTCGGCCGCACCACGCGCGCCAACACCGACCTGGCTGCAAAGATTCGCCACAAGTACCGCCTGAAGAACACCACGGGCTTTTCGCTGAACGCGTTGGTCGACTATGACGAGCCGCTCGACATCCTCAACCACCTGATGGTCGGCTCCGAAGGCACGCTGGGCTTTATCAGCGCGGTGACCTACGACACCGTGCCGGACCATCCGCACAAGGCCAGCGCGCTGGTCGTATTCCCCGATGTGGAAACCTGCTGCCTGGCCGTACCGGTGCTCAAGCAACAGCCCGTCTCGGCAGTGGAACTGCTCGACCGCCGCAGCCTGCGCTCGGTAGAAAACAAGGCCGGCATGCCGGAATGGGTCAAGGCGTTATCGGCAGGCGCCTGTGCGCTGCTGATCGAGTCGCGAGCAGCCAGCCAGTCACTGCTGCACGAGCAGATCAATCTGATCATGACGTCGATCGCCCACTTCCCCGTGGAAAAGCAGGTCGACTTTAGCGAAGACCCAGCGGTCTACAACCAGCTCTGGAAGATCCGCAAGGACACTTTCCCCGCCGTAGGTGCGGTGCGCCAGACCGGCACCACTGTGATCATCGAGGACGTGACCTTCCCCATCGAGCGCCTCGCCGAGGGGGTTAACCGTCTGATCCAGTTGTTCGAGAAACACGCCTACAGCGAGGCCATCCTCTTTGGCCACGCTCTGGAAGGCAATCTGCACTTCGTCTTCACCCAGGGCTTCGACGATCCGCTGCAGGTCGCCCGCTACGAAGCCTTCATGCAAGACGTGACACAACTGGTTGCGGTGGAGTTCGGTGGTGCGCTGAAAGCCGAGCATGGTACCGGCCGTAACATGGCGCCTTTCGTCGAGTTGGAATGGGGTCACGAGGCGTACCAACTGATGTGGCAAATCAAGCGCCTGCTGGACCCGCAAGGCATCCTCAACCCGGACGTGGTGCTCAGCGAAGACCCGCAGATACACCTCAAGTACCTCAAGCCGATGCCGGCTGCCGACGAGATCGTCGACAAATGCATCGAGTGCGGTTTCTGCGAACCGGTGTGCCCGTCCAACGGACTGACCCTGACGCCGCGCCAGCGCATTGTCGTATGGCGCGATATTCAAGCGAAGAAGCGGGCCGGCATCGACACAAGCGAGCTTGAGCGACTCTACGACTACCACGGCGTCGAGACCTGCGCCGCGACCGGGCTTTGCGCGCAGCGATGCCCGGTCGGTATCAACACGGGCGATCTGGTTCGCAAACTGCGCGGTCGTAAGGCAGAGAGTACTCGCGCCGCCAGCTGGCTGGCCGAGCATTTCAGCACCGCCGTGCAAGGCGCACGGTTCATGCTGCATGTCGCCAACGGTGCACACCTGATGATGGGCACCCGCCTGCTGAGCAAGACCTCCGCAGCGTTCACCAACGCCAGCAAAGGTCGTGTACCGCAGTGGACGCCAGCTACACCGCAACCCCTCCAACGGCTTCATCTGCCCAAACCATCGACGCAGGACCAACGTCCGCGCGTGGTTTACCTCGCCGCCTGCGTTTCGCGAGCCATGGGTCCCGCAGCACGCGATCAGGAACAAGAGCCACTGCTCGACACCACCCGTGCACTTCTGGAGAAAGCTGGCTACCAAGTCGTCTTTCCCGATGAGCTAAACAACCTTTGCTGCGGCCAGCCATTTGCCTCCAAAGGCTACGCCGAACAGGCCGAACAAAAGCGTCAGCAAACGCTCGATGCCCTGCTCAAGGCCAGCCGCGGCGGGCTCGATCCGATCTACTGCGACACCAGCCCGTGCACACTGCGCCTGGTTCAAGACCTGGCGGATGATCGTCTGCAGGTTTTCGATCCAGTGCGCTTCATCCGCACGCATCTGATCGACAAGCTGGATTTCGAGCCCCAAGACGCGCCGATTGCTGTGCACGTCACCTGCAGTACCCAACACCTCGGCGAAGCCCAGGCCCTGATTGACATCGCACGCCGCTGCGCCAAGGAAGTGGTCGTGCCAGAAGGTATCCATTGTTGCGGCTTTGCTGGCGACAAAGGCTTCACCACCCCCGAGCTCAATGCCCACGCTCTGCGCAGCCTGAAAGACGCTGTGCAGATCTGCGAAGAAGGCATCTCCACTAGCCGAACCTGCGAAATTGGCCTGTCACAACATGGCGGGATCGACTATCACGGGCTGGTTTATCTGGTTAACCGAAACAGCCGGCCCAGAGCGGCTACAGCACAGGTATGAGAGGTTCTCAGCGCCGCAGCGGGCGCACATGAATGAAACGCTTCAGCGCAGCCGCAGTCGGAAGTTAGGAGCCCAGTTTCAACAGAGGCTCACCCGCCTCGGCGCCGCCGCGCAATTTGCAGAAACAGGCAGGCCCGCCGGGAAGTTAACTCCCTGGAGGACTTTATGAAGAAATTTGCCCTACTTGCCGCCGCTGCCCTGATCGCCAGCCCCGCCGTGTTCGCCGACGACAAGAACCTATGTCAGTTGAACATGCAGGAAATCGAAGACGACATGGCCACCAACAGTGCCACGCTCGGTGAGCCGGCTCGCAGCGAAGTTCAAGAGCTGATCAAGCAAGCGCGCCAGGCGCAGCAAGCTGGCGACGTCGAAAACTGCATCGTGCACACCACCCAAGCACTGCGCAGGCTGGAAGGCCCAGGCAGCTCCGGCAGCACAGGCACCAGCGGCACAGGATCGGGCACCGGTAACTGATACGCCCGCGAGGCAGGGCCGCCAGCAGTTGGCCCTGCCGATTCTCTGTTTACCCTTGAATTTCGACGAACCGCCCTAATCTAGGGAATCAAGCGTTCGACGCAGCCAGACCTTATGGCGTACACTGCGCAACACATGAGGCATGCGACACGCTTCATGGGGCCGATTAGGATTCGACGCCGGTAACAAAGCTCTAGGTGCATGCCGAGTTGGTAACAGAACTCGTAAATCCACTGTTGCAAACTTATAGTTGCCAACGACGACAACTACGAAGGGTACGCGCTAGCCGCCTAACCTTCATCTGGTCGCTTCGGCGCCAGCGGTCACTAGGGGATGCCTGTAAACCCGAAATGACTGTCAGATAGAACAGGATCGCCGCCAAGTTCGCTGCAGACGTAACGGCTAAAACTCATGCAGCTCGCTCCAAGCACCCTGCCAATCGGGCGGCGCGGAGTTAACTCAATAGATTTGGCTACGCATGTAGTACCGACAGTGGAGAGCTGGCGGACGGGGGTTCAAATCCCCCCGGCTCCACCAAATACCCTTCCCAGGAAGACCCAGAAAAGCCGTAAAGCCTAGAGAAATCAAAGCTTTACGGCTTTTTTGTTGCCCGCGTATTCCCACCTGATCCCATGGCATCCCACGGTTGACGGGGGCATATATGGGGGCATAAAACGCTCATCAGCTCGCTCGGAGAGGATGTGCCCCCAATGCCCCTGAAAGACACCAACTGCCGCAATGCCAAGCCTCAGGACAAGCCGTACCGCCTGTATGACGAACAGGGTTTGTATCTGGAAGTACAGCCGAACGGAGGCCGTTATTGGCGCTTGAAGTACCGCTTTCAGGGAAAGGAAAAACGCCTGGCTCTTGGCGTTTACCCTGAGGTCGGCTTGCAAGAAGCTCGGCGCAAACGTGATGACGCTCGTGTCCAACTTGCCAGCGGCCAAGATCCTTCGCTGCAAAGACGCATGGCCAAGGTGGTCAGCCAGCTCGACCACCAACACACCTTCGAATCGGTCGCGACGCAATGGCTCACTATTCGGGAGGGCTCTTGGGACCCGGAGTACACCCGCACGGTTAGGCAGCGCCTTGAACTCAATGCTTACCCTTGGCTGGGAAAGCTTCCGATTAGCAGCATCAGCACCCCCATGCTGGTCGAAAATCTTCAACGCATCATCAAGCGCGGCGCATCAGAGACGGCACGCCGTGTAGCACAGATCTACAAACAGATTTTCGAATTTGCCGAGGCTGCAGGCATCACACCATCCAACCAGATTGGGAATCTGTCGCGCACGCTCCCAACCAAGAGGGTAAAACACTTTGCAGCAGTGACCGATCCAGAAAAACTCGGCGAATTGCTAAAAGCCTTGGATAGCTACACAGGTACTTTGCCTGTTTGCTGTGCGCTAAAACTGGCACCTCTTCTATTCTGCAGACCTGGCGACCTACGACACATGGAATGGTCTGAGCTCAACCTGGATAGCGGCGAATGGATCATTCCCGGGCATAAAATGAAAGGGCTCACGACCACCAAGCTGGATCGACCAGATCATCTGGTTCCACTCAGCCGGCAAGCGGTTTCCGTGCTACGCGAACTTCAACCACTGACTGGCAAGCACCGTTATGTCTTCCCATCAGCCCGTGGCGGTGATAGACCGATGTCCAATAATGCAGTCCTCAGCGCCCTACGCCGTATGGACATCGGCAGCGACGAGATGACTGGGCACGGCTTTCGAGCGACAGCCAGAACCATCGGCGCAGAGGTACTGGGGTTTCGCCCCGACCTTCTGGAGCACCAACTGGCGCACACAGTCAAAAATCCGCTGGGACGAGCGTACGACCGAACCTCGTTTCTGCCTGAACGCCGCGACATGATGCAGCGTTGGTCGGACTACCTGGATGCAATCAAGGCCTGAATCTGCTGCCTCGACCAGCGACACCGGCCTCCCAGGTTGGGGGCTTGCACATCGCAGCATGATGATGCTAAAAAGATCTCACGGACGTTTATTGGACGTCACGGGATAACACCGCACCTAGGCGGTAAAGATTTGAGACCCATCGGCGCTAGCTGTGGACTCCAAAAAGCTTCAGGACCATATCGGCATTACTACGCCTGCGTCCTGAAACAAAAAACCATTTTCTGTTCTGGTCAGCCGTTCTGCAGGTGCGCCAGGCTCCCCCCGCTTCAGCTCATAGCTGAGCCGGATTAAAAATCCTCATAATAGGTTCTCCTGAAATTGCTGTCTTGCAGCCGGGAGAAAGCCGTTCCACATCCCTATAAAATTGCGTATCGCAGCCCTGAGGCCGTTGCGACGCCACAGCTTGAGCACTGAAAAATGGCACAACGTACCGCATCTGAGGTTGAGGAACTCCGATTTTTGCGTTTACCGGAAGTTGAAAAGGCTACTGGGAAAAAACGCTCCACCATTTACCGTGATATTGCCGCTGGCAGGTTCCCCGCGCCATATGATCTGGGCAGCAGCAGGTCAGTCGGCTGGCTCAGCACCGAAATATCTGCCTGGATCCTGAGTCGGCCGCGCGTACAGCTGCGTGGGGTGCATAACAATGACTAACGTACCATCCCCACTGCGCGCGCAGACCCAGTGGTTTCATTTGTTCAAGGCAATGGTCGATCACGGTGAGGTGGCCCGAATCGGACCCTACGCGTTTACGGTTTATGCAGTGATTAAGGCCCATGCCAATTATCACTCCGGCATAGCGTATCCGGGCATCGAACTGATCGCTGAAAAATCCGGCGTCAGCCCAGCACAGGTCAAACGTGCATTGGCAGTGCTCCAAGCAGCAGGCCTCATCACAAAGACAAAAACCGGCCGATCCAATCACTACACCCTACGCGAAAAGGTCCAGATCACTGAGGCCGACCTACCTCACACCGTAGCAACCTGGGACTACGTGCCAAGCCGTACTCAACATGCCGTTTCCGAGCTCAAAAAAACAATGCTCACCGGCGATTTCGCAGGCACTCAGATCCTGAACATCGAGCGCCTAAATATACAAATCAACCTGGCCGGAGGTAATTCCCAGGTCGAGGACACCCGAAGCATCGACCTAGATCAACTTGACCCCAGCATCGCCAAAACGCTACGCAAACATCTCAACCGGTCGCAATGAAGTTATACACAGCTCAGAGTGATACGCATCACTCTGAGCTGTGTGCGCACCTGAAGGGGCTCTCTCAGCGCCCAATCGAGGCTAAACCCAGCTCACCCTGAGCCACTAAAGAGAGTAGAGAAATAAACTTATAGAACAACCGGAAATGCGAGATGACATCCAGGGCTTCACCCAACCAGGAAGACGAAGACCTGTCTCGTTCGCTCAGGTCCTCATCCGTTGTTTTCGCATTACGTAGGCGTCTCCCTTATCATCCCGCCACTATGTGATGGTCGATTGCTTGGTCACTGACTCTTGAGCCGACGGTGCAGCTGTAGCAGCGACGTATCCGATGTCGAAGCCTAGCCAATACAGCTCATGTGCCAACCTAGCAGTAGCCATCACCGAGAAAACTCAGCGGCTAAAGTCGCTATCGCGCATCAGCGATCTGGACAGTGGTAAACCATGAATGCAGTAGAAATTGAGTCCGCCATTTCTGACCTGGCGCTAGAGCCATTTGACGCGGGGGTGTTTCCGTTCACTTTCCTGGCCGCATTCGGCAACAAGGAAACCGCGCTCAAGCGCCTGCGCGCTGGGAACAATAACGCCTCGGACGTACCGGGCGGCGTACTACTGCGCAGCAACATTCATATCGCCACATGCAAGTCTGGCAACGTGGGCGACACGCTCAAGGCGTTGCGTGCCAGCCCGGCCACCACCAAGGCCAAAGCCAAGTTCATCCTTGCAACTGACGGGGAAACGCTGGAAGCCGAAGAGCTGATCACCGGTGAAACCGTCACCTGTGACTACCCGGACTTTCCTAACCACTTTGGTTTCCTTCTGCCGCTGGCTGGCATCTCCACCATCAAGGAGATCAAAGACAACCCCATCGACGTGCGCGCCACCAGCCGCCTGAATAAGCTGTACGTTGAGCTGTTGAACGAGAACCCGGACTGGGCCAAGGCTGAGCGCCGCGCGGACATGAACCACTTTATGGCGCGCCTGGTGTTCTGCTTCTTTGCCGAAGACACCAACATTTTCAATGGCGATAGTCTATTCACCAAAACGGTAGAGCAGTTCACCGAGCGCGATGGCTCCAACACCGACCAAGTGCTATCGGAAATCTTCCGAGCCATGAACATCAAGCTGGCTGAGCGCGCGACCGCTCAACCGCGCTTGTCCAACTGGGCCAACATTTTCCCCTATGTAAATGGCGGCTTGTTTTCCGGCAGCACCGAGGTGCCGCGCTTTACGCGGATTGCACGTACCTACCTGCTGCACGCGGGCAGGCTGAACTGGAAAAAAATCAACCCAGACATCTTCGGCAGCATGATCCAGGCAGTGGCCGACGATGAGGAGCGCGGCGCACTGGGCATGCACTACACCAGCGTGCCCAATATCCTGAAGGTGTTGAACCCACTGTTTCTGGATGATCTACGGGCGCAACTAGAGGCAGCTGGCGACAACAGGGCCAAGCTGCTGAACCTGCGCAAGCGTATGACACATATTCGCGTATTCGATCCAGCCTGCGGCTCCGGAAATTTTCTGGTCATCGCCTACAAGCAGATGCGCGAGATCGAAGCGGAGATCAATCGCCGTCGAGGCGAGGCCAACAATAAATCGGAAATCCCGCTGACCAATTTCCGCGGCATAGAACTGAGGGACTTTCCGGCAGAGATTGCCCGTCTTGCGCTGATCATTGCCGAGTTTCAGTGCGACGTGCTGTATCGCGGGCAACAGGATGCGCTGGCAGAATTTCTGCCACTTGATTCGCAGAACTGGATTGTTTGCGGAAATGCGCTACGCCTGGACTGGCTGAGCATCTGCCCGCCCACGGGAACGGGCGTGAAAGTCGTAGGTGATGACTTGTTCAACACCCCCTTGGATCAGACAGAAATCGACTTCGAGAACGAAGGCGGTGAAACCTATATCTGCGGAAACCCTCCATACGCAGGAAAGGGCAAAAAGACACCTCAGCAGCTTGATGACATGGAGTCAATATTTGGACCGTTAGGAGTAAAACACGGGTATATCGATTATGTGGGTTGTTGGTTCATGAAGGCCACCCACTATGGCAATAAGACCAACTCAGCCTGCGCTTTAGTTTCGACGAACTCGTTATGCCAAGGTCATCAAGTACCTCTAATTTGGCCACCTATCTTCAGCTCAGGACAGAACATCAGCTTTGCGCATACGTCCTTCAAATGGTCGAATCTGGCAAGTAAGAATGCTGGCGTCACCGTAGCGATTATTGGGCTTTCAAAAAACACGAGTGGTGTAAGGAAACTCTTTTCTGTCTCAGACGAGGGTACGGTTCTTTCCAAAGACGTTCCATTTATCAACGCGTACTTGGTCGGTGGTGCAGATGTTTTAGTTGAGAAACGTTCGTCGCCGCTAAGCGATCTGACAGCAATGGATCTTGGCAACATGCCATACGACGGAGGCAATCTTCTGCTCACACGGCAGGAGCTGGAGGATCTCGAATTATCCGACCTAGAGCAGAAACGCCTGATCCGTCGAATTTATGGCTCTAAAGAGTTCATTGGTAATTTGGAAAGATACTGCCTCTGGATCGAAGATGCCCATCTGACGAGCGCGATGCAAATACCTACCATTCGAGCTCGGATAGATGCTGTTCGGGTCATGCGATCAAAGAGTACGGATAGTGGCGGACGTGCGCTGGCTGCTCGATCACATCAAATGCGAGAAATGCATACTGGGCTTACGCAAACCCTTGTGATGCCAAGAACATCTTCTGAATCGCGAGCGTATCTCCCAGCAGGGTTACTAAGCGCAGAAAGCATCGTGTCTAGTGAGGCCTTCGCTATGTTCGACGCCCCACTCTGGCAGCTTGCTCTACTCACATCTCGAGTTCATTTAGTGTGGATATCCACGGTCTGCGGTCAACTTGAAACTCGGTACAGATACTCCAATGTTCTCGGTTGGAACACCTTCCCCGTACCGCTGCTTACCGAACAAAACAAAGCTGACTTGACTGCCTGTGCCGAGGCTATCCTGCTAGCCCGCGAAGATCACTTCCCCGCCACCATCGCCGATCTCTATGAAGTCAAAGATGGCGTTAGCCGAATGCCGGACAACCTGCGCCACGCCCACGAGCGCAATGATGAAGTGCTGGAGCGTATCTATATCGGTCGTCGCTTTAGAAACGACACCGAACGGCTGGAAAAGCTGTTTGACCTCTACACCAAGATGACAGCTGATACGGCGATGGCCGCGCCGAAAAAGCCACGAGGGAAAAACGCATGAGCGAGCTGATTCTCTACGCTTCGGACGACGGTCAGACCCGGCTGCAGCTGCGGGTGGAGGGCGAGAGCGTCTGGTTAAGTCAGCTGGAGCTTGCCGAGCTGTTCCAAACCACCAAGCAGAATGTCTCCCTTCACGCGAAAAACATCTTCGAGGACGGAGAGTTGAGCCCGGCACCAACTGTCAAGGAATCCTTGACAGTTCAAACCGAGGGCGGACGCCAAGTGCGCCGTAAGCTGACCCAGTACAACCTCGACCTGATCCTGGCCATCGGCTACCGGGTGCGCTCACCTCGCGGCATCCAGTTCCGTCAGTGGGCCAGCACTCACCTCAAGGAGTTTCTGCTCAAAGGCTTCGTCATGGACGATGAGCGCCTGAAGAATCCTGGCGGCTGGGATTACTTCGATGAGCTGCTGGCACGCATCCGCGATATTCGCGCCTCGGAAAAACGCTTCTATCAGAAGGTGCGCGAGCTGTTTGCCCTGAGTACCGACTATCGGGCACACGAGCAGGAAACCGCCTTGTTCTTTGCCGAGGTGCAGAACAAGCTGCTTTACGCCACAACCGGCCACACCGCTGCTGAGTTGGTGGTGAAACGCGCCAATCCCAGTGAACCGAATATGGCGTTGACCACCTGGAGCGGCTCACGCGTGCGCAAGCAGGATGTAATCATCGCCAAGAATTACCTGACGGCCGATGAAATCGACACGCTCAATCGCCTGGTGGTGATCTTTCTGGAACAGGCCGAGCTGCGGGTCAAGCAGCGCCAAGACTTGAGCCTGGCGTTCTGGCGCAACAATGTGGACAAGATGCTGGCATTTAATGACCAACCCATTCTTGAGGGCGCTGGGGCGGTCAGCCGAGAACGAATGGAGCGCGTTGTTCATGAGCGCTATGAGCTGTTTGACCAGCAGCGAAAGGAGGCCGAACGTGCGCAAGCCGATACTGACGACCTCAAGGAAATTGAGCAGCTCGAACACAGCATCAAGCATCGGGTAGAGAAGCCCTGAGCCAATTGCTCAGCCGGCTGTGAAAGCCCATGACACGTGCATATATTCGCTAGCCCCCCCATTTGTCCAACAACCTGCTGGACAAATTAAGGACGCTAGCTCACCGATGAGCAGTGAATCGCCATGACAGAACAGACCAACCCGACCAACAGCTACACGGTGCCGTCAGTATCCATTGCTACAGCGCACACTGGGGCATCCAGCAAGGCCAATGAGCTGGGCATGCGTACCATGCAGGAGCGCGCCTATACCAAGCGCGGCGAACAGTACCTGCTGATCAAGTCGCCCCCGGCATCGGGCAAGTCCCGCGCACTGATGTTTATCGCGCTGGATAAGCTGAATAACCAGAGCCTGCAGCAGGCCATTGTGGTGGTGCCAGAACGCTCCATTGGCGGCAGCTTTGCCGATGAACCACTGAGCCAACATGGCTTTTACTGGGACTGGCAGGTGGCCCCACAGTGGAACCTGTGCAATGCCCCAGGCATCGATGAGCCGCGTGTGGCCAAGTCAAAAGTGGACGCCGTGCGCGCCTTCCTGAACAGTAGCGACAAGGTGCTGGTCTGCACCCATGCCACCTTCCGCTTTGCCGTGGAAGAGTTGGGCATCGACGCCTTCGACAACCGCCTGATTGCCATCGACGAGTTTCACCACGTCTCCGCCAACCCGGATAACAAGCTGGGCAGCCAGCTGAGTGCGTTCATCAACCGCGACAAGGTGCACCTGGTGGCCATGACCGGCTCCTACTTCCGTGGTGACAGCGAGGCCGTGCTGGCCCCGTCGGAAGAGAACAAATTTGAGACAGTGACGTACACCTACTACGAGCAGCTCAACGGCTATCGCTGGCTCAAGTCGCTGGATATTGGCTACTTCTTTTACACCGGGAGATACGTGGATGCGGTGGCCAAGGTGCTGGACCCGGCGCTGAAAACCATCGTCCATATCCCCAACGTAAATGCCCGCGAGAGCCTCAAAGACAAGGAACGCGAGGTCAACGAGATCATGAGTTCGCTGGGCGATTGGCAGGGTGTCGACCCTGCCACCGGCTTCCATCTGATCAAAGCCAAAGATGGCCGCACGCTGAAAGTGGCCGACCTGGTGGATGACAGCGATGCGGCCAGGCGCTCCAAAGTGCTCGGCGCACTGAAAGACCCGGCGCAGAAGAACAACCGCGACAACGTGGATGTGATCATCGCGCTGGGCATGGCGAAGGAAGGCTTTGACTGGATCTGGTGCGAGCATGCGCTGACCATCGGCTACCGTTCGAGCCTGACCGAAATCGTGCAGATCATTGGCCGTGCCACCCGCGACGCCGAGGGCAAAGAGCGCTCGCGCTTCACCAACCTGATCGCCGAGCCAATGGCTGATCAAGCTGCTGTAGCCGAAGCGGTAAACGATATGCTCAAGGCCATTTCCGCCAGCCTGCTGATGGAGCAGGTGTTGGCCCCGCGTTATGAGTTCACCCCGAAAGACACCGGGCCGAAAGAGGGCTTCAATTACGGGCCGGAGGGGTATCAAACGGGTGGCACCAACCTGGGTGTGAATGAAACTACGGGCCAGTTCCATGTCGAGATCAATGGCCTGACCACACCGCAGAGCACAGAAGCCACGCGCATCTGCAAAGAAGATTTGAACGAAGTAGTAACCAGCTTCCTGCAGGACAAAACCGTGCTGGAGCGCGGCCTGTTCGACAAGGAAAACACCTTGCCGGAAGAGCTGACTCAACTGCGCATGGGCAAGATCGTGCGCGAGCGTTACCCGGACTTGAGCGACGTTGACCAGGAAGCAATTCGCCAGCATGCCATCGCCGCCATGAACATTACCCAGCAGGCCAAGCTGGCTCTAGCGCAGGCAGATGCTAACGGTAGCGACAATGTGCAGGGCAGCACTGCGCTGCTGGATGGCGTGCGCAAGTTCGTAAACGTGCGCGAGCTGGATATTGATTTGATCGACCGGATTAACCCCTTCGATGCTGCCTATGCAGTGTTGGCAAAGGCGATGGATGAAAAATCTCTGCGCCAAGTGCAAGCCAGCATTGCAACCAAGAAGGTGAGCATTCCCGAAGACGAAGCGCGTGAGCTGGCCAAGCGTGCCCTGCAGTTCAAGAACGAGCGCGGCCGCCTTCCCGACATCAACTCCGCCGATGCTTGGGAAAAACGCCTGGCTGAAGGCGTAGCCGCATTGGCACGCTACCGTGCCCAAGCCAAAGCGGCGCAGGGGGAATCCTCCAATGGCTGATATGAACGATGACGACCTGCTGGATGCCCTGGGGGTAGAAGTCCCCACGCTCAAGACAGTCACTCGAAGCCCTCGTGAAGAACGCATCATCGCTGGCTTCGAGGACATTCAGCGCTTCTATCAGACCCACGGCCGTGCCCCACTACATGGCGAAGACCGCGATATCTTCGAGCGCCTGTATGCCGTGCGCCTGGATCAGCTGCGCAAGCTGCCGGAGGCACAAGCCCTTCTAGCCGGCCTCGATAGTCACGGCCTACTCTCAGACACTGCGGTCACCACGGCTAATGTGGATGACCTGGATGAGGACGCCTTGCTCGCCGAGCTGGGCATTGGCAGTGAGTCCGCCGACCAGGACGACATCACCGTACTGCGGCATGTACGCTCCAGTGCGGCAATAAAGGCGGCAGAAGAGATGGCCGCTCGTAACCCATGTAAAGACTTCGAGAAGTTCAAGCCGCTGTTTGATGAAGTGGAAGCAGGCCTGAAGCAAAAACGCTGGGTGACCAAGCCTTTTGGCAAGAATGCCAGTATTGAGGCTGGAGACTTCTTCATTCTGAGCGGGCTCATTGCCTACGTCGCCGAAGTCGGAGACACCTACAAAACGCCGAATGCGGAGACCAATGGGCGTTTACGCGTTATCTACTCCAATGAGACGGAAAGCGATCTGTTGCTACGATCCCTGCAGCGGGCGCTTTACAAAGACAGTGAGGGGCGTGCCGGATCTCGGCTGATCAAGGCCGACTCAGGCCCACTGTTCAGCGACATCGCCGAGCCGGACGACATAGAAAGCGGCACTATCTATGTGCTGCGCAGCCAGTCCAACCACACCTTCGTAGCCGAGCACCGCGAGCTGATCCACAAGATCGGCGTAACCGGAGGCCGAGTAGAAACCCGTATCGCAGGCGCAGACAAAGACGCCACCTACCTGCTGGCTGATGTGGAAGTGGTCGCGACTTACAAACTGCATAACCTGAACCGCACCAGGCTGGAAAACATCTTCCACCGCCTGTTCGGCGCGGCACAGCTGGACTTGACCATTGAAGACCGCTTTGGTCGACCGGTTAAGCCGAGGGAGTGGTTCCTGGTGCCACTGCATGTAATCGATGAGGCGGTTGAGCGTATTCGGGATGGTTCGATTACCAATGTTAGGTATGACCCGCAAACGGCTAGCCTACTGAGATGCTCCTGACGCACTTTCGAAGTCTACGCTTCGCGACGCAGTGGAACCAAAAAATCCCTCTCTTCTAAATATCTGTAAGGAATGGGTTCGTATATTTTTTGTGATAGTGGAAACTGTGCGGAGCCGCAACATCGACGGAAGGTGAGAGTGGAAAGTGGCTGTAACCCCCGCCATTACTGGGTTACCCGCTTTCCACCAACGTGGAAAGCGCCACGACTTTCCACCTTCAGGAAAATTTCTTTCCACCCTCGAATTTCCACCCTCGAAAGCAGAGGAAGGTGAGAGTGGAAAGTCGCTAAAACCCCGCCATCACTGGGTTGCAGACTTTCCACCAACGTGGAAAGTGCCACGACTTTCCACCTTCAGGAAAATTTCTTTCCACCCTCGAATTTCCACCCTCGAATACAGTGGAAAGTGAGAGTGGAAAGTCGCTGAAACCCCCGCCATTACTGGGTTGCAGACTTTCCACCAACGTGGAAAGCGCCACGACTTTCCACCTTCAGGACAATTTTTTTCCACCCTCGAATTTCCACCCTCGAAAGCAGTGGAAAGTGAGAGTGGAAAGTCGCTGAAACCCCCGCCATCACTGGGCTGCAGACTTTCCACCAACGTGGAAAGTGCCACGACTTTCCACCCTCTGGAAAATTTCTTTCCACTCTCGAATTTCACCCTCGAATACAGTGGAAAGTGAGAGTGGAAAGTCGCTGAAACCCCGCCATTACTGGGTTGCAGACTTTCCACCAACGTGGAAAGCGCCACGACTTTCCACTCTCAGGACAATTTCTTTCCACCCTCGAATTTCCACCCTCGAATACAGTGGAAAGGTGAGAGTGGAAAGTCGCTGAAATCCCCGCCATTACTGGGTTACAGACTTTCCCAATGTGGAAAGTGCCACGGCTTTCCACCCTCAGGAAAATTTCTTTTCCACCCACGAGAAACCTCAGGAACGTGTGAGTAGAAGGCTGAGATTGACCACGACAGAAACGCCGAGAAGGGATCTCCGTCTCAGTCGCCTTCTGCGCCTTGCTGGCTGTGTTGATCGGCAATCACTGACTGTGCAAATTCAAGCGCCATCAAGGCCTCTTTGCACGCCGCAGAAACTTTGCTGTCCCTTTCTAGGCGGTAGGCCAACGCCCGCTTTTTGAGGCGGTTTGCATGCGCAGCTTTGCGGAGCTCGCCAAGTAGCCGCTCATGGTAAAGAGCGATTTCCCGCAACGCCTTAGGCAGTACCTTAAATGTGCTGGCCCGGTAGGCTGATCCCTTACCTTTGGTGAGCTCAATCGTGAAGCGTGCCCCGTTTTCCGGCTTTGACCCTTTGCGGAACTTGCTTGCCATGGCATGGCTTATTTCCGTGTCCCGCACCCTTACCGACTTACACCAATACGCCACCCAACACCCAGGTGTTTTGACGCGGACGGTAATTAGATAATGCACCCTCAAATCGTCGGCTTGAGTTCGCGCAATTTCCCTCTTAGCACATTGAAGATACGACGCAGCGACAGCCATGGCATCCTCATACAGTCCCGCATACGTCTCGTCTAGCGCGCAATCTACCCGTAATTTTTTCACTGAACGCTCTCACCAGCTCATCGAGGCAGAAAGGATGGCATGCGGCGCATCGCGAAAAAGGCCTAAACCTACAAGAATATTGTCGATTTAATGCCCCTACAGCCAGGTTTACAGCAGGCATAAAACTACCGTTGCCGTTACGCATCCACTGCGGCAACGGCAACTGTTCGGCCCAGCTTTATTAAATATCTATTGCCGTTACACATCCGCTACGGCAACGACGCCGGTTTGCCCTAGATTGCGACTGTGAATTTCACCGCCATTGCCGGTGCGCCGTCCGTCCACGCTCCTCACCACCGCTTTGGTCATAATCGACCAGCTAGGCGCGAGGCTCGCTTGAATTTCAACACCTTCTCGCCTGATCAAATTTGGGTTATTTCAAACACGGGAGACGCTGTAGGTACTTATAACCAAGGAGCCAGCCATGAACCTATTCAGCCACCTCGCCAGCCTGTTCACTGCCATCGTCCAGCCAGCCAAACCGGCGTACACGACCATCATTCATCCCAACCAGGGAAGAGCGGTCGTGGTGCACGACGGCCTTGGTATTCGCCATGAACGACGGTGGCAGATGTTCGACTCGCTGTTAGATGGGGGTGACCCGAGTATCTCCTTCAGCACTCTGCATGATGCGAATACGAGCCAAACCGATCCGGCCGAGCTGTTTCAAACTGATAGTTTCGCATCGGTTCTTTTGGCCGGCAGCTTCGAGTCCATGGGAGTTAGCTGGATCAACCCAGCCAACGGAATGCCCATGATGGACAGCTGTTTCGATGTCATGGGCAACGCATATGGCATGGACACGATGAGCGACATCCTGTCGTTCGATCATGACATGAGCGACTTCGGGGACAGCTTTTCTGCCTTCGGTTTTGATTGAACGCTGGGACGAACACTCCGGGGGAGGTGGGCATATCGCCAACGGGGCTAGGGTGAGCTCCACTCTGGCATTTGCTTTGGGAATTCCACAGCTGGATTGGAGGTTTGATACACGGATTGAGTACAGCGGCCTCGTGCGGCGATTCCACTACCTCAGCTCTAGAGCATTTCGGCACTGGACATGGCTGCGACCCCTACAGGCTGCGCCCGAGATGGCGCTAGGAGGCTGCCTCTTAATCTGGCTTTCGGGAATGGGCGCCGCCGTGACTGCGCAACCAAGCCAGTGCGCACCTAACGGCAGCCGCGACCGTTTGAGTGGACCAACGATCCAGAGGTGGCTTCGACTGGCCGCCTGGGGCCGGTTACCTGAGTCGCCCTAGCTGTAGCTGGAGCCTGTTGACTGGCGTGGGGTTAGGCAGCCGTCGTCAATGAAAATTGCTGTGTGGCAAAGATTTGAGCCGGTTAAGTGCTGGTACATCAAGAATCGCAAGTATTGGAGAAGATCATGCGGTCCAAAACTTCAGAAATCAAAGCATTGGCTACAACCTACATTCTTCTATTTCTACTGTTGATGCTGAACGGCTATGCGCTCTGGACACATTGGTACCTCGCGAGCCTGCCGCTGGAGGAAAGTCGTCAGCATGGATTCTTTGTGCGGGGCGCGCCAGCGCTGTTGATGTTGATGGTAATGCCTCCAATGCTTGTGATAATCGCCAACTTTGCTGGACAGTTGCGGACGCTTGTCCGGCAGCACTGGAAAATCTCTTCGCTCATCACACTAGGCGCGTTGGCCATCCTAGCCAATTCAATTTCGCTGCTGCTTGCCGAGCCTCACCAATTGGGAGCTGCGGATCGTGTGGTTGGGGCGATACTGCTGATTCCGCTGACGATGCTTGTTGTTGTCAGTGTTGGCTTCAGGATGATCGTTATGCTCGATAAAAGGACTACCTCGCGATAACCGCTCCCCTGGGCGGGAGCCTTGGCAGGCCCGCGTCGCCATCTATCCAGACGTTTTTACGTGTATGCACCAGCTGATACAGGCGGATAACACAAATGCATTCTTATCGCCAGATAAGTAGCCCCCAAAATGAAACGTTTATTCTGAAACACCCAAATTGAAACGGCACGCATAGAGGATCAAGCATATTCGTCCGCGCTTACCTTCGAGCCAGCACCGCCGAGCAGGATGCCGCTCGCGCCCGTTCCGTCCTGGAGGAGTTTGCTGCCGATCATGGCAAGGCCATTGCTGCGCAATACATTGAGAACGCATCGGGGACCCAGGCTGATCGTCCCGAGTTGCTGCGTTTATTGGCTGACTAAGCGGCCTAAATCGCTATCAGCTGCTCCGCGATAGTGTCCTGCTCTCCTAACGAACGGGAGGGCAGGTGTCTTGAAGGTTTTGGGGTAAGACGCGTGTTGGCGCATGGCGATCCTTGCGATAAGGGTAGTCCCACGTCATTTGTTGGATACCATTGCCTTATTGCAGGGATGCTGAAGGTGGATTACGGACGGCTGTTACCCACTGCATACAATGTCCATATCACACCCTATCGTCTCCTTGAGGTACGCGACAGCGGCTGCCAGCACAAGATTTTGATCAGCGGTACGACTACCAGCAGATAGGCCCGGTTGAACAATGAGAATTTCGGCCTCAATGGGCTTGAAGCGCGCTGTCTTGATCAAATCATTTAGCCTCAGCCCATTTCCAGCAAGGTAGCGCGTTGGACGGTTCAGAGAGCGCAATCGATCCTCGCGCCCTTGCATGTGTTTGCCGAGCTCAGAAAAGCGCCATTTCCACTTGGCTGACCTGATCGCTTGGGAACAGACCTCCACGACATCCTTCACGCGCTCGCCGGCGGTATTCCCTCCGGAATATTTGCAGTGAATCAGCGCAAGTCGGATACGATCCGACTCCTCCTTGAGACAGACAAGATCAGCAGCCTCACCGGCGCCGTCGTCGTCGAAGACGATATCGAAATCACCCTGAATGAAATGTTGTGCAGCTTTCCACTGGATAGCATCAGCGCGCGCAATGCCGTCTTTCCAGTACGATTCTTTTGTGATGTCGACCCCTGCCCAGTCCCAAGCCTCGAATCGCTCTTCTCCGATTTCAAGATGCCTGGGGTCTTTGGGCTCGATCAGCATATTGCCGTCCAGCTCGCTTAGGTCGACAAACCGCACTAGCGGTGGGTATGAGCTCAGGTATTGGCTGAGCGTTCCTGACGTTCTCCCGATGGTAAGCTCGATTGCGTCACCGCTTGTCTGTGCGACGACGAAGCCTGCCTCTCCACCTACCGTTAAGGTGAACTCGGCAAACTGGCCGTTCTCGTCACAGCTCAGGGCGAACCTCATGCTGTCCCCTTTCACATCAAGATATTTCAGATCGACGAACGTGATAGGAAGGCCGTTTGGTAATGCCGGCGCGGTAAGTACGACCCTGTCCTCTGCAATACCAATAATTTCGGCCGGCCACTCGACCGCAAGTACCCGCCTGTCGCTTGGAAACCCTGTCACATCTTTTGGAATGAGGACGTTTGCAATAATGTCATCGACAACGATGCTGTCATCGAGAAGTTTGGCACCAGCCGCCGCGCACCAACGAACAAATGCGGGTATGGAACCTTGCTCCCTCGACCAGACCCGCCCTTTGTACGAGCAGCCAACAGAAACGCGCTCCCCATTTTCCCAACCAGTGCCACTGACATTGTTCTTAACGGAGCCGCTACGTTCGGCCACACCGAGTGCGATCGCGACGTCGGCCCCTGTGTACATTGCGTAGCTGAGATTACGTCGCCCGTGTTTTTTGACCCCCATATTCTGGAACACAAGGCGGTTTATATGGCCGAGTATTCGAAACATCTGCTCGCCCTGGATCAGATCAGCTTGCCCTGTGACCTGCTCCGCTAGATCGGGGAACAGCGAGCTGTGATCGGTTGAGGAAAGGAAAAGCAATTCGAGTTCCGGATTGTGGTGCAGGACAAAGAGTGTCCACTCACGATCAAGTACACCTTTGGTATTTGTCCAGCGAACCTTGCTTTCAGCGCGGGTAACGAAGTAAAGCGTACGCATTTCCCGGTTTAGCCAGACCCCTTCAATGTGAAGATGTTGAGAAAGTCCGTGATGAAAGCGCTCGGGGAAAAACTGTTGGGCCCTGTAAGTTGCCGTGCTGAAGACCGGACGAAGCAATTGGGGCGACAGCGAGATCTGGGAGTCGCCTTCCTCATCCAGACGTTCGGATGCTTGCAAGAAAGCGATCAATTCCCGGTGCTCCCGAACTGCATTGGAGCTAAGCTCGCTCAACACTTGGTTCCAGTCGGCGTCTTCGCTGTACAGACGCTCCAGTGAGTGGGCAACGTCCTGGTCGCCAATATTGGCCACTACCGTCGCCTCACCGATGTCAATCCCTGCCACACGGGTGAACCGCCCGATGAACTGCAGCATGATCGCCAAACTTCGATGACTGTCATGGAGCGCAGCCACTTTGAGCTGGGGCAGATCAAACCCTTCCCCCAACATGTCGACGCAAATCACTACCCTAGACGTCCCTGATCGCAGGTCGGCCAGCCGCGCTTCAGTGTCGCTGATTTTTGAATGAATCAGGATTGGCTGCAACTCAGGCGCGAGTTGTTGGTAAAGACGCTCTACGAAGGTCGCACGGGCGATACTACTGCATCGAGCCATGAGCAGATGATTAAGTCCTGCGTCCAAGTCACGTCGCAGCTTAGCTAACGCTGCCACGGCGATAGCCTGGTCCGCCTGGGTGCCACCGCTTGGTTGGTGGACAGGTTCGAAATGTATTGGTTTGAAGTAACCGTCGCGCTGCGCGGCGGCAAGGGGATAGTTGAAAATCACTTTCCCGTCGACGAGTTCGCCATCCCTCCTAAAAGGCGTAGCGGTAAACTGCAAGATGGGCAGCGAGTGAAAGGCTGCTCTCAGCCCACTCCAGGTTTTGGCAGGGACGTGGTGGGCTTCATCCAGTATCAGCGATTTACACCGCTGGGCAATCCCAGCAGCGAGCGGACTATCGGCTTCCACTGCCAGTGAACTGATGGTGGAAACCACCACGTTGCATTGGGTGAATATGTCCAAATCCGCTAGTGTCTTGGGCTTGGATGTGATTAGCCCGACTACCGGATTCATGACGCCGTTTGGCAACACCCCCAAAGCGCGAAGTAGCCCCAGACTCTGAAACTTGTTTGCCGTTTGCTGGCGTAGGAGATCCCAAGGAACGACCACAAGGGTGGGCGATTTACCGTACGCCGTCAGCGTAGCCAGCATCGTTTCTGTTTTTCCCGTGCCGGTAGGCATAACAATCGTTGCGGGCTGTATATCAAGGCTCCAGTGGGCCCCGATAGCAAAGAGCGCGCCCAACTGAGGCGGTCGCAGCCCCTCCTGTCCAATTGGCACTTGCCCATTGGAGTCGCGTCGTTCAGCTCGATATGAAAGTTGACTCTGCCAGCTCTCCACCGCGTCAGAGGCGACAGCGGCCCAACTGGATTCGAGAATTCTGGCCTTGAGGTCGATGAGGAGACGATGAGTCCTCCAGACGACTTTGCCCTCCCGTAGCTGAATGATTCCATCCACGCCGTCGGGCAAGGCGACATTGGGCCGGTCGGTCAGTAGGACACGGCTACCACATTCGAGTAACCACAAGCGTTCCCTGACACGAGGCGAGACATTCACCAAGGTCTCATTGACGACGCGGGTAGTGATGGCTGGCTGTAGCTGATGCCGAATCTTTCCTATAGAACAGCGTTGCTCATAAACCACCGGTGGGAGCACAACCATCAGAATCCTCCTTGAACTACCTTTAGCTGGGTGCTGCATAGGGGAGGATTGTAAGCCAGATGGCCTAATGATGGCGCAGCTGACGAATATTCGTATTGATAAGGCTCACTACACCATCTTGAACAGATAATGCAGACTTTGCCCAAAATAAGAAGCCGTTGGCACCAGACTCATAGTTTGCTTGTCGACACATCAATACAATGACGGGCTGCCACCTGCGGCAGTCGAAGAACTTACCCCACCGTCCGGGATGGGTTGGCCACTACAAGATGATTTCGACGAACCGACGTAACGGTAAAGCGTTGTTCGAGAAACGCCATACCGTCGAGCTACATCGGTTACCTGTATCTCAGGATCTCGGAGAAGAGCTCGTATCTCACGTACCTGACGATCATCCAGCACAGGCTTGCGCCCACCTTTTCTCCCCCGGGCACGAGCCGCAGCCAGTCCTGCACGGGTTCGCTCTCGAATGAGGTTGCGCTCGAACTCAGCCAGGGCAGCGAATACATGAAATATCAGCTTGCCGGCAGCGCTGGTGGTCTCAATTCGTTCGGTTATGGACTCGAAGGCCACCCCTTCCCGCTCCAAGCTACTGACAATCCCAACCAAGTCAGGCAAAGAACGACCGAGGCGGTCCAGTCGCCAGACAACCAGAGTGTCACCACTACGTAGAGCTTTGAGGCAATGCCCCAGCTCCGGCCTATCCGCTGACTTCCCGCTCATGGTCTCTTCGTAAACCACGGAGCACCCAGCCAGGGCAAGTGCATCTCGCTGCAGGTCGAGATTCTGATCATCAGTCGAAACTCGGGCGTACCCAATCCGCTTTGCCATCCGTTTTTCTCACACTGATTTCGGTACGGGAAAAATGACAGGAAAGTGGTGAATCCCAAGCCCAAAAGATCATCTGGAATAGGTGTGCCATAAACGACCGTTTATGACTAGCTGCCGTGAGAGCCGGAGTTCGCCAATGAACGAGCCCCCTGAAACACCGGACACCGTTTCCCCCTTACCATAAGGGATAGCCAAACGGTCGTGTTTACGACTACCAGCAAAGACAGACATATCGAAGTGCTCGGCCAGGAGCGGCGTCGCCGCTGGAGCGTCGAGGAGAAGCTCACCATGGTGCGCGAGAGCCTTGAGCCCGGGCACAGCGTCTCAGTGGTCGCCCGACGCCACGGCATCAACCCCAACCAGCTGTTTCATTGGCGCAAGCTCTATCAGGATGGCAGCCTGTCGGCGGTGAGCGCCGGAGAGGCCGTAGTCCCGGCTTCGGAGCTGGCCGATGCGATGAAGCAAATCCGCGAACTGCAACGGATGCTGGGCAAGAAGACCATGGAAGCGGAAGTTCTCAAGGAAGCTGTGGAGATCGCCCGTTGCGAAAATGGATTGCGCACTTACCCTTGTTGCGGGGGGACGACCAGTGAAGCTGGTCAGCGAAAGTCTCGGTGTGTCGCGCTCGCAACTGACGGCTCGAATCAAGCAGGCCAAAGAAGACAAAGGAGCCCGTCGTCGGCGTATCCCTGACGATACGGCTCTGGTGGAGCGGATCAAGACCTCAATCTCCGACTTGCCCAGCTATGGCTACCGCCGGGTCTGGGCGCTTCTACGTAGGCAGGCCGAACCGGTGGTCAATGTGAAACGGGTTTATCGGGTCATGCGCGACCATGACCTGCTGCTGGAGAAACGCCGCAAGCAGCCCGGTGTGGCTCGTCGTCATGAAGGCCGGGTAGCGGTGGATACGAGCAACACCCGTTGGTGCTCGGACGGTTTTGAATTTCGTTGTGACGATGGTGCCAAGCTGCGTGTGACCTTTGCCTTGGACTGCTGCGACCGCGAGGCTATCAGCTGGCTAGCCAGCCCGAGTGGCTACAGCGGTGACGACGTCCGCGACGTCATGCTTGAAGCCGTCGAGAAACGTTTCGGACAGGCACTGCCTGTCACTCAGGTTCAATGGCTGAGCGATAACGGCTCGGCGTACACCGCCGAACAGACGCGCGCCTTTGCTCGGGAAATCGGCTTGATACCGCTGACCACGCCAGTGTGCAGCCCGCAGAGCAACGGCATGGCAGAGAGATTCGTGAAGACGATGAAGCGTGATTACATCGCCTACATGCCCCGGCCGGATCGCCAGACAGCGCTACGCAACCTAGCGATTGCTTTTGAACACTACAACGAAGAGCATCCGCGCAGCGCACTGAAGTACCGCTCACCTCGGGAGTTCAGGCGGTTGGCCGTAACATCAACTTAACAGGGTTGTGGTGTCAGGTTTGATAGGGGCAAGTCCAGCCAACTTCACCGTGAACATGACTGTCTGTTCAGTTGGTACATCATGGAGCAAGCTCAGCATTAGGTACCTTCCATCGAACTGCGTGAGCCGCTGCCGAGCTTCGGCGTCCACCTTCTGCTGCAAGCGCAAATTGCGTCGCTAAAGCACCATTTGCCGAAAGACTCAATTGACAAACCAGCGACCAAATCTATAGGTAGCAACGAACGCTCCAATCACGCCAATCCACTCCACTATCGCCGACCCGCCCAGGTAGTCTGAGACCTCACTGAAAGCACCGATAATCAGAGTAAGCATGATTAGGGTCACCGGAATGCTCAGCAGCTTCATCAGAATGCTGCCGCGTAGCGGGCTCGGCTCAACGGCTACATCCCAGTGCTCCGACAGGCAGAACGGACAGCAATTGGAAATCGGTTTCCCTCCTCCAACCCTCCATCCCCACCGGCCGGCTACGCTTCGACTGAAAATAACGCGTGGGACCATCAGCCGCTTACAGCGGTTACACAAAACATGGGACATATCGCTAGCTCCTTAGAATCAAACGGATCCTAGCGGTAGCCGCCGTGAACCCAAGTAGAAGGAGTTCGGGATATTGACCCGGCTGATCGTTGTTCATTGCCGGCTGATACTCCTCGCGCAAGGTGGCGAAGTTGACGAATCTCTAATACCAAAGGTGGACGGCGTCATAGCGGTGAGGCGGTATTGATGTGCCCCGCAAAATACCCGCGGCAATACGAAAGATCACGACAAGGGGCTTGGCTTGAGATTGAATGGGATCAGTGAACGCAAAAAAGATCATGCTCAAAGTTGACCATCTTGACGGGCAGCTCCCGGCCCAGAGTGTGTAAAAACGTCTGATCAAGCCCTTGCTATGATTTCGAGGATTTCATCGTAAGGGTCGACCATGAAGCGCTTCATCGCCGTGACCGAGCTGACCTATGCGGGACAACTGATCGTCGCCCGGACCTACGGGGCCGCGTCAGTGATGATGCCGATCGTGCTGGGCTACCTGCTGGTCTGCTGGCCGATCCTGCTGCGGCAGAGACCTACTGAACTGGATTCGCCTGTTGCGTATCGATTTAGGGGGCCTCTGTGAAAGACGGCACGGACGCACCGATCGCGCCCTGAACTGCGCATGGAGCTCACGGCGCTTTCAGTACACTGCTCTGCTCTTCTCCCTTGATGACCAAGTAATGTCGTGCTGAAGAGGTAGGCGGCAGTTTTCGAAATCCAATTTTGCAGCGCGGACATCATTCAAGCCAGCTCGCACCTTGCCGATAGAGACCTGAACCGGCAAGAGCATTGGCGCTCGTGATGGGCGCTCTCCTGCCTAGGTAACTTCGGAGAATCGAAAATGTTGAGTTGGCTTGGCAACCTACGTGTCTATCACAAATTGGGTCTTGGCTTCGGTGTAGTGCTGCTGTTTACAGTCGCGCTGGCTGTCATCGGGTGGAGCAGCTTGAGCAGCTTCATCTTGCGTAGCGACCGCATGGGCGATGTTGCCTCGTTGGACGCGGCTACTAGCCAAACGCAGATCAGCCGTCTGCAATACATGCTCACCGACGGTGACGAGACCGCCTTGAAAAAGGCCCAGGCCGACTTGGAAGCGTTGCAGGCCAAGCACCAGACAATAAAACAAAATTTCAACAAGACCTCCAATTTCAGTTTGCTCGAGCAAATCGGGCAAGCCATCCAGGCATACGAGACAGCGCTGCAGCAGATGCGCGCCGCCGTGGCCGGCACCCAGACGGCACGGCGCAACATGATCGTTCAAGGCAACCAGGTCGTGGCCAGCATCAATGAAGTGCGCGGCCAAATTGACCGGATGGAAATTGCCGAAGAGCGTGCCCGACTGTTCCGTGCCTTCACCTCGTTCAACGACGAGATGCTGATGACCCGGTACGAGGTACGCGGCTTCATGATGACCGGATCGGCTGAGCGCGAGGCCACGCTAAGCAAACAGATGCAGACCACCCAGGCCGAACTGTCGCGTATCGAGCCGGAACTGGCCGCAGACTTCCCCGCTGAGCTGAAGCAACTCAAGACCGCCCTGGGCGGCTATTTCGCCTCGCTGGATCAGTACAAAGACAGCCTGCGCGCCTTGAAAGGCACCGGCCCGGGCATGACCGAGCATGCCAACACCATGCAGAGTTTGACGGCCGAGCTGCGGCATAGCCAACTGGCCTTGCGTGACAGCGAGGACGCAGCTGCGCGTACGCTGCAGATCATCGGTGTCCTGGCCGCGCTGTTGTTGAGCCTGATCGCCGCGATGGTGATCACCCGCCAGGTCACGCAGCCCCTGCAGCAAACGATGGCCATCGCCGAGCGCATCGCTTCAGGCGATTTGACCCCCTTCCCGGTCTCGACCCGTCGCGACGAACTGGGCAATCTGCAGCGTGGCATCCAGAGCATGGGCGATACCCTGCGCGAGCTGATCGGCGGCATCCGCGACAGCGCGACCCAGATCTCCAGCGCTGCCGAAGAGCTGTCAGTCGTGACCGAACAGACCAGCACCGGTGCGCAAAAACAGATGGCTGAGACCGACCAGGTCGCCACGGCCATGCATGAGATGGCTGCCACTGTGCAGGAAGTGGCGCGTAACGCAGAACTGGCAGCAGAAGCGGCTACTCATGCAGACGGCGAGGCGCGTAAGGGCGATCACGTCGTCAGCGAAGTCATCATCCAGATCGAGCGGCTGGCCCAGGAAGCCACCCGTTCCAACGAGGCGATGAACCAGCTCGAACAGGAGAGTAATAGAATCGGCAGCGTAATGGACGTGATCAAGGCAGTCGCCGAACAGACCAATCTGTTGGCGCTGAACGCGGCCATCGAAGCGGCGCGCGCGGGCGAGGCGGGTCGCGGCTTCGCCGTTGTCGCTGACGAAGTACGTACCCTGGCTCAGCGCACCCAGCAGTCCACCGAGGAGATCGAAGCGTTGGTAGCCGGCCTGCAGAACGGTACCCAGCGTGTGGCGGCAAGTCTGAGCAGCAGCCATAGCCTGGCCGTCAGCAGCGTGGCGCTGACCCGCAAGGCTGGCACCTCGCTGGGCGCTATCAATAGTGGCGTATCAAACATCCAGTCGATGAATCAGCAAATCGCCGCTGCGGCCGAACAGCAGAGCGCTGTGGCAGAGGAAATCAGCCGCAGCGTGCTCAGTGTGCGTAATGTGACCGAGCAGAGCAGCACTGCGACACAGGAAATTGCCAAGTCGAGTACAGAGCTTGCGCGCCTGGGCAATCAGTTGGCCACGACGGTCAGCCGCTTTCAGATCTGATTCGGCGCTGGTAGCGGTATAGCTTGGCCATCAAACTTTCCAGTTCCTGATGGCCAAAGCCGCGAAAAAAATGTACCAGCACAGCACTTTCTTTGTTGTGGATGGCTTGGCGTGGCGGTCGGATCACCATGCTCGGTCTCCTCGGCCCGCTGGTCGGTCCGGCTTCGCTGCCTGAAGTCTGGTTGAGGGCCTCGTCATCGCGAAAGTGCTGTTTTTGGTGGCGCGCGCGTTGGACGTGGCGGCTACTGCGGCTGTTCAGATGGGCGCTTCCGTCATCGCCCCGTTTCCACTTCCCTCCCGCGCGACGAGCGCTGGCTTGTCGTGCTCAGGCTGGTAAACCGGGCATTAGTCAATTGCGTACTCTCCCAGGCGCTGGAAGCGGCCCGAAGCGAGCTGCCGATGGGAAGATCAAGCTCACGCGCGACACCAGGGTCGGAGACAATCGGCCTGACCAAGAACAGAAGCCTGACACTGGACCCTGTGCCTAAGCACACGCTAAATCTTCAGTAGTCTCCAAAAGCCGTTAGCCTGGACCGCAATGCTGGCGATACGCGAACAACTGCACGACCGTACGCATCGGGCGTTACCCGTCGAAGCGACTGATGTTCAGGATCACTTGGGGACGTTAGGAGGGGCCGACCGAGACGCCAGCCCGAGTAGCGAAATGATGAAACGCGGTGGGACTAAAGTGCCCCATCGTCAATCGTCAATCGTCCATGCGCCCGGCGGGCCATGGACGGTGGATCTCAACCATCCGCTACCGCAGGACCGCAGGCCGCGGCACTTAGGCCTATCGGCATCGCCCTGCGGAAGCGAATATTTTGCTAAACGACTCGGTTAGACGAGTCGCTCGAGCTCCGGCACGATCTCGAACAGATCGCCCACCAGGCCATAATCGGCAACCTGGAAGATCGGCGCTTCTTCGTCCTTGTTGATCGCGACGATCACCTTGGAGTCTTTCATGCCGGCCAGGTGCTGGATGGCACCGGAGATGCCCACCGCGATATACAGCTGCGGCGCAACGATCTTGCCGGTCTGGCCGACCTGCATGTCGTTCGGTACGAAGCCGGCGTCGACCGCCGCGCGCGAGGCGCCGACGGCAGCGCCAAGCTTGTCGGCCAGCGAATACAGGTGCTTGAAGTTCTCGCCATTCTGCATGCCACGACCGCCGGAGATAACGACCTTTGCAGCAGTCAGTTCAGGGCGATCGGACCTGGCCAGCTCCTCACCAACAAACGACGAAACCCCTGCATCGCCAGTGCCGGACACCTGTTCGATGCTAGCGGAGCCACCTTCGGCATTAACCGGATCGAAACCGGTCGCGCGAACCGTGATCACTTTGATCTGTGCGCTGGACTGGACGGTCGCGATGGCGTTACCAGCGTAGATTGGACGCCGGAAGGTATCAGCGCTTTCAACGGCGATGATTTCGGAGATCTGATCAACGTCCAGCTGGGCGGCTACGCGCGGCAGGAAATTCTTGCCGTTAGTGGTGGCAGCAGCCAGTACGTGGCTGTACTCCTTGGCCAGACCGGCGATCAACGGCGCGACGTTTTCCGGTAGCTGATGAGCGTAGGCGGCATCATCAGCAACCATTACCTTGGAGACGCCTTCGATTTTGCAACCCGCTTCGCCAATGGCCGCACAATTGCTACCGGCTACCAGCACATGAATGTCGCCGCCGATAGCTTTCGCGGCAGCCACGGTATTGAGGGTCGCAGCGGCCAGAACGGCATTGTTGTGTTCAGCGATAACCAGGATAGTCATTTAGATAACCTTCGCCTCGTTCTTCAATTTCTCGACCAGTTCAGCCACAGACATGACCTTGATGCCGGCGCTGCGCGCGGCAGGTGCTTCGACTTTCAGGGTCTTGACGGTGGAAGCAGTAGCTACGCCCAGCGCGTCGGGCGTCAGCACTTCCAGCGGCTTTTTCTTGGCCTTCATGATGTTCGGCAGCGACGCATAGCGCGGCTCGTTCAGACGCAGGTCGGTGGTGACAATCGCCGGCAGATTCAGCGCAACGGTTTGTGCGCCGCCATCGATTTCACGCTCGACCTTGACCTTGTCGCCTTCTACTTCGACCTTCGACGCGAAAGTGCCCTGGGCGAAGCCAGTCAGTGCACCCAGCATTTGGCCGGTCTGGTTGTTGTCGCTGTCGATGGCCTGCTTGCCAAGGATGACCAGTTGCGGCTGCTCCTTGTCGACTACGGCCTTCAACAACTTGGCGACCGCCAACGAATTGAGCTCTTCGGCCGACTCGACCAGTACGGCGCGATCGGCACCCAGCGCCAGCGCTGTACGCAGCTGCTCCTGGGCAGCGGTCGGGCCGATGGAAACCACGACGATCTCGCTCGCGACGCCTTTCTCTTTCAGGCGCACGGCTTCTTCCACGGCAATTTCGCAGAAGGGGTTCATCGACATCTTGACGTTGGCGAGGTCGACGCCGGAGTTGTCCGCCTTGACGCGAACCTTGACGTTGTAATCGACCACTCGTTTGACTGTTACCAGTATTTTCATATTGTCTCCGATTGCAGGCACCACAGAGGTGGCGGCGATCAATTGGTGCGTAGCGATTGAAGGTAGCGGCGCAAGGCAAAGCCCAGAGATAGCACCGTTAGCGCGATGAAGAACCAGTCGATGGGGCCACGAATAAACACATCGAAACTGTTGCTGCTGATCAGCAGGGAACGACGGAAGTTGTCTTCCAGCATCGGCCCCAGGATGAAACCGATCAGAAACGGTGCTGAGGCGAATCCGGTACGGTTGAAAACGAAGCCGACCAGGCCGAACACCAGCATGACAGCGATATCGAAGGTGCTGTTGTTCACGGCGTAGGCGCCGTAGATGCAGAACATCAACACGATGGGGAACAGGATCCGCTTGGGAACGTCGGCAATCCTGGAAAAATACCGGATCGCCAGTTTGCCGGTACCGAACAGCACCACGGAGCTGAGCATGATGCCGCAGAACAGCGCGTAGATCAGATTCATGTTCTCTTGGAAAAGAATCGGTCCGGGAGTCAGTCCATGGATCATGAAAGCGCCGAGGATGATCGCGGTGATCACGTCGCCGGGGATTCCCAATGACAGCAGCGGAATCATGGTCGCGCCGGCAACTGCGTTGTTGCCCGCCTCGGCCGCGGCGACACCCTCGATTTCGCCCTTGCCGAAGTTGTCCCTGTTGGGCGAATTGCGGCGTGCCTCCGAGTAGGAGATGAACGAAGCGGCCGTCGCGCCAGTGCCCGGAATGGCACCGATAATCACACCGATGAAGCTGCCGCGAACGATGCTGCGCATGCTGCCTTTGAGCTCCTGCCAGGTCACGTCGGCACCCGCCACGGCGGTCTGGATGTGCTCACGGGCCCGCGACAGATAGAACTCGAGGATCTCGGGAATGGCGAACAGACCAATCAACAGCGGGATGAAGTTGATGCGATCCATCAGGTTGTAACTGCCGAAAGTCAGGCGCTCGGTACCGTAGACCGGATCCATGCCAACCAGCGCGAGAATCACACCTAAAGCAGCGGCGACCAATCCCTTCATCACCGAATCACCGGAGACGGAAATGATGATGGTCAGCGAGAAGCAAATCAGCCAGAAATACTCCGGCGGCCCGAAGTTCAGCGCCAGCTTGGCCAGGTAACCCGCCAGGAAGATCAGCGACAGATTGGAGATGAAGTCGGCGATACAGGACGCGTACAGCGCCATGGACAGCGCTTTCTTGGCTTCACCCTTCTGCGCCATCGGGTAACCGTCCAGCAGCGTGCTGGCCGACGCTGGCGAGCCCGGGGTGCGGATCAGGATGGCAGTGATCGATCCGCCATACATGCCGCCCTTGTAGATACCGACCAGCAGCAGGATCGCGGTGACAGGCTCCATGCCGAAGGTGAACGGCAGCGCCAGGGCTACCGCCATGGTTGCGGTCAGCCCAGGAATGGCGCCGATCACGACGCCAATCACCACGCCGAGCGCGATCATCAGGATGTTTTCCACGCTCAGGAAAAGGCTGAGCACCTCGAGGATCTGGTCCATTTCATAGTCTCATCAAGCGGGTACTCAATATCCCCAGAGGGAGCCGTAAGGCAGGGGAACATTCAGGCCATAGTCGAAGGCCAGGCAGATACCGATCGGCATCGCAACACCCAGCAGATAAATACCAATGCGCCTGATCCCCATGGCAACGAACAGCAACATCGTGGCCAGCACGCCACAGACCGCCGCGCCTAGCAGCTCGAGCCCGAAGTAGTAAACGGCGAAGGCCAGCAACGGCAGCAGCCATTGATGGAGCGGCAAGTCGCGCAGTTTGGTGTACTTTTCTGCCCGCTCACGCTTCGGGCCGAACATCGTGCCCAGCACCAGACCGATACCAAGCAACAGAATCATCCACCCCATGATCTGAGGAAGGATCAGGGGCGACAGCAGAGGTGACTGAAGCCTGCGAGGCTCAACGATGTACGCTGGAACCAGATAAAACAGAAATGTAAGGGATGCCACGATGAGAACCAGACCGGCAGCTGCATCGACGCTGGCAAGCCTGGAGACTCTCTGGCGAATGGCGGTGTTTTTCATAATCCATCCAGTTAGGCAGAGGCGTCCCTCGCGGCGACGCCCCCTTGAAGCTGTTGAGGCTTATTCGCCGAGTCCGGCGGCTTCGACCAAATCAGCCCACTGCTTGATATCCCGCTCGACCATGGACTTGAACGCTTCCCCGGATTCCTTGCCGGCGACAGCGCCCAGCTGCGGAAGGAAATCCTTGAACGCCTGGCTTTGCATGACATTGTTTACGCCGGTCTGCAGCTTGCCGTAGGCCTCGTCGGACATCGAGGCGCTACCGATGAGACCGAACCAGGCGGAGGTGGCAAAGTCGGACAGCCCCTGCTCAGCACCGACGGACTGCACGGTCGGCACGTCCGGCAGGAAGGGCGAAGGCTCGCTGGTGCTGACAGCCAGTACCCGCAGCTGCCCGGACTTGATCATCGGATAGACAGTCGGCAGGTTCTCGAACGAAAAGTCGACATCACCCGACAGCAGTGCCGGAAGTGCCTCGCCACTCCCACGGAACGGAACGTGGGTCATCTGGGACGCACCGATCTTGGCTTTGAACAGTTCACCCGACATATGGATGGAGCTGCCGATGCCGGGCGAGCTGAAGGAGAGCTGCTCGGTTTTCGCGGCTTGCACAAACTCTTCGAAGGTCTGGAACTTGCTCTTGGCCGGTACAACCAGGACGTTAGGGATATCAATAACGTTCTGAATAAAGCGGACGTCTTTTACCGGGTCGTAGGCCAGGGGATAAAGACTCGCGCCGACAGTGTGCCCCGGGGAGGCCATCAGCACGCGGTAATCGGCATCGCGCTTGGAAACGCGGGCCAGTTGCGCGGTGGCAACCGTGGTGCCGGCACCCGGGCGGTTCTCGACGATCACGTTCACACCCAGTTCCGTGCCCAGCAAGTCAGCCACCCGACGGGACAGGATATCCGTGGAGCCACCGGCGGCGTACGGAACGACCAGCGTGATGTTCTTGGACGGCCAATCGGCAGCCTGGGCGGCCGTACCGAGCAGCGGAAGCAACACGGCAACGCTTGTCGCCACCAGCATTTTCATCAACTTGTTCATATTATCTCTCTTGTGGTTGCGTGTTTGATGACCCGGCATGTCGCAACATGACCGGGCTTACGTCCAGCTCAGGCAGTGAGCCAGTACCGGTTACTGGATGAGTTACTTGAGTTGCTCGATGACCCCCTTGCTTTTCAGCGCCTCCAGCGCATCGGCTGAAAGTCCCAGTCGGGACTTCAGCACCTGCTCCGTGTGTTCACCGAGCATCGGCGCCGGCCGCTGGTACTCGACCGGCGTATCGGAAAGCTTCACCGGGCTCCCGACCATCCTGAAGTCCGGATTCTTGGCGTGCGGGATGTCGACCAGCATGTTGCGCGCCAGTACCTGCGGTTCGGCCAGGGCGCGGCCGATGTCGTTGATCACGCCGACCGGTACCTTCGCCGCATGGATCCGGCTCACCCAATTGTCGGCGGTGTCCTTGAGGAAGTGCTCGGACAGCAGCCCGACGATGGCGTCGCGGTTGCGCACGCGGTCGGCGTTCTTGGTGAAGCGCGGGTCCAGCGGCAGTTCCGGCAGGCTGATGGCATCGCACAGGGCCGCGAACTGTGTGTCGTTGCCACAGGCGACGATGAAATCCATGTCGCTGGCGGTGAATACCTGATACGGCACGATGTTTACGTGGGCGTTGCCCTGACGGCCCGGCGGTTTGCCGGTGCTCAGGTAGTTCTGGCTCTGGTTGCCCAGGGCCGCCACCTGCACGTCCAGCAGCGCCATATCGCAGTGCTGGCCGCGACCTGTCTTCTCACGGGCCAGCAACGCCGCCTGGATGGAGATGGTGGAATACAGGCCGGTCATTACATCCGCCACGGCCACGCCCACTTTCTGCGGGCCGGCACCCGGCACACCGTCCTTCTCGCCGGTGATGCTCATCAGACCGCCCATGCCCTGGATGATGAAGTCGTAGCCGGGCTCTTCGGCGCGCGGGCCGGTCAGACCGAAACCGGTGATCGAGCAGTAGACCAGGCGCGGATTGAGCTTCGACAGGCTGTCGTAATCCAGCCCGTACTTGGCCAGCGAGCCGGCCTTGTAATTCTCGATCAGCACGTCGGAGGTGGCCGCCAGTGCTCGCACCAGTTCCTGACCTTCGGGCGTGGCGATGTTCACAGCCACCGACAGCTTGTTGCGGTTGGTGGACTGGTAATAGGACGCCTCGACGCTGTTCTCGCCATCCGGCGTTTTCATGTAAGGCGGGCCCCAGCCACGGGTGTCATCACCCACACGCGGCCGTTCGACCTTGATCACTTCGGCGCCAAGGTCGGCCAGAACCTGGCCGCACCAGGGGCCAGCCAATACACGACTCAGGTCGAGCACCCGAATCCCACTCAATGCACCCATGTCTCTTACCTTTTCAACACGGCCGGCGCAGAACGCCGCCGACCTGGTTCAGATGAGCAAACGGCCTGTGCTCAGACGCGCTCGATGACCATGGCCAGGCCCTGGCCGACACCGATACACAGGCTGATCACCGCGTAGCGCTTGCCGCTGCGCTGCAGTTCGCGCGCGGTGGACAGCGCCAGGCGCGCCCCGGAAGCCCCCAGCGGATGGCCCACGGCGATGGCGCCACCGTTCGGGTTAACGCGCGGGTCGTCGAACGCCACCTCTAGGCCCTTCAGGCAGCCCAACACCTGCGAGGCGAAGGCTTCGTTGATCTCGATGATGTCCATGTCAGCCAGGCTCAGGCCAGCGCGGGTGAGTGCCTTGTTGATGGCCTCCACCGGACCGACGCCCATGATGCGCGGCTCGACGCCGGCAACGGCGGCGGACAGGATACGTGCCATCGGCTTGAGGCCGTGCTTCTCGCCCGCGGCCTGGCTGCCGATCAGCAGCGCGGCGGCACCGTCGTTCACGCCCGAGGCGTTACCCGCGGTGACCACGCCGTCTTCAAACAGCGGGCGCAGCTTGGTCAGTGCGGTCATCTCGGATTGCGGACGCGGATGCTCATCCTCGGCGATCACGCTCGGCGGGGTCTTGCGACCGGTCGGCACGCTCACCGGCACGATCTCCTCGGCGAAGAAACCAGCCTGGCGGGCGGCTTCGAACTTGGCCTGAGAGGCAGCGGCAAAGGTGTCTGCCTCTTCACGGCTGATGCCGAACTCGCGGGCCACATTGTCGCCGGTCTGCGGCATGCTGTCGTTGCCGAACTGCTCGACGATTTTCGGGTTCGGGAAGCGCGCGCCGATGGTGCTGTCGTACATCGTGTAATCGCGGCTATAGGCTTTTTCGGCCTTGGCCATGACGAACGGGGCGCGGGACATGCTTTCAACGCCACCTGCAACGAACAGATCGCCTTCGTTGCAGGTGACGGCGCGTGCAGCATCGACGACCGCGGCCAGACCACTGGCGCACAGGCGGTTGACGGTCTGGCCGGGCACGGTGACCGGCAGGCCGGAGAGCAGCACGGCATGACGAGCAATGTTACGGCTGTCTTCACCGGCCTGGTTGGTGTTGCCGAGGATCAGATCGTCGACGGCAGCCCCGTCAATGCCGGTGCGCGCAATCAGCTCGCGGATCACGTCGGCAATTAAATCATCCGGGCGAACCGGAGCCAGACCACCACCATGGCGACCGAAGGGAGTACGCAGGCCTGCGTAGATGTAGGCGTTCAGCATGATCATACCTATAAAGAAAAGGGTTATATGGCGGACGGCTCATCCAGGCGCAACGACAAGCCCAGTTGGGCACGGCGACGCAGCCAAGGGCTCGGTCGGTAACGCGGGTCGCCGGTCACGTCCACCATGCGCTCGAGTATGGACAGCAGGCGCTGCGGGCCAAGGCTGTCGCCCCAGGCCAGCGGGCCCTGCGGATAACCCAGGCCCAGACGCACGGCCTGATCAATGTCTTCGGGGCTGGCGATTTGCTGCTGAGCGATGTCGCAGGCCAGGTTGACCACCATGGCCAGCACTCGCTGAGCCACAAAGCCGACGCTGTCGCGAATCACGGTGACGCCCACGCCATCGCGGGCGAACAGCGCATGGGCGGCAGCGCGCATGTCCGGACGGGTAGCCGGGGTCATCATCAGCGTGCGATGGCGAGACAGATCGGTCAGCAGGTCCACGCACACCGTGCGGGCGGCATCCACGCCGAAGCGGTTGGCTGCGGTGGTGGCGTCATCGCCGTACGGCGCTATCAGGCACAGCGCCTGCTCGGAAGGACGATCGCCCTCCTCCACCTGCGCACCCAACGCATCGAGAAGCTCGGCCAGCTTCTGCTGGTCGTCTGCGCTCTCGGTGGCGACCCACACTGGCGGCAATCGCTCGACGCTCGGCACCGGTTGCGGTCGCGGCGCATCGACCATCTGGCCGTTCTGGTAGCGGTAGAACCCCTGCCCCACCTTGCGGCCTACGCGGCCGGCCACCAGCATCTGGCGGGTCAGCGGGGACGGCGTGTAGCGCGGGTCGTTGTAGAACTGGGTATAGATCGATTCCATCACCGGATGGGAAACGTCCAGCGCGGTGAGGTCGAACAGCTCCAGCGGGCCCATGCGAAAACCGGCGCCTTCGCGCAGGATGCGGTCCACATCGCCTTGCGGGGCGACACCCTCACCGAGGATCTTCAGGGCTTCGGTACCGTAGGCACGGCCGGCATGGTTGACGATGAAACCTGGGGTGTCCTTGGCGCGCACACCGGTGTGGCCCATGCGCCTGGCCAGGTCCAGCAGGGCATCGCTGACGGCCGGATCGGTGGCGATGCCGTCGATGACTTCGACCACCCTCATCAATGGAACAGGGTTGAAAAAGTGAAAGCCGGCGACTCGCTGCGGATGCTGACAGGCTGTGGCGATGGCGCTCACCGAGAGCGACGAGGTGTTGGTCGCCAGGATGCATTCGGCGTCGACGATGCCTTCGAGCTGAGTCAGCAAGCCGCGCTTGGCATCCAGATTTTCGACGATGGCTTCCACCACCATGTCGCAAGCGGCGAGCTCTTCGATGGCGGTGACAGGCTTGAGCATCGCCACGGCAGCGTCGGCGGAGGCCTGGGTGATCTTTTCCTTGGCCACCAGTTTGCCTAGGGTACTCGCGAGATTGTCGCGGGCAGTCACGGCTGCGCCCTCACGGGCATCATACAAACGCACTTCCACGCCAGCCTGCGCGGCAATCTGGGCTATGCCTGCACCCATTACGCCGGTGCCGACCAGCCCCATGGTGTTAATCGAGCGAGCCATGCTTACTCCCCGCGGTAGGTGGGTTTGCGCTTTTCGAAAAAGGCGGCGGCGCCTTCCTTCTGATCAGCGGAATCGAACAGTAGCTGGAACGCCTTGCGCTCCAGGGTCAGCGCGCTGTCCAGTGGCAGATCGGCGCCGGCCAGCATCACTTCCTTGATTTGTTGCACAGCCAGTGGCGGTAGCGCGGCGATTTCGCTGGCCAGGGCCAAGGCGCGCGAAAGGGTCTGATCGTCCGGCACCACTTCGCTGACCATTCCGATGGCCAACGCCTCGGGCGCCTTTACCATGCAGCCGGTCAGCGCGATGCGCATGGCCTGGAACTTGCCGACCGCGCGAATCAAACGCTGAGTGCCGCCGGCACCGGGCATTAGACCGAGTTTGACTTCCGGCTGACCGAAACGGGCCGACTCCCCGGCCACGATGATGTCGCAGTGCATCGCCAGTTCGCAGCCACCACCCAGGGCGAAGCCATTAACGGCGGCGATGACCGGCTTCGGACAGCGAGCAATCGGATCCCATAGCAGCTCGGTATGACGACCATACATCTCGATCGGCGAGGCGCTGGCAAACTCCTTGATATCCGCACCTGCGACGAAGAACTGCTCACCACCGGTAAGCACGACGGCGCGAATGTCGTCACGCCGGGCGAGCGCGCGGAAGTGCTCAGCCAACTGATGACGCACGCTCGCATTGAGCGCGTTCTTGGCTTCGGGACGGCTGATACGCACGACGGCGACACCGTTATGGGGATACTCCAGCAGTACGACTGGATCGAGTGGTTGGCTCATCTCTGCTCCGCTTTTGGTCACGCAGACATGTCTGCTATGCGAAACTGTATTTCGCTTTTTTTCGTGGGCGATAGGTTTTAACGTTGTTTTCTTTAAATGTCACCCCCTACGCATACGACTTTGGTCGGAAGATACGGCACAACAGAGGGCGCATACAGAAAATAATTTTAAATTAAAAGCATCGCTTGCTTGATGTCCGCTATGCGGAATACAATTTCGAAAAGCTTGATTTAATAAAAAAAGAGGCTATACCATGCAACGTAAGATCAAAGATTGCTCCCCGGATCAAGGCGCGCTTTCAGAGACCGAACGGGTCCTGCTCGATCCGATATCGGCGCTCGAAGATGAGGAAAAGGATCGCCAGTTCGTAACTGCGCTGGCGCGCGGCCTGGAGTTGCTTCGCTGTTTCAGCCCGCGCGAAAGCGTGTTGAGCAACCAGGAGCTGGCCCGCAAGGCCAACCTGCCCCGGCCGACCGTCAGCCGTCTGACTTACACGCTGACGCGCCTGGGTTATTTGAAGCAACTGCCCCAAGGCAAGTATCAGCTGGACGTCGGTGTAATGTCGTTTGGCTACGGGATGCTCTCTAATCTGTCGATTCGGGCGGTAGCGCACCCTCTAATGGAGCAGATGGCCAACCACGCAAATGCGGCGGTGGCGATGGCGGCCCGGGACCGGCTGCAGATGGTTTACCTGGACGTGGTGCACGGTCAGGGCAACCTCACGATGCGACGTCAGGTGGGCACCCATCTACCTATGCATCTGAGCGCTGCGGGACGTGCGTGCCTGGCTGGTTTGCCGGAAAACGAGTGCGATTTTCTGCTGGACCATATTCGCACCCGGCATGCCGAGGACTGGCCCAAGCTCCGCAAAGGCCTGGAAAAGGCGTTCCGGGACTACGCCGACTACGGCTACTGCCTGTCGATTGGCGAGTGGCACCGGGATGTGAATGCGGTTGCAGTGCCCATGACGCATGCGCAGCACGGGCTGCTGGCCTTCAACTGCGGCGGCCCGAGTTTTCAGCTCTCGCGCGAAAAGCTGGAAGAGGACATCGGACCGCGGCTGGTCCACATGGTTAGCAACATTGAGGCCAGCACCCGCTGATGAAGAAGCGGGTCGTGCCTCGTCGATATGACGCGTCCGACCATCGGACCTTCGAGGAGTAACACATGATCCGCGATCCGGAAACGCTGCAAATCCTGCTGGATTCCATCCGCCAGTTCGTCAACGAAGCGCTGATCCCGCGCGAAAACGAAGTTGCCGAAACCGACTCGATGCCGGCGGACATCGTCGAGCAGATGAAGGAAATGGGTCTGTTCGGTCTGACCATTCCCGAGGACTTCGGGGGGCTGGGCGTGACCATGGAAGAGGAAGTGAACATTGCCTTCGAACTGGGCCGCACGTCCCCGGCGTTCCGCTCCTACATCGGCACCAACAACGGCATTGGCTCCATCGGCATCCTGCTCGACGGTACAGACGAGCAGAAAGCCAAGTACCTGCCCAAGCTGGCCGCTGGCGATTTCCTCAGCGCGTTCTGCCTAACCGAGCCGGACTCCGGCTCCGACGCCGCCTCCCTGAAGACCACCGCCGTTCGCGACGGTGATTTCTATGTCATTAACGGTACCAAGCGCTTTATCACCAATGCGCCTCATGCCGGCATCTTCACCGTAATGGCTCGTACCAACCGTGAAATCAAGGGCGCCGGTGGCATCAGTTCGTTCATCGTCGAAGCCAACATCCCAGGCGTCACGGTCGGCAAGCGGGATCACAAGATGGGCCAAAAAGGCGCCCACACCGCCGACGTGATTTTCGAAAACGTCCGCGTGCCGGCCGAGAATTTGATCGGTGGCAAGGAAGGCGTCGGCTTCAAGACCGCCATGAAAGTGCTGGACAAAGGCCGTCTGCACATCGCCGCACTCTCTGTGGGCGCGGCCGAGCGTATGCTTGCCGACTCCCTGCAGTACGCCATTGAGCGCAAGCAGTTCGGACAGCCCATCGCCGAATTCCAGCTGATCCAGGCCATGCTGGCCGACAGCAAGGCCGAGATTTACGCTGCGCGCTGCATGGTGCTGGATGCCGCGCGCAAGCGCGACGAAGGCCTGAACGTCAGCACCGAGGCATCCTGTGCCAAGATGTTCGCCACCGAGATGTGCAGCCGCGTGGCCGACCGAGGCGTGCAGATCCATGGTGGCGCCGGGTACGTCAGCGAATATGCCATCGAGCGGTTCTACCGCGACGTGCGCCTGTTCCGCCTGTACGAGGGCACGACGCAGATCCAGCAAATAATCATAGCCCGCAACATGATCCGCGAAGCACAGCGCTGACAGACAGACCCTGCCTCAGCTCGCGCCGGATGCCAGCCGCGCCGCAACGAAGTCTACGAAGGCGTTGATCTTCGGCAATGGCTGGCGACTGACAGGCCATCGAATGCCGCGCGTACGGACCCTGGATAGCTATCCAATAACGGGACCAGGCGTTGCTGCCCGATGGCTTCAGCCACAATTGTATTCAGCGGCTTTCGGTGGGAGGCTGTACATTGCGCCCTTAGGCAAATCAGTCCTGCCAAACCCACCTCAGTTCAATAGACGCTTTCGGCTAGCCCCGTGGGTGCCAAGCGAACGCAGCATCGACTAATGCTATTACCGAGTTTTGCCTTGGCTGCCTTATCATGCGCGTTGCTTTTGGGCCGATTACGCCGCTCGATACCCGGCTAACAGTTAGCTGCGCCTCGAACAAAAAAAGGTTTGAGAGCCCGATAGCCGGTGTGAAGGTCGACGTCTCCCGGCCTTGCCGGGCCGCGCTGTCGTGCTGTGCATCGAGCTGGCAGGCCATCTCGCCCCGTCGGGCTTCCATCGTTCCCTCCCCCAGGTCGGCTGACGCCTGCGCGCTCCGCTTGCCAGTCCGTGCCAGAGAGTGAATATGGGGCGTTCTTGCTGGTTTCCTTCACCTTGTCACGGCGTGCTCGTCGTAAAGGGCTGCACGCGCAGGGCGCGTTGGCGGCCTAGGGCCGGCGGTGCCCCTGTGACGGCTTGCGCTGCGCCGTGCCGGGTCGGTTCCGGGCAATTTCGCCCGAGCAACCGGAGCACGCTGCCATGGCACAGTTTTCGTTTTCCTTTGACGCTTCCCTCCTCGTTCGTGATGAACAGGGACGCTATCTGCCAGCTACGGCCGATCAAATCCTTGAAGCGGCGCGTCAGGTCGTTGATCTGAAAAGAAAACGCGGCGCGCCATTTACTTCTCCTGACATCGTCAAGGACTACCTGGGCGCCAAGCTCGCAGGTCTTGAGCACGAGGTCTTTGCGGTGCTGTTTCTCGACAACCAGCATAGGCTGATTCGCTACGTCGAATTGTTTCGGGGGACCATCGACAGTGCTTCGGTGTACCCGCGGGAAGTGGTGAAAGAAGCGCTAAAGCTCAATGCCGCGGCGGTGATCCTTTCGCACAACCATCCGAGTGGGAGTCCAGAACCGAGCCAGGCGGACAGGACCCTGACCAAGCGGCTAACTGACGCGCTGGCGCTCGTCGATGTCCGGACGCTGGATCACATCATCGTGGCTGCTCATGAGCGGGTGTCGTTGGCAGAGTTGGGGCTAATTGTAGCCGCAACGGGGGCTTAGGCCCCTTCTCCGCCGAGGCGGGTTCGCTGCGGCTCGATCCTAGCCTCGGTCCAGATGGTCGGCAAAACATTACGTAATAGCTCCAGACAGGGTTTTCATTGCTAGCCGATCTTTGGAAAAACCTGGAGCAGGAGCTAATGCAGCTATGGTGACGACCTCACTGCTCTCCAGCTGATCATCGTAACGCCGCGTCCGGCGCCCCTTCGGGAACTCTCGGCGAGGCCAGGGTGATAACGGTGAAGCCCCCCCTCCATAGGGAAGAGTACCGGCATAGGAGCGGAGCTTCGCCCGTACCTGCGTTCGTGAGACAAGGCATGCGGTTCAGCTTCCTCACGGCAACTTCCCGCACGAAGCCGTGTAATAGTGCCTCAGAACAGACCAGGTCACGCCATTGCCAGCGCCGATGAGCAGTCGCAGCTACTCGATTCGCGGATGGTCCAGGATGGCTGGCAGGCTTGCCGGCTCTTCAGCCGATCCAGCCCAGCGTCATCCGTCATCCGCTTCGGGCATTTAGGCCGAGCTACCGAAGTAGTATGCCGTTGATGAAGTTCAGACGAGCACATACCTCAATAAGGTTAGCTGAGAAGAATATCTGACATGACGGCCGAAACACCCCGGACAACGGACCCAGGATTGTCAATATCTACGATGCCAAGACCCACCTGTGGCAGCTGATCCTTGGGGCCAGCCAAGGCAATCCCTTCGTGATCGCAAAAGCCGGCGAGCCGATGGTCAAGGTTGTTGCGATTAGCCAAGAAACCAAACCGCGGCGCGTTATGCTTGCCGGGATGTATGACGTTCCGGAGGACATCGACTCGCCGTTCAAGAGCTTCCGCTTCCGGCGCAAAGCAGCCTCACGGCGAAGTTTTATAATCTGGATAGGCCTACCGAAGAATGCAGAAGGTCGGACGCGGGATTGTTTGTTAGTTTGAATGAGTAACCAGGAATCCCATTTCAGAGGTGCGATCTATGTCCTCATCCCTTCCAGAAGGTAACCGGTACCACGGCTGGAACATCGTTGCTGCCGCCACGGTCCTCACGCTGCTGACGGTTGGAATGCGCCTCGGGATCGGGCCATTTTTCCTACCAATGGCGGAAGACCTGGGTTTTAGCCGCAGTCTTCTGGCTACCATCGTTGGGGTTGGAATGCTGTTCTATGGTTTAGCGATGCCTTTGGCGGGATACCTTGTTGGGGCCATAGGTACGCGCTCGGTACTATTGCTTGGAACGGCGATAGTTATTGCCTCAACGATGTGGACGGTCGTTGCGCGTACGCCTTTCACGTTTCTACTCTCATTCGGCGTGCTGCTCTCGGTTGGTCTCGCGTTCACTAGTCCAGTAGCCCTGACCCCAGTCATTAGCCGGTGGTTTACTCGGCAACGTGGTATGGCGCTGTTCTTTCTGTCCACGGGCTCAATGGCTGGCATGGCGGTTATGACGCCGCTGCTAACTCTCTCCATTACCTTATTTGACTGGCAAACCACCCTTGTCGGCTTCGCTATTTCATTTGCTGTGGTAACCGTGCCGGCAGCCTTATTCATCATTAAGGACGAGGTGCCGCAAAACGCGGATCTGCTTCCAGCGACACCTGGTTCTGCGCCCTCCATTAATGATGCGACGCCTGCGGAGCTCACGTTCGGTGCCGCTATGCGCACTTCGCCCTTTTGGAAAATTGTGCTCGGCCTGTTCGCATGCGGATACAGCATGAATCTTCTTGGGACCCATGGTGTGCCTATGCTCATGGATCACGGATTCGATGCCATGACGAGTTCTTATGGCATCGGGCTTATCGGCCTCGTAGCCATCGCTGGAACGCTGATACTTGGTCGATTGTCGGACCGGCTGCCTCGAAGGAACATCTTGGGGGCGATTTACTTCATTCGGGGCCTGGGATTCTTTGCGCTGCTCCTGGTGGGTACCCATTGGGAGCTGTACATCGCGGCAGCCATTGGTGGAATGGTTTGGGCGGGCAGTATTGCAGCTTCGTCGGCCATACTCGCGGACGTCTATGGCGTGCGGCTAGTTGGCGTTATGTACGGAACTGCTTATTTGGGCCATCAGGTAGGGGCGATGATCAGCTCTTGGCTAGGCGGGTGGGGATTCGAGCATTTCGGTACCCATTGGCTCGCCTTTGGTAGTTCAGGCGGGCTGCTTTTGATCGCCGCAGTGGTATCGCTAAGGCTGCCGTTGAAGGGTTTCACATTGCCGCAGCTAACGGTATCAAAAGCCTGAACCGCTGGGTTTCCGAAGCGTAGCAACTTCTGTGGCGCGGCCATACCGAGCGGTGTGCCCTAGTTGCTCACTGCGACCTCAGCGAGGTGTTATCGAATCGAGCAGCATACCCCGACGAAGCCGAGGCCGGGCCGGCCACGCCGATCGCTTTGAGCTTATTGTCACTATCCTTACTAGCCAGCACCCGCAACATAAGAACAAGCCATTAGGGGAGCGTTTGATGCTTGCAGAACGGGAAGATGGGGCCTTGGCGGCGCAGTTGGAGCCGAAGCGTAATCCGTTCGTGAGGGCAATGGCGTTCATGCTGGCTGCGGCGGTTCTGATTCCACTACTGAACGCGGAAGTGAAGTACCTCGGCGTGTTCTATCCGGTTATCCAATTGCTCTGGTGCCGCTACTTCGGCCATGTGGCCTTCACGCGCCGCGCAAAGGTTCGGCGCTGTTTCGCTCTCAACGCCCTTGGTTGCAAATCGTGCGGTCGCTGCTGTTCTGTTTTACCTCCTTCCTGATGTTCTGTGCGCTCCAGTACGTGCCGGTGGCGACCGCAGCGGCGGTGAGTTTCACGGCGCCTATGGTGATCCTGGTGCTGGCGCCGTTCATGCTGGCCGAGAAGGTGGGCTTGCTGAAAATAATCGCAGTCGTCTGTGGGTTCGCTGGCACGCTGCTTGTTATCCAGCCAGGTGGCGATGCCTTTCATCCTGCCGCGCTACTGGTGCTCTTGAGCGCTTGTACGTCGGCGCTCACGCAGATTCTGTCGCGCAAGCTCGCCGGGCACGACACACCGGAAACGTCCAACACATACATGGCGGCCGCTGGATTTGTATTAACGAGCCTGATGCTGCCGTTTATCTGGCAGTCGCCGGACGGTTTGTTGCACCTCGGTTTGCTGATCAGCATGGGCATCCTAGGTGTTTGCGGGCACTATTGCCTGGTGCGCGCCTTCGAGGTAGCCCCGGCTCCGTTCGTGGCACCGTTTACTTACTTGCAGATCATCGGCGCCAGCCTGCTGGGCTACCTGTTTTTCGCCGAACTGCCGAATCTGTGGAGCCTCATCGGCACCTTCATCATCGTGCTGAGCGGGTTAGTGGTATTGCTTGGCGAGCAATACCTTGAGATGCGTCTAAGGGCGTCGGCTCGATGTTCTAGCTGAGACTTCCGAGCATTCACGCCGATGGTAATCGTCACATGAAGCGCCACCCTTCCCTCCCTGCTGGCGCAGATTATCCTCGGTGCGACTGACGATCCTGGCAAACACCGGATTGGCCATGTCCGGCAGGATGAGCCAACCGTGCGTGTCTGCCCGCGCTGCAGGTTTCGAGCCCTCTCGTCGGAGCGGTAGTTCAGTTGGCCAATCGCTCACATGACCAGCACGCGGGTTTCCGCCCCGACAGAGCCGGTTCCCGACAGCACGCAGAATCCGGTACCGACGCCGATCCCGGCTAGCCGAGCGACACTGATGGTGATCGGCTTTCCAGGCATAAGGTCCCTAAGTCCGGCCCACAAGGAACCGTACAGCCGCCCGAAGAGCAGAGACTCTGACGCATGGCTGGATCCAACAACGCCCTGACAACGTAGCGGCAGTGCTTCCTCAATACATCGAATCCACCTCCGGCACGATCTCGAACAGATCGCCCACCAGACCATAGGCAGCCACCTGAAAGAGCGGCGCTTCCTCGTCCTTGTTGATCGCGACGATCACCTTGGAGCCTTTCATACCTGCCAAGTGCTGGACGGCACCGGAGATGCCCACGGCGATGTACAGCTGCGGCGCTACGATCTTGCCGGTCTGGCCGACCTGCATGTCGTTCGGCACGAAGCCGGCGTCGACCGCTCCGTTCGACGCGCCCGCCACCTTGCTAGCTCAGGGCCTGACGGGAACGATCTCATCGCCGACGAAGTGACCGATGATGTAATCGTTTGGTCCCAGGGCATCATTTTTTTCCGGGCCGAACGGTTGCTGGTACTGCTTGATCAGGCCGTCGTATTGCTCGATGGCGTAGAAACCGTCACGCACCTCATTGCCTTTGGTGCTGCCGGCCTTCTCGATCGCCAGCGCGGTCAGGTACATGGCATCATAGGCGTTGGCGATGCCGGTCGCCGGGGTCACGTCCGCCAGGCTCTTGATTTCCGGATAGCGCGCTTTCAGGGCCGCCAGCAGGGCGCTGCCCTTCTCGCCGCTGTCTTCGGTGAACAAGTAGGTCTGCACGAAATGCACCCGCTCGGCATCCGGCCCGGCCAGCTCACCAAAACGGCCACCCGCCGGCCCCCAGTGGGAGACGATCGGGACGTCCCAGCCCATGCGGTCGAGCGACTTGACAACCTGCGCGGACGGTCCGACATTCGCCACCAATATTAGCGAGTCGGCGCCAGCATTTCTCAGCCGCGTCAGCTGCGGCAATACGTCCAGATCGCTGTCCTGTACGCGCTCGCCCCCTGCAGACGTCATGCCGCGCTTGTCCAGCGCACGCTTTAGGCCGGCCTCATTGGATTCGCCCCAGGGGTTGTTGATCAGAACCATTCCTGACTTCTGCATTTCGCGCTTGTCGACGCCGTACTCGACCAGGGCCTCGTCGACCAGCTCGTCGACCGCGAGACGCGAAAGACGTAGTTGTCCTTGGCGCCGTTCTCGGTGATCTTGGTGCCTGCGGCCCAGACTCCCATGAACGGCACCTTCATCTGGTTGGTCAGCGGCACGATGGCCAGGGACACCGGTGTGTCCAACCCGCCGAACAGCACCGCCACCTGTTCCCGCTGCACCAGCTCGCGGGCGGCGAGCATGCCCTTCGACGGGTTGCTTTCGTCGTCACGGCGCACCAGTTCCATGAATAGAAAGATTTCAGTCCCTACGAGGGTTCGCTGAAGCGGGTGGCAGGCCTCTGCAAAAGGCCTACGACCGATAAAACCACAGGCACGCGTATCATTCACGATGTCACGCCGCATCCTCATCTAATGCCCTATGGTCGGCAGGCAGAACCATCGCAAGGGACGCCAGTTCAACTCCCTATCGACCATTCGTCGGGAGTTTGCCAAAGGGGGCATTTCAGGGGGCACTTATCGATAGACCCATATAACTTTTCTTTAAAATCAATAGCTTATTGCAGTAATTATAAAGCCCCCGGCTCCACCATCACAAGCACAAAGCCCCGTACTCCGGGGCTTTGTGCTGTCTGAGCTTGTCATTTCCGGCAGGTGTGACATCAAGCAGTCACATCGAAGTGGGGCATCAGCAGGTGCCTACGATGAAATCCACCCCTACCTACCTCTCCCGGAATCGCCACGGAACCTTCTACTTCCGGATGGTGATCCCAGCCTTCCTGCGCCATCGAGTCAACGGCAAGCGGGAAATACGGCGCTCACTAAAAACTGATAGCGAAAGGCTAGCGCTAAAACGCGCTCGGCAGCATGCTGCACGCTTTGATTCAATTTTCGACCGAGCTTCACGCATGATCGAGCACAACGACTACGAGCCCAGCCCGGAAGACTTCGACATCTTCGAGGAGCTATGCGGCAGCCCGAAAAGCAATGGTGCTGGCGCATGGTCCAGCCCAGACCACACCCCGAAAAAAACAGAGCCTGCGCTATCCAATGCGGAGATAGAAGAACGCCAGCGGCGTCATTGCATTGCTGAGCTACTGACAGGACGGCACAACCGTCCTATTCCGAGCGAGCTAGAGCCGCTGGCACTGCAACTGCTTGAGCTGACCCGGTCCTACAAACCCACCGAACTTCCATCGGAGCTGCCCAAGTTTCGCGAACAGTTGGCTACTAGCCGCCTGCGACAAGAAGCTGATTCAGCAACCGCCCGTTCACCAGCGCGCGTAGAGGCGCCAGCCTTTGACCCCAAAATGGCCAACTGGACGCTTTATCAAGTGTGGCAGCATCAGCTAGAACGAGACAAAGCGGATACATCATCAACTGGTGGGCAAGCCAACCGCAGCGGCTCACTCGAAGAAAATGAGCGATTTGCACGGGTAATGACGGTGCTGACAGAGCACAAACCTGTATGCCAGTTAACCAAATGGGACTGGCAGAAAGCCTATGATGCGGCGCGCAGAATGAAGGCTGGTGCCGAGGCGTCACTTACCCCTCCGACGCCCCTCAGCGAGCTCCTGACCGATAATTTGGAACAGATGACCGGGCATGACCGAACGAATACCTTCATCACCACAATGAAGGGCATACAAGAGCACGCCTTGTTTCTTGAACTGACCACAATCAGCCCGGACAGCCTGTTGATTAAGCAGGTTCAGAAGCGCGAGTCTGAACGCACTCGAAAGGGTAAGGCTTTTTCAGCCAAGGATGTCGAAGCCATCTTTTCCGGGTACATCTATCAAGGCCCAGTTCCAAGCAATAGAACCAAAGCATATCCATTCTGGTTCTGGCTCCCCCTAGTCGCTTACTTCACCGGCGCTCGCACAAACGAAATAGCTCAGCTCGATACTGCCGACATCCGGGAGATCGATGGACATCCGTGCTTCGACTTTTGCCCTGATGATCCAAATGCCTTCGAGGCGAAGCGAGTGAAAACAGAAGAGGCACGACAAGTTCCGGTTCACCCACGCTTGATTGAGCTGGGCTTTCTCGAATACGTAGGAAGTCAGCGCCAAGCTAAGCAGAAAAAATTGTTTGGCGACGGCCTGAGCTATCTACCGCCCAGAGACGAAGATACGAACCACAACAAGGAAGGATGGGCCAAGAGTGCTAGCAAGTTCTTTAACGAAAAACCCAAAGGATATTTAGTCGAGATAGGCGTGCACGTGCCGAATGACGGCAAAAGCATTTACTCATTCCGACACACGCTAGAAACCAATTTGCGCAACATCCGGCGCAGCGGAACGCCTGTAGCCCAGTATCTAATTGACGCAATTACAGGACACGCGCCCGAAGAACCAATCTCACTACCAGCCATTGATAAAACCACCGTTGATGCGATCACCGGGCACCTCCCCTCGGACATCGCAGGAAAGAATTACGACGACGGAGCCACGATCCAACACAAATTAGCGGCCTTAAAGCTCCTACCAATCCCCGAAGCCATAAAGCAACTAACAAGCTATCGAGTGGACTTTGTTGAGCGCTTTGAAGAGACTCTCAACAAGAGCATCAACAGCCATCGTAGAAAGCATCCGCGACCCATATAACCTAATTAAAACCCCGCCAAGCAAGCGGGGTTTTTAATATAAGCAAAGCACGCAGAGGAAACTACGCATCCATCATAACCACCGAAAAGCTGGAGCTATATTTTTCCGCCACCGAATCAAGCACCCCTCTGAGCGCATCCTTTTGTATATCTCGCCCCCTTGGAGTTACCAGCTTCTTCTCCACCTCGACATCCGTACTCAACGTAAGCGTCTAGCTAACTCACCTTGCGTATCTGTATCACAGGCTGCACGGGTAGCTGTATCACACGCTGAACGCTTACCGTGTATCACATCGTG
>NZ_JBITVX010000021.1:0-55872 GCF_044543345.1 Pseudomonas sp. NPDC077451 | reverse complement strand
TGGATACGGCTTCCTGACCTTCCCCCGATGATCAGTCGGGAACTATCACCCCAACATAGCGTGGTAGTCGAGATACAAGGGTGGATGTCGCTTTCACATCCACCAACAAGTTGCGCCACGCTCAATGAACGCGTGATCGGTGGAGCGCGATCCATCTTACGGCTTCAGCGCGGCCATCAACGTGTCGAGGTTGTGCTCGAACATGCCAAGGTACGTGCTGGCTGGCCCCTCGCTGGCCAGCGCATCCGAATACAGGGTGCCGCCGACGGTGGCTCCGGCCTCGTCAGCGATCTGCTCGATCAGCCGCGGATCACGGATATTCTCGACGAACACGGCCCGCACGCCTTCGCTGCGTATCTGCCGGATCAGGCTGGCGACGTCAGCCGCCGACGGCTCGTCATGGGTGGACAGTCCCTGCGGCGCGATGAATTCCAGCTGCCAAGCCTGACCCAGGTAGCCGAATGCATCATGGCTGGTCACCACCTTGCGCTGACTGGGCGGCAAGCTCGCAATCTGGGCATCGGCTTTCTTGAGCAACGCATGCAGGCGGGTCAGGTACGCATCGCGGCGCTCGTCGTAAACATCGCGATGGGCTGGGTCCAGCTCGCCAAGCGCCTTGGCGATGCTGCGCACGTAGATCTCGGCATTGGTGAGGCTTTGCCAAGCATGCGGATCCGGCACCCGCTCACCTTCCTCATCCAGCATTAACGGAACGACACCGGCACTGGCATTGATGCGTTTGCCGGTGGGCTCGCTGCTGGCGAGCACGCGCTCCAGCCATGGCTCAAAGCCCAGGCCGTTGCCAATGATCAGGTCTGCGCGCAGCAGTGCCTTGGCATCGTCCGGGCTGGGCTCGTAAAGATGAGCGTCGGCGTCGGCATCCACGAGATTGATCAGGTCAATGTGGTCGCCGCCAACTTCGCGGGTCAGATCCGCCAGGATGCTGAAGCTCGTCACCACATTTAGTTTTTCCGCCGCTTGCAACGACAAAGGCAGCCACAAGGCCAGGGCGAAAAGCAGGTAACGAATGATGAGCACCTCAAACAGTCATGGGAAATGGAGACGAGCGCAGCAGGCCGTGAACCGGGCCGGCTACCACCGAGACCAGATAAAAAACGCCGGCCAACAGCACGATGCACGGCCCGCTGGGCAGGCTGGCGTAGAAGGAAAGCAGTAGCCCGAGCCACACGCACACCGCACCGATCAGCGCAGCAAGCGGCAGCAGGACGAGCAATCTGCGGCTCCAGAAGCGCGCCGCTGCGGCGGGCAGCATCATCAGCCCCACCACCATCAGCGCGCCGATGGCCTGGAAGCCGATCACCAGATTGAGCACAACCAGCGTCAGGAACGCGGCATGCGCCAGTGGACCGAAGCGACTGATGCTGCGCAGGAACAGCGGATCGAGACTGTCCAGCGCCAAGGCGCGATAGCTCAGCGCGAGCACCACCAGACTGAACACCGCGGTGCCGAGCATGCCGTACAGCGTGGTCGTATCGACCGCCAGCGCCGAGCCGAATAACAGGTGCAACAGGTCCAGCTTGCGTCCGGCCAGCCCAAGCAGGAGCACGCCACTGGCTAGCGAAATCGGATAAAGCGCAGCCAGGCTGGCATCCTCGCGCAGCCCGGTACGCCGCGTGACCCAGGCTGCTGCGCCCGCCATACCGAGGCCCGCCACCAGCCCGCCCGCGGTCAATGCTGGCAGGCTCAAGCCGAACAGCCAGAACGCCAATGCTGCACCGGGCAGGATGCCGTGGGCGATGGCATCACCGATCAGGCTCATTCGACGCAGGATCAGAAACACGCCCAGCGGCCCGGCACTGCAGGCCAGCGCCACGCCACCAAACAGGGCCCGGCGCATGAAGGCGAACTCGCCGAAAGGAGCCCAGAGGATGTCCGGCGTCACGCGACCTGACCGAGCCGTTGCCGCTCGGCCATGAACTGACGGATCGGTGCCCTGATGCAACCGCTGCGCGCGATCAGCAACCCCTCGCAGTTTTTCCGCTCCAGCCCGGCAAGGTTATGGCTGACCAGTACCAGCGTCCTCCCCTCCTGTTGCCAGCGCTCGACGTGCTGCCAGAGCAAACGCAGCCCCACGTCGTCCAATGCCGCCTCGGGTTCGTCGAGCAACAACACCTGGGCATCGGTCAGGCTCAGACGCGCCAGCAAGGCACGCTGCAATTCGCCGCCGGACAGCGCATGTAAGCCCTGGGTTTGAAGATCGAGCAGCCCCCAATCCATTAGCGTCTGACGCAGCCGCGCCTGACGCTCGCTACGCCCGAGCCGGCTGCGCCAGAAACCGGCACTGACCAGTTCGGCAAGGCGGATGGGGAACTGCCGATCCACATGCTGTTGTTGCGGCAGATAGGACACACCTCCCAGAAGCGGTACGTTCACGTCGACTCGCCCTGCCAGGGGCCGGTCCAATCCCGCCATCACCTTGAGCAAGCTGCTTTTCCCCGACCCATTGCTGCCGATGACTGCGGTCAGGCTGCCTGCGGCGAGCTGCAAATCCAGCGGGGGCGTAAGAGCGCGGCCACCGGCGCCCCACTGCAAGCCATGGCACTCAATCATTGTTACCTCGGTATTCGGTTGTTCCATGCCGCGACATGCTCAACATAGCCATCTTCACCAGCGCGAAGGCGGTGCGACGGCTGTACTGGCGGAGGGCATCAAGAATTTATGCATTAGTTATAACATAACATTATGCGCATCCATCAAGAGTCGCGCAACAGGGTCGCAGAGGGGGCATTGAGGATCGGAGAAAGGGAAAACTGCGCACTCTGGCAGCTTGAAACCGCCAGAGCGAAGGCCGTCAGAACTCATGGCAACGTGTCAGCCGCGCTACCGGAGCATCGGCCACAAGGGCGGATTTTTATGTGCTCATGCCTGGCACTATGGCCGGCAGCGATTAGCTGCCGACGCTGACGCAGGGCGCGTCAGCGCAATCAGCCAAGAATTAACGTGCCGAGCGAGGCTTTTTCTTCGCCAGAGCGAGATGCGAAAAGACAGCGTGCAGATCGTCTGACGCGCTGTCTTCATCGAGGTTGAGCTTGCTGTCGATGTGATCCATGTGATGCATCATCAGACTCACGGCCTTCTCGCTGTCGCGCGCGGCAATGGCGTCAATCAGCTGGTTGTGTTCGTCGTAGGAGCAATGTGAGCGATTGCCGCTTTCGTACTGGGCAATGATCAGCGACGTCTGCGACACCAGGCTGCGCTGGAAACTGACCAGCGGCGCGTTCTTCGCGGCCTCGGCCAGCTTCAGGTGAAATTCGCCCGAAAGACGAATACCGGCGCCGCGATCACCGCGGGCGAAACAGTCCTGCTCATCGGTCACCATCTGTCGCAGCTCGCTCAGCTGGTCAGCGCTGGCGTGCAGCACAGCCAGCTCGGTAATCGCCCGCTCGACCATGCGCCGGGCAAAGAAGATCTGCCGCGCTTCGTCAACGCTCGGGCTGGCAACCACCGCGCCGCGGTTCGGCCGCAGCAGCACTACACCTTCATGGGCAAGCCGTGACAGGGCACGGCGAATGATGGTGCGGCTTACACCGAAGATCTCGCCCAACGCCTCTTCGCTGAGCTTGGTGCCCGGCGCCAGTCGCTGTTCAAGAATTGCATCAAAGATATGAGCGTAAACGATGTCGTCCTGGGTCCCGGTACGGGCCTTGCCGCTTCGTGTCGGCTTTTTCAAAGGCTGCAACTGTTCGTTCATGGTGACTCGCGTCGGAGGGGTCGGCAGGTTCGAACTTTACTGCCTTTCGTAACGCAGCTGGGAGACGCCAATACGAAAACAAGCAAATAAAGCGCATTTTATTGTGCACAATCAGTGCACCAATAATATTTCCATAACTCAAGCGGCCGCGCTAATCCGCACGCCTTCGCCTGTCACATCGCAAGCTGAATCAGGGAATACGCGGCAGCTAGGGAATTGCCTGTTGCATTTCTTGTATACAAAAGCATAATCGCGTCAAGCCTTTCTGACCTTTCGGTCAACAAACCGAATGAAAGCGCCCCACCATCACCTGCCCTCGAGAGCGCTGCTCTGGGTGATAGACAACAAGAACGATGAGGAACACCTTGTGGAAACCACCAAGCAGGAACAGCCGGCCCTCGGCATGCAGCCAGAAAACCCCGGCTTGCTCGACCGATTTTTCAAACTCAGCGCTCACCGAACCACTATCAAGACAGAGATGCTCGCCGGCCTGACGACCTTCGTCACCATGGCCTACATCATCTTCGTCAATCCCAACATCATGGCCGATGCAGGTATCGACCACGGTGCAGCCTTTGTCGCGACCTGTATCGGTGCAGCGCTCGGCTGCCTGTTGATGGGCCTGTATGCCAACTGGCCGGTGGGCCTGGCGCCCGGCATGGGCCTCAACGCGTTTTTCACTTATACCGTAGTGGGCGAGATGGGCTATAGCTGGGAGATCGCCCTCGGGGCGGTATTCCTTTCCGGCATCCTGTTCATGATCATGAGCCTCTCCCGTCTGCGCGAGTGGTTGCTCAACAGCATTCCGATGAGCCTGCGCTTCGCAATGGGTGCCGGGGTCGGGTTGTTTCTCGGGCTGATCGGCCTCAAGACCGCCGGTATCGTTGTCGACAGCCCTGCCACCCTGCTGACCATGGGTTCGTTCGGCGAGCCCACCGCCCTGCTCGCCGCGGTGTGCTTCTTGATGATCGCAGTGCTCAGTCATCGCAACGTGTTCGGCGCGATCCTGCTGAGCATGCTGGCAGTGACCGGAATCGGCTGGGCGATGGGGTTGGTCGAATACAACGGGCTGGTATCGATGCCGCCCAGCCTGGCCCCAACCTGGCTGGCCATGGATATCGCCGGTGCGTTGAACGTGACCATGGTCAGCGTGATCCTGGCGTTCCTCTTCGTAAATATGTTCGATACTGCCGGCACCTTGATGGGCGTTGCGCACCGTGCGCATCTGGTGGATGAAGACGGCAAGATCCAGAACCTCTCGCGCGCACTGAAAGCCGACAGCACATCCAGCGTCGTGGGCGCCTTCGTTGGCTGTCCACCAGTGACCAGCTACGTGGAAAGCGCTTCGGGCGTTGCCGCGGGTGGACGCACTGGCCTTACGGCTGTCACCGTCGGCGCGCTGTTTCTGATCGCGATGTTCTTCGCACCGCTGGCCGGCATGATCCCTGCCTACGCAACGGCTGGTGCGCTGATCTATGTGGCGATGCTGATGATGAGTGGCATGGCGCACATCGACTGGAAGGACCATACCGATACCATCCCGGCCATCGTCACCGTGGTGATGATGCCGCTGACCTTCTCCATCGCCAACGGCATCGCGCTGGGCTTTCTGACCTATGCGACGCTCAAGCTGCTGACAGGCCAGCGCGATAAGGTCTCGATCAGCCTGTATGTGTTGTGTGTAATCTTCATCGCCAAGTTCGCCTTCCTGTAAGCCAGGCGAACTCAGAGCCCCATCGCTTCGGCGGTGGGGCTTTTGCACGTTCTGCCCTGAGACAAACCTGCTGAGCGACGTTGTCACCAGCCCTATGATCAGCACGCCGCGGCCGTCTGCCGGCACGTGCGCCATATAAGAGGAGCACAGAGATGAGTCTGGAAACCTGGTTGTTGTTCGCGAGTGCGGCGTTGGTGGTCATCCTGATCCCTGGCCCGTTATCGCTGCTGATGATCAGCAACAGCCTCAACTACGGACTGCGACGTTCCTGGCCGGCGTTTGTCGGCGGGGTCAGTGCATCGATCTGCCTGCTCAGCGCTTCGGCGCTGGGGCTAGGCGCACTGCTGCTGGCATCGGAGCAAGTGTTCAGCGCTCTGAAAATCATCGGTGCGTTTTATCTCTTCTATCTGGCGTGGCAGAGCTGGCAGGAATCACGCCGCCCCGCCAGCGGCCCAAGCGTGACAAGCAGCGACGTGAGCCCGCGCTTTCGCCAGTTGTTCTGGCGGGCGTTCGGACTTGGCGCCAGCAACCCCAAGGACATCCTGTTCTTTGCCGCCTTCCTGCCGCAGTTTCTCAGTGCAGATCGGCCCTTCATGCCGCAGCTACTGGTGATGATCCTGACCTGGGCGGTTCTGGATCTCTGTTGCAAGCTGGCCTACGGGTTGGGGGCACATGGGGCGGCGCGTTACCTGCGCACGGGCAAGGGGCAAGTTTGGTTCAACCGCGCCAGCGCTGCGCTGTTTGGGGGCGCAGGGGCGGCTTCGTTGGTGAGTCGATGAGGACGCTGAGTTCATTACACGCGAGCACCTGCGCCATGAATCGGTGCCGACAAGCGCTTGTCGCGCGGGGTGAAGTTCAGCACCGTCCACACCGCTGCCAGGCACCCACGGAATACCGTAGGGTGGGCGTCAGCCCACCGGCGGCGAAGTGCGTTCTTTCGGTGGGCTAACGCCCACCCTACGGAGCTCTGCGGGCATGCTGCGCGTACCCACCATGCACCTGCCTCAATAAAAAAACCCGCCATCGCTGGCGGGTCGGGGACTCAGGGGGAGTCAAGGTTTAACGCATGGGAGAAGTACCGCCGCGCCGCTGCAAACGCGGCATGGCCATCAGCTACCCCGATAGGTCGAGTAGCTATACGGCGAAATCAGTAGCGGCACGTGGTAGTGATCCTGCTCGGCACTGATGCCGAAGCGCAGCACCACTACATCCAGAAAGGCCGGTTCGGGAAGCGCAACGCCGCGCCCGCGGTAGTAGGCGCCGGCAGCGAACTGCAATTGGTACACGCCAGAACGATAGTCGTCACCTTCCAGCAGAGGCGAGTCGCAACGGCCATCGCTATTGGTCTGACTCGTCTTAACCAGCTCGAGGCGTTCGCCTTCGACACGATAGAGTTCGATGCGGATATCGCTGCCTGGGCAACCGTGGGCTGCATCCAGTACATGAGTAGTCAAACGTCCCATAGATTCCAGCACCAGCGATCAATCGCCAATGCCCGCCTCCTCTTAGTGGTGATTGGTGGAGATGGATCGAGCATAGCATCCCGCCGATAAAAATAAAGACAGTTTTTTATAACATTGTACACAGTTTATAAATCACCATTTTGGCCCGCTTCCTGCTGTTGGTATTAGCTGGAAGCGACTGGCTCAAAGGCCGGCGGGACAAAACATGAGAGAAGAGGCGCCGCTCGCAGATCATGACGAATAGATTTTCAGGTTTTTTGATTTACAAACCGCAAAACGTTTTGTATACAATTGAGCCATGAAGGTCGTCGGCACTTCACAGCGGCGACCCGCGGATCAGACAAGGAATAACAACAGTGAGCGCCGACTACCCTCGCGATCTCATCGGCTATGCCGAGAACCCACCCCATCCGCAGTGGCCGGGCGCTGCCCGTATCGCCCTGTCCTTCGTACTCAACTATGAAGAAGGTGGCGAGCGCTGCGTGCTGCATGGCGACAAGGAATCCGAAGCCTTCCTGTCCGAGATGGTGTCAGCCCAGCCATTGCAGGGCGTGCGCAACATGAGCATGGAATCCCTCTACGAATACGGTAGCCGTGCCGGCGTGTGGCGGCTGTTGAAGCTGTTCCGCAAATTCGATATTCCGTTGACGATCTTCGCGGTGGCCATGGCTGCGCAGCGTCACCCCGACGTGATCAAAGCCATGGTTGCCGACGGCCACGAGATCTGCAGCCACGGCTATCGCTGGATCGACTATCAGTACATGGACGAGGCGCAAGAGCGCGAGCACATGCTCGAGGCCATCCGCATCCTCACCGACATCACCGGTGAACGTCCGCTAGGCTGGTACACCGGCCGCACCGGGCCGAACACACGCCGCCTGGTACGCGAGGAAGGCGGCTTCCTCTATGACTCCGACACCTACGACGACGACCTGCCCTACTGGGACCCTGAATCGACGCCAAACAAACCGCATCTGGTGATCCCCTACACGTTGGACACCAACGACATGCGCTTCACCCAGGCGCAGGGCTTCAACAAGGGTGACGACTTCTTCGAATACCTGAAGGACGCCTTCGACGTGCTCTATGCCGAAGGCTGTGAGGGCGCGCCGAAGATGCTGTCCATTGGGATGCATTGCCGTCTGCTGGGCCGGCCTGCCCGCATGGCCGCGCTGCAGCGCTTCATCGAGTACGCCAAGGGTCACGAGCAGGTGTGGTTTGCCCGCCGTGTCGACATCGCCCGCCACTGGCACTCGACTCATCCGCTTATTCAGGAACGCAGCTAATGACCCCGTTCAAGACCATCAAGCCTTCCACCCTCGACCGCGACGCCTTTATCGCAACCTTTGCCGACGTCTACGAGCATTCGCCGTGGGTGGCGGACACCGTATTCCTGGCCGGCGTGGACGAGACGCTCGATTACGTCGAGGTGATGCACACCCGCATGTCGCAGGCGATGCTGGCAGCCCATCACGACACCCAGCTGGCGCTGATCAATGCCCACCCGGACCTTGCCGGCAAAGCCGCGGTACGGGGCGAGTTGACCGCATCAAGCACCGCCGAGCAGGCCGGTGCGGGCATCCATGAATGCACACCGGAAGAGTTCACCCGTTTCACCGAGCTGAACGATGCCTACAAGGCGAAGTTCGGTTTCATCTTCATCATGGCAGTCAAGGGCAGCAACCGGCACCAGATCCTGGCGGCGTTCGAAGAGCGCATGCACAACTCGCAGGATCAGGAGTTCGCGCGGGCCCTGGCTGAGATCAACAAAATCGCCCTGTTCCGTCTGCAGGCGATGTAAGCAAGCACCATCAGACGACACGAAGAGAAGAACAACGTATGAAGAGCTACGCCGTACCTTTCGAAAAATACGTCAACCTGGCCGACGCCCGCCTGGGCACCAGGGCCATCTCCGTCACAGACGACTGGTTCGCCGACGTCAACCGGCTGTTCCAGCCGACGCCGGCCGTATGGAAGGAGGGCGTTTTCGATGACAACGGCAAGTGGATGGACGGCTGGGAGTCGCGCCGCAAGCGCTTCGAAGGCTTCGACCAGGCGGTCATTCGCCTCGGCGTGCCCGGCTCGATCAAGGGCGTCGACATCGACACCAGCTTCTTCACTGGCAACTTCCCGCCCTCCGCTTCGCTGGAAGCCTGCTTCCTCGCCGAAGGCGATCCGGACGACAACACGGTATGGACTGAAATCCTTCCCGCGGTAGAGCTGCAGGGCAACAGCCATCACTACCATGAGATCGCGTTCGACAAGCCGGTCAGCCACCTGCGCTTCAACATCTATCCGGACGGTGGCGTAGCACGTCTGCGCGTACACGGCATCCCGTACCGTGACTGGAGCAGTGTCGGCGACAACGAGCAGCTCGACCTGGCCTCGGCCCTCAACGGCGGCCGCGCGCTGGCCTGTTCCGATGAGCATTTCGGTCGCATGAGCAACATCCTCAACCCGGGCCGCGGGATCAACATGGGTGACGGCTGGGAAACCGCACGTCGCCGCACGCCGGGTAACGACTGGGTCATCGTCGCGCTGGGCACTCCCGGTGAGATCGAGCGCATCGTCGTCGACACCCTCCACTTCAAGGGCAACTACCCGGATAGCTGCAGCATCCAGGCGGCCTACGTCAAAGGTGGCACCGACAGCCAGATCGAAACCCAGAGCCTGTTCTGGCGTGAACTGCTGCCGAGCCAGAAGCTGGAAATGCACGCCGAACACGAGTTCAGCGAGCAAATTGCCAAGCTTGGCCCGATCACCCACGTGCGCCTGAACATCTTCCCGGACGGCGGTGTCAGCCGGCTGCGGTTGTTTGGCAAGGCTGTTAAGTAGTAGCTGTAGGGTGGGTTTTAGCCCACCGGTTCTCAGCGCGGGTTAACCACATGAGCCTCGGTGACTAAGCCATGGTGGGCTGAAGCGGAGCGCCGCCCGGCCCACCCTACAGGCGGCATCGGCCAGATTTCGCCGCTGACATAGAGACATAACCCTGTAGGAGCGAGCTTGCTCGCGAATGACGCAACCGAGGATCGCGAGCAAGCTCGCTCCTACATTTTTCAGATAACGAGCACAGCATGCGCACACTCAAGATCGAACCGCTGACCAAGGAAGCCTTTGCCCCCTTCGGTGATGTCATCGAAACCGAAGGCAGCGACTACTTCATGATCAATAACGGTTCCACCCGCCGCTATCACAAGCTGGCGACGGTCGAGACCGCGCAGCCGGACGACCAGGCCATCATCAGCATTTTCGCCGCGGACGCGCTGGAAATGCCGCTGGTCATTCGCATGCTCGAACGACATCCGCAGGGCAGCCAGGCTTTCATTCCGCTGCTCGGCAACCCCTTTCTGGTCGTGGTCGCGCCACATGGCGATGCACCTGTACCGGGTAACGTCCGCGCCTTCCGCAGCAACGGCAGGCAGGGCGTCAATTACCACCGCGGCGTCTGGCACCACCCGGTGCTGACGATCGAAAAGCGGGATGAATTCCTGGTGGTCGATCGCAGCGGTTCTGGCAACAACTGCGACGAGCATTTTTTCACCGAGGACGAGCAGCTTCTCCTCGACCCCCACCGGGACTCCGGCCAGGCAACCGATTGATCAGCGCGGGCATGACTGGCGCGGCTGTGGACTAGCCGACACCAGACATGCGTGCTTCAGAACAAGCGGGACACTTGCGACGAGTCAAATAAGAAGAAACAACGGTTGGCGTGCCAGCCGTGCAAGAGGTAATTATCGTGGAAGCACATCTGACCGAATGGCTGAACCTTACTATTCGCTGGATTCACATGATCGTCGGCATCGCGTGGATCGGTGCGTCGTTCTATTTCGTCTGGCTGGAAAACAACCTTAACCGCGCCAACCCCCGCGACGGCCTGTCGGGCGATCTCTGGGCGATTCACGGCGGCGGCATCTACCACCTGGAAAAGTACAAGCTGGCACCGCCACAGATGCCGGACAACCTGCACTGGTTCAAGTGGGAGGCCTACACCACCTGGCTGTCGGGCGTGACCCTGCTGATGGTGGTCTACTACCTCAACCCCACGCTTTACCTGATCGCACCTGGCAGTGATCTGGCGCCAGCGATGGCCATTGCCATCGGCTTCGGTTCGTTGATCGTCGGCTGGTTCGTCTATGACCTGCTCTGCGACTCGCCGCTAGGCAAGAAGCCCGCACTGCTAGGCCTGATCCTGTTCGTCCTGGTGATCTTCGCCGCCTGGGCTTATTCGCAAGTGTTCAGCGGTCGCGCGGCCTACATCCACACCGGCGCGCTGATCGGCACCATCATGGTTGGCAACGTGTTCCGCATCATCATGCCGGCACAGCGCGCGCTGGTTGCGGCCATCGAACAGAACCGCACGCCGGATCCGTTGCTGCCAGCCAAGGGCCTGCTGCGTTCGCGCCACAACAACTATTTCACCCTGCCTGTGCTGTTCATCATGATCAGCAACCACTTCCCGAGCACCTATGGCAGCCAGTACAACTGGCTGATCCTCGCCGGGATTTCGGTACTCGCGGTACTGGTGCGCCACTACTTCAACACCCGTCATGACAGCAACCGCTTCGCCTGGACGCTGCCGGCTGCGGCAGTCGGCATGATCTGCCTGGCGTTCGTCACCGCGCCCAACCGTCAGGGTGGTGTTCCCAACGCCGTGCCGACCAGCCCGCGCGAGCAGAGCATTGAGGCTCAACAGGCCGCTGCAGCAGCGCCGGCCGAGCAAACCGGCAACAGCGAGTTCGCCAAAGTCCATCGCATCATCAACGAGCGCTGCACCGTTTGCCACGCCGCTCAGCCGAGCAGCCCACTGTTCAGCGCAGCGCCTGCAGGGGTGATGTTCGATACACCTGAGCAGATCCGCCAGCAGGCCGCGAAGATCCACGCTCAGGCCGTCGCGAGCCAGATCATGCCGCTGGGCAACATGACCAACATGACCCAGGAGGAGCGCGACCTGCTCGGCGCCTGGATCAACAAGGGCGCACCGATCGACTGATCAGCGCCCACCAGCCGCGCTCCCGGGCGCGGCTTTTTTTCACCTGTTCGACGCTCAAGCCTCGCAGCACGAGGCGAGGTCTCAGCTCAGCCCGAGCACCCTATACCCGGCCCCGCACGTTCAGCGGGGTCACCGCGACCATCCAATAACAAAAGCGTCCGAGGTGTATTGCATGAACGATGTGACCGAGCGGGAAACCGCCCCAGCGGAGAAGCGACTGCCCTTGCTGCAAATGCTGCTGGTGAGCTTTCAGCACGTGCTGCTGATGTATGGCGGTGCAGTGGCCGTCCCGCTGATCGTGGGTCAGGCCGCAGGGCTGTCACGCGAGGAAATCGCCTTCCTGATCAACGCCGATCTGCTGGTGGCGGGTATCGCCACGGTTGTGCAGTCGATGGGCATCGGGCCGGTGGGCATCCGCATGCCGGTGATGATGGGCGCCAGCTTCGCCGCGGTCAGCAGCATGGTGGTGATGGCAGGCATGCCCGGCGTGGGCATGACCGGGATTTTCGGCGCGACCATCGCTGCCGGTTTCTTCGGCCTGTTGATTGCGCCTTTCGTGTGCAAGATCGTGCGGCTGTTTCCTCCGCTGGTGACCGGCACCGTGATCACTGCGATCGGGCTTTCGCTGTTTCCGGTCGCGGTCAATTGGGCGGGCGGCGGCAGCGGTACTGGCCAGTTCGGTGCCCTGCCCTACCTTGGCGTGGCGGCAGCCGTACTGGCGGTGATCTTGCTGATCAACCAATTCATGCGTGGCTTTTGGGTCAACGTGTCGGTGTTGGTTGGCATGGCGCTGGGCTATGTGCTGGCTGGCAGCCTGGGCATGGTGGACTTGTCCGGCATCAGTGCCGCGCCGGCCTTCCAGGTCGTCACGCCAAACCACTTCGGTGCGCCGCAGTTCCTGCTCGCACCGATCCTGTCGATGTGCCTCGTGGTGGTGATCATCTTTGTCGAATCAGCCGGCATGTTTCTCGCGCTGGGCAAGATCACCGGCCAGGACGTCGACCCAAAGCAACTGCGCCGCGGCCTGCTGTGTGACGCCGGCGCGACCTTCCTGGCTGGATTCATGAACACCTTCACCCACTCTTCGTTCGCGCAGAATATAGGCCTGGTTCAGATGACCGGCGTGCGCAGTCGTTACGTCACAGCCATTGCCGGGCTATTTCTCATCAGCCTGAGTCTGCTGCCGAAGGCCGCGTTCATGGTTGCCTCGATTCCCGCAGCGGTATTGGGCGGCGCGGGCATCGCCATGTTCGGCATGGTGGCAGCGACCGGCATCAAGATCCTGCAGGAGGCCGATATTGGCGACCGGCGTAATCAACTGCTGGTCGCGGTAAGCATCGGTCTGGGCATGGTCCCGGTGGTGCGTCCTGAGTTCTTCGCGCAGTTGCCGCACTGGATGGAGCCCATCACCCACAGCGGCATCGCCGTAGCCACCCTAAGCGCAGTAACGCTCAACCTGCTGTTCAACGTACTGGGTGGAGCCGAACGCCAGGCGCTCACAGGCGCTGCGCATCACTGACAAATTCGTTCCGTGTCAGCCCCCAGGCCCGCCATGTGCGGGCCTGATTTTTTCTGCCTTGCTTTATTCTCCAGGCGCCCGACACTCGACAAGCATCGCACCACCGTTAAAATGCCCCGCCGTCCTATCCCTGCCCGCACGAACGAGAAGGTCTGACCCATGATCGAAGCAACCTGGATCGCCTTCGCATTCATCCTCGGCCTCGCGGCACGTTCGATCGGGTTGCCACCCCTGATCGGCTATCTGGGCGCCGGCTTTGCGTTGGCCGCCTTTGGTGAACACGTCGGGGTCGGTCCGACCGACAGCGTGATTCTCGAACACCTTGCGCATCTGGGTGTGCTGCTACTGCTGTTCACCGTAGGCCTCAAGCTCAAGCTGAGCAACCTGGTTCGCCGCGAAGTCATCGGCGGCAGCCTGCTCCACTTCGGCATTTCCAGCCTGGTGGTATTACCGGCGATTCTCCTGTTTCTCGACACCAGCTGGCGCGAGAGTGTGCTGCTGGCGGTCGCATTGTCGTTCTCCAGCACCGTGCTGGCGGCCAAGGTATTGGAAGGCAAACGCGAGTTGCGCGCCTTTCATGGCCGAGTCGCCATTGGCGTACTGATCATTCAGGACCTGATCGCCCTGGTGGTGATGAGCATCGCCAGTGGCAAGGTCCCGTCAGCCTGGGCGCTGCTGGTGTTCGGCCTTCCGCTACTGCGCCCGTTGCTATTCCGCCTGCTCGATCACAGTGGCCACGAAGAGCTGATGGTGCTGCTGGGGCTGATGCTGGCGCTGGTCGCGGGCGGTCTCGGCTTCGAATATGTGGGCCTCAGTTCGGAACTGGGCGCACTGGCCTTTGGTGCAATGCTGGCCAAGCACAAGCGCGCCACCGAGCTTTCCAATTCACTGTGGGCGATCAAGGAAGTCTTTCTGGTCGGCTTTTTCCTGCAGATTGGCATTGGTGGACTGCCGGGCATGGAGGCCATGCTCTTTGCCGGCGCGGCGGCGTTGCTACTGCCGTTGAAAGGCGCACTGTTCTTCTTCCTGTTCCTGCTGTTTCGCCTGCGCGCGCGCAGTGCCTTTCTCAGCGCCTCGAGCCTGACCAACTACAGCGAATTCGGCCTGATCGTTGCCAGTGTGGTGCTCCCGCAATGGCTCACCCCGCTGGCCATCACCGTGGCCCTGTCGTTCGTCATTTCAGCTCAGCTCAACCGTATCTCCCACCCGCTCTACGACCGCTTTGCCAGACGCCTGATCCCTCTGGAGCGCAACACACGCCACCCTGACGAGCAGCCGGTGTCGCTGGGTGACGCGCAGATCCTGATCATGGGTATGGGCCGCACCGGACGTGCCGCCTACGATCACCTGCAGAATCAGGGCTGGCGATTGATCAGCCTCGATTCGGACCCGGTAACCGTAGAAAAGAGCAGCGAGAAAGGCCGCCACGTACTGTTCGCTGACGCCGAAGACCAGATGTTCTGGGAAAGCCTGGAGATGAACAAGGTCGAGGCGGTGATCCTGGCGATGAACGATGCCGAAGCCAAGATCATCTCCACGCGCAAACTGCGCGGCAAAGGGTTCGAAGGGCTGATCGTCTCCCATGCGATGTACGAAGACATTGCCCAGCAGATTGAGGAGGCCGGCGCAGATCGCACCTACCTGACCATGAGCGAAGCCGGCGCCGGCCTGGCTGAGAACGTCTCCCGCGAATTGCAAGCCAACCGCTGACCGGTAACCGTTGCAGCGCCATGCCTGGCGGGCTATCGAGGCTCGCCCGCCATAATTGTGCACAATTTTCAAATTTCTTGTTTCAACAGCTGTTCACAGGTTGTTATAGTCGAGTCCAACCTGACCGATCGAACAGCTTTTCGACGATCAGGTAGCGAGGTCCGTGCAGCCTCGAAAGCCCATGACCGAACAATAACGAATGGCAGGCTTGACTCATGACCGCAACCGAATCCAGGAGCGGTGACGCTCCCAACCAGGACCTGATCTATCAACTCGAAGATCGCCCGGGCCCGATCCCCGCTACATTCGCGGCGATACAGCACGTACTCGCCAGCTTCGTCGGGGTCATCACCCCCACCCTGATCATCGGCAGCGTGCTAGGCCTGGGCGATTATGTGCCCTACCTCGTCAGCATGGCGCTGTTCGTCTCCGGTATCGGCACCTTCATCCAGGCCAAGCGCATTGGCCCAATCGGCGCCGGCATGCTCTGCCTGCAGGGCACCAGCTTCGGCTTTCTCAGCGTGATTCTCGCGGCGGGCTTCATCGTCAAGAACCGCGGCGGAACGCCGGAAGACATTCTGGCCACGCTGTTCGGCGTGAGCTTCTGCGCGGCCTTCGTGGAAATCGCTGTCAGTCGATGCATCGACAAGCTGCGCCGAATCATCACGCCCGTGGTCACCGGCACCATCATCAGTCTGATGGGCCTGTCGCTGATCAAGGTCTCGATGACCGACATCGCTGGCGGTTACGGCGCTGAAAACCCGGGCGCCTTGCAGAATCTGGCATTGGCCGGACTGGTGCTGGGCACCATCATCGTACTCAACCGCTTCGGCATTCCGCTGCTGCGCTTGTCAGCCGTGATCGTCGCGCTGGTGGTCGGCTACGTGGCCGCCTGGATGATGGGCATGGTGGATTTTTCCAGCCTCGCCGCCTTGCCGGCCGTCAGCGTGCCGCAGCCATTCAAGTTCGGCTTCGCCTTCGACTGGATGGCCTTCATCCCGATCGCGGTGATCTTTCTGATCACACCGCTGGAAACCGCTGGCGACCTGACTGCCAACTCGATGATCTCGCGCCAGCCGGTCAAGGGTCCTCTGTACATGAAGCGGATCAAGGGCGGCATTCTTGGCGATGGCTGCAGCTCACTGCTGGCGGCCACATTCAACAGCCTGCCGATGACCACCTTCAGCCAGAACAATGGCGTGATCCAGCTGACCGGCGTCGCCAGTCGCCACGTGGGTCTCTACATCGCCGGCATCCTGATCCTGCTGGCGCTGTTCCCGGTAGTCGGCGGCGTGTTGCAACTGATGCCCAAGCCGGTGCTCGGCGGCGCCACGCTAATCATGTTCGGCACCGTGGCCATCGCCGGGATCAAGATCCTGGCCGAAGCGGGCCTCAACCGTCGCAACATGCTTATCGTGGCGATCTCGCTGGGCCTGGGGCTGGGCGTCGCCGCCGTTCCGGAGGTGCTGACAAACCTGCCCGATGTCCTGAAGAACATCTTCGGTTCACCGATCACCATCGGTGCCTTCAGCGCCATCCTGCTCAACTTCTTCCTCCCGCGCGAGCCGGAAGAAATGGATGATTACGATCCGGACAATCTGATCGAGGACTCGGTCGGCACTAACACTTTGGCCGTGAATATCCCCGATTACTCCAAAGTCCATCCGAAAGCCACCACCTCGGACCCTTCGGCTCAGCTGACACCTACCGGCTGATCGACCCCGCGCCCGGCCAGACGAGCCGGGCGCTGCACCCGCATTCATCACAACAACAAAACCAAAGGGTATCTCCATGACTTTCAAGCGCACTCCCCTGTCGCTGGCGCTGGCCGGCTGCCTGCTGTCCGCCCCGGCCTTCGCCGATGGCATGCTGCAGTGGCAGAACAACAGCCTCAGCTATCTCTACGGCAAGGATTTCAAAGTCGACGCTGGCGAGATCCAGCAGACCGTGACCTTCGAACACGCCAGCGGCTGGAGCTGGGGCGACATGTTCCTGTTTGTCGATAACAAGTGGTACAACGGCTTATCCGGCGAAGAAGGCCACACCTACTACGGGGAATTCAGCCCGCGCCTGTCGTTCGGCAAACTGAGCGGTCAGGACATGAGCTTCGGCCCGGTCAAGGACGTGCTGCTGGCAGCCACCTACGAGCGCGGCGAAAGCAGCGCCGGCCGTCCCAATCAGACCTACCTGCTCGGCCCAGCTGTCGATCTCGACGTGCCCGGCTTCGATCGACTGGCCATCAACGTCTACTACCGCAAACCCGACGGCACCACCCGCCGCGCCTCGGGCCAGTGGCAGGTCACGCCGACCTGGGCCATGACCTTCCCGGTCGGCAAATCGGACATTCTGTTCGATGGTTTCATCGACTGGGTAGTCAACGATGCCGGCTCGGAGCGCAGCGGAGACTTCATGTCGAAAAACCTGCATATCAACCCTCAGATCAAGTACGACCTGGGCAAGGCGCTGGACGGCGAGCCGGGCAAACTCTACGTCGGTATTGAATACGACTACTGGTCTGACAAGTACGGCATAGAAGACGGTGGGTTTGTGAGCGACCTGGTCGGGGGCACCAACCAGAACACCGCCAGCTTGCTGGTAAAGGCTCACTTTTAACCGCAGCCAGCTACAAAAAAAGCAGCCAGATGGCTGCTTTTTTATTGCTACATGGCTACCGGTGATAGCGAACCGTCAGCGCGCAGCCACTCATCAAGAGGGACGCGCAGGGCCATCAGAGCTTGAAGCTACCCATCTGCCGACTGAGATCATCCGCCAGACGGCTCAACTGCTGACAATCTTCACGACAACCCTGCACATCGCTGGCAGTCGCCTGTGCCAGATCGGCAATGCCTTGCACGTTATGGGTGATCTCCTCAGTAACGCTGCTCTGCTCTTCGGTCGCTGCCGCCACTTGGGTGTTCATGTCACTGATCGCCTCGACCTGTTCGGTGATGGCACCGAGGGAAAGCCCCGTGCGCTGGCTGGCTTGCACCCCAGCACCGGTCGCAGCCTGCCCCGCATGCATCGAATTGACTGCATTCTCGGCACCACTCTTGAGCCCCTGGATCATTTGCTGAATTTCATCCGTCGACGTCTGGGTCCGGCTGGCAAGCGTTCGTACTTCATCGGCAACCACCGCGAAACCACGCCCCATCTCGCCGGCACGAGCCGCCTCGATGGCCGCGTTGAGGGCCAGCAGGTTGGTCTGTTCGGAGATGCTCCGGATCACCGCCAGCACCTTGTCGATGGACGCGACCTGCTGCGCCAGGTCAGTAACCGACTCAGCCGCACGGCCAATCTCGCCTGACATCTTCTCGACATGAGCGATCGAGTCGCTGACGACTTTGCGCGCGTCCATCGCCTCGCTGCGTGCACCTTGTGAGGCCTGTGCGGCATTGCTGGCGTTGCGCGCGATCTCCTGCACGGTCAGGCCCATCTCATGCACCGCGGTGGCAACCATATCGGTCATCTCATGCTGACGACCGGCACGTGTCGCGGTGTTGTCGACCACCTGAGCCACCTGTCCGACAGCGGTACGCAGTTGCTGGCTGGTGTTCAGCACATCGCCGATCAATTCGCGCAGACTACCGATGAACCGGTTGAAGCCACGCGCCAAATCACCCAGCTCGTCGGCCCGGCTCTCGTCCAGACGACGGGTAAGGTCGCCACCGCCGCCACCAATTTCAACGAGCGCCTGGGTGACCTGGCGGATCGGCTTCACCAGCCCGCGCGCCAGCAGCACCACCAGGCCAAGGAAAACCAGTGCGATGCAGGCGCCAATCAGGCTAATGGTCCACATTGTGCGGCGCGCCTCGGCAAAGATTTCCGCTTCCGGCACTTCACTGACCAGCACCCAACCCAGACTTTCCAGAGGCTGAGCGATCGCCAGGAAGGCTTCGCCGTCACGCTCGAATCGCACCGCGTCGGGTGCACCATTGAGGAGCTTCTGCGCGGCATCGCTGCCTGTCAGCGCGCTAAGCTCGACTTGGTCGTTGTTCTCGGTTTTGGGGTGAACCTTGACGCGGCCATCCGCAGCGATGAGGTACACCTCACCGCGCTCGCCGAAGCGGAAGTTGCTGACCAGCTCGGACATGCTTTTGAGGCTGAAGCCAAGACCAGCCACCCCCACGGTCTTGCCGTCTGCCTCGATGCGCTGGTTGATGAACAAGGTCGGCTGGCGAGAGGCTTTGTCGATGTCGATTTCAAAGCGCCGTTCGATGCCGCTGTCGACCAGGCCGTAGAACCAGCCATCACCCGCAGCACTGCGGTTGAGCGTCCGCGAGAGTCCCGCTTCGGAGTAGTAGTTGCCACTGTTGAGCACGGCAATCGATGTGGTCAACGCGTTCTGCTGAGCCTTTACCCCCTCAAGGTAACGGCCCATCGCGTCCGCCTGGTCAGCGCTCTCGCCTTCACGCAGCCAGTCCTGAACCAGCGTATTGCCGGCAATCCCGGCCGTCGCGGTAATCGGCGCCGCCAATGTGCGCTCAATATCGTTGCGGATTGCCGAGATATTGGCAGGCAGCGCTTGCCCGACCAGGTAGCGCTCGGCGAGGCGATTGACCGCCGATGAATAAACCAGAATGACGATCAGGATGCTGGTCAGCAACGCCGCCCCCATGCTGACGATCAATTGCCATTGAATACTGCGTTGCATGAAAGGCATGTGCGTTACCTCTGTTGTTTTTTGTTAACGTACACAACCTTGATAGCAATGTGTATACATAAATAATGTTTGACGCCAACATTCTATCGGTCGAAACAACCGAGGCTTGATGACCGTTTGGCGGACAGCGCAGAACCAGCTCGATTCAGAGCTGCAGGCTGGCGCTCTTAACTTGCTCCCTCACAGACATGACTCGGCGGAAGGCATACGCTTGCCGTCTTCCAGCGCTCAGGCTCCACTCATCTAGGTTGCCGTCCTGCCTTGAGGCCGTTCGGAAGCCGATGCTAGGATGCGGCGGCAGGCCACCAGGCTGGGTGGTCATGAAATGAACAGGCCCTATGTCCAGTATCCGCGAGCGCAACAAAGAACTGATCCTTCGTGCTGCCAGCGAAGAATTCGCCGAGAAGGGCTTCGCCGCCAGCAAAACCAGCGACATCGCGGACCGCGCCGGGCTGCCCAAGCCCAACGTCTACTACTATTTCAAAAGCAAGGAAAACCTCTATCGCGAGGTACTGGACAGCATCGTCGAGCCCTTGCTGCAGGCGTCTGCTCCGTTCAATCAGCCGGGCGAACCGGCTGACGTGTTACGCGCCTACATCCGCACCAAGATTCGTATTTCCAGGGAACACGCTTGTGCCTCTAAGGTATTTGCCAGCGAGATCATGCATGGCGCGCCACATCTACCAGCCGAGCGTGCCGCGCAGCTCAATGCTCAGGCCAGCCATAATGTGGCTCGCATCCGGGGCTGGATTGAAAAGGGACTGATGGCGACCGTCGACCCTCATCACCTGATGTTCAGCATCTGGGCGGCGACCCAGACCTACGCTGATTTCGACTGGCAAATTTCTACCGTCACCGGCAAGCCAGAACTCGATGATGCTGACTATGAAGCCGCCGCGGAAACGATCATCCGGATGGTCATCAAGGGTTGCGAGGTAAAGGAAGCGAATCCTGTTGGCTAACTCTGCGATCACAGCTCGCTGGGGCCTATGGCATAGCCCTGAGGCGTCTCTTTACGGTTCACTCTGGATTCGATCAAGGGCCCGGCAGAACATCCAACAATCTGATACGTTTTGCCTCGCGCGCATACTCGCCGTCTTTGACGCATCACTCACGACAACCAATACTTGCGCTGGGCACCGGCTCGGAAGAAGGAAGTTCTATTGACCGCATTGCGCAACAGTCTGTCTAGGAAGCTGCTCCGCATCGTTCTGCTGTCTGCGCTTGCCGTTGGCCTGGTACTGAGCTGCGCGCAGATCGTCTTCGATGCCTACAAGACCCGCCAGCTGATCGATGCCGAAGCCCAACGAATCCTGCGTATGACCCGCGACCCGTCCACTCAGGCGATCTATAGCCTGGACCGGGAAATGGGCGCGCAGGTCATGGAAGGACTGTTCCAGCACGAGTCGATTCGTAAAGCCTCGATTGGACACCCCGGGGAAGCGCCGCTGGCGGCCAAGTCCCGCCCGCTCATGCCACGTTCCTCGCGTTGGTTGACCGACCCGATACTAGGTCGCGATCAGGAGTTCTCGATCCCCCTGATCGGCCGCCCGCCTTATAACGAGTACTACGGCGACCTGCGTATCACACTCGATACCGCCCCCTATGGCGAAGCGTTTCTCAGCAGCTCGGCCGTGCTCTTTGTCGTCGGCATCCTGCGTGCACTGGTACTGGGCTTACTGCTGTATCTGATCTATGAATGGCTGCTGACACGACCGCTGACCAAGCTCATCGAGCACATGTCGCGCATCAACCCGGGCCGCCCCGGCGAACACTCATTGCCGATGCCTAAGGGGCATGAGCGCAATGAACTGGGTCTTTGGGTCGAAACGGCCAACGGTCTGCTCGCCTCTATTCAGCACAACATGCAGTTGCGCCACGCCGCCGAAAGCAACCTGCAACGCATGACCCAATACGACTCGCTCACCAACCTGCCCAACCGCCTGCAGTTGCAACAACAGCTGGACAACATTCTGAGCGAAGCCGCCCGACTGCAACGTCGCGTGGCCGTGCTCTGCCTCGGGCTGGACGATTTCAAGGGCATGAACGAACAGTTCAGCTACCAGAACGGCGATCGCCTGCTGGTGGCGCTGGCCGATCGTCTACGCAGCCAGAGTGGGCGTGTCGGAGCACTCGCCCGGCTGGGCGGCGACCAATTCGTACTGGTGCTGGTCGGTTTCGAGCAACCCTACGAAGCCGCCGAGCTGGCGCAGAAGGTGCTCGATGATCTGGAGCGGCCCGTCACCCTCGACGATCAGCACATACGGTTGCGCGCCACCATCGGCATCACGCTGTACCCCGAAGACGGTAGCAGCACTGAAAAGCTGCTGCAGAAAGCTGAACAGACAATGACGCTGGCCAAGAGCCGCTCACGCAATCGCTATCAGTTCTACGTAGCCAGTATCGACAGCGAAATGAGGACGCGCCGGGAGTTGCAGAATGACCTGGCCGAGGCGCTTACCCGGGGGGAGTTTCATCTGGTCTATCAGCCGCAGATCGACTACCGCCTCAAACGCATCACCGGTGTCGAAGCCTTGCTTCGCTGGTCTCACCCAAGCGGCAAGATGGTTCCGCCCGATATATTCATCCCTCTCGCCGAACAGAACGGCAGCATTATCGCCATAGGCGAGTGGGTACTCGACCAGGCCTGCCAACAACTGAGCGAATGGCATCAACAAGGTTTCAGTGATCTGCGCATGGCAGTCAACCTGTCCACAGTTCAACTGCACCACGCCGGGCTGCCGGCTATGATCAGCAACCTGCTCAGCAGTCACAGGCTGCCGCCCGAGACGCTAGAGCTCGAGGTGACGGAAACCGGCCTGATGGAAGACATCGCCGCCGCCACCCATAACCTGCACTGCCTGCGCCGCTCCGGCGCGTTGATCGCCATTGATGATTTCGGCACCGGCTATTCATCGCTGAGCTATTTGAAAAGTTTGCCGCTGGACAAGATCAAAATCGACAAGAGCTTCGTTCGCGATATGGCGGCTGTTGAAGGCGATACGACCATCGTTCGAGCCATCATCCAGCTGGGCAAGAGCCTGGGCATGCTAGTAATTGCCGAGGGTGTGGAGACCGCCGAGCAGGAACGCTACCTGATCGACGAAGGCTGCAACGAAGGACAGGGTTACTACTACAGCAAACCCGTAGCGGCGCCTGAACTAACCGCTTTGCTCGAGCAATCGCTGGGGTTCGAGCACAGGCTCAACTCCGAGCAGTTATAAACGCTGCTCGCCGCGCCGTGCACCAAGCGCGGCCCCTCTAATGCCAACCCAAGAGCGTCACCGATGAAGCGTTTTGTATTGATCGACACCGCCGAAATTCCGGATGGCGGCGGCGCCCTGTGCCTGTTCGAGTATGGCGACGACTTCGTTATCAAGATTCAGGGCGGTAACGGTAACCAGCTTATGAACACCCGCACGCACGGCTCGGAAGACGCGCTGGCGGAGATACCCTGCCGCAAGATCGCGCAGCGGCCGCAACCACGCGTGCTGATTGGCGGCTTGGGCATGGGCTTCACCCTCGCTTCGGCGCTCAGACATCTCGGCGATGATGCCGAGGTGCACGTCGCTGAGCTGGTTCCCGGCGTGATCAACTGGAACCGTGGCCCGTTGGGCGCGAAGTCCGGCATGCCGATCAACGATCCAAGAACCCGCGTGCTGCGTAGCGATGTCGCCGAGGTTCTGAAGAGCGAGCCGCAGCGTTATGACGCCATCATGCTCGATGTAGACAACGGTCCCGAGGGGCTGACCCGCAAGAGCAACAGCTGGTTGTATTCCTCAGCCGGGCTCGACGCTTGCGCCAGGGCGCTGCGCCCCAAAGGTCTGCTTGCCGTATGGTCGGCCAGTGCCGATCAGGCCTTCTCCCAACGACTTGCCAGGTCGGGTTTCCTCGCCGAAGAAATCCAAGTGTTCGCGCACGGGAATCGCGGCACCCGGCATACCATCTGGATTGCTGAAAGGCGTGGATGATGATCATAGCGTCCGGTGAAGATGACTTAGAGCCGTCAAAGCAGCTGTCCGCTTCCGAGGCGCTCGCCTACACTCAAAGCACCCAAGACCGGTCCGTCCCCATACCGCGCAGTGCTCAAGTGGTACGTACGATGAAAACCGAGCCTCCCTCCTCGCTGGAAACTGTTCTGGATTTGATGCTTGATGCGGTCTGCGTGGTCGACGCCGATGGCTGCTTCGTCTATGTCAGCGCTGCATGCGAAAGCATTTTTGGCTATACGCAGGAGGAAATGATCGGTCGTCAGATGATGGAATTGGTGGCGCCCGAAGACCGCGAGCGCACCCTGCTGGCGGCGCAGCAGGTGATGTCAGGCCAACCCAGCCTGCATTTCGAAAACCGTTATATCCGCAGAGACGGACAACGGGTAGATATCATGTGGTCGGCCCGCTGGTCAGAAGATGATCAGTTACGTGTCGGTGTGGCGCGCGACATTACCCGACGCAAGCGTTCCGAATCGCTGCAAGAAGCGGTCTACGCAATATCCGAGGCGGCCCATAATGCCGCCGATCTGACCTCGCTGTTCGAACAGGTCCATCAGATCACCAGCCGGCTTATCCCGACGCCGAGCTTTTTCGTCGCCTTGAACGCGCCCGATCAGGGCCGGCCGACATTTGCTTACGTCAGAACCGATGGCGAGCCAGCACGACTTCCCCTCGATCCGGCTGCGGTGCTGTGCGCAGAAGTCACTCGGACCGGGCAGGCGCTGCTGCTGACAGCGAGTAGCGAAAACGTCTGCGACACCCTCAAGGCATTGACCGCCACGGAGAGCTTCTGCTGGTTAGCAGCGCCACTCTCGACCCGTCAGGGCTGCATCGGCGCGCTACTACTCAACGATACGGCACAGAACGCGACTTATTGCGAGCAAGACATAGACCTGCTGCAGTTCATAGCCAACCAGGTCGCCACCGCCATCGAACGCAAACAGCTGCAGGCTCGCCTCGAGCGGATGGCGCAATACGATGAGCTTACCGGTCTACCCAACCGCGCCTTCCTCTTCGACCGGCTAAAAACCGCCCTGGCGCGCGCGCGGCGCAATGACGAGCGGTTATCACTGCTGTATCTGGATCTTAATGGGTTCAAACAGGTCAACGATGGTTATGGGCACAGCGTGGGCGACCTGCTGCTGCAAGCCTTCGCTCGTCGGCTTACCCAACACACCCGTGAAACCGACACGGTTGCGAGAATGGGTGGCGACGAATTCGTCGTGTTGCTGGAAGGCAGCCCGACAGCAGCCGATACGGCAGTTGTAGTCACTCACATTCTCGCAGCGATGCAGGCGCCGATAGAGCTCGCCGGCTTGGCCCTTGCGGTTCAACCGAGCATCGGCGTGGCTCACTTTCCAGAGCACGGAACTGACGAAGCATCGCTGCTCAGGCGCGCTGATGAGGCGATGTACCAAGCGAAATCAGCGAGCGCACAGCAGCGCGCAAATAACGGCCCTGTTGTCGACATCGCGCTCCATCAAAATCATCGCTAAGCGATACGTGCATGGCTGGCTGACTCTGCCGTCGTGGCTCAACCTACCACCCGGGTTGCCAGCAACGCCGCGCCAAGCAGACAAAGCATCGCCCCGCCAGCCGCCTGCCCGCGATAGCGCCGAACGAGCACTTCCTCACCATGACTGGACAGCACGAACGGCAAATCCTCAGCGGGGCGCGCCAGCTTGTGCAGCGCTTGCCGGCCGCTGGCTAGTCGATGGCGTTGTTGCGCTTCCAGGCTGGCGGCGAGGCGCACACGGCTCCACTCCGCCTGATCGAGCTGGCCGTCGCGATTATGGTCAAAACGCTGCAATAGTCCGGCGTAGTCTTCTTTCCATTCGCGCACCACTTGGCCCTGGGCAGCCTGCAGGTCAAGGCCCTGCCGGCCACCACCGGATGTACGAAACTCGCCAATCGCATACAACGGCTCGTCAGCGTGCAATCGCTCCTCGGTGTACCGGTACTGACGGTGGCCAGTGAGCCAGGCCAGCACACCGCTGGTCGGCGCACCTCGAGGGTGGCGCTGGTCACCGGTCCAGCAATCACGTCGTGCGGGGAGTACTTCAGCGCCTCGAGGATCGATCAGGCAGTCTCCGGTCGCATCAAACAACCGCAACAGCCCATCGCTGCTGCCCTGTTCCAACACGTTCCAGCTGCCGCGCTTGCTGCCGGTTCGGTACTCCTCGATACGATAGCGCCACCAGAGGCAGGGCGTGGCCGTCAGCGGTGCTATTAATGGCGGCGTATCGGGAAGGTCGCGCAGCACCCCGGCCAGCTCGACATAACCTTGCGCCGCCGAGCGAATCCTCGAAGTCGGCGTATCCAGCAAGTGGCGCAGTTTCGACCAGCGACTGACCCACAGCCAGCCGCCAACCAGACACATCGCCACGCCTGCAGCGATCAGCAGCACCTGAATCCCCAGCTCAACTGAACAGCGGCTTCAGGTCGACATCGGCTTTTTCCGCCTCGCTGAACTGCAGCAAAGGGGCGGCGCGGAATCCGAACGCGCGAGCCAGCAAGACATCGGGAAACTGCTCGATGCGTACGTTGTTCAGATTGACTGACTCGTTGTACAGCTCGCGGCGATCGGCGATACCGCTTTCCAGCCCGCTGATGCGCTGCTGCAAATGACGAAAGCTCTCGTTGGCACGCAGCTCTGGATAGCTCTCGGCCAAGGCAAAGAGGCGGCCGAGTCCGGCGCGCAGTCCGGTTTCGGCCTGGCCAAGCGCACCAACGTTGCCTTGCTCGCGCGCATCGGAGACCGCAGTGCGCGCCCTGATCACCTGTTCCAGGGTGCTGCGTTCGTGCTGCATGTACTGCTTGCAGGTTTCCACCAGCTTGGGCAATTCATCATGACGCTGGCGCAACAGCACATCAATGTTCGACCAGGCCTTGCTTACTCCATGTTTGAGTCGCACCAGACCGTTATAGAGAACCACGGCATAAGCCGCGGCGAGAAATAGCAGGACCCATGCAACGGCGGCACTCAGGCTCATCAGGGCGACTCCATAAGATGACCAGACTCGGAGGTGGCATTCTAGCCGCACCGGCTGAGGCGTTACGCGACCTGTTACACGCATTTTCTTTGCACAAAATGCAAATCTTTCGCATTATGTTCTGCATCCGTTTGTCGCAGCCCTGCTGTCGGCTCACTCACACCACCCTGCAAGCAAAGGAACCCGCCATGCTACGCACTCCCGTCTGGGCTACCGCCAGCCTTCTGGCTGTCGCCATTTCACTCGCTGGTTGCGGCGAAGACAAAGCACCGGCCGAACAGGCCGCTGCCCCGCAAGCCGCCACAACCCAGAGCGAACCGGCACCGGCTGCCCAAGAGACCGTGAACAGCGAAGCCGCGCAGGCCGTGGTCAAGCACTACGCCGATATCGCACATGCTGTCTTCAGCGACGCGCACAGTGCCGCTCTGAAACTGCAGGATGCCGTCGACGCACTCCTGGCCAATCCGACCGAAGAAACCCTGCAAGCGGCCAAAGCGGCCTGGATCGCGGCCCGCGTTCCGTATATGCAGAGCGAAGTGTTCCGTTTCGGCAACCCGGTCGTCGACGACTGGGAAGGTCAGCTCAACGCCTGGCCGCTGGACGAAGGCATGATCGACTACGTCAAAGGTGACTATCAGCACGCCCTCGGCAACCCTGGCGCCACCGCCAACATCATCGCCAACAAAGAGCTGCAGATTGGCGAAGACAAGATCGACGTCAGCGAGATCACCGGTGAGAAGCTTGCCAGCCTTAACGAACTGGCCGGATCCGAAGCCAACGTCGCCACTGGCTACCATGCCATCGAGTTCCTTCTCTGGGGTCAGGACCTGAACGGCACCAACGCTGGCGCTGGCGAACGTCCGGTGAGCGACTTCATCGAAGGTGAAGGCTGCACTGGCGGCAATTGCGACCGCCGTCGCGCCTACCTGAAGGCCGCCACCGAGCTGCTGGTCAGTGACCTCGAAGAAATGGTCAACGAGTGGAAGCCGGGCGCAGACAACTACCGCGCCAGCCTCGAAAAAGAGTCGGCCGAAAATGGCCTGCGCAAAATGTTCTTCGGTATGGGTAGCCTGTCGCTGGGCGAGCTGGCCGGCGAACGCATGAAAGTCGCACTTGAAGCCAACTCGCCAGAAGACGAGCACGACTGCTTCAGCGACAACACGCATAACTCCCACTACTACAACGCCAAAGGCATTCGTAACGTCTACCTCGGTGAGTACGAGCGCATCGATGGCAGCAAGCTGACCGGTCCAAGCCTGGCATCGCTGGTCGAAGGCACTGCGCCTGAGGTCAACAGCACTGTTAAGACCGACCTGGAAACCACCGAAGCCAAGCTGCGCGTGCTGGTCGAAAGCGCCGAGAACGGTGAGGCCTTCGATCAGTTGATCGGTCCAGATAACAGCGAAGGCCAGGAAAAGGTCCGCGCGGCGATCGCCGCGCTGGTTCAGCAGACCGGTTCGATCGAGAAGGCAGCTGCCGCATTGGGCATCAGCGACCTGAACCCGGACACCGCTGACCACGAGTTCTGATACACCGGCCTAAGGGGTGGCGCAACGCCGCCCCTCTGGCACTGATGCGCCCTCTGACGCCAGCTTTACTGCTTGACTGGCAATCGGCTTTTCGCCAAATGCAAATTGCTCTTATTCAACCACTCGTAGCCTGCTAACATTAGCGCCCTTTCAAAGGCCTTGGGCTACCGATGCGTCCGTTTTTCTTCCCTGTCGTTTCGCTGCTGCTGGCTTTGGGCCTGACGGCTTGCGACGAAAACCCGCCACGCTTTGAACAGGCAGAACCAGGCGAGGCGCTATCGGGTGGCAGCACCACGGTCATCAAGTCCGACCAGAACGCCTTCTCGATGCCATCCGCCAACCTGTCACCGGTTCGCCGTCTGGACTTCAGCGTCGGCAACAGCTTCTTTCGCAACCCTTGGGTCATCGCGCCCTCCTCGACGACGGCACGCGACGGCCTTGGACCGTTGCTCAACACCAACGCCTGTCAGAACTGCCACATCAAGGACGGTCGTGGTCGTCCGGCGGAAGCCGAGCGTGGCAATGCAGTGTCGATGCTGGTGCGCCTGTCGATTCCGGCAGGCAAGGAGCACGCCGAGGTTATCCATGAGCGAGGCATCGCGCCCGAGCCCACCTATGGCGGCCAGCTGCAGGACATGGCGATTCCCGGCGTCGCGCCGGAGGGCAAGGTTCGCCTCAGCTACAGTGCGCACACCGAACGATTCGCCGACGGCTTCCAAGTCGAACTGCGTTCGCCGCAGCTGACAATTACTGACCTGGGCTACGGCCCGATGCATCCCGACACCCAGTTCTCGGTTCGCGTGGCGCCCGCAATGGTCGGCCTTGGCCTGCTGGAGGCGATCCCGGAAGCCGCGATACTCGCCAACGCCGACCCGGACGACCGCAACGGTGATGGCATTTCCGGGCGCCCGAACCGGGTGTTCGATCAGGTCACACGTGAGACCAGCCTGGGTCGCTTCGGCTGGAAAGCCGGGCAGCCGAACCTGAACCAACAGAACGCTGATGCATTCTTCAACGACATGGGTCTGACTACCAGCCTGCTGTCGGGGAGCAGCTGCACGCAAGCACAGACTGATTGCCTGGCGATGCCCGACGGCAGCGAACCTGAAGTCAGCGACCACATTCTGTCGCTGGTGCTGTTTTATTCACGCAACCTGGGCGTACCGGCTCGACGCAACGTGGACGACCCGCAGGTCCTGGCGGGCAAGACGTTGTTCCACCGCGCGGGTTGCCAAAGCTGTCACGTCCCGAAATTCTCGACTGGCGAGGCGGCCGAGCCGGAGCTCGCTAACCAGGTGATCCGCCCGTATACCGACCTGCTGCTGCATGACATGGGCGAAGGGCTGGCCGATCACCGTCCGGAATTCGAGGCCACGGGGCGTGAATGGCGTACCCCGCCGCTCTGGGGCCTCGGCATGACCGAGGCTGTCAGCGGCCATACCCAGCTTCTGCATGACGGTCGCGCGCGCAATCCGCTCGAAGCCATACTCTGGCACGGCGGCGAAGCGGAGCGCGCCAAGCAGGCCGTGCTCGGCTTCGACAGCGATGAGCGCAGCGCCCTGCTGGCCTTTCTCGAGTCTCTTTAATGCCGAACCAGACGCACCCGTGCCCAGCCCTGAGGAGCAACATGTACCCCAACCGAATCTTCCGTGCCGTCACTGCCACCGCACTGGGCCTGCTATTAGGTGCCTGTGCGCCATCCGATCCATACGCGCAGACAAGCCAGGCACTGACCGACGAAGTGCTGTTGCCGGCCTATGCCGACTGGGCGGAAGCCAACCGCCGTATGGCAGCCAGCAGCATCGCCTTTTGTGCAGACAACGAAGAGCTGGCCGATGCGCGCGAGGCGTTTCTTCAGGCGCAGCTCGCCTGGGCCGGATTGCAGCCCTTGCTGATCGGGCCGATGGGTGAGGGCAACCGGGCCTGGCAAGTACAGTTCTGGCCTGACAAGAAGAACCTGGTTGGTCGCCAGATCGGCTCGCTGTTGAAAAGGAAGCCCCAACTGACGCAGGCGGACCTGGAGAGCGGCAGCGTCGTACTGCAAGGGCTTTCTGCCTATGAATATGTGCTGTACGACAAGGCCGTCGATCTGACCGACAGCGCGACCAAGGCGCGCTATTGCCCCTTGCTGCAAGCCATCGGTGAGCATCAGCAGAAGCTCGCGGCCGACATGCTGCAGACCTGGAAGGCCAAAGACGGCATGGCCGCCCAGTTAAGCGAATTTCCCAACGAGCGCTACGCCGAATCAGCCGAAGCGATCGCCGACCTGCTCCGAGTCCAGGTCACTGCACTGGACGGCCTGAAGAAAAAACTCGGCGCACCGCTGGGTCGCCAGAGCAAAGGCTTTCCGCAGCCCTTCCAGGCCGAAGCCTGGCGCAGCGACGCCACTCTGCCCAGCATCGATGCCGCGCTCGCAGGCGCTCAGCAACTCTGGCTGGGCACGGATGGGAACGGTCTCAAGGCGCTGGTACCGGCCGAACAGGCTGATCTGACCAAGCGCATCGATGTCGCTTACGAAACGGCGCGCCAGCACCTAGTGGATATCATGCTGCCGTTCAGTGAGTTGATTGCCGACGAAGCCGGTCGAGCACGTCTCGATGCGCTGTACCAGGACATCGATGCTTTGCACCGTCTGCACCAGACCGAACTGGCGCGCGCCCTCGGAGTGCAGATCGGCTTCAACGCCCACGACGGAGACTGATATGAAACGCCGTGCTTTCCTCGGCCTGGGCAGCGCGCTGGTGGCCGCGTCAGCCGTTGGCGGCTGGGCGTGGACCCATCACACCGAACAACCGTTACTTCTCTCGGCGCGTAACGATGCCGATGGCCGCCACTATGCGGTCGGCTACCGGCTCGATGGCAGCCCGGTATTCGCCACGCCGGTCAAGGAGCGCTGCCACGATGTCTATGCGCATCCGCATCTGCCGCTTGCGGTGTTCGTCGGGCGTCGACCGAGCCGTGAAAGCTATCTGATCGACAGCCGTGACGGAACGTTGCTTCAGGTACTGGCGTCACCACCTGACCGCCATTTCTATGGCCACGGAGTGTTCCACTCCAGCGGTGACTGGTTCTATACCACCGAAAACGATACCGCCGAAGCCGGTCGCGGCGTGCTTGGCGTCTATCGCGTCGAGGGCCGCCAACTGATACGGAGCGGTGAGCGTTCGACCCACGGTATCGGGCCGCACCAGCTACTGTGGATGCCCGATGGCGAAACCCTGGTGATCGCCAACGGCGGGATCCGGACCGAGGCCGACAGCCGGGAAATGATGAATCTCCACGCCATGGAGCCCAGCCTGGTGCTGTTGCACCGCGATGGCACGCTGATCAGCAAGGAACAGTTACCCGAGCAGATGAATAGCGTCCGTCACCTCGCGGTAGCGGCGGACGGCACGGTGGTGTCGGGCCAGCAGTATGAAGGCGACCCGATGGATCCGGTGCCACTGCTGGCGATCAAGCGTCCCGGTCAGGCGTTCCAGGCGTTCCCGCTGGGCGAAGCGCAACGCCAGACGATGAACCAGTACACCGCCAGTCTGGCGATCAATGACAGCCTTCGCCTGCTGGCCGTGACCGCGCCGCGTGGCAACAAGGTGTTCATCTGGGACTTGGATACAGCCGCGCTGCGTGAGGAAATTCATCTACCGGACTGTGCTGGCGTCGGGGCAGTCGAGCAAGGTTTTGTCGTCAGCTCCGGACAGGGCCGCTGCCGCCTCGTAGACTGCACCGGCAAGGCGTTCGTCAGTACCCCGCTGCAGCTACCCCCAGGGCTTTGGGATAATCATCTGCGACTGGTCTGAAAGCCTTCAAGTATCGAACAAACCGGCCGAAAAGCCGGCAAGCGAACAGTCTTTCTGACTGCACGTTGGAAACTTGCCCCTAGCGCAAGCGCATCCTCTTCGATACGAGAACGCCCAGATGTTCCTGAAAAAATCCCTGCGTGCCCAGCTGCTCGCGCTGATAGGCGGAAGCTTGTTGTTGATGCTGGCCATCGCGCTGGCCAGCTTTTCGTTTCTCTCCGATGACATCGGGGCGTATCAACGTCTTCTCAAAGGACCGATCGAAGCCTCACGCCTCATCGATCAATCCAACCTCGAGTTCAAAGTGCAGGTTCAGGAGTGGAAGAACGTATTGCTGCGCGGTAAGTCTCCGGAAAACCTGGCCAAATACTGGCAGAGTTTCGAGGAACAGGAACGCAAGGTACAGACGCTGCTTGGCACCCTGATACAGCAAAGCCAGGGCGACCCGGCATTGGCGGGTCAGATCAAAAGCCTGCGTGACGAACACCTGAAGCTTGGCACGGCCTATCGCGCGGGACGCGATGCATTCATCGCTGCCGGCGCGGATCCGGCTGCAGGCGACGCAGCTGTCAAAGGCATCGACCGGGAAACCAGCGAGCAGCTTAGCGCACTGGTCGCACAACTACGTGATTCGGCCCTCGGCAGCTCGGACACCATCAGCGAAGCGGCAGACCGGACCATCACCGCTGGGGCCCTGATCATGCTTGCCGCAGGCGTGCTGATCGCCCTGTTCAGTGCCTGGCTGGTCAATCGCAGCCTGATCAATCCGATCCGCCATCTGATCGATCATGTTGCCAATCTCAGCAAGGGCAACTTCAAAGAGCGTGTGGACACCAGCCGCGCTGACGAACTGGGTCGTCTGGCGGTAGCCGCCAACGTGCTGCGCGACTTCCTCGCCGATACCTTCACCCGTTTGCAGCGCAGCACATCAGATTTGGACACCGCCAGCGGGGAGCTCAACGCGATTGCGGCCCTGATGGGCCAAGGCACCCGCGAGCAGTTTTCCCGAACCGATCAGGTCGCCACAGCGATGCACGAGATGTCTGCCACCGCGCAAGAGGTCGCACGCCATGCGGCCGACGCTGCGCACGCCGCAGACGCTGCCGACCAATCAGCGCAACAAGGCGAGGCCATGATGCGCTCGACGATCGAGACGATCACCCACATGCGTGGCGAGATCAGCAATACCGCCACCGTGATCCGTCGGCTGGAAGCCGACAGCGGTCGCATCGGCAAGGTGCTGGAAGTGATCCGCGGCATTGCCGACCAGACCAACCTGCTCGCGCTGAACGCAGCCATCGAAGCCGCCCGTGCCGGCGATGCAGGCCGCGGCTTCGCCGTGGTAGCCGATGAGGTGCGTACGTTGGCCAAGCGTACCGCCGACTCGACAGCGGAAATTCACCAAATCATCGACACCGTACAGACGGGGGCGGTGAATGCCGTGCGGGCAATCGAAAGCGGCCAGAGCCGCAGCGATGAAGGCGTCGAACAGGTCACCGAAGCGGGCGGCATGTTGCAGCGCATCACGTTGGAAGTGGAAGCGATTCGCGACATGAACCGCCAGATTGCGACCGCTGCAGAAGAGCAAACATCCGTCGCAGAGGACATCTCACGCAACCTCACTGAGATTACCTCCATCGCCACGGCCAATCAGAACAATGTTGAGCGCACCGAGAAGGCCAGCCAGGATCTACATGGGCTGTCCGCTCAGCTCAGCGAAGTCACTCACCGCCTGGCTGGCTGATTGCCAATTCAACGGAAAGGCCCTGCCCACCCGGGGCCAAGTGGAATTTGGTCGACAGGCATCTAGGGCTCCAGGGGCGCCGTTAGCGTCCCTTCCCTTACCCTCAGACGAAGCCTGATATCCCGCTTTACTTGCACCCACTTCACGGCTAACGTCCATTCTCCTTCTGCTCCAGGGCTGAAGCGCCATGGCAGCGAATAGCTGCACCTGCCCGTGGCTCGCGTGTTCAATAGAGCTGCGTCGCTTCATAGCCATGGTCAGCCGGCTCATTACTCCAAGGAATACGGAAAATGTTGCGCCGCATGCTGCTGATGCTTGGCGCGGTGATCGTCGTGGTATTGATCCTTGCCGCCCTCAAATTCAACTCGATCTACTCACAGATTCAGCAATTCAAGGCGCCTAAGCCGCCGATCAATGTCGAAGTCGTTACCTCCAGCAAGCAGCCCTGGCAGAGCCGTCTACCGGCCATCGGCACGCTTAGCGCATCGCAGGGCATCGACCTTTCGGTGGAGATCGCCGGCACCATCAGCGATGTGCAGTTCCGCTCGGGGGAAAAAGTGCGGCAGGGTCAGCCCATCGTCCTGCTCGACAGCGAGATCGAGCAGGCGAGCCTGGCAGCCGCAGAAGCGGACCTGCATCTGGCAAAGGTGGAATTCCAGCGTGCGCGCAGCCTGATCGACGGACAGGCCATATCACGCAGCGAGTTTGATCGGCTCAACGCCCAATCGCAGAAAGCTGCCGCTACGGTCGCACAGCTGAAGGCCAGCCTGGCGAAAAAGCGCATTCTTGCGCCCTTCTCCGGGACCATTGGGATTCGTCAGGTAGACGTCGGTGACTTCGTTGCCGCGGGCACGCCGATTGCCACCCTGCAGGACCTTTCGACGCTGTTCGTCGATTTCTACCTGGCCGAACAGCAGGTGCCATTGCTCGCCATTGGGCAAGCCGTGCGCATCCAGGTCGCCGCGTTTCCCGGCGAGCAGTTCGAGGCACGAATCGTCGCGCTGAATCCCAAGGTGGAAGTCACCACCCGTAACGTGCAGGTGCGTGCGGAGCTGGATAACCCCGACGAACGCCTGCTGCCAGGAATGTTCGCCGATCTGCAGGTGCTGCTGCCCAGCGAGGTGCCACAGGTCGTGGTACCGGAAACGGCCCTCACCTACACCCTTTACGGCAATTCGGTTCTCGTCGTGAAGGCCGGTGAAGCGCCTAGACCCGAGGAAGGAGCTGAAGACGCCACCGAGACTCCCGAGCGCGACGAGCCCTACCTGGTCGTGGAGCGCCGTTTCGTCACGACCGGCGAACGCCGTAACGGCCGCGTTGTGATCCTCGAAGGTCTGGAGCCTGGTGAACAGGTTGTTATCGCCGGTCAGCTCAAGCTGGACAACGGCGCTCATGTCGCCATCGCCGACCAGCGCACGCTCGAGCTCGAGCCAGACAGCGCGTCGAACGACCGCTGACTGAGGCACTGACTACAGGGACATAGATCGCCATGGCTTTTACCGACCCGTTCATACGCCGTCCCGTGCTGGCCAGCGTGATCAGCCTGCTGATCGTGCTGCTTGGCCTACAGGCTTTCAATAGCCTTGTGATTCGCCAGTATCCGCAGATGGAAAGTGCGCTGATCACGGTTACCACCGCCTATCCGGGCGCCAACGCGGAAACCATCCAGGGCTACATTACCCAACCGCTGCAGCAGAGTCTGGCCAGCGCCGAAGGCGTGGACTACATGACCTCGGTCAGCCAGCAGAACGTATCGATCATCTCGGTTTACGCGCGCATCGGTGCCGATACCGACCGGCTTTACACGGAGCTGCTCAGCCAGGCCAATTCGGTGAAGAACCAGTTGCCGCAGAACGCCGAAGACCCAGTGCTGAACAAGCAAGCCGCTGATTCCACGGCGCTCATGTACATCAGTTTCTACAGCGAACAACTGAGCAACCCGCAGATTACCGACTACCTGTCGCGCGTCATCCAGCCGAAGCTGGCCACCCTCCCCGGCATGGCCGAGGCAGAGATCCTCGGCAATCAGGTATTCGCCATGCGCCTCTGGCTGGACCCGGTGAAGCTCGCCGCCTACGGACTCTCGGCGGGGGACGTGAACGAGGCCGTGCGCAAGTACAACTTCCTCTCGGCGGCCGGCGAGGTGAAGGGACAGTACGTTGTCACCAGTATCAACGCCGATACCGAACTGAAGACTCCGGAGGCCTTCGCCGCCATTCCGCTGAAGACCCAGGGCGACAGCCGCGTGCTGCTCGGAGATGTGGCGCGGGTCGAGATGGGTGCTGAAAGCTATAACGCTATCAGCTCGTTCGACGGCATTCCGTCGGTCTATATCGGCGTCAAGGGCACCCCGAGCGCCAACCCGCTGGATGTGATCAGCGAAGTACGCGCCGTCATGCCGGAAATCGAGTCGCAGCTACCACCCGGCCTAAAGGTCACCATCGCCTACGACGCCACCCGCTTCATCCAGGCGTCCATCGACGAAGTGGTAAAAACCCTCGCCGAGGCCGTGGTGATTGTGATCGTCGTAGTGTTCCTGTTCCTCGGCTCGCTGCGCTCGGTGCTGATCCCGGTGGTCACCATTCCGTTGTCGATGATCGGTGTGATGTTCTTCATGCAGACCATGGGCTACTCAATCAATCTGTTGACGTTGCTGGCCATGGTGCTAGCGATCGGCCTGGTGGTCGACGATGCCATCGTGGTGGTGGAGAACATCCATCGGCACATCGAAGACGGCAAGACCCCGTTTCAGGCGGCGATCGACGGCGCGCGGGAGATCGCCATGCCGGTCGTCACCATGACCATCACCCTGGCTGCGGTCTATGCACCCATTGGTTTTCTTCAAGGCGTGACGGGGGCGCTGTTTCAGGAGTTCGCGCTGACGCTGGCTGGAGCGGTACTGATCTCCGGCGTGGTGGCGCTGACGCTTTCGCCGATGATGTGCTCTCGCCTGCTGCGTCATGAAGAGAACCCGACTGGGCTGGCCCATCGGTTGGATCTGATCTTTGAGCGGTTGAAAGTTCGCTATCAACGGGCGCTGCACGGCACCTTGGACACCCGGCCGGTGGTGTTAGTGTTTGCGCTGATCGTCCTCGGTCTGATTCCCGCCCTGCTCACTTTTACTGAAAGCGAGCTGGCGCCCGAAGAGGACCAGGCCATCATCTTCATGATGGCCAGCGCGCCGCAGACGGCCAACCTCGACTACCTCAACGCCTACACCGATCAGTTCCTGACCATCTTCAAAACGTTTCCCGAGTACTACTCCTGGTTTCAGATCAACGGCTTCAACGGCGTCCAAAGCGGCATCGGGGGCTTCCTGATGACACCTTGGGACGAGCGAGAGCGGACGCAGATGGAGGTGCTGCCCGAGGTTCAGGCGCAAATCGACAAGATCCCCGGCTTGCAGGTCTTCGGCTTCAACCTGCCTTCCCTGCCCGGTACCGGCGAAGGCCTGCCGTTCCAGTTCGTGATCAATACGGCGTCCGATTACGAGTCGCTGCTGCAAGTGACCGAGCGCATCCGGGAGAAGGCCCAGGCCTCGGGCAAGTTCGCCTTTCTCGACGTGGACCTGGCATTCGACAAGCCGGAGATCGTCGTCGATATCGACCGCGAAAAGGCCGCCCAGATGGGCGTGACGATGGAAGACCTCGGCATGACGCTGGCGACACTGCTTGGCGAAAGCGAGATTAACCGCTTCACCATCGAAGGCCGCAGTTACAAGGTGATCGCGCAGGTCGAACAGGCCTACCGAGACAACCCAGGCTGGCTGAGCAACTATTACGTGAAGAACGATCAGGGCGAGATGCTGCCCTTGTCCACACTCATCACTGTCAGCGACCGCGCCCGCCCCACTCAGCTCAGCCAGTTTCAGCAGCTCAATGCCGCAACCATCCAGGGCTTCCCCATCGTCAGTATGGGTGAGGCCATCGATACGTTGCGCAGCATCGCTCGCGAAGAGGCGCCGCAGGGGTTCACCTTCGATTACGCCGGAGCCTCGCGCCAGTACATCCAGGAAGGCAACGCCCTGTATATGACCTTTGCACTCGCCTTGGCCATTATCTTTCTGGTCCTGGCGGCGCAATTCGAGAGCTTCCGTGATCCGCTGGTCATCCTTGTTACGGTGCCACTGTCCATCTGTGGAGCGCTGGTTCCCCTGTTTCTCGGCCTGTCGAGCATGAACATCTATACCCAGGTCGGACTTGTGACGCTGATCGGATTGATCAGTAAACACGGGATCATGATTGTCGAGTTCGCCAATCAGCTGCGTCGTGAACAGGGGCTAAACCGCCGAGCGGCTGTGGAGGAAGCCGCAGCGATACGTTTGCGACCGGTCCTGATGACCACTGCCGCGACAGTATTCGGCATGGTTCCGCTGATCCTGGCCAGCGGTGCCGGTGCGGTGAGTCGCTTCGATATAGGAATGGTGATCGCCACGGGCATGACCGTGGGCACCTTGTTCACGCTATTCGTGCTACCAGCCGTCTATACGGTGCTGGCAAGCCCTGAGCGTGCCGGTAACGCGGCGACGGCAGATTAACCGTCGATAGTGTCAGTCAACGCCAAACGGGAAATCTAAAGGCGGAATCGACTCAACTGCGCCCTACAAGGCTCTGCGACAGCCCGTACATGAACAGCAGCAAATCCTGATCAGGTTGGGTGTTCTGTATCTCTGCGCGAGCAATACGCGGCACCGCACAGTGGCTGCTCTGGTCGCTTTGCGCAACAACTCTGGCATCCGGTTCGCTCCATGCCGCCGCACACAATGATGCGACGCCGAGCGAGCCGGCTAGGAATACTCCTCGAGCAATTTCAAGTTTCATTGCGCAAGCCTTTGTTATTTGGTGAATCGAGAAAGTCACCATAGACGACGTACTGCCAACGCGCCTGAAAAAAAGACAAATGGATCAAATTTCTTAAAGAGGCCACAGGAGCCGAGGCGACTGCATACGCCACGGTCGGATCAACCGAAACGACAGGCATAAAAAAGCCCCGCACGAGGCGAGGCTTTTTCTGATGCCAGGGACCGGCTGAATTACATCATGCCGCCCATACCACCCATACCACCCATGCCGCCCATGTCCGGCATGCCACCAGCAGCCTTGTCGTCAGCCACTTCAGCGATCATCGCTTCGGTGGTGATCATCAGGCTGGCAATGGAAGCCGCGGCCTGCAGAGCCGAACGGGTTACCTTGGCCGGATCGAGAATGCCCATCTCGATCATGTCACCGTACTCGTCGGTCGCAGCGTTGTAACCGTAGTTACCGCTGCCCTGCTTGACCTTATCGACCACAACGCTTGGCTCGCCACCGGAGTTGGCGACGATCTGGCGCAGCGGCGCTTCGACAGCGCGACGCAGCAGCGTGATGCCCACGTCCTGATCGGCGTTTTCGCCCTTCAGCTCGGAAATCGCCTGCAGTGCACGGACCAGAGCGACACCGCCGCCAGGTACCACGCCTTCTTCAACGGCAGCACGGGTTGCGTGCAGCGCGTCTTCGACACGGGCTTTCTTCTCTTTCATTTCGACTTCGGTACCGGCACCGACCTTGATCACGGCAACACCGCCAGCCAGTTTGGCCAGACGCTCTTGCAGCTTCTCTTTGTCGTAGTCGGAAGTGGTGTCTTCAACCTGCTTGCGGATCTGCGCAACGCGAGCTTCGATGTCGACCTGCTGACCAGCACCATCGATGATGGTGGTGTTTTCCTTGTTCAGCACAACGCGCTTGGCATTACCCAGGTGCTCCAGGGTAGCGGTTTCCAGGCTCAGGCCGACTTCTTCGGAAATCACGGTACCACCGGTCAGGATGGCGAGATCCTGCAGCATGGCCTTGCGACGATCGCCGAAGCCAGGTGCCTTGACCGCAGCAACCTTGACGATGCCGCGCATGTTGTTCACGACCAGAGTCGCCAGGGCTTCGCCTTCAACGTCTTCGGCAACGATCAGCAGTGGACGGCCGGCCTTGGCAACGCCTTCCAGCACCGGCAGCAGTTCGCGGATGTTGGAGATCTTCTTGTCGACCAGCAGCAGCATCGGGCTGTCAAGCTCGGCCACCATGGTGTCCGGCTTGTTGATGAAGTAAGGGGACAGGTAACCACGGTCGAACTGCATGCCTTCTACGACAGACAGTTCGTTTTCCAGGCCCGAGCCTTCTTCAACAGTGATCACGCCTTCTTTACCGACCTTTTCCATGGCTTCGGCGATGATCGCGCCGATGGAGCTGTCGGAGTTGGCGGAGATGGTGCCGACCTGAGCGATGGCCTTGAAATCGGCGCATGGCTTGGACTGGTTCTTCAGCTCAGCAACGATAGCGATGGTCGCCTTGTCGATGCCGCGCTTCAGATCCATCGGGTTCATGCCGGCAGCGACAGCCTTCAGGCCTTCGTTGACGATCGACTGAGCCAGAACGGTAGCAGTGGTGGTGCCGTCGCCCGCGTCATCGTTGGCACGGGAAGCAACGTCCTTGACCAGCTGCGCGCCCATGTTTTCGAAACGGTCTTTCAGCTCGATTTCCTTGGCAACGGAAACGCCATCCTTGGTGATGGTCGGAGCGCCGAAGCTCTTCTCGATCACGACGTTGCGGCCTTTCGGGCCGAGGGTCGCTTTTACCGCATCAGCCAGGACGTTGACGCCTACCAGCATCTTCTTACGAGCGGAGTCGCCGAACTTAACTTCTTTAGCAGCCATGTTGATTCTTCCTCAAATTCTGTTGATGGAACGCAGTTCGCTGTAAGCGAGCGCTGATCAGGCTTCGACGACGGCGAGAATTTCGTTCTCGCTCATCACCAGCAGGTCTTCACCGTCAACCTTGACGGTGTTGCTGCCGGAGTAAGGGCCGAATACGACCTGATCGCCAACCTTGACGGCCAGCTGACGGACTTCGCCGTTGTCCAGAACGCGGCCAGTGCCAACAGCGACGATTTCGCCACGGTTTGGCTTCTCGGCAGCGGAGCCCGGCAGCACGATGCCGCCTGCGGTCTTGGTTTCTTCTTCGCTGCGACGAATTACGACGCGGTCATGCAGAGGACGAAGCTTCATTGTCGATCTCTCCTAGTACAGTGGTTTCCATGCCGATGCATTCTCATCGGCGGGTTGGCAAATCCGGCGGTGCCGGTTGCGGCCCGCAATGCGAGCCGCAGAAGACGGACTGTCAAAATGCGACAGCGACCTTGCGGTGACCGCTACATGCGGGCGTCAAAAATGATTTCAAGGGCGGGACGATGATTTTTTGCATTTACAGAAGATAAAAAGGCATGCCGTGGCATGCCTTGATGGAGCGGATACGACCTACTTGTCGCGACGCTCCCACTCCCCCTCGATGACGTTAGGCCGCTGTGGCCCGTCGCGGTGTTCCTGCTGCTGGCGTAGATCGTCGGCAAAGGCTCGCCGACGCTGAGCCTGCGCCTCGACACGCCGCCCGACAAAGCCGAGGAACAGTTTGCGCGTCGGTGGAAACAGCACCAGCAGCGCGACGACGTCGCTGAGAAATCCGGGCAGGAACAACAACCCCCCAGCAAGGGCCATCATCAAGCCCTGGAGCATTTCCCTTTCCGGCAACTCACCGCGAGCCAACCGCTCGCGTGCACGCCAGGCGGTGGCAAATCCGGCCAGACGCATCAGCAGGATGCCGGCCATGCCGCTGATGATCAGCAGGAGAATGGTGGGCAACACGCCGATGGAGCTGCCGACCTTGATCAGCAACGCCAGCTCGGCCAGCGGAAACAGGAGAAACAGCAGTAAGAATATTCGCATCGATAATCCTTGGCGGAAGAACGGCTTCCGATTTCGTGTAGATGACGGCGGGCTGCAGCGAATTCAACCCATCCACCAGATAGGCTGTAACCGGATTATTCTTCGCTGCGCTTACGCGAGTATTAATCAGCGGCGAGCCATCGCCACCAGTGCCTGTCGCACGGCGCCTGGGCTGGTACAGCTATCCGGAAATGCCAACCAGTGAATGGCCTGACCGATGCTCAAGTGAAAGCCTTCGCTATCGATTCCAATCATGCGCGCCTCCGGGGCAGACGGCAGGCCTGCCTGGTGAACGTAATGAGCAATCGCCGAATGGTGGTCCTGATTCATGTGGTCAAGCATGTCGACCTCGCCACCGCTTGCGCGTGCAAACGGATTAGCCAATGCCACCTGATCCAGCCAATGGATCGCGCCGAAGCCCCCGATGTAGCGCCAGCGCACCGGCTGCAACGTCCAGAAGTCAAAGTCGTGAACGCGATGGTAGTCGCGCGATTCCGGGAAGTAACGGTAATAGCGTTCGGCCGCGGCGCCGACCGCAGCTTCGTCCGTGAGCGGCACCGCCTCGGCCAGCAGGGTGAGCCGGCCGGTTGCCTGCACGTCCTCGGCGCCACGTTCAGCGACCAGCAGAGAGCAGCGCGGGTCTGCCTGCAGATTTTTCGTATGCTGGGCGATCCGACTGATCAAGATCAGTGGCCAGCCTTCTTCGTTCAAGCAGTAAGGGACTGCTGAGCCAAAGGGAAATCCGGGCATGGCCTTGGAGTGAGTCGAGAGCACGCCGCGGTATTCCTTGAGCAGGAGTTGTCGGGCATGCTTGGCGGCTTGAACGCTCACGGGTGTTCCTCAACAGGGACGATTCGGCAGGGCATCAGCATAACGGTTTCGTCAGCGGACGTCGTTTACCGACGTCGGCAGGCATAGATAGGAGATAGGCATGCAGCTGAAAGACAAGGTCATCATTATCACCGGCGGTGGCCAAGGGCTCGGACGCGCAATGGGCGAGTACCTTGCCAGCAAAGGCGCCCGCCTGGCGCTGGTCGACCTTAATCAGGATCGGCTGGATGAAGCCGTGGCAGCCTGCAAGCACGCTGGCGGTGACGCACGCGCCTACCTGTGCAATGTCGCCAACGAAGAGCAGGTTAGCCACATGGTGAGCCAGGTCAGCGACGACTTTGGTGGCCTGGACGGCTTGGTCAACAACGCCGGCATTCTCCGCGATGGGCTTACCATAAAACTCAAGGACGGCGAACTGTCGAAGATGAGCCTGGCGCAGTGGCAGGCGGTGATCGACGTCAACCTCACCGGCGTATTTCTCTGCACCCGCGAGGTCGCCGCGAAGATGGTTGAGCTGAAGCGCCAGGGCGCGATCGTCAACATTTCCTCGATATCCCGTGCCGGCAACATGGGCCAGGCGAACTACTCGGCCGCCAAGGCCGGCGTGGCTGCAGATACCGTGGTGTGGGCGAAGGAGCTGGCGCGCTACGGCATCCGCGTAGCCGGTGTTGCACCCGGCTTCATCGAAACCGAAATGGTCGCCAGCATGAAACCCGAAGCGCTGGAGAAGATGACCGCCGGGATTCCGCTGAAGCGTCTGGGCAAACCCCAGGAGATTGCCCACTCGGTGGCCTACATATTCGAGAACGACTACTACACCGGGCGCATCCTGGAGCTCGACGGAGGCTTGCGGCTGTAGAGCACCAGAAACGAAACCGGGCGCACTGAGGCGCCCGGTCGATCACGCTATAAGCCTTACCAGCCCACACCGAATCCGATGCTGTAGCGGGTTTCATCCAGCTCGCTCTCCGCACCGCTGACGATGTCCTTCTCGGCCTTCATGTTGAGCGACGCCCAGTCGGTCACTTTGTAACGCAGCCCCATTTCCGCGTCGAATTGATAGTCGGCGACATTTTCCAGTGGCTTGCCGATTTCACCGTTACTGAATATCTCGAAGGTCTTGCCCACCAGATAACGGTTGTAATTCCACTTCATGGCCAGCGAGTAAAACTGCTCCGTATTGCCGTTGGCGAACTCGTAGTCACTGCGGTTGGCCAGCGAAGCCAGCGAGAACGCGCCCAGTTCGTTGTCCCAGAACTGGTAACCCGGACCTGTACCCACCGTGCGCTGGCGCCGAACGTCCTCGATCTTGTCACGCTTGTATTCCAAGCGACCCTGCCAGAACCAGTGCTCATCGAGGAAGCGGTCCAGCGCGTACTCGGCCTCCCAGTTATCGGTGGCAGTTACACCGTCGCGGTACTCCCGGTTGTAGGCGCCGGAACCGTTGTGACGCCACAGGCCATGGCGCGCAGAGGTTTTGAACGAGATGTCATAGTCATCCGTGTCAGTTTCGGCACGTTTGTAGTCCAGCGCTACGTCAACGTTACCCTTCCAGGTCAGGTCCTGAATGAGTGGCTTCGGATGGATGATCTGGGTGATCGACTTGAGCGGGACCGTACGCGGCGCGCCACCATTACTCAGTGTGACCATGCCGTCATCGGCCGCTTGTAGTGATTTCGCGACCTCGCCAGAGGCATCGTCCTCCTTGACCAGCAACTGCTGGTTGCTTTCCAGTGTCGCGACCTGGCTCCATTTCACAGGAATGGAGCCACCGTACTCGGTTTCGATGAGCAGCTTGCCGCCATCGAGCACGCTGATCTTGCCAGTCAGGCGATCACCGTTCTTCAGCCACACGGTGTCGGCAAATGTCGGCAGAGAAAGCGTGGAAAGGGTTACGCAAAGCAAGGTTCGTGAGAGCGGTCGGGAGAACATAGGCAAGAGGGCGTCTGCGGGTATAAGAGAAAGGCAGGCATTATCCTTATGCGCCCCAAGACAACAAGCGCTGGCCGCCAAACGGAGCCTCGATCACCACCAGCCTCATCACTAATGGAGCCTTTACATGACGCGCCAGCCCTCTGATGCAGCGCACAGCGATCCCCGCACCGGTGACGCCGAAACCCGACGTGCCGCGTTATATCTGGCATTGGCGCAGATCCCCGAAGGCAAGGTCACCAGCTATGGCGAACTTGCCGCCGTCGCCGGGCTGGGCCGTGCCGCACGCTGGGTCGGGCGGGTCCTGTCACAATTGCCTGACGATACGCGTCTGCCCTGGCACCGGGTGATGGGCGCAGGCGGCCGCCTGAGCCTGGCCGCCGGAACCGTCTCCGGCGAGGAGCAACGTGCCCGACTTCGCGCTGAGGGTGTGCAGGTGATCAACGACCGCGTCGACATACGTCGGCACGGCTGGCATTCAGCGGAGCACAGCGGGTAGAGTGCGCGCTTCATGTTCTGTCCCTGATTTGCCTTTATGTCCCGTGAAACCTGGCGCGCCGCGCTAGCCGCCTATGCCAGTCCAGCCTCACTGACTCTGCTGATCCTTGGCTTCGCTGCCGGGCTTCCTGCGATCCTGGTTTTTTCCACGCTTTCTGTATGGTTGCGCGAGGCGGGTGTGTCTCGCGAGACCATCGGTTTTGCCAGCTGGATCAGCCTCGCGTACGCGTTCAAATGGGTTTGGTCGCCGATGCTCGACCAGTGGCGGTTGCCCTGGATCGGCGGCCTGGGCCGGCGACGCTCGTGGCTGGTGTTGTCGCAGGCGGTCATCGCGATCGGCCTGATCGGCATGGCCCTGTGCAATCCGCAACAGAACCTGACCATGTTGATCGCACTGGCCGTAGCGGTGGCTTTCGCCTCGGCCACACAAGACATCGCCATTGATGCCTATCGGCTGGAAATCGCCGAGGACAAATTGCAGGCGACGCTGGCCGCGAGCTACATGACCGGTTATCGCGTCGCCATGCTGCTGGCCAGCGCCGGCGCGCTGTTTTTAGCCGAGTGGCTGGGCTCTAGCAACGTCGAATACAACCAGGCCGCCTGGGCCACGACCTATATTGCCTTCGCTCTCCTCATCCTTCCGGGTCTTGTTACCAGCCTGTTGATTCCCGAACCCCAAGGCGCCGCGCCGCTGCCTCATGAGCCGTCCAGATTCAGCTTCAACCACCAGATGGCTGCGGTCGGCCTGCTGCTGGTGCTGCTGATTTCCGTTCCCGCGATGATCAACGCATTGATCGCCCAGGCCTGGCCACGTGCAACGCTGTATTTGCTGTTTATCATCGGTTCGCTGTCACCCTGGGGACGGTCGCTGATGGTTCCGGTGCGCCAGATGCTGCAACAGGCTGGTCAGCGCCAGCGCCCGGCACGCTTCGATTTTGTCCACCAGGCCGTATCGGTGATCGTCCTGATCATCCTCATGGTGTCTACAACGGGCATGTTCCAGTCCTACTGGGGCGGCTACTGGCCACGCGGCACCATGTATCTGCTGATTTGCTGGGGCTGCCTCTCCGGACCGGGGCGGATTCTGATGGGGCCGGTGCTGACGCCCATCACCGACTTCATCCTGCGCTATCGCTGGCAGGCGCTGTTACTGCTCGGACTGATCGCTACCTACCGGATGTCCGATACGGTAATGGGCGTCATGGCGAACGTCTTTTATATCGACCAAGGCTTCAGCAAGGATCAGATCGCCAGCGTCAGCAAGCTTTTTGGTTTGATCATGACCCTGCTTGGCGCTGCGTTTGGCGGCTTGCTGATCGTGCGTTTCAGCATCCTGCCCATTCTGTTCATTGGCGGTGCGGCATCGGCCGCGACCAATCTCATGTTCATGTTGCTGGTGGAAATGGGCGCCAACCTCAACATGCTGATCGTCACGATCTCATGCGACAACTTCAGTGGCGGGTTGGCCTCGACCGCATTCGTTGCCTATCTTTCGAGCCTGACCAATCTGAAGTTCTCTGCGACTCAGTACGCCCTGCTCAGCTCGTTGATGTTGCTATTGCCAAGGCTATTGGGTGGCTACTCGGGCGTGATGGTCGAGCAGCTCGGTTACAGCAACTTCTTTCTGGTGACTGCGTTGCTCGGCATTCCGACGCTGGTACTGATTGTCTGGCAATGGACACGCAGTCGTCCGCAATCCACCAGCGCCGAGCCGATATCCTCGACCGAACATAGCTAACCAAAAAGCCGGCTACTGCCGGCTTTGTCATATTGCAGAACAGGTCTTAACGCTGGACCAGGTGTACCACCCGCTGCGGGAATGGAATACCGATCCCGGCTGCGTCGAAGCGCTCCTTGACCAACTCAGTAAAGCCGAAGGTCACGGGCCAGAAGTCACCGGTGGAGACCCATACCCGCAGCGACAGATTCACCGAACTGTCGGCCAGTGCAACAACATGGACCACCGGATCAGGATCACGCAGCACACGCTCGTCTTCAGCAATCTCCAGCAGGATCTTGCGCGCCAGTTTGATGTCGGCGCCGTAGTCGATACCGATATTGATGTCCGCGCGACGACGCGGCTCGCGGGAATAATTGGTGATATGGCCATTCGAAAGGCTGCCGTTGGGCACCACGATGGTTTTGTTATCGGCAGACTTGAGGACGGTGTGGAAGATCTGTATCGAGTGCACAGTCCCGGATACGCCCTGAGCTTCAATCCACTCACCGACGCGGATGGGTCGGAAGATCAGAATCAGCACACCGCCAGCGAAGTTGCCCAGACTGCCCTGCAACGCCAGGCCAATCGCAAGGCCGGCTGCACCGATTACAGCGATAAATGAGGTGGTCTCGACGCCGATCATCGACGCAACGCTGATCAGCAAAAGTACCTTGAGGATGACGCTCGCCAGGCTCTCGATAAAGCCATGCAGCGAAGCGTCGAACTGGCGGCGCTTCAATACGCCCCCCAAATTGCCGACGAGCTTGTTGATCAGCCACCAACCGATGAGGAAGGTGAAAAGCGCCAGCGTAACTTGTGCGCCGTATTGAACGACAACAGGCAACCAGGCCTCGGAAAGCTCGCCCAGGTAATCGACACTGAAATCCATTGAAAAGGAATCTCCTTGGGACACCGAGCGCCCGGACTAGGGCCGCTCGGCAAATGCGGGAAGTGGCACGAACGTGCGCGGGGTGATCAATCGCGGAAGTTATTGAATTGCAGCGGCATTTCAAAATCCTTGGCGCGCAGCAGGGCGATGGCTTCCTGCAGGTCGTCGCGTTTCTTGCCGGTTACACGTACCTGCTCGCCCTGAATGGCCGCCTGCACCTTGAGCTTGGCCTCCTTGATGTACGCTACGATCTTCTTAGCCAGTTCCTTGTCGATACCCTCGCGCAGCACCACCTCCTGCTTGACGGTTTTGCCGGACGGATAGGGATCCTTCAGCTCCAGACACTGGATATCGATCTTGCGTTTGACCAGGCTCAACTTGAGGATTTCCAACATCTGCTCCAATTGGAAATCTGCGTCGGCGGTCAGATTGATGGTCAGTTCCTTGAATTCGAAACTGCCTTTGCCACGCAGGTCATAGCGCCGGTCGAGTTCCTTGACAGCGTTATCTACCGCGTTGGTTACTTCGTGTTTGTCCAGTTCGGACACCACGTCGAACGAGGGCATGGGCTTCCTCCTGTGGAAACGGCGCAACGGTGTGACCCAGCGCGCTTAGCTTGACGGTTCAAATGCGCCATCATTATAACTGTTCGCGCTGCTCAGGCCTTTCCATTCCCTGTTGCAGCCCCTCTCCTTCTCCGAGTTCCTGAATGCCCAACCCCCAACTCAGCATCCTGGTGGTCGACGACGCCAAGTTCTCCAGCGTGATGATAGGTCGCGCACTCAGCAAGGCCGGGTACGAAGACATTCGTTTCGCCAACAGTGCCAGCGCGGCGTTGGAGCTGATTGAACAACGCCCCGCCAATGTTCTCCTCGCTGATTGGCTGATGCCGGAAATGGATGGCCTGGAGCTGACCGCTCAGGTCCGCCAGCAGGACGAGATGTCCGATCATTACACTTACATCATTCTCCTGACCGGCCGCGACGGCCAAGACGTGCTGAGCAAGGCCTTCGATCACGGCGTGGATGATTTCATCGGCAAGTCGGTGATGAACGATCAGCTCGTGCCCAGGGTGTTTGCCGCCGATCGACTGTGCGGCTCACTGCAGCGGCTGATGCGCGAAAACCGTCTATTGACCGAAAACATCGCCAGTCTGGAAAAGCGCAACCTGATCGACCCGATCACCGGGCTCGGAAACAGTCGTTACCTGCATCAGCGCCTTGGCGACAGCTTGCGCCAGATCGAAAGCCGCGGCGGTGCGCTGTGCTTTCTGCTGATAGGCTTGCCGGAGGTTCCCAGCCAGCGGGAACGCTATGGTGAACAGTTTCATCAGGACCTGCTGCGAGGTGTCGCGAGACGTATCCAGCAGCTGGTACGCCCGCTCGACGTCCTCACCCGCCTGGATGATCGCCATTTCGGCGTGCTGACGCTGATTGATGACTTGCGAGGGTGCGCTCCGAGCAGTTTCAAGCGGCTGCATGAAGGACTTAACCTCAAGGCGTTCAAGACCGATGAGGGCTTCATTTCAATCAAGGCCGGTATCGCGATGATCAGCCTCGATGCAAGCGCGCTGCCGGTCGATCCCAAGCGGGTCATCGCAGAGGCTGGATCGTTATTACCTGACGCATACGCCACCGGACGTATCGTGCCCATGCGCTACAAGCAGCCCGCCTGATGGCTGGCACCTGGCACGTACTGGGTGCCGGCAGCCTGGGCGGGTTGTGGGCGACGCGCCTGTTTCGCGCCGGCGTGCCGCTGCGCATTATCCTGCGTAATCCCCAACGGCTTGCCGAGTACCACGCCGCGGGAGGGCTTGCGCTGATCGAGAATGGTGCGAGCCGTGTCTATCCAATACTGGCAGAGCTACCAGGGGCTACGACACCGATAGAGCGGCTACTGGTCGCCTGCAAAGCCTATGACGCAGAGGCCGCCGTCGCGGAACTAGCGCCGCGACTTGCCAAACAGTCGGAAATCCTCCTGTTGCAAAACGGGCTGGGCAGCCAGCAGGCCATTGCGGCACGTTGGCCGGAGAGCCGCTGCATTTTCGTTTCCAGCACCGAAGGGGCTTACCGTCAGGCCGACTTTCGAGTCGTGCATGCCGGTCGGGGCCAGAACTGGCTCGGCGATCCGGTCAATCATCAAGCGCCGCCCTGGCTTGCCGAGCTGGACATGGCGGAGATTCCGTACGTCTGGGCGGACGACATTATGGCCATACTCTGGCGAAAGCTGGCGATCAATTGCGCCATCAACCCGCTTAGCGTGCTGAGCGATTGCCGTAACGGCGAATTGCTGAATCATCCCGAGCCGCTGCACCGGCTCTGCAACGAGCTCAGCGAGGTACTGCGGGCATGCGGCCAGCGCGCAGCCGCCGATGGGCTCGAGGCGGTAGTGTTGCGCATCATCGAGGCGACCGCGCAAAACTATTCATCGATGTATCAGGACGTGCGGAGCGGGCGCCGAACCGAAGTAGGCTTTCTGCTTGGGCAGGCTTGTCGGGCCGCACGTCAGCATGGCCTGGCGACGCCCGAGCTGAACGAACTGTTCGAGCGACTCCAGACGCTCCTGCGCTGTCACGGATTGCCCGCCGACTAAGCCCCCGCTACCCTGCAGAAACACCCTTCGCCCGTGCCTGCCATGACCCTGCGCCAGCGCCTTGAAAATCTTCCGGTCGGCCGCAAGCTGCTGATCGCTTTGCTCGTGCTGCTAGCAGCCTTGCTGCTGGTCTCCAACCTCACGTTTATCAGCGCAGCCTATTGGATATCCCGGCAGAGCGTCGCGCCCCAGGCGATGCATACCCTCGGCGCGCTGTTCGCAACACCCGAGCTGAGTGATCGCGCCCTGGAATCCAAAGCGGCTGCTGACGAGCTGCTGGGGAAGCTGAACGAATATGCGCCGCTGCGGGCGGCTGTGGTGTATGACCGCACGGGGCGCAGCCTGGCTGAACTGTATCGTGGCGATCGGCTGGACTTACCGCAGCAGGTGAGCGACTTGCCGGCGTGGCAGAAGAGCGAGATGCGCGCCAATCTGTTGATCGAGCTGCCACAGGCTGCGGGGCCACCAGGTCATCTATTGATGGTCGCCAGCAGCGAACTGCCAGGCGCGTTCTACACGGGCACCTTGACCGCCAGCCTCGCCATCCTGCTCGCCAGCCTGCTGCTATGGGCGCTGGTGGCGCGGCAGATTCGTCGTCTGATTACCCGGCCGATCCGCGACCTGGAAGCCCTGTCCCGCCAGGTGACCCGAGAAGAAGACTACTCCCTCAGGGCGACACCGAAAAACCGGGACGAGATCGGCCACTTGGCCGATGCCTTCAACACCATGTTGTCGCGCATGGAGGCTCGCGAGCAGCAGCTCAAGCGTGCCCGAGACGATGCCCAGGAAGCCTTCGATCACGCGCAAGGCCTGGCAGAGGAGACCCGTCATTCCAACCGCAAGCTCGAGCTCGAAGTCCAGGTTCGCAGCAAAATCGAAAAGAAACTCACCGGATTCCAAAACTACCTGAACAGCATCATCGACTCGATGCCCTCGGTACTCATCGCGCTCGATGAGCAGCTCTACGTGACCCAGTGGAATCAACAGGCCAGTGTGCTATCCGGAACGTCAATCGATGACGCCTTGAACCAACCCGTTTTCATCGCCTTCGAGCCGCTAAGGCCCTTCCTGGCTCAGATCCGCCGTACATCTGAGCATCATCAGGTCGAGAAGATCGAACGTGTCACCTGGGCCTTCAATGGTGAGCCTCGGCATTATGCATTGACGCTCTACCCCCTAATGGGCGGTGGCGGGCGGGGCGTGGTGATCCGCATCGACGACATTACCGAGCGGATCAACATGGAAGAAATCATGGTGCAGTCGGAAAAGATGTTGTCGGTGGGCAGCCTTGCCGCAGGTATGGCGCACGAGATCAACAACCCCCTCGGCGCCATCCTGCACAACGCACAGAACATCCGCCGGCGGCTATCGCCTGAGCTTGAGCGGAACCGCGACGTTGCTCTGGATACCGGGGTCTCGCTGGAAGCCGTCAACCTGTATCTGCAGCAAAGGGAGATCCCGCAACTGCTCGACGGTATTCAGCAAGCCGGATCGCGAGCGGCCAAGATCGTCAGCCACATGCTGAGTTTCAGTCGCCTGAGCAACCGGCAACTGGCGGAGTGCCCGCTGGCCGTACTTATTGACCAGGCGTTGGAGATTGCCGGCAACGACTTTGCGCTGATGGACGGTTTCGACTTCCGCTCTATTGAGATCCTCCGAGACTTCGATTCCCAGATGGACCGCGTCCCCTGTATCGCCAACGAGCTGGAACAGGTGCTGCTGAACTTGCTGAAAAACGCCGCGCAGGCCATCCATCAAAAACCGGAGCGAGGCCGCGGGCAAATCATTCTGCGCACACGGCTGAATCCGCCTTGGTGCGAAATTCAAGTCGAAGACAATGGCAGCGGAATTCCTGAACATATCCGCAAGCGAATCTTCGAACCCTTTTTCACTACCAAGGAGGTGGGCCAGGGAACCGGGCTGGGTCTTTCCGTTTCGTATTTCATCATCACCAACAATCACAAAGGCCAGATGGAAGTGCAGAGCAGGCCAGACCAGGGCACCTGCTTTACGCTGCGCCTGCCGCTGACATCCGCTATCGAACTCAACAACAGCTGAATCAAGGAATCCAGATGGGCAACCGACTCTCGAAGATCTACACCCGCACCGGTGATGCCGGAGAAACCGGCTTGGCCGACGGCCGCCGAGTGCCCAAGGATCATCCGCGAATCGAGGCGATGGGCGAAATCGACACCCTCAACAGTCAACTGGGCCTGTTGCTGGCCGAGCTGGCCGAAGCCCAGGCGCGCTGGCCGGATCTGGCCGAACTGATCGAAGTTCTGGGGCCCTGCCAGCATCGTCTGTTCGACCTGGGCGGTGAGTTGGCGATGCCTGAGTATCAGGCACTGACCGCCGCCGAGGTCGCCCGTCTAGAGGCGGCGATCGATCATTGGAATCAGGAGCTAGGCCCGCTGGAAGACTTCATCATGCCGGGCGGCTCACGACTGATTGCCCTCGCCCATCTGTGTCGGAGCATGGCGCGTACCAGCGAGCGCCGTTGTCAGCAACTTAATGCGATCGAGCCGCTACGCGCGGTCGGCCTGGCTTACCTCAATCGCCTGTCGGACCTATTCTTCGTTGTGGCCCGGCTGATTGCGCGGCGTCAGGGCTGCGCAGAAATCCTCTGGCATGCGGCCAGTGCGCCTGCCGATGCCTGAGCAAACGCGGCGGCGCGAGCGCTTAATCGACGGGCTGCACGCGGCTTGGGAAGTCCTGATCGTCCTGCTGGTGTGCATCAACCTTGGGCTCATCCTGTTCGATAGCCTGTTCATTTTGCAGCCAATCAATGACGCCCTGGCCGAATGGGCTCCCGCCCTGCATCAACGCTACGACGCGCTGATTCACCAGAACTTCCAACACATCGACCTCGCCTTCGTCGCGATTTTCGTCTTCGACGTGCTGTTGGGTTGGACCGTCGCGTTGTTTGAACGCCGCTACGCACGCTGGTACTACTACCCCTTCGCTCACTGGTATGACGTGCTCGGCTGCATTCCGTTAAGCGGCTTCCGCTGGCTGCGGGTACTGCGCGTCGGCAGCCTGTTGATCCGTCTGCAACGGTTGGGGCTGATCGACATGCGACGCTGGGCGGTGTTTGGCCTGGCCAACCGCTATTACCTGTTGCTGCTCGAAGAACTATCCGATCGCGTCATGGTTCGCCTGTTCAGCCGCATGCAGCAGGAGATCGGAGCCAGCGACGACCTCTCCCGCCGCTTGCTGCAAGAGGTCGTCAGGCCGCGCAAGGAACGGCTGCTCAACGACCTTTCCCGTCGCATGCACAGCATGTTGGAGAGCGGCTACCGGGACAATCGGGGGGCCATCGAAGGCTATGTAGGCGGACTAATTCACCAGGCTCTGCTGAACAACCCGGAGGTGATCAGACTGCGCCGCCTGCCCATGGGGGGACGAGTCGCCGATACCCTGGATGAAGCGCTCAGTGATATCGCCGCCCAGCTACTTCAAGGCGCCGCCGAAGGACTTCAGAGCCCGCAGTTCCAGAGACTTGCACGAAATCTGGCCGACGAGTTTTTCGAGGCCTGGGTTTACCAGGATGAGAACACCGACCTGGCGCTCGAAGAGCTGCTGGTGGATGTCATCGAAGTCCTGAAACAGCAGGTCCTGGATCGACGCTGGAGCCGTTTTGTCGGACCCATTCAGCCACCTTCACCCCCAGGCTAGCGACGGTTCGCCGCGGCAACGCCTTCCTGCTGGTCGAGTCGAGCCCCGACTACCATCTCGGTCGCCCAGTTAACGAGGATGTCGGTATAGGCCTTCTGGCAGCAATCACTGGTTAGCGCATGATCAGCACCGAGAATGATCCGGTGCGTCAGGGAATGCGTCTGATGGAAGGCGGCGCGGTAACTCATGATGGTGCTGTGCGGGACCAAGTGATCGTGCTCGGACTCGACGATCAGCACGTCGCCGCGAAAGTCGGCACAGGCTGCCAGTGCACGGTTTTCCTCCGGCACAACTCGTCGACCACGCAGTTGATTGAGCAGATCCCGGTTCAGCTGGCGCTTGGGCACCATCCAATCATCGTCCCCGTACAGCGCTGGAACCCGCATGGCCAACCATTTAACTGGCCTCAGCGCCGTAAGCAAAGCTGACAAGTAACCGCCGTAGCTGGTGCCCACCACGGCAATCGCCGATGGGTCGATGTTCGGGTGTTGCGCCAGCAGATCGTAGGCGGCCAACAGATCATTGAGATTCTGCTCGCGCGTAACGGTCTGCTGTTGCGCCAGCGTCAAGGCATGGCCGCGCAAATCGAAGGACAAGCAGATGCAGCCCAATCCCGCTATACCTCGAGCGCGCGTCAGGTCACGCTCCTGACTCCCCCCCCAGCCGTGCACGAACAGGACGCCGGGCAGTTTGGTTGGTGGTGAGAGGAAAGTTCCGGCGATATGTTCATCGTCGACCAGGATGTCTACGCATTCACTCTGAGTCGCCATAATCCTCCACCACTACGTACTTGGTGATAAAGCCCACCTCGGCGTCTTCGTCCCGGAACAGTACGGTCGCACCGGACGGAACTACTTGCGACTCACCATAAACCTCAACGGTAGACGCCCGTACTGCGCCGCTCTGGCCCTGCATGAGAGTCTCAAGCGCAGCGATTTCGGCACCGCTTGCGCCACCGATCCGCCATGACTGTTCCAGCACACCGGAACAGGCACGACCCCGACCATCGACGCCCTGGGCAATATCGTAGTTACGACGGGACGCGAAAAATCCGCGAAAGCACGCCGATGCGGCATCGTCGTAGACCTGCGCTTGCATAATGGCCAGCCGGGCCTTCTCCGGAAGATCGAGCCTCAGCAAGGCCTCGAAATCACCGTCCGATACGACCAGATCTGATCCGCCGTAAACCGTCTCGCCAGAATTGTCAGACGTCAGGCGCTGAGTCCCGTAGTAGCTGAGCGTTCTCCCCGCCACCCGAATTTGCCCAACACTGAAGGTCGTCACGTGCTCCAGGTTGGCCTCGAGCACCAGCCCATAGTGAGCCATCTCCTTCTCATCGACGTGTTCCAGCGCATTATCCAGCTGCTGCTCGGAATTGATGCGCTCCTGCCCTCTCCCGCCGGTGGCTCGCACTGGTTTCAGCCGCAGCGAACCTTCATGCAACAGCCGCCGCCCGGCTTCGCGGGCATCTGCGAGCGAAAAGACGCTATAGCCGGGAAGCACGCTGCCACTGACACGCGCCGCGAAGTCACGAGACCAACCAACTGGCGCATCTGCATCCGGACGCACCAGCGGATGCGTGATGGCCTTGGTTTCGATGAATGCCTGCGGCACCACGCCACCGAACAGATCTTCCTCATCATCGAGGCCTAGCTCACGGGCTGTGTCTGTACCGATGATGGTGCCAGACGGCACAAAGTACAGTGGATGCGAATATTCAATGGATCGGTCGTACTCCCCGAGAAACGTCAGGCCTTTGACTGCCGCTAGACGCTTGGCCAGATGTTCATGCACGGCCTTTTCATGTTTGGGATCTCTGGACCTGTTGGCCAAAGTCACTACTGCCCCGCGGGGCGTTTGCGGCGCATCCGCATTGATCATATGAGGACTCGCTCCATGGACTGCTGATACATGCACGGCGAGCGGATCGATAGCCGCCCGTTTCGCTCGTTACCACCCGAGCCAAAGCGGATCCGGTGTAATAAGGTAGACCTTGGATATCGGCTATCTATCCTTCGAATCGCATCCCGTGTGGGTCTGGACGTCAGCAGCCAGAAACAAGAAAGGGGATGGCCTGCTCCCCTTTCTTTTTACCTCGACGCTCAGTCTTCGACAGAGCTGCGGATCAGGTGATCGAAGGCACTCAGCGAGGCCTTGGCGCCCTC
>NZ_JBITVX010000020.1:0-65581 GCF_044543345.1 Pseudomonas sp. NPDC077451 | reverse complement strand
GTGGATACGGCTTCCTGACCTTCCCCCGATGATCAGTCGGGAACTATCACCCCAACATAGCGTGGTAGTCGAGATACAAGGGTGGATGGCGCTTTTTACATCCACCGTGACTCGGTTTGGTTCCGTGGAGCGCCACCCGGTGGATCGATGAAGCGTGATCCACCCTACGGGCCTACAGGAAGCGGCGCGTGTTCGCCCGCTGTTCACGAAGCTGACTCAACATCGGTACGCTTTTCGTAGGAGCGAGCTTGCTCGCGATCATGGTTCGGCGTCCGCTTGGTGCCGGTTGCCTGGGCGAGTGTGGATCGCCAGCAAGCTGGCTCCTACTGAGCCGGTGCGTTCGACGTGCTGGGTCTGAGCTCGTAGAGACCTGCCGGCGGTCGCCGCCAGGCTCCCTCCAAAAAAAAAGATGATTGCAATCAAGTCTGCCAAAGCCCCCAACCCTGTAAAAAGTAGGCCTGGCTCCGCGATTCCGGAGCGATCACTGTTCTGACCGGCAGGGCTTTGCCCCTCCAGGCAGATACGAGCAAGCTCAGGAGGCCTTTGTGCAAGTTATCGATCGGCGAAAAGCCTTGAGTATCCCGCCCGTGTGGCGGCTCGCCTTTCGCCCGTTTTTTCTCGCCGGCAGCCTCTTCGCGCTGCTCGCTATTCCTTTGTGGATCGCTGCGTGGACTGGCCTCTGGCCGGGCTTCCAGCCAACCGGTGGCTGGTTGTCCTGGCACCGCCACGAAATGCTGTTCGGCTTCGCCATGGCTATCGTTGCGGGCTTTCTGCTCACGGCGGGGCAGACCTGGACCGGTCAGCCTGGCGTATCGGGCAACAGGCTGATAGCGCTGGCCGTAGTCTGGCTGCTGGCGCGTCTCGGCTGGTTGTTCGGGCTGCCGTTGGCGCTGCTGATTCCGCTCGATCTGCTGTTCATGCTGGGTGTGACCGGGCTGATGGCGCGCATGCTCTGGGTGGCCAGGCAGAAGCGCAACTACCCGATCATCGCCGTGCTCGGTCTGATGACGGCCGCCGATGTGCTGGTGCTCTGTGGCATCGCGCTGGGCGATGACGGTTTGCAGCGCCAAGGTGTCCTCGCTGGGCTTTGGCTGGTGGCGGCGCTGATGGCCATCATCGGCGGACGCGTGATTCCTTTCTTCACCCAGCGTGGTCTTGGCCGCACCGAAGCGGTCAAGCCGCGGCTCTGGCTGGACGTAGCGTTGCTGGTGGGCACCGGTCTGATCGCTGCGCTATACGCCGCCGGCGTTGCCTTGCAACAGAACCTCGGGCTCGGCGTGCTGTTTCTCGCCATTGGCGCCGGGCATCTGCTGCGGCTGGCGCGCTGGTACGACAGCGGCATCTGGCGCGTGCCGTTGTTGTGGTCGCTGCACCTAGCCATGCTCTGGCTGGTGATCGCCGCAACCGGGTTGGCGCTGTGGAATTTCGGTCTGCTGGACAGCTCCAGCTCGTCGTTGCACGCGCTGTCGGTCGGTTCCATGGGCGGCTTGATCCTGGCCATGATTGCTCGCGTCACGCTCGGGCATACCGGCCGGCCGTTGCAGCTGCCGTCCGGTATCGTCAGCGCCTTCGTATTGTTCAACCTCGGTGCGGCCTCGCGGGTGTTTCTGGTTACCGAATGGCCACTGACTGGCCTGTGGCTTGCCGCGATCTGCTGGACGCTGGCGTTCGCCCTGTATGCCTGGCGCTATGCACCGATGCTGGTCACCACGCGGGTCGATGGCCACCCAGGCTAGACGCTGAACAAACCTCTTATCCCGCCAACCCCTAAAGAAATGCTGCCTGCCCATTCCGGGACGGGCAGCCTGCGGCCCGGCAATTGCCGGCATCGGAGATGATGATGAAAAATGAATTCAATGAACGCCTGGCCGTCGTCACCGGTGCCAGCTCGGGTATTGGGTTGGCGCTGTGCACCGCACTGCTGCAGCGTGGTGCGCGGGTATTGGCCATGTCGCGCAGCTTGGGCGGTTTGGCGCAGTTGATGGAAACCTATCCTGAGCACCTGCACTGGGTCGAGGGCGACGTGACCTCAGCGAACGACCTGCAGCTGCTGGCGCGTCGGGCTGCCGAACTGGGGCCGGTGGACTATCTGGTGCCGAACGCGGGCATCGCCGAGCTGGGCGACAGCCTCGATGTGGCCTGTTTCGAGCGCCAGTGGGCGGTCAATGGAGCCGGCGCCCTGAATACCCTGGGGGCGTTGCGTGCCGAGCTGGCCAAGCCCGCATCGGTGGTGTTCATCGGCACCTTCCTGACGCGCAGTACCTTCCCGGGGCTGGCGGCCTATATCGCCAGCAAAGCCGCACTGGTCGCACATGCTCGCACCTTGGCGGTGGAGTTCGCTCCGCTGAGTGTGCGTATCAATGTGGTCTCTCCGGGTCCGACTGCCACCGCGATCTGGGGCACGCTGGGGCTGCCCGATGAGCAACTCGAACAGGTGGCCGAAGGCGTCACTCAGCGTTTGCTTCCGGGACATTTCCTCGAGTCCTCTGCGGTGGCCAACGTCATCCTGTTCCAGCTCTCGCAGGGCGCCCGTGGCGTCTACGGCCAGGATTGGGTGGTCGACAACGGCTACACGCTTCACTGAACCCCGCGAGGCAGACCATGTTTTTCAGATGGAAACGAGCCGCCCGCGATCTGCAGCTGAAGCATGATCGGCTGCAGCAAACCTGCGCGGAGCAAGCCGCGCGTATCGCAGTGCTGGAGGCACAGGCAGCCGCTGCCGCCGCCGCCAGCGTCGATGGGCAACACCAGCTGGACTATTACCGCGGCGTTGCGGGCAATCTGGTCCGCTTCAGCCATTCGGTCGAGCATCTGGGCGACTCGTTCGAATACCTCACTGGCCAGCTCAGCGAAAACCGCACGCAGGCCGAGCAGGTTGCTGACGCCGCGTTGAGCAATCAGCAGCATTTTGGCGAGCTACAGAACAAGGCGGTCGAGATGGAGAGCGGGCTTAGCCAGGCTTCGCAGCAGGTCGACGCCCTTGCGGCCCATTCGCAACAGATCAACGGTATCGTCGATCTCATTAGCGGCATCGCCAGCCAGACAAACTTGCTCGCCCTCAATGCGGCCATCGAGGCGGCGCGGGCTGGTGACGCCGGTCGCGGCTTCGCTGTGGTTGCAGGGGAAATCCGCAGCCTGGCGGAAAAGACCGCATTGGCTACTGCTGATATCGTTCAGGAAATCACTCAGGTGCAGGCCGAGATCGCCAGCGTTCACGCTTATATCCAGGTGCAGGGTGGCCTCGCGCAGGGGTTCAGCCGTACCACCGAACGGGCCGTGGCGGCCATGCAGCACCTGCATCAGTTGGCCGGCAATATGCGCCACGGGATCGAGCGTTCCTCGTTCCGTGCGGGCATCGAGGTTGGCCAACCTCGATGAGCTGTCGCTCAAGTTCGTCGTCTACAACCAGGTGCTCGGTTCGGACAGCCAGCAAGCGCCGGTTTTGCCAAGCGAGCGTGAGTGTCGCTTCGGTCGCTGGTACTACGGGGAAACCAATCGCGGCATGCACCGGCTGGAGCACTTTCCGCAGATCGAACGTCCGCACACGGCCGTCCATCAACAGGGCCAGCAGGCCATCGAGGCGTTTCGTCGGCAGGCGCTGGAAGACGCGCTCGGCCATATGAGCGAGATGGAAGAGGCCAATCTCGAGGTGATGCGCATCGTTGCGGCGCTGATTGGCGAGCAGGAGAAAGAGGCGCGGCCTGCTATCAGCCAAGCGTGTTAGCAGACTCGGTAAGCCATATTTCCGTGTCTTTAACCGTCCGATCGCGTCAGGGCTTGCCTGTTGCTGCAGATGAGACAAGCCAGCTAGAAACTTTGATAGCAAAAATACTGCAGCAAAGAATCAATACTATTCATTAGCGTTGGGTCCGGCGCGCACCGACAATGTGCGCCCGATTCGTCCGGTGCCCTTATTTGAGGCATCGGACCTCCTTTGATCGTCTGACACGGCCCGTCATGCAAGCGGTTGGGTGTGGAGGCGATCAACAGACTCAACGCAAGCAGGAACCATGCAGGAACGCCTTTTAGACTGGTGTCGATCCTTTGCGCCCGTGCCTTTATCGGCGCGCCCCGCTGAATGGCTGCGTGCCGCAACGGGCATCGGCTTGGCGTTGTTGCTGGTTATCCCGTTCAGCGCCTGGGTGTTCGGAATCTCTGTCACCCTGCCGCTGGCTGCGCCGGCGGCTGCGTCCGCGGTGTTGCTGTTCGCGGCCTCGTCGAGCCCCTTCGCCCAGCCATGGTCGGTGATCGGCGGCAATCTGTTGGCCGCTGCCATCGGTATCGCGCTGGGTGCCAGCCCCTTGCCTGTGGCGATGGCGGCCGGCCTGGCCGGGGCGCTGGCGATCATCTGCCTGTTCGGCTTGCGCTGCCTGCATCCGCCGGGTGCGGCGCTGGCGCTGGTGGCGGTGGTCGGCAGTCCGGAGCTGCACGCCTACGGGTTCCAGTTGCTCTTCCCGGTAGCGTTCAACTCGTTGCTGCTGGTGGTGGTGGCGCTGCTCTACAACAATCTCAGCGGACATGCCTACCCCAAGCCGCGCCCGCAGAAAGGCAACACTCATCACACCCATGACCCGTTGCCCAGCGAGCGCATGAGCTTCAGGGATGACGACGTGGAGCGGGCGCTGGCCGAGTTCGGTGAATACGTCGACGTCACCCGGGATGATCTGGCACAGCTGATCAAACAGACCGAAAAGCATGCGTTGCGGCGCAGCATGGGCGAGATAACCGCCGCCGATATCATGTCCCGCGATCTTTACTGGGGCACCCCGGACTGCTCCATTCAGCGGGCCTGGCAGAGCCTGCGCGAGCATCGTCTGCATTCGTTGCCGGTGGTCAAGGGCGAGAGCCGTGAGCTGCTCGGCATCGTCACGCTGGTCGACCTGCTCAAGCATCTGCGCTCGACGCCGGCGCGTCTGCGTCTCAGCCAACTGAAACGCGCAGGCGGCGCACGGCTGCGCTCGATCATGAGTACGCCGGTGGTCACGGTTAACCCGGACACGCACATGGTCGATCTGGTGTTCCTGCTCTCCGATAAGGGCCTGCACTGCCTGCCGGTGGTGGACGCCGAGCAGCGCCTGGTCGGCATGATCACCCAGACCGATCTGATCGCGGCGCTCTATCGGAACTGGCTGAAACACTTGCCGACTGAAGCGCCCACGGCCTGCTGGGATGACGCCTGACTGGCAGTGGGTCATCGCGCCCTGCATCGCAGCCCGCGGAAGGCACTGCCGGAACCTGTGGCATAGTCGCAGTGCCTGAGTGCTATATCTCTTCCAAGCCGAGCCCATGCAAGACCCTTTCAACGACTGGCTGCGATCCTTCTTTCCGGTGCCATTGAGCGTGGGGCCGAAGGAATGGCTGCGCGCGGTGATCGGCGTGGGTCTGGTGGTGCTGCCAATGGTTTCCATTGGTCTTTGGCTGTTCGGCGGCCCGGTCACGCTGCATATCGTCGCGCCAGCCGGCGCCTCGGCGGTGATCCTCTTCAGTGCATCGTCGAGTCCCTTCGCCCAACCCTGGTCAGTGCTCGGTGGCAACCTCATTGCGGTGACCATTGGCATCGCGCTGGGCGCCAGTGCCTTGCCCACCGTGGCAGCGGCGGTCCTGGCCGTGTGCCTGGCCATCGCCTGTCTGTTCCTGCTGCGCTGCATGCATCCGCCAAGCTGTGCGCTGGCGATGGTCGCCGCCATCGGCGGGCCGGGGATCAGCGAGTTGGGGTATGGCCTGCTGATCCCGGTGGCCTTCAACTCGCTGCTGCTGATTGCCGCTGCGCTGGTCTACAACAACCTCACGCGCCATCCCTATCCCAAACCGCGCGCGGCCAGTAGCGCAGAGCAGACTGGCAGTGTCCCGCTGGGTGAGGAGCACATGAGCTTCACCAGCGATGACGTGGACCGTGCGCTGGAGGATTTCGGTGAATACGTCGACGTCACTCGCGACGATTTAGTGGACTTGATCAAACGCACCGAGACTCATGCCATTCGCCGCAGCATGGGTACCGTCACCGCTGCCGACATCATGTGCCGCGAGTTGCACTGGGTCGACCCAGCGGCCCGGATACGTCAGGCCTGGGACATCGTGCGTCGGCACCGTCTGCATTCGCTGGCCGTGCTCGAGCCAGGCAGCGGCAAGCTGGTGGGCATTCTCACCCTGACCGATCTGCTGCAGCACTTCGAGCCCAGCCCGTCACGGCTCAACCTGCGGCGGCTGACGTTCGGCCGTGAGGTGCGGGTGGAGGGGATCATGAGCGCGCCGGCGGTCTCGGTGCATGAAGACGCGCATCTGGCCGATCTGGTCCATTTGCTGGCCGACCGCCGCATGTCTTGCTTGCCCGTCGTCGACGCCGAGCAGCGCCTGGTCGGCATGATCACCCAGAGCGATCTGGTCGCCGGGCTGTACCAGAACTGGATGAAGCGGCTGAGCAGCTGAGGCGTCGTTGTCCTGGCGTTTTGTCTGGATTCGTCCGGCTAGATTTCATAGTTCCAGCGCGACCAGTCGTATTCCTCTTCGGCAGCTTCTCGCAGCAGCGCAACGGCACGCTGCAACGCCGGCGACTCGGCGGCATGCGGGTACACCAGGTAGACCGGGTAGCTGAACTCGGGCGCCTGCTCGACCCGTTTGAGCACGCCTTCGTCAAGGTAGCGTTGGACCACGCGCGTGCGAAAGTAGCCGCGACCGCCATGCTGCAGCAGATACTGCAGCGCCAGCGGGCCGAGGCTGAAGGAAAGCGCGGTGCGGATGTGCTCCGGCAGGGCACGGTCATGCTGGCTACGAAATGCCGGACCCCAGTCGACGTACAGATAAGGCTCGGGGATGTAGCTGTGAACCACCTGGATCAACTTTTCTTCGAGCAACTGCTCGACCTGCAGCCCGGGCCAGTACTCGGGCTGATGCACCAACGCCGCATCCAGCACGCCGAGGCCTAGCTGCTTCTGCAGCTCCTCGCCACTGGCCACCTCGTTACGAAAGGCATGGTCGGGCATCATCTGGCGCAGGCGCTGGACCCAGGCCAGCATCAATGGGTTACACAGGCTGATTTCGGCGCCCAGCGACAGCAGCTTGTCATAGCCGCGCGGCAGGGGCAGCTCACGTCGGGCGGTTTCCCAGGCCTGCACCAGCTGGGTGGCATAGGTGACGAAACGCTCGCCGTCGCTGGTCAACCGCGCACCGGCGCGGTTGCGCACGAACAGCCGGCAGCCGAGCTGCGTTTCGAGGCTGCGCACCCGTGCAGTGACTGCGGTCTGGGTGATATGCAGCCGCTCGGCCGTGGCGACGAAGCTGCCACTGCGAATGATCTCGAGAAAGGTGCGGGCGAGATCAATGTCCATGAAAGCGTGCTCATATCAAAGGGTTTGATATGAAAGCAGGTTGGAATGAAAGATAAAAGCCGAAAGGGGGTTCCAGGCTGGACAGTTGGGGGTAATAGCACTCGAGGTTTGGGTCGGGCGGTGTTGCGCTTCAGCTGTCTTGCACGCTTTTTCTGCGCCTCTTGGTGGGCTGAAGCCCACCCTACTTGGTGGAGGTAATCGCGAGCTTTGTGGGTTGGGCGGCTTTGCGCTTCGGTCCTCCGGGGGCGTTTCCTGCTCGCTCATGGTGGGCTGAAGCCCACCCTGCTTATTGGGCGAAAATCCGTGCAGGTTGACGCCGATCGTCCAGACACTTTTATCGTCGTTTGCCTTTAGTGCGAGGTGCCTTCGGCGTATTCGATCTTGTTGCCGACGTTGTACTTGCCGGACGGCTTGTTCATCGGAATGCGCTTGATCTCTTTCAATGTCTTGGCGTCATAGACGATCAGCGCGCCATCGGAGTCCCAGACGCTAAGCAGCGCGTAGCGACCGTCGTTGGTGAACTCGACATGTGCAGCATTCTTCCCAGGCATCGGCCTTAGCGTATGGGCGACCTCCAGGGTCTGCTTGTCGATCAAATGCACCGCATCGTTGTTGGGGCCGAAGAATACGTCGGTCCAGGCGTAGGGTGAGTTGAGGTGGCTGCGCATGAAGAACCCCGGCCCTTCGGTGGGGATTTCCTTGATCAGTTTCCAGCTCTGCAGATCGAGCACCGAAATCAGACCCTTGCTTACGTTGGGCGTGGCGAATACCCAGTTGCCGCCGCGTTTCCAGTAGATGCCCGAGCCCAGGTGCGGCATGCCCGGCAACGGAATGTCAGTGACGGCCTTGCCGGTATCGAGATCGATGACCTGCCCGCCGAGTGCCTTGCGCGAGGTGGCCAGCAGATAGCGGTAATCCGGCGTGAACGAGAAGTCGTCAAGGAAGTCGGCAGCCTCGATGCGCCGTGGCTGAAAATCCGGCTCGCCGGCGTAGGAAATTTCCCAGGCTTCTTTCACGTCTTTCAGCGCCACCACGAAGCTGTCACGCGGCGGTGCGGTGTAAACGGCGCTGACCCGCGATTGGGTGCCGTCTGCGCCGAGGGTCGGGATGTGTTTGACCAACGACAGGTCACGGGCATCCAGCAACACCAGATTACCCGGCAAGTAGTTGCCCACCAGCACCCAGCGCCCGTCGTTGCTTACGGCCAGGTTGCGGGTATTCAGCCCGGCCCGTACCTCGGCGATCATGGTCAGGTTGTGCAAGTCGTAGACGCTGATCCAGCCGTCCCGCGAGGCGAAGTAGACGAAGCGGCCATCCGGCGAGAACTTCGGCCCGCCGTGCAGGGCGAAGTGTGACTGGAAGTTGGCCAGCTCCTCGAAGCGATCACCGTCCAGTACGCGCACGTGATGGTTGCCGGCCTCGACCACGACGAACAGGTTGAGCGGATCGGCGCTGTGCTGCGGTGTGCTCGGCAGCGCGTCGACGTCGGTGAGGATGCGATGGCTGGCGCGGATGTCGGCATCGCTCCAGGTCGGTGGTGTGGCGGCTGGTTGGTAGAGGTAGCTGACCAGTGCATCGATTTGCGCAGGGTTCAGGCGATCACCGAATGCGGCCATCTGGCTGGCCGGACGGCCGTTGTGGATCACCGCGCGCGCCTCATCTGGTTTGATTCGGCTGAGGCTCTCGGGTAGCAACGCGGGCCCGGCCCCGCCTAGACGATTGGCGCCATGGCAGCTCTGGCAGTGTTGCTCATAGAGCACGCCGGCCTGCTCCAGCGACACGGCCTCCGGGGCGGCCTGCACGGCCCCGCAGAGCATGAGCAGGGCGAAGGGGATCAGTCGCATAACGCCTCCAGAACCGCTTCCTGTGAACTGTGCTCGGCAAATAGGCGCGCCGGAAACTCCAGTGATTGATTGGCGAACAGGCCGACCACTTGCCCTATCACGGTCAAGGTAGGGGGTTTCAGTTGTTGTGCCTGCGCCATCGAGGGCAGCTGTTTCAGTGTGCAGCGCACCACCTGCTGATCGGCACGGGTACCGTTGCCGATCAACGCGGCGGGGGTGTCGACCGGCAGGCCGGCGGCAATCAGGTTGCGCGAGATCTCGCCAAGGCTGGCCAGGCCCATGTAGAACACCAGGGTCTGCTTGCCCTCGACCAGGCTACTCCAGGGCAGCTGCAGGGCGCCGTCTTCCTGCAGGTGACCGGTGATGAACTGACAGGAATGCGCCAGGTCGCGGTGAGTCAGCGGAATCCCGGCATAGGCGCTGCAACCCGCTGCGGCGGTAATGCCTGGCACCACCTGACCGTTGATGCCACGGGCGAGCAGGTATTCGAGCTCTTCCGCGCCGCGGCCGAAGATAAAGGGGTCGCCGCCCTTGAGGCGCACCACGCGTAGGTTCTGCTGCGCCAGATCCACCAGCAGCTGATTGATCTGCGGCTGCGGCAGGCTGTGGTAGCCGCTGGTCTTGCCGACGTAGTGGCGTGCGCAGCGCTCAGGTATCAGCTTCATCAGATCGTCGCTGACAAGGCGGTCATAGACCACGGCATCGGCTTGCTGGAGCAGGCTCCAGGCACGCAGGGTAAGCAGGCCTGGGTCGCCGGGGCCGGCGCCGACGAGCGCGACTTCGCCCGGGGCCAGGGTCGCGCCAAGGGAAGCGGGGAGAGTGGTTGGCTGATCCATGCGAACTCCTGAGAATCTCATCGGGCTGGCGGTATGTACGGGGCGGCCTTGGGGCCGCTCTTGGTCAAATGGCGATGCTGGGAATGCACTGCGGTTGTGGCAGACCGATCTCCTGGTCACTGAGGTAGCAGCCGGGGTCTTCGCCCCAGAGGTTGCCTTCAGCCCAGGCGCGGGTGCGGGTGTTGCCGTTGCAGATCGACAACCAGCGGCACTCGGCGCAGCGTCCGGTCACAGCCCGGGGGTGCTGGCGCAACTCGGTGAGCAGCGGCTCGGGATTGTCCATCCAGAGTTCACGGAACGACTGGCGCCGCACATTGCCGACGGTGTGCTGCCACCAGTAGGTATCCGGGTGCACGTCGCCGATGTTGTCGATATTGGCGATGCCGCCACCCGACGCATTGCCGCCCCAGGCGCGCAACATCTGCTCCAGACGATCGCGGTGCTGTGGCAGATGGGTTTCCACCCACTGCAGCAGCAGGATGGCGTCGGCATCGTTGTTGCCACTGACGAAGTCGGTTTCGCGGCCGTTCTGCACGTCGTCCCAGGCTTGCTCGAACAGCTGGTACATGGCGTCGCGGGTCATCTGGTGATGGGCGTCGGCCTTGCGACTGCGCTTGCCGCGGCCGCTGTAGTTGAGGTGCGAGAGGTAGAATTTCTGCACGTCATGCTCGCGCATCAGCGCCAGTAGAGCAGGCAGCTGCGGGTAGTTGTTCTGGGTCAGGGTGGTGCGCAGGCCGACACGAATGCCATGTTGGCGGCACAGGTCGATGGCGTGCATCGAGGCGGCGAAGCTGCCCTTGAGTTGGCGCCAGTCGTCATGGACCGCTTCCAGCCCGTCGATGCTGATGCCGACATAGTCGTACTTGGCGGCAGCGATCTGGTCGATATTGCGCTCATCGATCAGCGTGCCGTTGGTAGACAGGGCAACGAAGAAGCCTTTCTCGCGGGCGTATTCGGACAGCTCGAAAATGTCGTCGCGCAGCAGCGGTTCGCCACCTGACAGGATCAGTACGCGCACGCCCGCTTCGTGGAGGTCATCAATGACCTTGAACGCTTCGGCGGTATCCAGCTCGTCGCGAAACACGCTGTCCGCCGACGTCGCGTAGCAGTGTTTGCAGGTCAGGTTGCAGCGCCGCAGCAGGTTCCAGATCACTACGGGCGGCCGGCTTGCACCGGGGCTGCGCGCGCCCAGTACCGGCATGGCAGGCCGGGCGAGGGCACGCAGGTAATGGCTGATTCTCAACATGAGCGTTTCTCCTGCCGCATCACGCTTGGTTGCGCGGTTCGATAGATGCAGCATCCCCGAGCGACACTCGCCAATCCTTGACTGGAAACAATAAAAGCCATGGTCCGGGAAGGGGCATCGCGACACGGGGCTAAATAGGCCTGGTCCAGCCTTGGTGCCGCTCAGGCCCGTAGGGTGGGCTTCAGCCCACCAAAAAGAGGTAACGGTGGGCTGAAGCCCACCCTACGAACGGCACTTCGGCAGTACTCTTCAGCCCGCCGATGAATTCATTGCCAGGGCACGGAACAAGCCGAGCCAAATGGGCCATCCAACATTGCGCCGAACGGTGCGCTCGAGACCTGGGCGGGTTTCGATCGTCTAGCGCCATTCATGAGCAGGCCTTGCATGTGTGACCAAGGCCAGACCCCTACGGGTTTTTAGCGACGACTGCTCACACGCAGCCCGGTCTTTTTCAGGATGCGACTGCTGACCAGCATTTCCTCGGCCCGGCAGGCGCTGCCGAGCAGCTGCCGAATCTCGGCACGGTAGGCCTCGATTTCCTCGGCGCTGCGGCCATGGACCATGGCGAACAGGTTGTAGTGCCAGCCCGGCTGGCGCGGGCGACGGTAGCAATGGCTGACGAAGGCCTGCGAACCGATCAACGGACCGAGGCGGGTGATCTCTGCGTCGTCCACGTCCCAGACGGTCATGCCGTTGTGTCGATAGCCCAGGCGGTAATGGTTGGGCACGGCGGCGATGCGGCGGATGGCGCCCTCTGTCTGCAGCCGTTGCAGCAGTTCGAGGGTGACTTCGATGCTGGTCCCCAGCCGTTCAGCCAGCCAGGCCCAGGGATCATCCACCAGGGGCAGGCCCGCTTCGGTGAGTTCGACCAGGCGTTTCGCCAGTTCCATCGATTCGTGTGCGTCTGACGGTTCAGACCGGGAAGTGCAGGCCGACATGGTAGGTCTCCTCCTTGGGCAGGTTGAGCACCGGTAGGCCCGTCTCGGCTTCGATGCAGGCGATCGTCTGGGCGATGCCTTCGGGTGTCGCGCAGCCGAGCACAAACCACATGTTCCAGGTGTGTTCGCGGCGGTAGTTGTGCGCCACCGCGGGCATGGCCGCCAGTTGCTCGGCGACACGGTCGAAGCGCGCTTCGGGTACCGAAAGTGCGGCAAGGGTAAAGGCGCCGCCGAGGCGTTCGATGTCGAACATCGGGCCGAAGCGGGTCAGGGTGCCGTCGTCGAGCAGCGCCTGAACGCGTTCGCGCAGCTGCGCGGCGTCGGCATCCAGTTCCTCGGCCAGCGCCTGCCAGGGATGGCGGACCAGCGGCACGCCGAGTTGCAGGCGATTGATCAGGCGCCGGTCAAGGTCATCCATGGGCGGCCACCTGGCTCGCCGGCGGTGCGTAACGCCCGCCGCACTGCTTGAACGCGCGGGTGCTGAACAGCAGCTGGTGCGGAACGTCATGCAGCCCGTTCTCGGCGAGCATCTGTTCGATCAGTCGACAGACCTGTTCGCGCTCACGACCGTGAACCATGCAGAACAGGTTGTACGGCCAGTCCGGTAAGCGCCTCGGCCGTTGGTAGCAGAGGTTCACACCCGCCGCTTGGCCGAGTTTGCGGCCGACCTCGTCGACGCACTCATCCGGAATATCCATCACCAGCATGGCATTGGCGCGAAAGCCCAGCGCACGATGTTTGATGACCAGCCCCATGCGCCGGAACAAGCCGCTATCACTCCAGCGCCGGACCTGTTCCAGCACCGCCTCTTCGCTGGCACCCACGCGCTCGGCCAGCACCTGATAGGGACGTGCGGCCAGTGGCAGGCCGGCTTCAAGCAGGCGACGCAACTGCAATGCCTGGAGGTCGTTCAGGAGTGATGTCATGGCGCGTCTCCGATGGGAAAGCCGAGGTCGATGCGGTAGGCCGCTTGCATTGGCAGGTCCAGCGGGACCAGGCCGGTCTCGGCTTCGATCTGTAGCAACAGCGCATCGATGCGGGCGCGGTCCGGGCCGGTGAGCACGAACCAGAGGTTGTAATGATGCTCGCGCAGGTAGTTGTGGTTGACCTCGGGATAACGGTTGATCTGTTCGGCGATCTCTTCCAGCTGCGCTTCGGGTACGGCGAGGGCGACCAGGGTGCTGGCGCCGGCGCGGCTGTGTTCGAACACCGGGCCGATGCGCGACAGGCCGCCGCTGCTTTCCAGCTGTTCGAGGCAGGCCAGTACCTCGTCTTCGCTGCACTCAAGGGCATCGGCCATGGCGCGATAGGGTTCGGCGCACAGCGGCATGCCGTGTTGAAAACGGTCGATCAGACGGCGGCTGAGGGAGTCGATCTGCATGTCACAACCCCGTTTCGTGTGCGCGGCTGCTGAAGAAAATACCGCTCGGGCTGTCGGCGGGCAGGCGCTTGAGGAGCTTCAGCGTATAGGGGTCCCAGACCTGCACCTCGTTGCCGTCACGTACCGACAGCCAGAGCTGGTCGCCACGGGCGGTGAATTCCATGTGCAGCACGGCCGGTCCGGGTTCCAGCTGGGCGATGATCTCGTGGGTTTCGCTGTCGATCACCTGCACCTTGCCGTTGTCCGGGTGGGCAAAATTGACCCAGATCTGACGGGCGTCCGGGCGAGCCATGACGAACACGGGCTGGCCGGCGACATCGATGGCGTCGGTCTGCTTCCAGCTCTGTGAATCCATAACCAGCACCTGGTGATGACCGATGGCCGGAACGAAGGTCTGGTTACCGGCGACCGTCCAGCCCTCGAGGTGCGGCATCTTGTAGACCGGCAGCGCTGCCTCGCCGCGGCCGTAGCCGTCGATGATCCGCTCGACACCGCGGGCGGTGTGCCAGAGGTCGATCTTGGCCATGCCGTCCTCGCCGAACAGGCCGGCGATGTAGTAACGACCGTCCGGGGTCAGGAGGGCGTCGTAGGGTTGTTTACCGACGTTCTCGAAGCGGGTGATTTGCGGAGTGTTGCCCTGGCTGAAGTCCAGCAGCCAGGTTTCATGGGTGTCGAACAGGCTGTAGATGAAGCGCCGCCCGGGCGCGTCGATGACGCCAACCACGCGCGAGTTGCGGCTGCCGTCGGCCAGCGGCGTGGCGGGGATGTCGGCCACCAGCTCCAACGTGTCGGCATCGAAGACCTTGACGCCGCCGGGCTCGTAGTTGCCGACGGCAATCAGCTTGCCGTCCTGGCTGATGGCGCCGCCGATGCTGTTGCCGCCTTGAATGATGCGCTTGTCGATGCGCTGGCGCAGCAGGTCGACCTTGGTCAGGCCGCCGTCACGACCGAACACATAGGCGAAGCGTTCGTCGCGGGAAAACACTACCGAGGCGTGGGACAGGTCACCCAGCCCCTCGATACGGGCCAGGCGCGTCTGACCACTGGTTTCGACGATTTGCAGACTACCGCTGGCGCGCTCCACCACCACACCCAGATCGCCGGTGCCGCGGAGCGGTTGCTCGGCGCAGGCACCGAGCAACAGGCTGGCAATGGCGAGCAGCAAAGACGGACGGATCATGGCGTTGGGTATCCTTCGAGGAGTAAATCGACCAGCCAGGCGATGTCCTGCTCATTGAGCAGCGCGTTCCAGCCGGGCATGGCGGTGCCGGGCCGACCGTGGGTCACGGTGGCGATCAGGCTTTCACGGGGTTTGCCGGCGATGGCGTCGAGGGTCAGTGCGGGGCCGAGGCCGCCGGTCATGCGCAGACCGTGGCAGGAGCCGCAGTCCTGCACCAGCAGGTGTTCGAGCTGTGCCTGGCGGGCAGCGGTGGGCGTATCGGCCAGGGCAGTGGAAAGGGGAAGAAGGGACACCAGGCTGAGCCCCAAACCGAATACTGCGTGTCGGGACTTAAACATGATGTCCTCCTTGGCTGTTACTTGAGGCTCAGAACCCACTCGGCGAGGGTTTTGGCTTCTTCTTCGGTGACTGGGTTTGGCGGCATCGGGATCGGACCCCAGTTACCCTGGGTGCCGTTCTTGATGTGCCCGGCGAGCAGATCGGCAGCGCCTTCCTGGCCGGCGTACTTGGCGGCGACTTCCTTCAGGGCCGGGCCGACCATCTTGGCGTCGATGCTGTGGCAGGCCGCGCAGGGCTTGCTCTTGAACAGCGCTTCACCGTCCTGAGCCACGGCAGGCTGCAGGACCATCGCGCCGCCGAGGGCGAGCAGTGGGATGAGAACTTTTTTCATGAGTTACTTCCTCAAGGCTAGGGGGGGATCTTGGCGTCCCCCCCGGTTTTACTCAGTACACGTCGTGCTGAGTGTTATGGACGTTAAATTTACCGGTTGGGGTAATCAACCTTTTGTCCTTGATCACCTTTTTCAGCTTTAACGTCTTGTCATCGACCACGACGATAGCCGATTGCTCGTCCTGGCCACTCCAGACGGAGAACCAGACCTCGTCGCCCGCTTCGTTGTACTCCGGTTGCACGACGCGCTTGGCACCGTCTGTCACTCCGGCCCATTCGGCGATTGGCAACACGGTAAAGCCTGCGCCCAGATCGTCGATGTTAAACACCGCTGCCGATTGGCTGATCTTGGCGTCCGGGTTGAAGGTGGTGTCCAGGTAGATGTGGTTGGACTTCGGATGGGTCTTGATGAACAGCGAACCGCCGCCCTGGCCCTTGAGCGTCTCGACTACTTTCCAGGCCTGATCGGGATGCTTGTCCGGATCGGTGCCGATCAGCGAGATGGTCTCGTCGCCCAGGTGGCTGGTCGCCCAGACCGGACCGAACTTTGGATGCACGAAGTTAGCGCCGCGACCCGGATGCGGGATTTTACCCACATCGACCAACGCAGCCATCTTGCGCTCTTTCGAGTCGATCACTGCGACTTTGTTGGAGTTGTTCGCTGCCGTCATGAAGTAGCGGTGGCTGACGTCCCAGCCGCCGTCATGCAGGAACGGCGCGGTGCCGATCATGGTGGTGGTCAGGTTGTCGATGTCCTCGTAGTTGACCAGCAGCACCTTGCCGGTTTCCTTGACGTTGACGATGAACTCCGGATGCTCGTGGGAGGCGATGATTGCCGCCACGCGAGGTTCGGGATGGTATTCCTGGGTGCCCACGGTCATGCCCCGAGTCGAGACGATCTGCAGCGGCTCCAGGGTTTCGCCATCCATGATGGTGTATTGCGGCGGCCAGTAGTCGCCGGCGATCACGTACTTGTCTTCGTAACCCTTGAACTTGGAGGTTTCCACCGAGCGGGCTTCGATGCCGACCTTGATCTCGGCGACCTTCAGCGGCTCTTTGGCCCAGAGGTCGATCATGTCGATCTTGGCGTCGCGACCGATCACCAGCAGATAACGGCCGGAGGCGGACATGCGCGAGATGTGCACCGCGTAGCCGGTGTCGATGGTCTTGATGATTTCCTTGCTCTTGCCATCGATCAGCGCGATTTTGCCGTCGTCACGCAGGGTGACGGAGAACAGGTTGGGCAGATCCAGCTTGTTCATTTGCTTCTTTGGTCGGTCTTCCGGTTTGACCAGCACCTTCCAGGAATTCTTCATCTCGGCCATCCCCCACTCGGGCGGGGTTGGCGGGGTGTGCTGAATGTACTTGGCCATCAGCGTGATTTCGTCTTTGCTCAGCGCGTTGGAGGTGCCCCAGTTGGGCATACCGGCGGGCGAGCCGTAAGTGATCAGCGCCTCGAGATAGGCCTGTCCGCGTTCCTGGGTAATGTCCGGCGTCAGTGCCTTGCCGGTTGCACCCTTGCGCAGCACACCGTGGCAGCCGGCGCAGCGCTGGAAATAGATCTCTTTGGCCTGCTCGAATTCGGCGGCGTTCAGGTCGGGTGCACCGGGCGAATGGACCACCTGGGCGCTGGCCGGATCGATAGCGGAGGCTTGGCCCTTGTAGGCGGCATCGGCGTTTTCTGGATTCATCGCAGCCTGGGCAACTGCCAGGCCGAGCATTGAAAAGCCGGCGATGAAGCCCGCCAGTATGGGTTTGCTCATAGTGATCTCCTCTGACCGCTTCGTGCGGTTCCTGCTAGTGACGGCGATGTGGCAGTTCCCGGGTCTTGCTGTATGCGCTTGCATCCTATGGCCGGCTCTGTGCGAAAGCGCTTGATGGCAATCAAGAGTCGATCCGGGATACGCCAGGCGTGACGTCGTGTCGCGGGGGCGGATAAATCAGGCGGGAAAAGGGAAAAAGCGCACGTCAAACGCCGATGGTGACGCACGCGCATCGGCTCATTTCGAGTCGGGCTTGACCGTAATCAAGCTTCGCTGGCGGACGGCTTGAGGGGCGGCGGGGTGACGATTAGCGTGGTGCTAGTCAAATCCAACCGCTGCAGTGAGGTATTGCCAATGAACGCGCCCGAGAACCTTGTCGGCATGAGCGGTGCTCCGTTCTACCAGTCGCTGGGCAACGAAGAGGTGCTCTTCGAGCAGGCCTGGAAGCATGGCATGCCGGTGCTGATCAAGGGCCCAACCGGCTGCGGCAAGACCCGCTTCGTGCAGCACATGGCGCACCGGCTGGACCTGCCGCTGTATACCGTGGCCTGCCATGACGACCTCTCCGCCGCCGATCTGGTTGGCCGTCATCTGATCGGTGCCCAGGGCACCTGGTGGCAGGACGGCCCGCTGACCCGCGCCGTGCGCGAAGGTGGTATCTGCTACCTGGACGAGGTGGTCGAAGCCCGGCAGGACACCGCCGTGGTGCTGCATCCGCTGGCGGACGATCGGCGCGAGCTGTTCATCGAGCGCACTGGCGAAGCCTTGAAAGCACCACCGGGCTTCATGCTGGTGGTGAGCTACAACCCGGGTTACCAGAATCTGCTCAAGGGTATGAAGCCGAGCACCCGGCAGCGTTTCGTCGCCATGCGTTTCGACTATCCGCCAGCGGCCGATGAGCAGCGTATCGTTGCCAACGAGGCGCAGGTAGACGCCGAACTGGCGGCGCAGGTGGTCAAGCTGGGGCAGGCCCTGCGCCGGCTCGAACAGCATGACCTGGAAGAAGTCGCCTCGACCCGCCTGCTGATTTTCACCGCGCGGATGATTCGCTCCGGCATGAGCCCGCGCGAGGCCTGCATGGCTTGCCTGGCCGAGCCGCTGTCGGACGATCCGCAAACCGTCGCGGCGCTGATGGATGTGGTCGATGTCCATTTCGGTTGACCGCACCAGCCTCTCCCGGCGCCTGCCGGGCGATTTGGCGATGTGGTTCTTTATCCTCGCCGAGTTGACCGTCTTCGCCATCCTGATCCTGGCCTTCGCCGTGACCCAGGTGCTTAACCCAGAGCTGTTCAGGCACAGCCGCGCAGCGCTGGACAGCTCCATGGGGCTCGCACTGACCCTCAGCCTGCTGACGTCCGGCCTGTTCGCGGCGCTGGCCGTGGAGCAGGTGCGGGCAACACGGCCTGGGCGGGGGGCGCTACTGCTGGTCGCTGCGTTGGCGACCTCCTGCGTTTACGTCGTGCTCAAGCTCAACGAGTACGGTCATCTGTCATCGATGGGGCTGGGGCTCGAGCACAACACCTTCTTCACCCTGTACTGGATTCTTACCGGCTTTCATTTTCTCCATGTGCTGTTGGGGATGGTGATCCTCGGCTGGATGGCCATGCGCTGCCAGCGCGGCCTCTACCCAGCGGCGGACTGCGCGGGGCTGGAATCCGGGGTGCTCTATTGGCATATGGTCGATATGGTCTGGGTGTTGCTGTTCCCGCTGGTCTACGTCATCAACTGAGGAGACCGTGATGTCCGCTTCAAAGGTGCTGATCGGGTGTTGGCTGGCGCTGGCCGTCCTGTCTACGGCCACCGTACTGCTCGGCAACGCCGGCTCGACGCTGCTGCTTGCCTGCGCCGTGCTGGCCGTCGCGCTGATCAAGGCCTGGGTGATCACCGAAGGCTTCATGGAGCTGCGCCATGCGCCGGTCATGTGGCGCCTGCTGTTGTTCGGCTGGCCCCTGGCGATGGCGTGCGGGATTCTGTTCGCAATGATGGTGTAGGTGACGAACTACGATCGCCAGCAAGCGGGCTTCGCGGACAAGGCTAGGCGCCCCCGACCGCGCCCAAGGATTGCGTGGTGGGGATTCTCTTTGTGTTGATGGAGTAGCTAGCGTGCCCGGATCGCCAGCAAGCTGGCTCCTACACCGGACAGCCGTGCGCCGACAATTTGTAGCCAGGCCGGCGGGCTTTGCTTACGCGCAGTTGCGGCTGAACCCGTGCACGAGCCTTGCGCGGCCTTGCTCCGTTCTTCCTAGGAGCGAGCTTGCTGGCGCCCGCTTTGTATTTCGGGGCCGCAACCGACCCACCTGCGCGCGCCTATGGGCGCTTCCTGGTGCCCTGGGTCCATAGAACCGTAGGGTGGGCTTCAGCCCACCGTTTGCTCCTGAAGCCCACCCTATACGGCTTTGCCGCGTCGCTTGCGCCTGCAAAACCGGCTCTCGCGTGGGTAGGGAAAGACCCAGTACCGTGTTCAGGTTTTTCTTGATTGCTATCAAGCAGGTTTCGATAGCTCCCTTCTTAAACTGGCCACGCCAACATGAGGAGGCGACCATGTCCGAGACCTTTACCAAGGGAATGGCCAGAAACATCTACTTCGGGGGAAGCGTGTTCTTCTTCCTGGTATTTCTGGGCCTGACCTATCACACAGAGCAGACCTTTCCAGAGCGATCCAATGAGTCGGAACTGACCGAAGCAGTGGTGCGAGGCAAAGCGGTCTGGGAAAACAACAACTGCATCGGCTGCCACAGCCTGCTTGGTGAAGGCGCCTACTTTGCGCCGGAACTGGGCAACGTCTTCGTTCGACGCGGTGAGGATGCGGCTTTCAAGCCCTTCCTGCAGGCCTGGATGAAGGCTCAGCCGCTGGGCGTACCCGGACGCAGATCGATGCCTCAGTTCAATCTGAGCGAGCAGGAAGTCGACGATATGGCCGAATTCCTCAAGTGGACATCGAAGATCGATACCAATAACTGGCCGCCAAACAAGGAGGGCTGAGAGATGAGCGTTATGAATCCGCATCTCAAGTTCCAATCGCAGGCCGTCGCTAAACCCTACTTCGTATTTGCGCTGATGCTCTTCGTCGGGCAGATTGTGTTCGGCCTGATCATGGGCCTGCAGTACGTCGTCGGTGACTTCCTGTTTCCACTGCTGCCCTTCAACGTGGCACGCATGGTTCACACCAACCTGCTCATCGTCTGGCTGTTGTTCGGCTTCATGGGCACGGCCTACTACCTCATCCCTGAGGAAGCCGACCGCGAACTGCACAGCCCGAAACTGGCGATCATCCTGTTCTGGGTGTTCGCAGCAGCCGGCGTGCTGACCATTCTCGGTTACCTGTTCGTGCCCTACGCCGGTCTTGCCGAGCTGACGCACAACGAGCTGCTGCCGACCATGGGCCGGGAGTTCCTCGAGCAACCGACGATCACCAAGATCGGCATTGTCGTGGTCGCTCTGGGCTTCCTCTACAACGTCGGGATGACCCTGCTCAAGGGCCGCAAGACCGCCATCAGCATGGTCATGATGACCGGCCTGATCGGGCTTGCAGTGTTCTTCCTGTTCTCCTTCTACAACCCGGAAAACCTGGCGCGCGACAAGTACTACTGGTGGTTCGTGGTGCACCTGTGGGTTGAAGGCGTGTGGGAACTGATCATGGGTTCGATGCTGGCATTCGTCCTGATCAAGATCACTGGTGTCGACCGCGAAGTGATCGAGAAGTGGCTCTACGTGATCATCGCCATGGCTCTGATCACCGGCATCATCGGTACCGGTCACCACTTCTTCTGGATTGGTGCGCCTGAGGTCTGGTTGTGGCTGGGTTCGATCTTCTCTGCCCTGGAACCGCTGCCGTTCTTCGCCATGGTGTTGTTCTCGCTGAACATGGTGAACCGTCGTCGCCGTCAGCACCCGAACAAGGCCGCATCGCTCTGGGCCATCGGCACTACCGTGACTGCGTTCCTGGGTGCTGGCGTGTGGGGCTTCCTCCATACCCTGGCTCCGGTGAACTACTACACCCACGGTTCGCAGTTGACTGCAGCGCATGGCCACCTGGCGTTCTACGGTGCCTACGCCATGATCGTGATGACCATGATCAGCTACGCCATGCCGCGTCTGCGTGGCCTGGGTGAGGCGCCGGATGCACGGGCTCAGCGCATCGAGATCTGGGGCTTCTGGTTGATGACGCTGTCGATGGTCGCGATCACCCTGTTCCTCACCGCCGCTGGCGTGGTGCAGGTCTGGTTGCAGCGGATTCCGGCTGACGGGGCAGCGATGTCCTTCATGAATACCGCTGACCAACTGGCTGTGTTCTTCTGGTTGCGGCTGGTCGCTGGGGTGTTCTTCCTCATCGGGCTGGTGCTCTACCTCTGCAGCTTCAGGCAGCGTGGGCGGGTCACCGCGGATGTACCTGCGGCCGTCGTTGCGGCCTGAGGCAAGACACCGATGTAATCGACGGCCCGGCTGACCCAGCGGGCCGTTGTTGTTTTCAAACCGCGCTAAGGATCAATCGCCATGGCCTTTACCATCGAAGTTGAAGAGTGGGTCGGCAGTGTCTGGCATCGCTTCATCACCCGCCGCGCCAGCCCGGACTTCCCCGACGCCAACGTCTCGCTGGAAAGCATGCAGCGCAGCCTGTCGGTGCTGTTTCGTGCCATGGGGGGTGCCAGTGGCATCGGTGTCGAGGCGGCCAACGCGCGCGATCTGATGCTGCGTCGCAACCTGCTTCAACAAGTCGCTGGCACCTGCAAGCAATTGCCGGTGGCCTGGTGCGATGCGAACAACCTGCGCCTGCCGCAGAACCTCGCGGTTTACCCGGAAGTTTCACTCAATCAGGATTTGTATCGCTGGCTGGCGCTGCTCGCGGCGCAGGCGGGCGAGATGCGCCACTGGGCGCGTGACAACCAGCGCTGGACCCAAGCCATCCTCGAGCGTTTCCCGGCGATGCAGCCACGCTACGAGCGACTCGTCGAAGCGCATCTACAGCTCCGGCCAGATCCGGACACGCTGCCCCGCGCCGAGGGTGCGCTGGAGCGTGCCATCTGCCAGGCCCTGCGTGAGCCGGGCAGTGTTCAGCAATTCCCGCGCAGCGAAGTGGCCCCCTGGCCGCTGCCCATGTGGCTGTACCCCGCGGAAAATCTCGGCGTGCCGCAGGCCACCGAACTCGCCGAAGAAGATCAGGACAACAACCTGCAGGCGCCGCCGACCGAGCAGAAGGGCATGCGCAAGCGTGCCAAGCGTGTCGAGGACAGCACCAGCAAGGGCGGCCTGATGCTGTTCCGCCTGGAAAATCTGTTCAGCTGGTCCGAGCATGTCGAGCTGGATCGCCAGGGCGATGACAGCGAAAACGAAGACGCCTCGCGCGTCGCCGAAGACCTCGATGAAATCGCCATGTCGCGTCAGCGGATGCGCAAGGGCGGCGGCCTCAAGCTGCACCTGGACCTGCCGCCTGCGGACGTGGATGACATTCCGCTGGGCGAAGGCATCAAGCTACCGGAATGGGACTATCGCAAGCAGCGCATGCAGGCCGATTTCGTCAGCCTGCAGATGATGTTGCCCCGGGGCTCCGAACCCATGGGTCTGCCGCTGCGACTGGGCCCGCTGGCGCGCAAGCTGCGTCGGCAGTTCGAACACCTGCGTAATGATCGCCAATGGCTGCGCGGGCAGCCGCAGGGCTCGGAGTTGGACATGCAGGCCTGGCTCGACTTTCACGTCGAGCGCCAGCACGGCCAGTGCGCCGAGCGCGGGCTGTTCATGGAGCAGCGGCAGAATCGTCGGGACCTGGCGTGTCTGTTGCTGGCAGACCTGTCCATGTCCACCGACGCGCACCTGGACGACGAGCACAAGGTGATCGACGTGATCACCGACAGCCTGCTGCTGTTCGGCGAAGCACTGTCGGCCGTGGGCGACGATTTCGCGCTGTATGGCTTTTCCTCGCTGCGTCGCCAGCAGGTGCGCATGCAGGAGCTCAAGAGCTTCAAGCAGCGTTATGGCGACGACACCCGTGGCCGGATCCAGGCGCTGAAGCCCGGTTACTACACACGTATGGGCGCGGCCATTCGCCAGGCGACCGAACTGCTGGGCAAGTGCAAGCAGCGGCGCAAGCTCCTGCTGCTGGTCACCGACGGCAAGCCCAATGACCTGGATCTCTACGAAGGCCGTTATGGCGTCGAAGATACCCGCCAGGCAGTCATGGAAGCACGGCGTCAGGGGTTGTTGCCGTTCTGCATCACCATCGACCAGGAGGCGGCCGATTACCTGCCCTACATGTTCGGCGCCAACGGCTTCACCTTGATCAAGGAGCCACAACAACTGCCGTTCCGCCTGCCGCAGTTGTACAAGCAACTGACCCAGCCGTAGGGCGGATGTTGCTTTTGTTTCATCCACCTTTACCCGGTTCGGTGGATCGCCACCCGGTGGATCGCCACCCCGTGGATCGGTGAAGCGTGATCCACCCTACCAACCGCCAGGGCAGATTGCGTGGCAACGGTAGTGTGGGACGGGCGGCGTTCCGTTTCAGCCCACCAGCCTTTGCGCCGCTTGATGCCTCGCCATTCACCTGCGGACATGGCCCGTTCATGCCGCGACATTGACGCAGTGTTCCGAGGCTATGTTTTTTAGCGCAGTTGCTTCGCTTGACTCTGAGGTATTCATCGGTGGGCTGAAGCCCACCCTACGGACTTACGGTGCGCCGTATTCAGGCTTGCCAGTTGGGAAGGACGTTGCTTTGATGGACGGACGCCCACTCTGCCGGATGGCCCAGCAATGCGGTCGGAGCACACCGGCGGTTTTGTAGGGTGGGCTGAAGCCCACCCTACGGACTTATGGTGCGCCGTATTCAGGCTTGCCAGTTGGGGAAGGACGTTGCTTTGATGGACGCAGGCCCACTCTGCTGGATGGCCCAGCAATGCGGTCGGAGCACACCGGCGGTTTTGTAGGGTGGGCTTCAGCCCACCAAGGCATCTATCGAGCGGCTGTTTGTTGCCCGCCAAGCTTGATGCCGCTATCCATTCGCTCAGTGGATCTCCACCGCGGTGGATCGCCACCCGGTGGATCGGTGAAGCGTGATCCACCCTACGACCCGTCTAGAACAGGTTGCGCGGCAACCAGACGATCATCACTGCGCAGAAGATGGCAAGACCGATGCAAAACCAGAAAAATCTGCTTTGCCGTCGTTCCCCAGCGGTATCAGCCAGGGCGGGGAGGGGCATGCCGCAGTTGCTGCACTCGGCTTCCTGCGGCGGGTTGGGTTGCTGGCAATACAGGCATCTGGGCATGGCAGCGTCCTCTCTAGGTCAGTTCCAGATTGCCACGTACGGCCGCTGTTCATGATTGACGGGCATCAACCCGTTGCAAAAGCTTGTAGCTGCCGCACGGTTCGCTGCGAGGGGCTGCAAGGATTGTTGATCCGCTTGCCCGTCACTCGAAGGATTCGAGGCGCTGGCGATCAAGGATGGTGATTTGCCGACCTTCCTGAGTGATGATTTGCTCGTCGATCAAGCGTCTGATGATCCGTGAAAACGTTTCCGGCTGGATCGACAGGTGACCCGCAATCAGTTGCTTGGCCATGGGCAGCTCGAAGCTGTTGCCTTCATCCTTCAGACGCGCCAGCTGCGTCATCAAATAGCGCACCACGCGGTGAGTGGCGTTCTTCAGCGAGAGGGTCTCGATCTCATTGATGCGCTGGTGCAAGCGCACGCTCAGTTTGCCGAGCAGAGCAAAGGAAAGCTTCTGGTTCGCTTCCAGTAGGCGCATATATGCCGTGTTGGAAAAGCGGTAGACCTGCGTCGGGCACACGGCCTGGGCCGAGGCGACGTAGTTGGGCGTGTCCATCAGCATCATCGCTTCGGCAAAGGTCTGGCGATTGCCGATCACCTCGAAGACTTTTTCCTGCCCGTCCGGGGTCAGGCGGTAGATCTTCACTGCGCCGGAAATCACGAAATAGAACGAGTGCGCCGGTTCGCCCTGGTGAAAGAGGTTGTCGCCTTTGTCCAGGTTGAGCAGCTGGCTCGCGCTCATCAGCTCGTCCATCTGCTCGTCATTGAGTGGTTCGAACAGGTGGTGGCTGCGAAGGATCTGGTTATGTACGCGGTGAAGCACCATGCAAAGGCATCCTTATTTCTAATAATTAGCCGTCCGCAATCAAGGTTGACGGAGCGGAACGATAGCTGCGCGCAAATTGGCTGACCAAGGCAGGGGCCAGAGCGCAATGAAGAGTCGTTACAAAGCCTAGCCTAGATGCCATGGCGCAAGTATTGATGCAGGCCGGATTAGCACGAGGGCTGAGACAGGATCCTCTTGCGCATCTGGTTTCACTGACCCGATATAACAGTTTCGTTCCAGTGCGGCGGGGCGAACAGGTTTGGATAGCGCTCAAGCGCGACGTGGATCCGTTGGACGCCGTCGGCTCGCTCGGCGGGTACGGCCAATGCCTTGGCACCGCCGAGCAGGTCGGCGAGTAACCCGTGCAACGCCGCGTCGGCCTGTGCGGACAACTCGCAGTTGGCGATCAGGTAGGAAACGCTGTCCTCGACCTCCTTCTGCAATGCCAAGGCCTGGCGCTCGCCCATCGGTTGCGCCGGATCGTCTGGCAGCGCGGCCTCGGCGGCCTGGCGGAGGCGCGTCATGCCTTCACGCAGGGCGGCATCGGTTGCCCACTGCTGCTCACCGCCAGCGGGTGGCGCAGCGTGCGCGCCGTGCCCGTCGTGAGTAACCGTTGCCTGCGCGGTATCGACCACCACGTCGAGCGCCACGCCACTGGCCAGCGCCAGCATCGACGCCATTGCAAGGCCCCACGCCAAGGGTTGGATGACTGCTTTCATATGCACCTCCGGTACTGCAGGGGCGGGCCGTCTGGCCCGTAGCGTTGTTGTCGCCTCAGTGCGCAGACGCCTGGGCGAACAGGATGTTGTTCTCCAGATGAATGTGCTGCATCAGGTCGCCGCGCAGCTCTTCGAGCCCGCGATACAGCGCGCGCCAGGTATTGCAGGCGTTTGCCGGTGGGGTGATGTCATCGGTGAGTTCGGCCAGGCGCTGAAGGGCGGCGCCGTGCTGGTCATGCTCGTAGCGCATCACTGCGATCGGGCCTTGGGTTTGCGGCAATTGCATGTCGCGGCGCAGCATCGGAAAGAGGATCTGCTCCTCCTTGAGCATGTGGCTTTCCAGTTCCTGCTGCATGCACCACAGATGTTCGGCAAGCCCGGTCGGGCAGTCCGCCTTGTTGCCATGCACCTGCTCGACACGGGTGGCCAAGCGGATCAGCTCCGGGAACTGTTCACGATGACGTTCGTGAAAGCGTTCAAGCAGGTAGTCGATCAGCGATCCGACAGGCACATTGCGCCAGTCGGGCTCGGTCGTGGACTCGCTTTCCAGTGCCGCCAACTCGTCCGCGATCGTCTGGGCGTCAAGGTTGCGCTGCAGGGCAGCGTCGCGCAGCGGGGTGTCGCCACCGCAACAGAAGTCCAGCTTGTAATGGCGAAACACGCGGGTGGCGCCAGGGATCAGGCAAGCCAGGCTGCCCAGGGTTTGCTCGGTAAGCGCAGTCGTCATGGTGGCGTTTCCAAGGGTGGAAGTACTCAGAACAACGCAAGCGCTATGCCATCATCAAGTTATTGATTTATAAGATATAAATATTAATGGTGGTGAAATGTACCTGGGCGGTATAGGGTTTAAAAAACCATAGGGGTAGTAATCACCATGATGGAAGAAGCACTGCTGGCTGACCTTGTCACCGAACTGCCCAATGCGGTTCGCCTGCAACGCCTGGTGCACACGCTGCATCAGCGGTTTCGCTGTGGTGCGGTGGTGCTGCTACGTCTCGACGAGGACACCCTGCGCCCGCTGGCTGCGGTGGGGCTGGTGCAGGAGGCCCTTGGCCGGCGCTTCGTGGTGGCTCAGCATCCGCGGCTGGCCGCCATCCTCTCGCAGCGTGAACCCACTTGGTTCGAGCCTGACAGCCGGTTGTCAGACCCCTACGACGGGCTGCTCGATGCGCATGTCGGCGAGCCCCTGCCAGTGCACGATTGCATGGGCGTGAGCCTGTTCGTGGAGGGCAAGCTGTGGGGCGCGCTGACCCTCGATGCGCTGCATGCCGGCACCTTCGATGACGAGGCGCGGCGTGATCTGCAGCGTTACACGCTGGTGATCGAGGCAGCCATCCGCATCACCCGGTTGGAACACGAAAATCGCGGCCTGCGGCTGGCGCGTAGCGACGTGCTGGAAACCACCCCGGTGCCGGGCGACGGCGAAATTCTCGGGCAAAGCGTTGTGATCCGCGAGCTGTTGCGTGAGCTGGAAGTGGTTGCCGATTCGGAACTGCCAGTGCTGCTGCTGGGCGAAACCGGCGTGGGCAAGGAGTTGTTCGCGCGCTGGCTGCATCGACATTCGCGGCGCCGCAACAAGCCGCTGGTGCTGGTCAATTGCGCCGCGTTGCCCGAATCGCTGGCCGAGAGCGAGCTGTTCGGGCACGTCAAGGGGGCCTTTTCGGGCGCTACCACGGACCGTCCTGGACGTTTCGATGCGGCCAATGGCGGCACGCTGCTGCTGGACGAGGTGGGCGAGTTGCCGCTGGTGGTGCAGGCCAAGCTGCTGCGCACCTTGCAGAACGGGGAGATCCAGCGCCTCGGGGCCGACAAGCCGCGTCAGGTGGACGTACGCATCATCGCGGCGACCAACCGCAACCTGCGCGAAAGCGTACGAGACGGGCATTTCCGTGCGGATCTCTATCACCGGCTTTCGGTCTATCCGGCGCCGATTCCGCCCTTACGCGAGCGTGGCAACGATGTCCTGATTCTGGCCGGCTACTTTCTCGAGCTGAACCGCGCCCGGCTGGGCTTGCGCAGCATGCGGCTGTCGCCGGCCGCCGAGCGGGCATTGCTCGGCTACGCCTGGCCGGGCAACGTCCGCGAGCTTGAGCATGTGATCAGCCGAGCGGCGCTGCGGTTGCTCAGCCGTGGCGCCTCGCGCAGCGAAATCCTCACGCTCGAGCCGGAACTGCTGGATCTGGACAGCGAACACGTCGGCGCCTTCGCCCCGGCTGCTGAGGTCGAACCCCTGGCAACGGAGGCTGAGATCGTCTCGTTGCGCGAAACCGTCGATGGCGCCCAGCGCCAGGCAATCATCCGGGCGCTGGAGGCCTGCGGTGAAAACTGGGCGCAGGCGGCGCGATTACTGGATGTCGACTCAAGCAACCTGCACAAGCTGGCGCGGCGCCTGAAGTTGAAATGAACGCGCGCTGGGACGGGATACAGCTGGGTCCTGTTCCGCCAGTCGGCGTGAGTCGTCTTTGTCGAACGGCGGTCTAAGCTTTCACCATCACGACGAGGAGATTTCCATGGCTTTGGACCATGACCAGTTCAACCAGCTGCTGACCGAGGCCCAGGCGCACGCCGACCGCGCAGCCAGCGAGAACAATCCGCAGCATTATCAGCAGGCGTTCGAGTCGAGCCTCAAAGCGATGCGTCTGCTCGCCGAGGAGTCCGGAAACTGGCGGGACGCCGTTGTTCGCGCGACTGAGGAATATCAGGGCGACGAAGGGATATAACGCAGCATCAAGTCGGGCATCGCAATGATTGTGCCGTCCTGATTGCCAGGCCAGCGCCCTATATGAGCGAGCTTGCTTGCGAGCCTGGGCTCGAAGGGCCCAGCTTGGTCTTGTTTCTGCGGCTGGTTTTGTTCTCTTGGCTTCGTTGCCCTGCCAGCTTCGTCCCCTTGACGCTTATCAATGCCTCTCGTCGGAGGCCTACCTAGACTGCCGACTTTCCGTCCGGCCCGGACGGGCACCGTTGCCGTTGGCAGGGTGCGCATGATTCCGCATGTCTAGGAGTTGCCATGCACTTGGTCTGTCCAGCAGGTAGCCTGCCCGCGCTCAAGGCTGCCGTTCAGCAGGGTGCCGACGCCATCTACGTCGGTTTTCGTGACGACACCAATGCCCGCCATTTCGCCGGCCTCAACATGGATGCGAAGCAGCTCGACAAGGGGCTGCAGCTGATCCGCGAGAAGCGCCGCCAGCTCTACATTGCCGTCAATACATATGCCCAGCCACAAGGCTGGTCCCGTTGGCAGCGAGCGGTGGACCAGGCCGCTGACCTGGGCGTGGACGCACTGATCGCCGCCGATCCGGGCGTGCTCGGCTATGCCGCCAAACGCCACCCGCAGCTCAACCTGCATCTGTCGGTGCAGGGCTCGGCGACCAATGCCGCCGCGCTGGACTTCTATCAGCAGCGCTACAACATCAAGCGCGCGGTGCTGCCGCGGGTGCTGTCGCTCAAGCAGGTCAAGCAGGTCGCCGCCAGCAGTCCGGTGCCGATCGAAGTGTTTGCCTTCGGCAGCCTGTGCATCATGGCCGAGGGCCGTTGCCACCTGTCTTCCTATCTCACCGGCGAATCACCGAACCTCTGTGGCGTCTGCTCGCCAGCCAAGGCGGTGCGCTGGAGCGAGGAGCCGGAGGGGCTGACCTCACGGCTGAATAACGTGCTCATCGACCGTTATGCCGAAGGCGAGTCAGCCGGCTATCCGACGCTGTGCAAGGGCCGCTTCATGGTCAATGGCGAACGCTTCCACGCACTGGAAGAGCCCACCAGCCTGAATACCTTGGACCTGATTCCTGAGCTGGCCAACATCGGTGTCACGGCAATGAAGATCGAGGGGCGGCAGCGCAGTCCCGCTTATGTCGAGCAGGTCACCCGCGTCTGGCGCTCGGCGCTGGACGCCTATCTGCAGGCGCCGCAGCGTTATGCCGTGCAGCCAGGCTGGCGCGCAGTGCTCGATGGCTTGTCGGAGGGCTCGCAAACGACCCTCGGCGCTTACCACCGGGCGTGGCAGTGAATCTCTTCAGCAAGGAGCAGTTATGAAACTCAGCTTAGGCCCCGTGCTGTTCTATTGGGATCGCCAGCAGACGCTGGACTTCTATGCCGACATGGCGGACATGCCGCTCGATGTGATCTATCTCGGGGAAACCGTCTGCTCCAAGCGCCGCGACATGGGACTGGACGACTGGATGGGTCTGGCGCGTGAGCTGAAACAGCAATCAGCGGCGCAGCTGGTGCTGTCCGGCCTCGCGTTGGTCGAGGCGGCTTCGGAGCTGTCCAGCCTGCGTCGGCTCTGTGAGAACGGCGAGCTGATGGTCGAAGCCAATGACATGGGTGCGGTGCAGTACCTGTCCGAGAAGGGCGTGCCTTTCGTGGGCGGCCCGGCGCTCAACCTCTACAACGGCCATGCACTGGCCGAACTGGTCAACAGCGGCATGCAGCGCTGGGTGCCGCCAGTGGAGATTTCCGGGGCGATGATCCGCGACGCGCGTGCGCAGCTGTCTCAGCTCGGTGTCGCCGTGCCGGAAATCGAGGTCTTCGCCTACGGCCACCTTCCGCTGGCGTACTCGGCGCGTTGTTTCACCGCTCGCGCGGAAAATCGGCCGAAGGACGATTGCCAATTCTGCTGTCAGAACTACCCAGAAGGCATCCCGCTGTTGAGCCAGGAAGGCGAGGCGCTGTTCACCATCAATGGCATCCAGACCTTGTCGGCCTCAGTCAGCAATCTGTTGGCGGACTATCCGGCGCTGGTCGAGAGCGGTGCCGAGCTGCTGCGGCTGAGCCCGCGCGCATCGGGCATGATCGAGGTCGTTCAGGCATTTGATGCGGTGCGCAAAGGTGGCCTGCCACCGCTCGCCGTCGACGGCTGCAACGGTTACTGGCATGGCCAGCCTGGCATGCTGCGCGCCGAGGAGGCCGGACTATGCTGAACCCTCGTCCACATTTATTGAAACTCGGCGAGCACCTGTTGCCGCTGGCCGCGCGAACCCCATTCGCGCTGCAACGTATCGCCTTGGAGCGCAGCCTGAATCAGCTCTTCGCTGAGCCATTGGCTGAGGATGCCTTCGAGGCCTTGGAAGGCCACTGGATGCGTCTGGAAGTCGTCGACCTCAAGCTGGCCTGGTGCCTGAGCTGCGACCGGCAGAAGTTGCGCATCGCCGAGCAGGTGCCGGTCCAGGTCACCATCCGTGGCAACTGGCGTGAGTTCCTGTTGCTCGCCAGTCGTCAGGAAGACCCGGATACGCTGTTCTTTCGTCGCCGGTTGGTGATCGAAGGCGACACCGAACTCGGCCTGGCAATCAAGAACCTGATCGACAGCCTGGACCCGGACCTGCTGCCGCCGTGGCTGTGGAAAGTGCTGCAAGGCGCGGGTGAGGAAGTGGCGCAGGCCGGCCGTGCGCAGCCGGCGAATGCTTGAGCGAGCGCTTGAATGTACGCTGCTGCCGGCAATGGCGATGCCGTTCACTTAAGCAATTCGCCCCGCGTGACGCCCGCGCCGAAAGCGAATCGGCTCCATCCCAAAAGCAAAGCTTCGCCCCGAGGGCGGGCCTCCTACGGAACCAGCCGGTGCACCATGGCTGCGAGAGGTACGCCTTTGCGGCTTTGCTCACGCACCGCACGTTTACACCGAGTGCAGCCGGTGCCGCGGTTTCATTCGGTCGCTGGCAATGATGTTGCGCATGTCCTCGAACAGCGCATCGGCTTCGGCTTCGGAGCAATCTTCACGGTAGCGCTTGCGCAGTCCGTAACTGCTGAGGGTGATATGGACGTTCGCGACAACGCCGTGTTGCGCCAGGCAGGCACGTGCGCAATGCAGCGGGCAGCCGTCGATAGCCAGGATCGCTCGGCCAGAGTTGGCCTTATTGACCAGCGAACTGACCCGGCCGCCGACACCGGCAATGCACGACATTTCGGCCAGACCGGCACGATCCAGGCGCACCGCAAGGGTATTGGCCAGTTGCGCCACGTTGGAGCAACCCGAGCAGGCATAGACGAGGGGCAGGCGGGGTGCGGACATGCTGTTCTCCCGATTCGAAAGGGCCCGCGAAAGTATCCGGGCCAATGCAGCGGTGGCCCATGACGATCGTCAAGAAGCTGGGGCAATCCGTCGCAGTTCAGTCCTGGTAAGCGGCCAGGCCCCGGCTGTCGAGTATCTCGATGCGCCGGCGCTGCACGCTGATCATTCCTGACTCGATCAGCCGGTGCAGGATGCGTGAAAAGGTTTCCGGCTGAATGCCCAGCTTGGAGGCGATCAGACGCTTGGGCACATCGAGGGTCACCACGCCGCTGTCGTCCTCTTGCGACTGATAGAGAAAGCGCACCACGCGATGACTGGCGTTGGCCAGCGTCAGGGTGTCGATTTCGTTCAGACGCTGATGCAGCCGAATGCTCAGGGTGCCGAGTATGTCCAGGCAGATGCTCGGGTGTTGCTCGAGCATGCGCCGGTAGTGCGGGCCGTTGAGGCTGGCGAGGAGGCTGGCCTTCAGTGCCGTGGCACTGACCGGATAGTTCGGCGCGCCAGTGAACAGCAAGGCTTCGGCAAATGACTCGCCAGCGCGGATGACCTCGACCAGTTTTTCTTGGCCGTCGCAGACCACGCGGTGCAGTTTCACCTGACCGCTGAACAGAAAATAGAACCGCTCCGCCTTGTCGCCCTGATGAAACAGCGAGGCACCGGCGGGCAGCCGCTTGAGGTTGGCCGAGGCGCACACTTCCTGTAGCGCGGCTTCGGGCAACCGGCTGAACAGGTGGTGTCGGCGGAGGTCCGCAACGAGGGATGTTTCGGTCAGCATGGTTCCTCCACCGGCACCTGTCCGGGATTGTTCGACGTTGCATCCTAGAAGCACGCATCGCCCACCTTCCTTGATCGCAGACAAGATCGTCGGCCGCGGTTGCCGCGGAGCCATTTTTAAAAATACGGCCAAGGTGAATTGACGATGGTCAATTCGCTTGCGGGCGCAATTGCCTACATTTCACACCATCTAGTGTTTAAAGAAGTTTTTGTAACTACATATGGTGATGGAGGCGTGATGCTGGGGCTTGAAGAAGTGAATCGACCGGTCTCGCTGCGCAAGCGGGATGGGAGGCTGGTCGCGTTCGAACTGGACAAGATCGGCGCTGCAATCGAGGCCGCGGGCCTGGCCACCGGTGAGTTCGAACAAGCCACTGCCCAGGCGCTGGCTGCTCAGGTCCTGGTGCGCCTGCCGCAGCGGGTGGTGGAGGTCGAGCAGGCTCAGGATGCGGTCGAGCGCGTGTTGATGGAGGCGGGTTACTACGACACGGCGCGCGCCTACATCGTCTACCGCGAGCGCCACGGACGGCTGCGGCGCGATCGCAAGTCACTGGTCGATGTCGCCTCATCGATGAACGAATACCTTTCGCGCGAAGATTGGCGGGTACGCGCCAACGCCAACCAGGGCTACTCGCTGGGCGGGCTGATTCTCAACGTGTCGGGCAAGGTCACTGCGAATTATTGGCTAGACGAGGTCTACAGCCCGGACATCGGCATCGCCCATCGCGAGGGCGATCTGCACATCCATGACCTGGACATGCTCGCCGGCTATTGCGCGGGCTGGTCGCTGCGCACCTTGCTCAACGAAGGCTTCAACGGCATACCCGGGCGCGTTGAGGCGGGACCGCCAAAGCACCTGTCCAGCGCGCTGGGGCAGATGGTCAACTTCCTCGGCACCCTGCAGAACGAATGGGCCGGTGCCCAGGCGTTCAGCAGCTTCGATACCTATCTGGCGCCCTTCGTGCGCAAGGACGGTCTGGGATTCGCCGAAATCCGTCAGGCCATCCAAGAGTTCATCTACAACCTCAATGTGCCGTCGCGCTGGGGCACGCAGACGCCCTTTACCAACCTGACGTTCGACTGGGTCTGCCCCGAAGACCTGCGCGAGCAGATTCCCTACATCGGCGGTGAGGAGATGCCTTTCGCCTACGGTGAGCTACAGGCCGAGATGGAGTTGATCAACCGCGCCTATATCGAGGTCATGCAGGCTGGCGACGGGCTGGGCCGGGTATTCACCTTTCCGATCCCCACCTACAACATCACCCACGATTTCCCTTGGGACAGCGAAAACGCCGACCGCCTCTTCGAGATGACCGCGCGTTACGGCCTGCCGTACTTCCAGAACTTCCTCAATTCGGATATGCAGCCCAATCAGGTGCGTTCGATGTGCTGCCGTTTGCAGCTGGACGTGCGCGAATTGCTCAAGCGCGGTGGCGGGTTGTTCGGTTCGGCCGAGCAGACCGGCTCGCTCGGCGTGGTGACGGTCAACTGCGCACGCCTGGGTTATCTGCATTCCGGCGACTGGCCCGGGCTGATCGAGCATCTCGATGCGCTGCTTGAACTGGCCATGCAGAGCCTGGAGGTCAAGCGCAAGGTGATCCAGCACCACATGGATGCCGGGCTCTATCCTTACACCAAGCGTTACCTGGGCACGCTGCGCAATCACTTCTCCACCATTGGCGTGAACGGGCTGCACGAGATGGTGCGCAACTACACCGAGGATACCGAGGGCTTGCACACCGAAGCCGGCCGGCGTCTGGCCGTCGACCTGCTCGACCATGTTCGAGCCGTGCTGGTGCGTTTTCAGGAGGAAACCGGCCACCTTTACAACCTCGAAGCGACGCCCGCCGAAGGCACCACCTACCGATTCGCCAAGGAAGACCGCAAGCGCTTCCCGGAAATTCTACAAGCGGGCTCTGCCGAAGCGCCGTACTACACCAACTCTTCGCAGCTTCCGGTGGGCTTCACCGACGACCCGTTCGAAGCCCTGATGCTGCAGGACGAGCTGCAGACCAAATACACCGGCGGCACCGTTTTGCACCTGTACATGGCCGAGCAGATCTCCTCGACACAGGCCTGCAAGAACCTGGTGCGCACCGCGCTGGGACGCTTCCGCCTGCCTTACCTGACCATCACCCCAACGTTCTCGATCTGCCCCGTTCACGGCTACCTGAGCGGTGAACACGAGTTCTGCCCCAAGTGCGACGAGGTGCTGGTCGCCAAGCAGCAAAGCTGCTGCGCCTGATCTGGTTCCGTAGGAGCCAGCTTGCTGGCGATCATCTATCAGCGCGCCAATTGGCGCATCGGTCGAAAACCCAACCCTGAAGGAGCGACACATGACCCAAACCACTCAACTCCCCGAAGCCCAACGTCAGCGCTGCGAAGTCTGGACCCGCGTGATGGGCTATCACCGTCCGGTCGCGGCGTTCAACCCGGGCAAACAATCCGAGCACCGTGAACGCACCCATTTCACCGAGCAGGCCGCCGGTTTGGCGCGTTAGTCATGGGCGCCGCGCTACGGGTCGGGGGCATGGTGCCCCTGACCACCCTCGACTTTCCCGATCATCTGGCCTGCGTTCTGTTCTGCCAGGGTTGTGGCTGGCGTTGCCGCTATTGCCACAACCCTGAGCTGATCCCGACCTGCGGCGCCGAGGAGCGCAGCTGGGCGGAAATTCTCGGCTTTCTCGATCAGCGGATCGGTCTGCTCGAGGCGGTGGTATTCAGCGGCGGCGAGCCGACCCTGCAACTGGCGCTGCCGGACGCCATTGCCCAGGTGCGCGAGAAAGGCTTCAGGATCGGCCTGCACAGCGCCGGCATCAAACCGAAACTGTTCCGCCAGGTGCTGCCGCTGGTGGACTGGGTGGGGTTCGACGTCAAGGCGTTGCCCGAACATGGCCGGCTGATTACCGGGGTCGAAGGCAGCGGCGCTGCCAATTGGAAAAGCCTGGAAGCGCTGCTGGAGAGCGGCGTCGCGCACGAATGCCGAACCACGGTCCATTGGCAGCTGTTCGACGCCGAACGTCTGTGGGAGATGGCGCAGCGACTGCGCAAACTCGGTGTCGAGCGCTTCGCCGTGCAATGCGTGCGCACGGCGAAAATGCTCGACGACGGCCTCGCCGATAGCCGTGCACCCTACGATCAGCAAAAACTCTGGGACCGGATGGGGAGGCTGTTTCCGTCGTTCATACTGCGAGGGTAAGGGGAGGAGGCCGTCGATGCGGCGTGCGGTGGGCTAAAGCCCACCCTACGGGCGGTACATAGCGGTAGGGTGGGCTTCAGCCCACCGTCTGCGTAAACGATCCACGGCCTCTCGGCGCCGTAAGGGCCGATAATCTTCAGCCTTCACGCCTATCGCTCTGGCAGGAGCCGGCGTCGGTATCCAGCGGCCAGACGATGCTGCCCCGAGCGGCTGTTCCGCGCGGTTATCCGAGATCCCGGCGCATGCCAATGTGCGGGATCCCGTCCTCGAGGTACACCGCGCCCACCGGTTCGAAACCGTACCGGCCGTAATAGCCTTGCAGGTGGGCCTGGGCGGACAAGTAGATCGTGCGCCCCGGCCACTTTTCCCCGGCATGGTCGAGTGCCTGCACCATTAATTTATGTCCAATGCCCTGGCCGCGAGCCGAAGGCGCAGTAACGACGCGGCCGATGATTACCTCGCCGCCTTGCTTAATCGGGTCGAGCAGGCGCAGGTAGGCGACCAATTGCTCCTCTAGCCAGGCCATCAGGTGGCAGGTATCGCCCAGCAGGTCCTGGCCGTCCACATCCAGGTACACGCATTGTTGCTCGACCACGAAAACCTCAGCGCGCAGGCGCAGAATTGCGTAGAGCTGCTGCGGGCTGAGTTCGGTGTGGTGTTTGCAGATCCAGTTGATAGACATAACGCCGGCTCGCTGAGAAAAACCTGCAGCGAATACTAAAGGTATTGCGCGCCCAAACGCTGTCGATGATTCCTCTTCGGGGCAGTCGGCGCCCTCCGACTATTTCGGTGCTGGCGCGCTCCTGCAGAAGCGGGCTTGCTCGCGAAGCGCGAGATCAGAGTCAGCCTTGGCGCAGTAGCGACACCCGTTAACCTGTGCGCTGGTCCAGCGACGTGGCGGTGGGCTGAAGCCCACCCTACGGTCGAATACCTAACAGTAGAGTGGGCCGACGAGGTTCCGCCGCAGCCTATCCACCGGCACGAGTGATTCAGCCAGGTAGGGTGGGCTTCAGCCCACCGTTCTGACTGTACGAATCAGCTCCAACCCCAGAATTGCAGATACCAGCCGTAACCAACCACAGCGGTCGCCAGCCCCAGGCAACCGTATGCCGCCATCCGCCGCAATCCATTGGCGCCGTGGCGGCTGATCACGCGCCAGGCCAGGTAGAGACTCCAGCCGACGGCACCGGCCAGCAGCAGCGCGCGGGTCGGCTGCGCCCAGGCAAGGATGAAACCCTCGTAGCGCAGCAGTTTGATGGTGGTGGCTGAAAGACCGAGAAAAAGTCCGGCGCCGCCCAGCGGCGTCAGTGTCAGCGCCAGGTGATGAAACACGTTGTCGCCGCGGCTCATCAGCCTCACCGCACCTTGCAACAGCAGCCACAGCGCACCGCCGATCAGCAGTGAGCTAGCGCCGATGTAGGTGAGAATCGCCGCACCGTCGAGCCAGGTGAACGCATCGTTGTTCTGCGGATAATGCGTCAGCAGCCACCACGGCGCGTTGGCCTCCAGCGGCCAAAAGATGTCGCGATCGACCAGCCACTCGGCTGCGCTCTGCTTGAGGGTGATGAACCAGGGGCTGACCGTCCACTGAAAGGCGCCCATGGCCAGCCCGATCATGCCAAACAGCAGCAGCGTGCTGTCCCAATGACCTTGTTGCGGCTGGTTGCCGACAATGAGGATTTCCTGATTCGGCGAGCGAGCGGCGAGGGCGACGGCGCCACGCTGGCCACTGCAACGACCACAGGCGTGGCACTCGCTGTTGCCTTGCATGCGGCGGATGTCGATCAGCGGGGCGCAGTTGGGCGTGGCCAGCTTCGGTCCCTGGTTGGCCTGCCACAGCTCCTCGTCGACTTTGTAGTGCATCGGCGCCAGCCGGGCGAGCAGGCCGAACACGCCGCTCACCGGGCACAGGTGCCGGCACCAGACGCGCTTACCACGACCATAGAGGAAGCCAACGATCATCGCGGCCACCGTCGAGCCGCCAAGGATCAGCGCGGCGGCGCGGCCATAGTCATAAACGCTGATCAGCTGGCCATAGACGGTGGTCAGCACGAACGCGATGGTCGGCCAGCCGCTCCAGCGAATCCACTGCGGGGTACGCTTGTTCAGCCCGCGCCAGCTGATCCATTCACTGAGCGAGCCTTCCGGACAGAGCACACCGCACCAGAGCCGGCCGAACAGCACCATCGACAGCAGCACGAACGGCCACCACAGCCCCCAGAACAGGAACTGGGCGAACACCGTGATGTTGTCGAGCATTCGCGCTTCTGAGGGCGGCAGCGAAAGCACGGCTGGCAACAGCAGCAGGACCAGATAGAAGCCAACCACCAGCCATTGGATCAGGCGGATGGTGGTGGCGTGCTGGCGCAGCAGGTCGCCGATGCGTGCCAGCCAGGAGGCGTTGGCGATCATGCTGTGCGAGCCTCCAGACGAGCCTCCGGCTTCGGTCGCAGCCAGGCCCAGACGGCCAGCCAGTACATCGCCATGACGATCACCGCGGCCAGCGAAGGCATGGCGCGGTAGCCGGTCAGCCCGGCAAGCGTGCTACCCAAGGTGCCGCCGTCATCGAGTAGGCCCGAGGTGTCCCAGATAGGGTCACCGAAAACGGTGTAAAGCACTTCCGGCACGTCCATGCCCATCAGCTGGCCGCTGAAGCGATCGAGGCCAGCCATTAGCAGGGCCGCGCCGAGCAACAGCAGCAGCGCCTCGCTGACTTGAAAGAAACGCTTCCAGGAGAACAGCCGGCTGCCAGCCTGCAATGCCGCGTAGCTCAGCAGCGCGAGCGCAAAGCCAAGCACACCGCCGATGACGAAACCGGTCAGGTCCGAACCGTCCTGCTGATGGCCGATGCCATACAGAAACACCACCGTTTCGCTGCCCTCACGCGCGACAGCGAGCATCGCCAATACCAGCAAGCCGATGCCGCTGCCCTGGCTGAGGTGCGCGGCGGCGCTGTCGACCAGATTGCGTTTGAGATCGCGCCCATGGTGGTGCATCCAGCCGACCATCTGCAGGATCAACAGTGCGGCAGCCAGCAGCATGGCGCACTGGAACCACTCGCCAGCGGGACCGGCCAGCCAGTCGCCCGCGCTGAGAATGCCCCAGCCCAGCAACGAAGCCAAACCGAGACCGGCAACAACGCCGCCCCAGAGCATGCGCAGCGCATGACGGTTGCCTGGCTGCTGGCTCAACCAGGCGTGCAGAATGCCGATGACCAGTAACGCCTCGACGCTTTCACGCCAGACGATGAACATTGATTGGCCCATGTCGCTTCTCCTGTGAAGAGACTACTTAGCGATGATTTCGCCTTCCGGGAGATCCATGTGGAACTCATCGAAGAAGGGGTAGCGGCCGGGTTTGAGCGGATGAATCACGACGAACGAGGTGACACCGGGTGAGAGCACCTTTTCCACCCGCAGGGGTGTGCTCTCGAATTCGGTCGGCCCCTTGCCGGCATTGATCACGACGATCTTGAAGCGCTGGCGAGCCGGCACTTCGATGGTTGCCGGCTCGAAATGGCCGTCGCGGATGGTCAGCTCATAGGTCGGCAGACCGGCCTGAGCGCCGCCGGCAAAGCCGGCCGCGAGCAGGGCGAGGGCTGGAAGCAGGATGCGTTGCATGCTGACCTCCGGCTTAGTAGCCGCCTTTCTTGCCGATGCCGGCGTAGGTGAACTCGTAGTTCAGCGTGCACTGTTCGAACCAGGGTGCGACGCCGGTTTCCTTGTCAACGTGACGGCCAAACATGGCGTGCTTGCCGTCCGGCGGCGAGACGGTGAAGGTCAGCTGGTACTTGCCTGGGCCCATCAGCTTGACGTTGTCGCCATAGTGCGGGCCGTCATTGGCCACCATCGGGTGAAAGTCGCCTTCGATTTTTTCGTCCGAGCCTTTCTTGCTCAGCGAGTAACGAATGTTGAGATAGGACACGAAGCTACCTTCCTGCCAGCCGTTGCGGTTGCCTTCGGTGGCGGCGATGTCGGCTTCCAGATGCACATCAGATTTGGCGGCGTCGAGCATCATGCCGGCAGGCTCCATTTCGACCGGCTGCAGGTAAACGGCACCGACCTCCATACCGCCGCATTGTTGCGGTTCACCGATGGGGTATTCCTTGGCTTGGGCGAGGGGAGTGAGCAGCAACGACGCGATGGCGAGGGTAGCGGGAATGCGCATGAAGCCTCCGAAGAGATGGGATGGTTGACGCAGAAAGGTTCGCACCTGTGATACTTAACGATAATGATTCGCGTCAATTTTGAATGAAATACTTTGTAACGTATACCCCGGATCGTCCTGTATCGCTGCGTTTGATAACGCGGCAGGCGGCGTCTTGAGGGGCTTTTGAGCCGTTTCTGCGTTGTGTTGTCACACCCTGATCGCGTGTTTTGGAAAAGCGTTCTCATCGCTGCGGCTATGGTCGGTCGTAGTGCCGAGAAATCGGTTAAATGCTGCGAGAGAGATCGATAGGGGCCTACCATATGCACTTTCGGAGTCGGGGAATTTCATGACTCAAGCTGTACTGGATGCCAGGACCGCCCGCGTACTGCCCTGGCTGGTCGCCATCGCGTTCTTCATGCAAACCCTTGATGGCACCATCCTCAACACCGCCTTGCCGGCCATGGCACGCGACCTTGCCGAAGACCCACTGCGCATGCAGGGAGTGGTCATCGCCTACATGCTCACCGTGGCGTTGTTGATTCCGGCCTCGGGCTGGGTAGCGGATCGCTTTGGTACCCGGCGGATCTTCTTTTCCGCCATCGTGCTGTTCACGCTCGGTTCACTGTTGTGCGCGATGAGCACCAGCTTCAATCAATTGGTGATGTCGCGTGTGGTGCAGGCGGTAGGGGGCTCGCTGATGCTGCCGGTGGGGCGTCTGGTGATATTGCGGGCCTACCCGCGCAGTGAATTCGTTCGCGTGATGACGTTCATCGCTCTGCCCGGCATGGTCGGGCCATTGATTGGCCCGACGCTCGGTGGCTGGTTGGTCCAATACGCATCCTGGCACTGGATATTTTTGATCAACCTGCCGGTGGGATTGATTGGCTGCATCGCGGCCTTTCGTTTCATGCCCGATCTGAAAAGCGCTGAGCGAATGCGCTTCGATACCTTCGGCTTCGTGCTATTTGGCAGCGCCATGGTGCTGATCACCATTGCCCTTGAAGGCCTCGGCGAAATGCAGATGCCCCATGCTCGGGTGCTACTGCTGGTGGTCATTGGCAGTGCTTGCCTGGCGGCCTACTGGTTACGGGCGGGGCACATCGACAAACCGCTGTTCAGCCCGTCCCTGTTTCACACCCGCAGCTTTGCAGTCGGAATTTTCGGCAATCTGTTTGCGCGCCTGGGCAGCGGAGCGTTGCCGTTTCTGCTGCCATTGCTGCTGCAGGTCGCGTTGGGCTATTCCCCGGCGCAAGCGGGCATGACCATGATTCCGTTGGCGCTCGGCGCGATGTTCATCAAGCCATTGGCCAAGCCACTGATCGACCGCCTCGGCTATCGGCGCATTCTGATCGGCAACACCCTGCTGCTCGGCAGCCTGATCGCCAGTTTGGCGACCATCGACGGGCAGACTCCGACGGTACTGTTGCTCGCGCACCTGAGCCTGATCGGCATGGTTAACTCGATGCAATTCACCGCGATGAATACCGTGACGTTGGTAGGGCTCAGCAACCAGAACGCCAGCAGCGGCAACAGCCTGCTATCGGTCGTGGTGCAACTGTCGATGAGTCTGGGCGTGGCCTCGGCCGGCGCCTTGCTGGGCGGCTTCACTGTGCCAGGCGCGGATGACGCGGCCGTACTGGACGCGTTCCACCTGACCTTCCTGTGCATCGGGGCGATGTCGATGCTGGCAGCGTCATTGTTCTTTCAGCTGGACAGCAAGCAGGCCATGTCCGCCGGGCCCATTGACGCTGACTGATCGAGTCGGGATCAGCCGATACACAGCTCGGCTTCTTCCTCGTCCTCGGGGATCTCATCCGTGACAATCACCCGCGCATGCTGGGCATTGTCCTCCTCCAGACGGAGGCCGAAATACCGAGTGTCATACGCATCCCAGAACGCCTCGACCTGCTCCATCGTGGCGGCCTCGAGGAGTACCTCCAGGCTGTGCTCCAGGACAATGGTGTAGAGTTTTTCGGAAGACATGATTAGCAGGCTCGTGCTCAATTCAGGAGATGGCTGCTCCTCTGCAGCCGTGATGTCATTCTGACAGCTGACGAGCATTTGGTAGCTTCCGCTCATCGCCTGAAAAGAGATTCCCGCTGAACGGTTAGCCTCGTTTTGGAACTGTTTGAACCGAGCAGTTCCGGTCAATGTTCTGTTCAGCCAGCCCTCGAGTCGCGCATCGATATGTCGTTATTTACGACATAGCGGTTCGCTTGCAGGTCATTGCTGAAGTCTCCTCTCTCTTAGCCTTCTGGCATGCAGCACCAGGTTTGCCGCCGCTGAGAACACCCTTGGGGCCCTCATTGGCTTCGCCCGGAACCCGCTGCCTTTGTTTACCTGTACGGGTAAACATTATCGACCTGTCGTTTATGACGACATAATGTCTAACCATCGCTGGATGTGCCGGTGGCAACAGAAGGACTTGATCTATGGGAACAATGGGAACGTTCTGGTTGGTGACGGGAGGCTCGCTCTGTGCGGTTCTGGTGCTGGTCATCATTTCGTGGCTGCAGTGGCTGCAGCTCAGGCAACACAGGGTCGAACTCGCCGTGCTCCGCGAGCTGCTACAGGGACTCGGCGGGATCATTCAGCGGCTGGAGCAAGAAAAGGCCGAGCTGACTGCAGGCCTGCGAGCGGAGACGGGGCAGGTCGAGTTGCTCAAGCGGCGACTGAGCCAGCTACGTGGATGACTCAGTCTGCTCGCTCGGTTTGCGGCCTACCCCTGGGGGCTGTGTTCGACCTGCTCGCAATATTGCCGGTAGCTTTCCGACAGGTCTGATGGACACACGACGCACTGTCGATTGCCAGGGACGGCGTGGTCGATGAACTTCGGATATGGCAGATCCAGCTCTGCCATGATCGACCTGAATTGCTCCAGCCTCACGGCCTCACCCAACCGCGGGTTGCGTCGCTTTTCCTGGGCAATGGTTGATACGCGGCGGCCATGGTAGTCGTGGCCGGGATAGACCAGGGTGTCGTCCGGCAAGCTGAACAGTTTGCCTCTGACGCTGTGGAAAAGATCGTCCGCACTGCCGTTCTGGAAGTCCGTCCTGCCGCAGCCGTCTATCAGAAGGGCATCGCCACTGAACAGTCGATCGCCGATCAGGTACGCGAAGTGCCCATCCGTATGGCCCGGCGTGTGCAGCGGCACCAGCTGCAGGTTGCCGACCTCAAACGGGGTGCCTTCCTCGATGCCCACGTCGGTGCAGGCCAGCTTGTCGATGGCAGGGCTTGCGATACGGCAGCCGGTTTTCCGCTTCAGTTCCAGCGCCGCGGTGATGTGATCGGCATGTATGTGCGTATCGAGCGTAAACGCCAGCTTCAGGCCGAGGCCCGCCAGCTCGGCCAGATCGCGCTCCATCGCGGAGATGACCGGATCAATCAGCACTGCTTGTCCGGTTTCTTCGCAGCCCAGCAAATAGGTGTAGGTGGAGGAAATGGGCTCGAATAGCTGGCGAAAGATCATTGTCATCTCCGTTCAGTGATGAGAGGGCTGCGGCGTTTGGTCCAGCATTTCCAGCAGCGCAAACTTCTCACGATCGATCTCGCCGCGCGTGCGGATACCCAAGCGGCGCATGATTGGGAGCGGTGGGCACCAGCCTTGGAGGCCGTGTTGCAGAAGAAACGGCAGCACAACGCCCGGGAGCAGAAACCATTTCCGGTTCACCGTCAGCCCCAACAACAAGCCGGACAGCGCGAGCGACGAAGCGTTGACCTCCAAGGCCCGCTCAACATCCCACTCGCGATCCAGCGCTTCGATGCGCTGCATGATCGAGTGTCTATCCAGACGGCTGAAGTGCCGGATGTTGTCGTCGGTTTGTTGATCAATTGCGTGATTGAGGGCGGCGGATGTCGAGCGGCGAACTCGATCCGCCTGGTCACTTGTGGCAATGTTCTGATGGTTCGATGTCATGGCAGTCTCCTATTGCACGCTGTGCCTGGTGGGGCTGACGTGGCGAGAAAATGACCAACAGGGGCGAGGCTGTACGACGCCCTGAGCTCCGATGAGAACCGCTCCGACGAGCAGGAACACTTTACTGAGATATATACCGGTAAAATGTTCCGTCAATCTGTCCTGATCAACGGTGAAAAATGGCCTCTGCGTCAGAAATTGATATGGAAACGCTTCGCAGCAGTGCGGCGGAAGCCTGTGGTCTGCTCAAGGTTCTGGGTAACCCGGACCGGTTGCTGCTGTTGTGCCAGATGACTCAGGGCGAGTACTGCGTGGGCGATCTGGCGACTCTGACCGGTATCACTCAGCCGACCCTTTCTCAACAACTGACCGTGCTGCGGCACAACGGCATGGTCAGCACCCGTCGTGAAGGCAAACAGGTCTACTACGGCATCGCGAGCCCAGAGGCGATGGAAGTCATGCAGGTGTTGTACAAGCTCTACTGTCAGGCGCCTCAAGCCGCGGAGCACGTGAGCTGAGCATCGGGCTGGCGTTTGGCCCGGTGCGCGCTGAGAGACGCGACCGCCCTCCGCTGGCAGCAGTAGACCACCGGATAGCGGCGCAAACGTTACTCCATCGGCGGTTGAGCTGGACGGTCATTCAGCCGCGCAGTCCCGTCTAGAGGGATTTCCTGCAGACCGGCGATCAGCTCGACCCTGAGTCCATCGCCATGGACGGTGAACCTCAGCTCGCATCCGCAGCGTTCGGCAATGGCCTTGACGATGGAGAGCCCGAGCCCGCTGCCGTCACCCTCGCTGTTACGCCAGAACCGTTCGGTAAATCGCTCGACTTGTTGTGCGGCAATGGCTGGCCCGTGATCGGCCACCCTAAAGCAGACCTTGTCTTCAGCGAGCTGCTCCAGTGACAGTTGAACGTGGGACTCTGGGCGCGTATGCCGGCGTGCGTTGTCCAGCAGATTGCGCAGCGCCGCGATGGCCAGGGCGGGCGGCATGGCCAGCGCACGCAGTGGCACGTCTGCCGCCACGTTTAAATCGATGCAGGGTCCCGGCTGCTGGCAGGCGTCAGCGATCGCCTGTTGCGCCACCTCGGCGGCCGTACATCGAAGGCCGTCATCGAAGGAAACAAGCCCCTCCACGCGTGCCAGCATCAGCAATTGCTCCAGCGTTCGGTGCAAGCGGTCAGTGCCGATCTCCGCCAGGGCCAATGCTCGTCTGGCGGTGTCGCCCTCGGTCATGGCCGCGACCTGCAGATGAGTCTTGATGGCGGTCAGCGGGCTGCGCAGCTCGTGGGCGGCATCATCGGTCAGCCGCCTTTCGCGTTCGAGCGTTTGCGCAATCCGTGCAAATAGCTGGTTCTGCGTTTCCACCAACGGCACCAGCTCCGGTGGCAGCCGTTCGACGTGCAACGGTTCGACCGAGTCAACGCTGCGCTGCGCCAGGGCGGTGCGGATTCGCCTGAGTGGCGACAGGCCTTTGCCAAGGCCAATCCAGAGCACGACCAGACTGCCGAGGAGGGCGACCAGTACCGGCAGTGCCGCAGCCAGTAGCACCGAGCGCTTGAGCGTCGCGCGTTCATCCAGTCGATCAGCCGTGGTGATGCGCATCCCGTCGCGGATCATGGTAAAGCTGCGCCAGGCGGTGTCGCCGATCAGTTGGTCATGAAAACCGGTGCGCTGGGCATCAAGCACGCTGTCCGGCGCCGCATGGCTGCGCGCCAGGACCTCACCGCGCAGCGAGCTGACCTGGCAGGCCAATCCGTTCTCGATGCCGAGCTGCTCTGCGCTCAGGCGAGTGATGCCGCCTTCATCCAGCTGCGGCTGCGGCAGTTGCACCAGCAGGCCTGCGACCATCCGAGCCGATGCTGCCAGACGCTGATCGAGTGACAGCATCAGCTGGTTACGCACATCGAACAGCATCCAGGTGGCTGCCACCGACCAGAGCAGCACAAAAGCGGCGCCGAGGGTCAGGGTCAGACGCAGGCGCAAACTCATGAGTCGGGAGCTCTGGCGGGCTCGGTTGTCTGTCCGGCGGGTCCCAGTCGATAGCCGAGGCCCCTGACGGTTTCGACGATGCCATTACCCAGCTTGCGACGCAGATGATGGATGTGGACGTTGAGCGCGTTGCTTTCGACCTCGTCGTCCAGTCCATACACCGCGTCTTTGAGTTGTTCGGCCGAAAGCACCCGGCCAGGGTTCTGCAATAGCGCTTGCAGCAGCGCCTGTTCGCGCCGGGACAGGTCAACAGGTTCGCCTGCCATGGAAGCCGCGCAGGCGGCCGGGTCATAGCTCAGCGGGCCGTGTTCGATCAGGTGCGTCGTTCGTCCGGCGGCCCGGCGCAGCAAGGCATGCAGACGGGCTGCCAGTTCGCGCAGATCGAAGGGTTTGACTAGGTAGTCGTCGGCGCCCGCCTGGAGCCCAGAGACACGCTCGGCCACCGCATCCCGGGCCGTCAGAACGAGCACGGGCAGTTCTAGCCCGCGACGCCGCAGTCGCTGGAGGAAGTGCAGGCCATCCTCGTCGGGCAGCCCCAGGTCGAGAATCATCAGATCGAAGCGGGCAGTGCGCAGCAGCGCGTCGGCCTGAGCGGCGGTTGCGGCACGGGCCACGCCGAAGCCCTGGGCTTGGAGCCCGGCAACGATGCCACTCGCGATAAGTGCATTGTCTTCTGTCAGCAGTACCTGCATGGGGGAGCTCGTCTTGAATGCACCGGCCAGTATCGCGCTTCTCGATTAACGGAGCGTTATCAAAGGGTACGCTGAGTTTCTCGCGAAGCGTCGCTTGTTGGCTTTCTTCGTCGTTCATTGGTCAGCGCCAAGCCAATTCGTTAACGGCCCCTTAATCCCCAGTCGCCATGCTCGCGTTGAATCTGGTGACGGGGGTGTGTAGTTCATGCGAGCGGTTCTTTTCTCTCTGGCCTGCTGCCTCTGGCTTGTGCAGCTGGCGAGCGCCGCGCCGTTTGCGCTTGGTCAGAAGCAGGAGACGTTCTTACCGGTAGACCAAGCGTTCAGCCTACATGTGGAGCGCCCGGCCAGCGGCGGTGTCGTGCTGCGCTGGGACATCGCGCCCGGTTACTACCTGTATCAGGAGCGGCTGCGGTTTGGTGGCTTGGCAGCGGGTGGCGAACCGCAGTTGCCGCCTGGGGAGCCCTACCACGACGAGTATTTTGGTGATTCGCAGGTCTATCGCAACAGCCTGGAGGTCACCATCGCCGAGGCAGGCCTCGCCACGCTAGAACTGGGATGGCAAGGCTGCGCCGATGCCGGTCTGTGCTATCCGCCGCAGACTCGCACGATCGATTTGAAGGGGCCTGATGCAGGGACATCTGAGCCTGTTCAGGCCGATGATCAGGCACTGGCGAGCAGGCTGGCGCAACAGCCGCTTGGCTGGAGCCTGTTGATCTTCTTTGGGCTCGGCTTGCTGCTCGCCTTTGCGCCGTGCTCGTTGCCGATGCTGCCAATCCTTGCCGGTATTGTGGTCGGCAGCCGATCCAGCCCTCGCCGCGGCATGCTGCTCGCCGCTTCCTATGTGGTCAGCATGGCGTTGGTCTACGCAGCGCTGGGTGTCGTGGCTGCGTTTCTCGGTGCGAATCTGCAGGGGTGGCTGATGCAGCCCTGGCTGATCGCCAGTTTTGCCGGGCTGTTCGTTCTGCTTTCCCTGCCGATGTTCGGTTTCTTCGAGCTGCAGTTGCCAGCCGGTCTGCGTGATCGGCTAGAACAGGCCGGAAGCAAGCGCCAGGGCGGCAGCCTGGCTGGGGCCAGCGCGCTCGGGGTGTTGTCCGGCTTGCTGGTCGGGCCCTGCATGACCGCTCCTCTGGCCGCGGCATTGCTGTATATCGCCCAGAGCGGCAGTGCCGTCAACGGAGGGCTGGTGCTGTTTGCCCTTGGCCTGGGCATCGGAACGCCATTGGTATTGCTGGTGACGGTCGGCAATCGCTTCCTGCCGAAACCGGGGCCCTGGATGGATCGCGTCAAAACCACATTCGGTTTCATATTTCTGGTCGCGGCCCTCTATGTGCTCCGCCCGTTGTTGACGGACTCCTGGTGGGTGGGTGTGTGGGGCGCGTTTTGGCTGCTGATTGCCAACGGACTCCTTCAGCTGTCGCGTCAGCTCAAGCAGCATCAGGCGTTGCTCAGCTCCGTTGCTGTGTTATCCGGCGTATGGGGAGTGGCGCTGGTGCTGGGTGCGGCGGGTGGCGCGCAGGATCCGCACCGGCCGCTTGCCGTATTCACCAGCAACGTCGCTTCGGCAACTGAGGTGGAGGGCCCGCAGGGTTTCGTCGGTTTCGCCGATCCGGCTGTTCTTGATCGTGAACTCGCTGCCGCCAAAGCTGCCGGGCAATGGGTACTGATCGACTACTACGCGGACTGGTGTGTGTCGTGCAAGGTCATGGAGAAGGAAGTGTTTGGCAGCGCGCAGGTGCAAGCTGCGCTCAAGGGCGTACGCATACTGCGACCGGATGTGACGCAAACCAATTCCGCCACCCGCGAACTGCTGGGCCGCTATCAGGTCATGGGGCCGCCGACGCTGCTGCTGATTGGCCCGGACGGGGCGGAGCGCCGTTCGCACCGCATAACCGGCGAAGTCGACGCCGGCCAATTCCTTAGCACATGGAACGAAACGATGGAGCAAGGCTGATGATGACGATGAACGTGGGGCCGTTGGCCCTGGCCGTTCCCCATGTATTGCTACTGGTGAGCCTGTTCTTGGCGATGCTGACCGGCTGGTGGGTTGGGCGGCGCAGCGAGCGCAACCCCGAACAGCAGTTGTTCAGGCTGCTACTGGTGGCGCTGCTCGTCGCGCGGCTGTCATTCGTGCTGGTCTATGCCGAGCATTTCCGTGATGAGCCCTGGCGTGTGATCGATATTCGTGACGGCGGGTTCATTGCCTGGCCGGGCGTGCTGGTGGCTGTGCTGCTTGGCGTCTGGCTAGCCTGGCGGGAGGGCAGTTTGCGCAAGCCGCTGGGGGCTGCGGTCGCTGTAGGTGTGCTGAGTTGGGGGTTCGGGACCTTTGCATTGCATGCGTTCGAGCAGGGCACGCGTCTTCCCGAGATGGGGCTGCGCGACAGCCAGGGCAAACCAGTTGCCTTGCAGGATTTCGTCGGTAAACCGCTCGTCGTCAATCTGTGGGCCACCTGGTGCCCGCCCTGCCGGCGAGAGATGCCGGTGCTGGCCGAAGCACAGCGCAACCAGCGCGACGTGACCTTTCTGTTCGTCAACCAGGGCGAAGGCGAGCGGGTCATCGCGGACTTCCTCAGCGCCGAAGGGCTCGGTTTGGATAACGTGCTGCTCGACACCGGCGGCCGTCTCGGCCAGCACATAGGCTCTTCGGCGCTACCGACAACGCTTTTCTACGACGCCGACGGACGCCAGGTCGGCAGCCACCTCGGTGAGCTGTCTCGCGCCAGTCTGGCACGCGCCCTTGAACAACTAGAGGTAACCCATCAGCCATGAATCACCTACGACCGATCTCTTTTCTCTGTTCAACGCTGGCCTTGCTGCCAGCACCCGTGGCGCTGGCACAGGCCCTGCCTCCTGCGGTCCAGGCCGTTGAGGCTCGCGGCGCCGAAGTGGTCGGCAGCTTCGAGGCGCCGGGCGGATTGAAGGGCTACGCAGCACGCTACAACGGACAGGGCATCGCGTTGTACCTGACGCCCGACGGTGACCACGTTCTGATCGGCAGCTTGCTCGATGCCACCGGCGAAGACCTGACGCGTGCGCCCCTTGAAAGGTTGGTTTACGAACCCCTCAGCAAGGAAATGTGGCAACGGCTCGAGAGCAGCACCTGGATTCAGGACGGCGCTGTTGAGGCGCCGCGAGTCGTCTACATGTTTTCCGATCCGAACTGCCCGTACTGCAACATGTTCTGGAAGCAGGCCCGACCGTGGGTCGAGTCCGGCGACGTCCAGCTTCGCCATGCCATGGTCGGCATGCTACGTCCGGACAGCGCGGGTAAATCTGCTGCGCTTCTGGAAGCCGAGGATCCAGCGGCCGCCTTGAACAGGCACGAGACAGCAGGAAAGGCGAGCAAACTGGAACCGCTTGAGGACGTATCGCCTAAGCTGACAGAGAGGCTCGAGGCGAACCTGACGCTGATGGCGGAAATGGGTGCCTCGGCAACACCGGCCATCTACTACCTGGACGACAGTGGACGTCTGCAACAGCAGCAAGGTGCGCCTCGTCCCGATTCGCTGACCAAGATCATGGGGCCGCTGTCAGCGAAACGTTAAAAAGGGCCAAACAGCACTCCCTGCTGCCAAAACAATAAAAAACGATCTGGAGGCTTTATGAATATCGCTCGCTGGCCGCTGACGGGAGTGCTGTTAGCAGCCTTTCTGCCCGCCCATGCCGCCGATTCAATGGTTGTCTACACGAAGGGCGGGGCCAACCCTGCCGCGATGGCATGCATTACCTGTCACGGGGCAGAGGGCGAAGGGATGGCGGCGGCTGGCTTCCCCAGGCTTGCCGGTCTCTCGGCGGGTTACATGCGAAAGCAGTTGGCCGACTTCGCGTCTGGAGCCCGCGCCAACCCCATCATGCAGCCTATCGCCGCTGCCTTGAGTGCCGAGGAAGCGGACGCAGTCACCGCGATGCTTGCTGACAAGCCAGGACCGGAGGTGGAGCGGGTCGACCGAACTGCGGCGGCCGAAGGCCCAGGTGAAACGCTGGCCCTGCGTGGGGCCTGGGCGCGCAACATCCCTGAATGCGTCGCCTGCCACGGCCCCAGCGGAGTGGGGGTCGGCGACGCCTTTCCGCCGCTGGCGGGACAATCCGCGCAATACCTGGCCGCGCAGCTGAACGCCTGGCGTCAAGGCACGCGCAAGAACGATCCCAACGACCTGATGGGGCACATCGCCCGTAGCCTGACCGATGACGAGGTCAAGGCCGTCTCGGCGTACTTCGCCGGCTTGACCGACCAAGGAGCAGCAAGATGAACACCCAAACCAGCGTCTTGCTGTTGATCGCCCTAGCTGTACCCACTTATGCCGATGACATCGCGATGGACGACCAGTCGCAAAGCCTTACCGGGGCGGGCGAGCCGGCCAGCAGCCGTTACTTTCAGCCACCCCAGGAAAGCGAACTTCCCGACAATGCTTACGGGAAGCTGGTCCAGGAAGGCCGCGCCATCTTCGTCGACACCAAAAACCGGGCCCCGGAATACGTGGGCAACGGCCTCGCATGCGCGAACTGTCACCTCGAACAGGGTCGCAAAGCCAACTCCGCTCCGCTGTGGGCGGCCTACACCATGTACCCGGCGTACCGGAAGAAAAACAACAAGGTCAACAGCTACGCCGAGCGGCTACAGGGCTGTTTTCAATTCAGCATGAACGGTAAGGCTCCGGAAGCGGACGGGCCGGTGATCGCGGCGCTGACGGCTTATTCCTATTGGCTGGCAACGGGCGCCCCGACTGGCCAGGAACTACCCGGTCGTGCCTATCCGGAAGTACCAAAGCCGGAAGGCGGCTATGACTTGGTCAAAGGCGAGCAGGTCTATGCGGCCCAGTGCGCCGTATGTCATGGGCCGAACGGAGAAGGGCAGAAGTCCGGTGACGATTATGTGTTCCCACCGCTATGGGGGGCGGACTCGTTCAACTGGGGTGCAGGCATGCATCGGATAAACACCGCCGCCGCGTTCATCAAGGAGAACATGCCGTTGGGCAAGGGCGGCACCTTGTCGGATGAAGACGCCTGGCACGTGGCGGCCTTCATGAACAGCCACGAACGGCCGCAGGATCCGCGGCTGATCGACGGCTCGGTCGAAAAGACCCGAGACAAGTACCACGCCAACGATGGCGTGAACCTCTACGGTGAAATCGTCAACGGCACGATGCTGGGCAAGGGCCTTTAGTCGATAGGGCTCGTATCGCAGCGGGCAGCGGCCGCCCGCTGACGAAAGACCGTGAGCGTCGATTGTTTTCCGGCGGCGATGCATTCGCCGCCGGTTGAGCGCGGTGCTTTTTCAGACTGCTGAGCAGGGAAACAAACCGCCATCGGACGTCTCGGACGGCCAGCTGTGAACCGTAGAAACTGCCGCCTGACATCAGTGCTCAACCGGCCATCTGATCTGCGGCTGTCGATAACGGCTGCTGGCTACCGGTCATCATCCGAAAGAGGCAGATGGCACGATTTGAGGAACTGTCATGGCTATCACTCCCCAAAACTGTACGAACCGCATTTTGCGGCCCGTGAAAAGCAGAACGGAGGAGATACTGATGACACTCAAGCAATCGGCATCCCTATCGGCAGCAATACTCGCCGCAACCCTGGCCGTTGGCCTGCCCGGTGTTGCCGTCGCGCAGCAGACCGGCCAGACCACTCAGGCAGGGCAACAGGCCGGAACGGGGATGCGGTCCATCTCCGTAGGCCATAACGTCGTGGACGCAGTGGACGATGTGCGCGAGACCAGTGCCGACTTCATTGGCGCGCTCCTTGGCGCCGAGGAGGGCCTGGGACTTGGCAATTGGGAGCAGCAGGAACAGCGGCTCAATCAGATCGAGGAACAGTTGGAGCAGATGGAAGCCGTGCTGGACGAAAAGGCCGAGGCCACGGACCAGGAGTGGATCGACTGGATGGGCGGTCCAGATTACAGCGTGACCGTGACCAAGCAGATCAAGGACCTCGGCGCCCATCTGGAGCAGGTCTCCAATATCCTCGCCGAGAATTGGCAGACCAAGGGCATCCAGGTACTGATCGGCAGCAACGTTCTGGAGCAATTACGCGACCTGCGCGAAACGACCGGCGATCTGCTCAACGCGATGGAGAATGCGGGCAGCGACTACGGTTGGACGACCGACCCGAACCGGTTCAAGGAATCGCGGGAGCGGCTGACGAAGATGTCCAACGACATCGACCAACTATTGGTCATGTCGGATGCTGACTGGCGTGCCTATCTGGAATCTGACCGATTCCATATCGTCATCCATGACAACGTGGCGACCCTGGCCGACGTTCTTAAGAACATGACCAAACCGAACCAAGGCTGACCGGCGCTACCACCCGCCATGCAAGCGGCGGCTTGCCCAAAGCCACCGCTTGCCATGCATGACGGAACACACGATAGCCAGGCAAGCAGCCCAGACTCAGCACCATCGATGCTCAAGGTTTTTCCAGCGGCTCAGGTATGAAGCCTTGCTCCCTGAGGGACTTGATCACCCCCCGAATTAGATAGTTGTTTGAAAAGCCGATCGTGTACTGCCTCGCCCCTGGATTGAGCGGCAGGAGCATCCCTTGATCTACTAGCTTTTTGATAAGGTACGTCCGTTGATTGCTCGACTGCTGAGGCAGTGCGGCTGCTACATCTGCAGACTTCACTACCTTCAATTTTATTGCGGCCGATAGCACGGTCTCTTCCGTCTCCGTGATCCACTCTCGTTCCCGTGCGAAAGCCACGGCAGGGGCGAGTATGCATTTGGTCAGGTAGGCATAGTTTGTGGGGCGGTCTACCTTCTCCAGTTCATCACGAATGCCTTCCCGCACGTATGTGCACCACTCCTCCAGCCCTTCCTTTGTTCCTTTATCGGCGGTGGCAAGCATTGCGTAATAACGCTCACGGTCGTTGCAGAACACGGCTGTGGGGTTTAGCACGCGGCCGCCTGTGCTGACGTTGAAGCCATACTTCATCAGGAGCGCGTAGGTCAGAAGCCTGACCACGCGGCCGTTGCCATTACCGAATGGGTGTATCCACCCAAACCTATGGTGAGCCAGCGCTACCTTCATGAGGTCATACTTCGGTGAGTCTTCACGATTCATGAGGAACGCTCTCGCTGCTTTTAGGTGTCAGTACCGCAGTATGGATTCGATACGCGTTGCGCTTCACCAAGTCGCCACTGAGTTATTCGGTAGGAGGAAGGTGCCAAGCATGTACACGCTTCGTCACCAGTTCGGAGCAAATCTGAAAGCCTTAGGTATGTCTGCGATCGAGATGGCATACATCATGGGGCACCAGGCTACCGATTCGATTAGCCGCTACGGCGATAAAAGACTTGGATATGCAGAAGTGGTTCAGGTCAAGCCCGCTAGCGATGCTGATCTCTCCAGCGTGAGAGATACAGTGCCTGCGCGGATTCATGCGGTCGCTCTGGCTTTCCGTGACAAGCGAGAGTTAGAGCGTAGGTCTGGGGTCGCTGACAGCTGAGGTGGTATGTTTTCGCCTATTGGTTTGATCGTTTCAGAGGACTACGCTGTTGATACCCCATAGGCGATAAGAGCATTCTGCTCACGCCCTTCTCCTTGGATGTAACCCATAAACGACAATGCCCGTATCGATGGATACGGGCATTGCCTTCAGCTAAGCGCCGGCCTGCTAGGTTTGCACACAGTCCGTTTCAGTGGGCTTCTAAGTGAGTTAGAACCATGCTTTTTTGGAAAGGACGTATGTGTTTTCGAATTCTTCGTCCGATTTAGTCACGTAGAGAATGAACTCAATGAACGCGATTATGCCGATAATGACAGAGGGGATTCCCAAGATAATCCAGCCGAATACAAAGACCAACAACATTATCAAGCCTTGCGTTTTATACCCTAGATAAAACTTATGAGCGCCAAATGCTCCTAGGAAAAACGCAAATAGTGCTGCTGTGAGTTTTTTAGAGCTTCCGACCCCTGAAGCTTTGACGAGATAAATAGCCTCAGCGTCATCGCCGCTAACAGAAAAGTCTACTTCACTTCCGGCGCTTGGCAATGTAGCGCTTTTCCAGTTATTGATATTGAATGCATACCTTGAGCCGTCTGCGCCGGAAATAATGCCACTACGACTCTCAGTTTTGTAGTCCAGTACCTTGCCCTTCATTGAAGTTCCTTCCTTGCTATTTATAGCCAATATAATGATTAATGCATAATTGCGTTAGCCGCATATCTCCAGCTACGAACTGAGACAGCGTTCGCGGGTAACACCACATGAACAATCCCCCAAAGCGTAGGCATAGATATCAATATGATATTGCTGTTGAGGGGTTCATGGCAAAAACTATTTTCTGAGTATGGTGACGTCTCAGGGTACGCCGTGGCTTTCGCTTTTCAAGTCCGCCGCATCATTTGGCCTATGTCCTCGCAGGGGATGTCGACTCGCTGCAACAGCGCATCGAAATATTGGCTCAACACACTGCATGACTGCGGCAGAACCCTATCTGCGAGATTGAATTCGGCATGATTGAACGGTCGATGGATCAATTCTGCTCGTGCCCAAGTGCACTTCTGCTCGCGGGCCAATGGCTCGGGCTGTGTGACTTACTGATAGTTCTCAGCATTAAAAGCCCAACGACCGCTTTTGAGCTGCAGCTTGCTGCAGTGCGTAGGCCGAAAACAGCCCGCTGATGGCGGGCTTGCCTAACAGCTATGGCTGCCTCAGCGAAGATCGGTGCTCAGGCTTGGCGTGCCGAAACCTTCTAGCGTCGCGTTTGATGCATTCAGATACTGAGACCAGAACTGGCCGAGCGCATCCATTGTCTTGCCGGAGCGGTAGGCATGCTTGACCGAGTCGGTGACCAATCCGGCACCAGAAACGTATACGCGCGAACCCTGCAGATCTGCGAACAGCCCCTTGCTCTCTGCGAGTTTGAGCTCGTTGGTTATATTGAGCTGCTTGATCTGGTTTGAGGCGTAGAAGCTGGTGTAGTCCGAATGCTCAAGCATGTCCGAAATCAGGTAGACAACTCGATCATTCACTCCCTGTTCGCGGTGCATGTCCTCACCCACCTTGCGCAGGGAGTTCATGATTTCGCTTTTAGGAATGTCTTGGCGGGCATCGCGCAAGCCTTTCACGAACTGCTTGCCGAAGCCCGCTTGAAATGCTTTTTTCTGAGTCGCCAGGCACTGGTCGAGCGAGCGTAGTTTGCGCATGTTGACGTCGTCACGCACTTCACCTTCGAGCGGCATGTCCAGCTCGCCTGCGTAGGCCAGGCGCAGATATTCTCCAGGGAGAAAGGCCGAGAAGGTGTACAGCTTCACCCGGTCGCCGGCTTGAACAAATCGGTCAACGTGGGCCCAGCTGCCACGCTGCAGATCCTCAGGCATCGGAATGGTCTGGTCGATGATAACGACCAACTCCCGCCCGGTTCCCGCCGGCTTGATCGCAGTCAGCCCGCCACGGTCATAGCAGCTCTGCAGGTCGTTTCGCTCAGACGCCAGCACCGTAAAAGGCAGGGTCAGTAAAAAGATCAGGGCCTTTGCAGCGTTCACGACAACGTTCCCTCTGTCTTAGTCGGGAACAGGCCCAGCGTTTTGAGAGTCTGCTGCTGTTCGCGTATGTCACGCAGTTGAGCTTCGGTGACATTCAGTGCGCGGCTGGCAACAGCAAGGCTCTCCTCGGCCAGGCCGGTGACATCATGAAACTCGGAGGCCTTGATCGCGGCGGTAGGCTCAGTCGCAGCGGCAGGCGCAGTTTCGGCGACAGCATGAGCCGTTGCGGTCTCAACCGGTGGCACTATGGCGACCGCGGCAGGCTGAGCAGCAAGAGCGGGCTGTATCGCAGCTCTCTGAGTGACCTTGCCGGCCTTGTACTGGACATAGGCCAAAAAGTTCCGGTGCGCCGAATTTTCGCCATCCAGAGCGCCAAGCACTCCGGAGTTGGTGTGGTCGCGGGTCGAAAGCTTCGTCTGCAGGCGGCGTAACTTGTCGTCAGCGTGACTCGCAATGGCCGTACGGTGCTGATCCATAGCGTCCATCATTTCTTCGGCCGTCGCGTACTTGTGGGTCAGTCGCCAAGCCGTGTGCGAGTGCGTACCTGCGAAATAATATTTGCTTGCCAGCCAGATGCTGATGCCCTGAATGGCGATATAGATCAGTGACAGCATGACGTAGGTGGTCAGGCTGGCCTGGCGGATCGCCTCCATCTTGTCGGTGATGGTAGCGTCCTCAGCTTCGTCATTAATGACCTGGGATTCTTCCGGCAGGTCGAACGGTGAACCGAAACTGCTGGCGCTTTGTGCAGAAGCCTCGGCACGCATGCCGTTGACCATTTCGGTTTCGATGCTGTCCAGGCTAGCGGAGCGAACCACGAAGGCGCCAACAGCCATGCTGGCAACAAAAGCACCGCAGACGATCAGCGACAGAAACTTGCGCGACACGTCGGTATTGACGTCCTTCATGCGGGCCAGCAGTTGCTGATAGTCAGGGCTGTTATCGTCGGAGAACGAGTCTTCGAGGTTGATCTGCTTGTTAATAGCCTTGAGAGAGCTAGGACGCTTGCTCGGCTCATCGACCTGCCACGAATGACGCGCACGGGCAACCAAAGTGTTGTGGTGCACAGTATGGCCGGCGATTTCGGCACAGATTGCCGAAGCCACGGCTAGTAGGATTGCGGTGCCGGCCGTCAGCAAATGACGATCATTGGTCGAGGCATCCATGTTCATCCAGCCCGCGAGCACATAGGCAAAACCCATCGCCTCGATGAGGACCAGACCGATGACCAGAAACAATACCCATGCCGGACGAGGCGGGCGGCCGGCTTCACCGGCCTTGGCAAGATAGTCGAGCGAAGCGTTGTAAGCCTCAGGACCCCTCACATACTTCTTATATTCGCGGTAGTAGACGCCGGCCAGTGTCACTTCATGGTTGATCCAGCCGTCGCTATCGACCGACGACGGCTTGCGAGCCAGGCGTGCCACCGTGCCGACTAGCGGAAAGCTGTGCCATACGCGAATCAAAAAGTAGGAAACTTGCTCCCAATATTTCCAGACAAATACGGCGCTTACCAACAATGAAAGCACGCCCGTAGTAAGCAACTGATTGGCAAGGATCAGGGATTTGAGTGCCGCTAGAGAAAAGTCTTCCATTTAGGATTTCCGTGACTGGGATTATTTGGTAGCAGGGATTGGCATGAACGAAGCCATGTAGGCTTCAGAACCGGCGGGATAGTACAGAGCGCCTTCGGTAACCTTGGCATTGCCCTTACTAAATACGAGATCCATGCAGGACACTGGTGTCTTGGCATCACTGGCGAAAACGCGATACAGCACCTGGCTCTCACCTTCGTAGGTATTGGCGACGGCCTTGATCGTCTGGGCCTTTCTGCTGTTTTGGTCATAGTCCTTGACCACCTGCACAATCGGCTGACGGTCTACCTGCGCGTTTTCCCTCAGAATCGAGACGGGGGACACCGTGACCAGGTGACCGTTAACGGTGTTGGCCCACACGCGGTTGTTGTAGCCCGGCAGATAGTCACGGGTGGCACGACGTTGCAAAGGTTTGTCATCCGCCATGCTCAGAATCGCACCTGCGTTACGCGGCATGTCGGCTTCGCAGCTAACCATCGGCATTTCGCTGGCGCGTGCTGAGCTGATCAGCTCGAACCCACTGCTCTTAGGCCTGATGTTTTGAGCCATGGTCCAGTTGTAGGCTTGTGCTGGTTTGCCTGCAAAGTCGACAGCCGGCTCAGCCTTGGCGACCTGCTTTGCAGCGCTGAGGGCGGGAGATGCAGGCGTCTTAGAGGCCGTAGTCTGAACAGGCGTCGGTGCGCTTTTCGATTGGGATGCCTCTGCTGTCTGTCCGCTGTTTGCTTTCGGCTTGGCAGTCGTGGAGGTGCCGTACTGCAGGTACTTTGTATTGCCTGCCTCAGCCTGCGCTCGCATTGCCAAGGCTTGCTCGTTGGCCAGTTCCACGATCTCCACGCGACGGTTTTGCCCCCGCACAAGCGGGTCGCTGTTGTCTGCGATCGGGCGCGAAGACCCCGCGCCCTGATAGAAGATTGATGTGGAGGGAATTCCCGCCCGAACCAGCGCCTTGCCCACGGTGCGTGCACGGCGCTCGGACAACTTTTGGTTGTACGCCGCGCCGCCGGTAGCATCGCTATGGCCTACCACGAGCAGGCGACGCGTTTGCAGCTGTTCGGTGGCCGCTTGAGGGTCAGTTTCGGTGGGCTTTGCGTACATCTGTGCCAGCTTGGTGACGGCGCGCGTGCCGCTGTCGGTCAGTCGATCAGAGTCGCTGGAAAACATGCCGCTGTCTTCGATTTGGGTAACGAGACCCGCGTCCTTTGGCACAGCAGTGACGATCGCGCCGGACGCCACCGTTAGCTGTTCGGTGGTGATTTTCAGGTTTTCTTCCTTGGCGATGCGGTCCAGCTCTTGGAGGCGGGACTGCCAGGCATGGCCCAGGGCGCAGCCAATTGCGCCGCCGGCTGCTGCACCGATAAGCGCTCCATCGTTGCCCTTTAACGCGTAGCCAGCCGCACCACCTGCAATGATCCCAACCCCGCACAGGACCGGCATACCGTAGTCCTTGCCGATGGTGGTGACAGAATCTTTTAGCCCCTGCATTTGTTGATTGCTGCAGCCGGCTATCGTAAGAAACGCGCAACTGAGCGCGGTTAGGCGAAACGAATGGTGCATGACGGCTCCCTGTCGGTATTTTTTGGCGGCCTATAGGCACATGCCGAGCGCGGAATTTACAGAGAGATTGATCACGCCGCTAGTGTGAACCAGCCCACTAAGCATCTTTTTACGGGTGGACCAGAAGGTGGCGGCATTCGTAGGCCATCACCGCCAGACCGCTCTTACACCAAATCAGCCGTAGTGTTAAAGGCTTGAGTTTGGAAAGTGGCTTTGCTCGACGCTTACAGCGAAGCGGCTGTAATGCGAGTTCAGTATTTATTACTCTGCAGGAGTAGCGCTGATCGCGTGCGGCGGACGATGCTATTCCGCTTCTGGCTGGTTGCTGCCTGTGCTAGAGGGCAGCTTCGGTTGGAGACAGTTGATCATTGAAGGTCAATATAAAAAAAGCCAGGCAACGCCTGTAATGCTGTTCACTTAAGCGGAGCAGCCTTACGATCCACCGGATACCGGGTTTTGGAAATCTTCACCGTCCTTGGCCTCCCTGGCCTTGGACGGTGATCCAGAAACAGTGGCGTCGCCGTGATTCCTTCGATGCGAACGATCCGGAGAACTACAACCCAGCCCAGGACGTATGGCGCGTAGAGCTGCGTTACCACCACTCGGTTATCCAGCAATTCGCCAGCGGCTCTGTGGACGTGAAGACCGGCCAAGCCATCGACACGGACTCCTTTGACACCTTCTCGGCCCATCTGGAAGGGCCGTGGCGATACGGCATGAGCCAATTCAAGCTACTTGCCCGCCCTGGCTATTTCGAACCCATTTGGACGCTGCTGCGTGAAGACGCACGGGTCGACCTGCCAGTGGACTCCCTAGTCGATGAGACGGAATACAAGCGCTACTACAAAACCTCTAGGGGCTTCTCGGGCAAGAACGTGGAGTTGTTCCTGGGAAACTTCGTAAGCCTGCTGGCAAGGGAGCGAGTGGGCGCTAAGAAGGCATTCGAGACCCTAAAGCAATGGGATTGCTGGCCGGTCATTCGTGATCACTACGCCGCCAAGGAGATGAGCGAGCGGGATCTGTACAAGCACATCAAGAACTTGCTTCAAGAGCGACATGTGAGGTGGGGTAGGGCGGTCTGATGGCAATTGAACAACTGCCTGACGGTCGCTGGAAAGTAGATGTCGAACCCATCAAGGGCAAACGCTTCCGCAAGACGTTCAAGACCAAGGGCGAAGCCCAACGATTCGAGGCGACGTGTCGAGCAAAGGTAATCGAGAACCGGGAGTGGTCGCCCAGCACGGCTGATACGCGACGGCTAACCGGGCTTATCGAGTCTTGGTATGACCTGCACGGCCATTCGCTCAGAGACGGCTTGCGGCGGCGTAAGAAACTCGATGCTTTGGCTAAGCGGTTACGAGATCCCATCGCCTCGCGGATCGATCCGCAAGCCTCAAATATGAGAATCCGCTCGCCCTGGTGAGGCCATTGAAGATCCAGGAGCGTGAGCTTTCCTGGCGGACGACCCCCCAGATTGCGGAGCTGCTGGATTCCATCCGTACAGGCTGCGATAACCCTCACGTCGAACCGGTCGTGTTGATCTGCTTGGCTACCGGTGCTCGATGGTCTGAGGCGGAAAAGCTGAAGCCAACCAGTGTTCGGAATGGCGTCATCACGTTCAGCGGGACGAAAAGCGGAAAGGTGCGGTCGGTGCCGATCTCGGCAGAGTTGGAGAAGCGACTTGCGAAACACTGGAAGCAGCACGGTTCGTTCATGCACACGATCACTTCGTTCCGCCGTGCTCTGGCCCGGACGACCATCAGGCTACCGAAAGGGCAAGCCGCTCATGCACTCCGGCATACCTTCGCCAGTCACTTCATCCAGAACGGCGGGAACATCCTCACGCTACAGAAGATCCTGGGCCATTCGAGCTTGGCCATGACGATGCGCTATGCCCATTTGGCACCGGATCATCTGCAGGATGCGATTCGCTTCGGGCCGGTGCTCTTGGTCGTTACAGCTGTAACTAAGGAGGCTTGCCCCGTTTGATTTTTGCTTTAGCTGGCAGGTTGTGCCATCCACCCTTAGCCAGACGCTTTTGTACATGTGCCTGATACTGGATCGGTTCGGGAGGTTTTTTACGCTGATGACGCAATTGATTACAGCGGATGCATGCTGCGGCGATGTTTAGCGACCCGTCTTTTCCACCGTCTTGGCGGGCAACGAGGTGTTCGGCTGTGCATTGGAAATGGCGGGCCTGTGCGACTTTTATGCCGTGTGCTTTCGCGAACGCTTCGGGGGAGTCGCGCCACATCTGAAAGCCGCAATAGCAGCATTTGCCATCTTGGCGATCAAAGGCAGAGTTGCGGTGCTTTTTGAGAGGTTTACTGGCCACGACGGCCTCCTATATGAAAAAAGGAAGTCCGCGTGATCAATAGAGAAACACCACGGTACCAGTGCCTAAGGGCATAACTGGCCTAACACTGCTCCAGTAGAGGATGCAGCGAGTCGAAGATAGCCAAAGACGTCAGGTCGGTAAAGTGTGGATTCGGTGCAATGTTGTGCGTGGCGTCGACACTTCTTCGACACCCGTTACTCCAGAAAGCAAAAACCCCTGAAATTCACTAGGAAAATCAGGGGTTTAGGTGTTTCGAATTGGGCCGGGGGGATTTGAATCCCAAACGTCAATGTCCCGGCCAAATCAAGGCTTCAGCGCATTGTGCAAGAAACCTTGATTTGTTGGATTGCTCACAGTGAGCGCGAGTATATGAACCTTTCGAGTCTTGTCAAGCATGGCATTCACCTATCTGTGAGAGCGGTTTTGCATGCATTGGCGAGTAGAGCAATCCGACGTCGGTTGGGTTTAGGCTGCGTTGAAGCCAAACGTTCCCTGGGTTTGAAGTTACCAATGATCTAGCGAGGCGTCTTGGGTTTCGAAGGTGTTCCCATGGGCACCCGATCATGATCAACTCAACTCTCGGTCTTATCTCGACTGCGGTTCGAGGTTCATGGAGTGGGCTTGCTTGAAGGGACTGAAAGCGTCGGTCAGCTTGTATCGCGGGCGAGCCTGATTCTGGGTTTCAATCGCGAGCTGCGAAGCGGCGCGAAAAAGGATGGGGCTGACAGCGTTCGCTCAAGGTGTGGTTGCCAGTACCTTATGGGCGAAGGTAACCAGCTCAGGGCAGTCACCGTTGTTGCTGGTTCGGTCGACAAAAAAGCCTCGGATGCCTACTGCCGTTGGCCCATCTCGGTCGCAACGTTGGGAGTCGCCGACCATCCATGATGCGGTTGGGGATGCCCCAAGCTGATCGCAAACCCAACTGTAGATAGCGGGTTCCGGCTTCATTACGCCTAAGTCACAGCTAAATGCATACGCGTCTAGCGTGGGGTAACAACGCAGGACAGCTTGCCGGTACGGGAAAGCCAGGTTCGAGCAAACACCGATTCGAATGCCTTGTTCTTGGAGCAGTTTTACTGCTTCGAGTCCGTCGGGATATGCCTCAACGGCTGCAATCTCATCCGCCAGGACAGTTTCCAGAGCGCTCAATTGTTCAGGGCTTGCAGTAATCCCTAAATGCGCTGCGGCTTGCGTCAAGGTAATCGGGGATTTCATCAGGACAGACGCGTCGTCCGGACGGGAGCGCCGACCATGCGCCTTTCCGATCTTCATCAATTGCCGGTAGGGATGCGACCCATCTTGGATCTTCATCAGTGTCCCGAAAGCATCAAAAATAACGGCCTGTATGGTCATTACTCATCCCGTTACGACAGGGTATCAACCGACGTGTTTGATTGGCCCTGAGTACTTCGCTATAGCGTGATCACTGGTTACGAGGATGAAGCCTTCCGTAGCTGCTTGTCCGATGAGCATCCGGTCAAATGGGTCGCTGTGAAGAAGAGGCAAGGCCGCGGCCGCAATGGCGTGTTGGCTGGTCATGGTCAGTTCCGTGTAGTCGCCGTCCAGAAGAGCCCTTCTTAGCACTCCTGGATCGAACTGAAAGCTGGCTTTGCCCATTGCGTTTTTAATGCCGATTTCCCAGATGCTAGCGGCGCTGAAGAACAGCTCATTGGCGCGATCCTCGATCATCTCCACAGCCTCTCGTGGGAGAGATGATGGGGCCGCGCAGGCCCAGAGTAGGATATGAGTGTCCAGCAGCAGCTTCATACGCCAAACATCGCTTCGATTTCGTCTCGAAAAGGCGCATCGATATCGTCTGGTACCGCAAAGGCACCGCTAAGCATGCCCAATCGCGGTTTGGCTTCATGATCGACTGCGACTACACGGACCATAGGCTTGCCAGCCTTGGCGATTATGAACGGGTTGCCTTGGCTCGCCTCGAGGATGAGCTGGGACAGGTGAGTTTTGGCATCGTGGATGTTGACCGTTTTAGGCGATGTGCCGAGATCGCTTTCAGATTTCATCGACTGCACCTCAGGTTAGCTAAGCTGCTTAGTCTATTCCCGCTGGGGCGAGGTGGCAACTGTCGTCGTCAGCTGTGAGCTGTTATGGCTCGCAGTTTGTCCGTAACGTTGCGGTTATCAGAAATTATGAACAAGCCATAATTATTGCTGAGCCATAATTCAAATTAATTCGTGGCGCCGCCGTAGATAACGAGGGAATCGCGCCTGTTCCCTTCCGCGTCACAGGCGCGCCTCGCTTTTCGAAACAACCCGTGCGTGTGAGCAATTTTAAAATCCGAAAGGGCGGCTCAGGGCCAGCTGGGTCAGCATCGCATCGCATCGACCGCGACGAGAGGGCTCGATCCCAATAGGTTATTCATCGTGCCCAAGACCTACGTCCGATTGAAAGTTGGTTTTGTACTGTTCGGGTGGGTAAGTAACGAGATCTTGTCAATATATACGTATCAGATATACCGATGGTCGATGGTTGCCTTTTAGTTTTCTAAAAGTGCTTGACGTACAGTGTTGAGGGTTGGATTATCTTCTCGTCTTGAGATGTTAAATTGTTCTATAGCTGAGCGTAGTAGGTCGTTACCCCCTGCATTGAACAGATCAGGAAGTGCCGTGGTTATAATAGTTATGACTGATGTGGATTCTATGCTGATCGTCGCAAGCTCGATTTAAGTTAATAGCTGTAAGCCGTCTATTCGACCGTCAAACTATAAATAGACGATAGTCGGAACCGAAAGTAATTGGACGCATATTGTTCATCCTTGGAGCAGGTTCGCCGGGGCAGAGAAGTATCGCCTGAATTATACCTATTGAGATGTTGGCGGTTAAATTAAGGAAGAGGGTATGGACGATTTAAAGAAGATATCCAATTTATTGTATGCTCCGGGTGATGTAATGCCTGGCATCGAAATGTCGTTGGAGGAGGCGTGCGCGCGGGGTGCTGCGGCTGCTTTGTTTGATGCCATGCCATTTTGTGCTGTGCGTGATTGGGTTTGGATTGATCTGATCGTTCCTGAATCAATACGAGAAACGTTACAAGCATCCGGTCAACAGCCCGTGATGGTGTATGCAGGCCACGTGTTGTATGACAGCGCTCGCCGTTTCGAAGCGGGTGACTGGGTGCGGACGACGCAACTTGTTGAGTTCGCTGACGAGTGCGTTTTTAGAACGCGCAATACGCGATATGTGCTTGTTGGGCCGGGCGTTCGCAAGAGCGCTGAGCTCTCTACTGTCTTCAGTATCTTATGGTAGGCGGCTCGGTATGGCGGAGGGTGGACATGGCAGTTCTAGCTAATCGTGATAACGATGTGCATTGCGACGTTTGTGGTACCTCTACTCGGGTACCTGGTTACGGCGAGCAATTCGGCGCGCTACAAGCGAGTTGGGGGTACGGCGCGCGTCATGATGGTGAGCGTTACCGCGTCCGACTGTGTGAGTCCTGCTTTTTCATGGCTTTGTCGTATTTCAGGCAGGAGCGACGCGTACATCACTTGTTTGATGACGCACCGCAAGATGACGACCATGAGTTTGGGCGTATCGCTCGCGATGACTATTGGGCCGACAGCTAGCCGAGTATCCAAGCCGAATAGCGGAGCTTTTGATATTTCTTTCGTCCACAACCGAGTCTCGTTATGCATATTCATCTCCTTTCAGATTTGCATCTTGAAGTGAGCTCTTACGTGCCGGCTGCTACGGACGCTGATGTCGTAGTTCTAGCGGGTGACATCCATACTAAAGCCCGTGGCGTTCGATGGGCTTTAGATAGCTTTAGCGGAACGGTTCTCTACGGTAACCGTCCGCCGAACCCATCTCCCCGCTTCTTCCAGATAGCGGCATGGTGTGCACCTATTTTTGGTGGACACCATTTCAAGCCACTTTCTGGA
>NZ_JBITVX010000019.1:0-65610 GCF_044543345.1 Pseudomonas sp. NPDC077451 | reverse complement strand
AACTCAGTAGTGAAACGACGCATCGCCGATGGTAGTGTGGGGTTTCCCCATGTGAGAGTAGGTCATCGTCAAGCTTCTACACCAAACCCCCGATCATCGTAAGATGGTCGGGGGTTTGTCTTTGGGGCGGAAAAGACTGGACCTTCGCACCATGGTTTCCCCCATATGGTCCTGTAGCTCGCTGCCACTGCGTTCAGAACTCGCTCGGAACTGGCGAGCCATCGTGGGCCTGACATCAAATGATTCGCCTCGACAGACTAGTGAGGCAGTCTGCCCGGAAGCGTCAGATGTCGAAGGCTCACGCTGCGGGGCAGGCGCAATCATCATGATGCTGGGAACTATTTGGATCGGTATGTGCTAGCCGGCGGTTCTAAATCTGAGCGATCTGCGCTGTGCGAGCTGTATAGCATTTGTGAAGGCTCACGCCGAGGCGTAGCTGGAAAGCACCGCTGCGTAAGGTAAACGCGATCCGAGACATCGGGCGGCTGACGTTATCGCCTATCCGGTCAATGCGTAGCCGTAGCGGTTGTACTAGCCGCGCAGCTCAACATGTAAGCGCTCTCCCTAAAAGGCGGTACAGCGGAGGGAGTTTGAAGCTGAACTAACCAGCTCGCACCATTGGCAGGCTGGTTAGTTCCCGGTCTTGTGCTCAGCTGACTGGCTCGAGTTCTTTAGTAGGTCTTTGAGCAGCTGCGACGTCAAATGTCTCGGACCGCTCACGACGCTTGATGAACTTCCAGTCCGCCTCGTCGATGTAGATCCCGCTCGGGCCGCTGCCGCCCTCCAGGTCGATAGCTACGTGTGCTGAGACCTGTGGCTTAACCGAGGCGAGGATCGGCACGAAGCCAAGCTGCAAGCTGGTTTCGATCAGCGCCTGCTGGTTGCGCTCGTCGATATCAGCAGCTTCGTCCAGGTAGTAGGGCAGACGAATGCGCCCTGCTTGTTCGCGATCCATCAGGTGCAGCAGCAGGTACATGTTGGTCAGCGCTTTGATGGTCATGGTCGTGCCGTTGGACGCCGCGCCATCGATGTCGGTATGAATCACCGGCTGGCCGCCAACCTTGGTGATTTCGAAAGCCAGCTCGAAAAGATCTTTCAGGCCGAGCTGATTGTTGTTGGCAGCAACCAAGCGTGCCAGGTACTCCTTGGCTTCCTCGTTCTTGCTGTCCTGCTCGCTGCTTTGCTGCAGGTCGAAAACTGAGAGCGTCTCGCCTTGCTCGTATTGTCCGGCGCTGTGGATGATCTGGTCGATGTGCTTAAGCGCATCCTTGTTTGGTGCCAGCACGATGCGGAAGCTTTCGAGGTTGGATACCTGGCGCTTGTTAATTTCGCGGTTGAACAGCGCCAGCTGATGTTCAAGGCTGTCGTAGTCGCTGCGGATATTGCGCAGGGTGCGGGCAATGTCGGTAACCGCGGCGCGGCGCGCCTTGGCGAGTGTGAGGGCTTCGTCCTGGCGATGCGCGTAGGCGTTCACCAACAGCTGCAGCCGGCGCTCCGGATCCTCTTCACTGTCGAACTTGGCGACGCCCTTGAGGCGAACCTGTGCATAGAGCGCTTCGATCTGCCCGTCGACGCGCTGCAGCGCTTGCCAGCTGTCCTGATAGTCGTTGAGCAGTGGTTGCAGGTTGTCCAGCGAATCGTCGACTGGGTCCATGAATGGCGTACCAAAGGGCAAATCTGCTGGTAGCAGCTGGCGACGACGAAGCGCGTCTTCTAGCGTGCGCTCCTTGGCTTCCAGATCCGCCAGCTGACGACCGACCAGTTGCAGTTTTGCCGACAGGTGCTGGACGCGTTCGGTAAAGGCATCGCTGGTTCGCTTTAGCTCGTCCTGCGCCGCCTCCGCCAGCGCCAGCTGCTCGAGCTTGCTGCCTTCCTCGGTCGACAGCGTCTGGCAGCGACGGAAATCTTCCAGCGCTTTCTGCGAATCGAGGACCTGCTGGTACAGTTGTTCGGCCTGAGCCGTACTGGCGGCGCGGTCGACTGCCACCGAGTGCTGCGCCTTCAACTGCTTCAGCTCGCGCTCGAGACGGTCTTTCTGGTCACGCAGAGCAGCACGGTCGGCCAACGCCTGAAGGGCGGGCGGTTCGATATGCGAAAGGTCGATGGAGACGCCCGGCGCTTCGAATCGCTCGCCCTTAAATCCGTCCAGGACCGCTTCGAGTGATTTGACCCATGCCTCGCCATCATCCAGCGCGATGCCTTTGTCCCCTAGCGGCAGGCTGAACAGCTGCCCGTTGAACAGCCGCATCAGGCGATCAACGTCCGCTTGTGAGAACTCCTCGCGCAGGCGCGAATAGCTGTTGTTGTCGGCATGGTCCAGTTGCTGTCGGACCGACTTGAGGCGTTTCTCCAGATCGCGCAGGCGCTCGTCCAGATCTTCGCTGGAGAACTGGCGGGACTGGGATAGCGCCCCAGCCAGCTCGTCGTGGGCATCTTTGGCGGCGAGCAGCTGCTGTTCCAATACACGGGCATCGTCGATCAGGGCGAAACGGTTCTTCAATACGGACAGTTCTCCCAACCAGCGCTGGATCTCGCTGATTTCGCGCTCCAGGCGCATCAGCTCGGCCGTGCCGCCACGCTGTTCGTTCTGCAGGCCGTCCTGCTCGCGGCGATAGTGCTCAGCCTGGATGAGCAGTTCCTCCTTGCGCGCGCCGGCATAGTCCTGCCAGGTGCCCAGGAGCGAGTCGAGCAAAGGAGACAGGCGATGCAGCTTGCCGCGCAGCAACTCGCGCTGGGCGACACCGGCGGCCAGCGCCTCGACCAGCGGACCGGCCGCTACTAGGGCTTGGTAGTCCTGCTCCATGCGGCGTACGTCGCGGAAGGCTTCCTCTGTGGCGGCAATGTAGTCGACGCTGCCGGAGCGCAGGCTGTGCTCGAATGCATCGAGGAATAGCTGCTTGAGCTTGGCTGCGGTGATCTCGCGCATATGCAGCAGGTTGATGAACAACGCGCGGAAGGTTTTGAGGCTCTGCTCGCTGGTCGAACGCAGGGGGATGAGCGTCATGTCCAACGGAATTACGGTGTGGCCACCGACTAGCAGCCGCCGCAGCTCGTCCGGCTTGGCCTCGTAGGCCTTGATGCCTGCCCGTTCAAGATTGGCGAACAGCTCGCGTTGGCGCAGGCAGGTACCGTTCTGCTGGTAGTGATCGAGGTCCAGCGAGCCTTGGTAGACGAAGAACTGGTGGCCGAAGCCGCCACCCGGACCGCGGCCGGCAACGCCGATCACATGAGGGCCGTGGGGCAGGGCGACTTCGACGAGGATGTAGCTGGTGTCGCTGGCAAAGTAGAACTTGCGCGACTGCTCGAGGCTGTATTTGCCGAAGCTCATGTCCGACATGCGCGCCAGAATCGGGAACTGCAATGCGTTGATCGAGGCGGACTTGCCGAGGTTGTTCGCACCATAGACCGACAGCGGCGTTTCCAGTGGAAAGATGCCGAGGCTATAACCCGCAGTGTTCAGTAGGGCGAAGCGGCGGATACCGTAGCGTTCCTGGCTCATGCTTCAAGCTCCTTTTCTGCAGCGATGGCACGCGCCAGCGCGTCTTCTTCGGATTCATCTTCCGGATAGTCCAAGAGGATGATCTCGTCTTCTTCCTCCTCGGCGATCAACTGTGGCGCTGGAAGCGAGAGATCACTGCTGTGCAGGCTCGCTGCCAGGTCGCGGTCCTGCTGGACGGACAGGCATACGTCGAGGAAGCGGTGCATGGGCGGCAGGAAGCGGTAGATCCCATTGCTGTCTTCGGTAAAACCCAGTTGAGTTAGGCGGCGGATGACCTTCTCCTCCAGCTCGTCCTGGGACGTCACTTCAGCCTGCAGAAACAGGTCCCGGTACTTGTCCAATAACGCCGGCAGTTCATCCCGGCCCAGTGTGCCCCCGTCCAGCACCGCGAGGGGGTCGCGGCCCTGATCAGCCAAGTGCTCGACCAGAATGAAGGTAAACAGCGCCAGTCGCTGTGCGGTCTTGTTGACCTGTGCGCCCATCTGCTCGGGGACAAAATAGTAGAAGCCGCGAGGATCGCAGACCAGTTCGAAGCCGAGCGCCTTGAACAGAGCGCGGTATTGGTCCTGCATGCTGGACAGCTGGGCGTAGCACTCCGGCTCGCTGCGCGACAGGTGATAGCCCTTGAAGAGCTCGCGGAAAATCGGCGCCAGCTGGGTCATTTCTTTCAGATCAATGTTCATACGCAACTCAGTCAATCATCGTGTGAGCAGGCACGAGGCGCTTTTCACGAAAAGGAATCGAATCGGGGCGGGCGATACATCGCCAATAGGGCGCGACCTCAACCATCGGCATTGGCCAGCAGGGCAAAGGAGCTAAGGCTGACCTGATGCTCACGGGTCAGGTACTCGCGCCGCTCCAGGCGGTCGCGCTGAAAGCGCGCATCGCGGGACAGCCGTGAGAACCAGTAGAGCAGCTCATCGGTCGCGCCATCCGGCTCCTGCTCCAGCAGCCATTGCATCAGGTCCGGCAGTGGCAGCGCCTGTTCGCAGCGGTCGAGCATCTCCCGTGCGGTCAGTGGCGACCGCGGTGCGTCGGTCTTGCGCTTGCTGCCCGCGCGGGGGAACTGCGCCGGTTTCGGCTCGAAGCGGGCCAGGGCGTAGACGTAGGCTTCAACCTGGCTGGCCGAGCCGAGAAAGGTACTCTGTGGCCGGGTGAACAATGGCAGTGAGGCCTGCGGCACCGCGTCCAGTCCTTTCTTGCGAATGGCTGACAAGGCCAGCGCGGCGCCTCGCGTCACCGCATTATGCCGACGGGCTTCTTCGCGCAAGGGCAGCAACAGCTCGCGAGCGTGACGCAGGGTGAGCTGGGCGGTGCTTTGCATTTCCAGAATTCGCGCATGAGTGCGCAGCAACAGGTCGTCGTCAACCAGCTGGCCAAGCCGTTGTTGCTCGCCGAGCAGTTTCATGAGCACCTGCTCGACGCGGTAAACGCCCTGTTCGAAGGCGCCGTCAGCAGCGACCAACTGGATCATCGGCTCTACGTATTCATCCCAGGTCGCCAGGACCTCGGCGTAACGCTGACGTAATGGAATTTGCCGGTCACTGGTCTTGGCCCGATCGGCGACACCAATGAGCGCCTGTTCGTCGTTGGCGAGCTTTTTCAGCACGTCACGTACGCGCATGTCGAGCAGGCGCAACTGGCGGGCGAGATCCTGCCCGTCGCGGATTTCGAAGGCATCTTGGATGTGTCCGGCCAGGCGTTCGAGATGGCGCAGGTACGCTTCGATTTCCAGGCACAGGCCAAGTCGGTGTTCGCGGCGCAGGTAGGCGAGGAAGTCGTGAATCTGCGCGTTGAGCTCGAAGCGGTTCGGGCTCTTCGCCACCGGGACCAATATGTCCAGGCGAATCCATTGATCGAGCAGGGCCGTGATGTCGGTGGGCGTTCCTTCCGGCAGTTGCGCAGCGAGCTGATGACGAAGTTCGATCAGGCTCAGGGTGCCGGCATCGAAGCGCTCGCACAGCGGCTCGAGCAATGTCCAGTGTTCGGCAAGGGCGCGCAATACGCGCTTGGGTTCGATCATCGAGGCGCCAATCCAGCCATGAAAAAAGGCGCAAATTGTACTGCATCACTGCTGGGGTGATGGCAGACGGAGACGACCGGATGCGCCCTGATCGGCATTTAGATCAGCAAACAGGACCGTTCACCCGGACGTCATCAATCACAGGTAGCGTGCGGCGCATTGCTGCCGTTCACCGATTTGATCGCGACCGAACATCATGAAAGTCGACGAAGTGTCGAAATGCTATTTCGATATACGTTAGTTACCGGCACAATTCGCCCTTTTTTCCAAACGGGAAGCGGTCGGCTTCCTGTCGGCGACCTTTTCGGGGCACGCACACATGATCAAGACGCCGTATTACCTCATCGATAAACAGAAACTGCTGGGCAATCTGGAAAAGATTGCCTATGTACGCGAGCAGTCCGGCGCCAAGGCGCTGCTGGCGCTCAAGTGCTTCGCCACTTGGTCGGTTTTCGACCTGATGCAGCAGTACATGGACGGTACTACTTCGTCGTCACTGTACGAACTCAAGCTTGGCCGGCAGAAGTTCGCCGGGGAAGCTCATGCTTACAGCGTGGCTTGGGCCGACGATGAAATTGAAGAGATGGTCGCTAACTGCGACAAGATCATCTTCAACTCCATTGGCCAACTCGAGCGCTTCGAGGCCGCCACCGAAGGCACCATTCGGGGTTTGCGAGTAAACCCCCAGGTCAGCAGCTCCGACTACCTGCTCGCTGATCCGGCACGCCCGTTCAGCCGCCTGGGCGAGTGGGACCCAGAGAAAATCGCCGCGGTCATGGGCAAGATCTCCGGCTTCATGTTCCACAACAACTGTGAGAACGGCAGCTTCGAGCTGTTCGACAAGATGCTCACCACGATTGAGGAGCGCTTCGGCCCTCTGCTTGAACAGGTCGAGTGGGTCAGCCTCGGCGGCGGAATCCACTTCACCGGGGAGGGCTACCCACTCGATGCGTTCTGCGCTCGCCTGAAGGCCTTCTCCGAAAAGTATGGCGTGCAGGTCTACCTGGAGCCGGGCGAAGCGGCGATCACCCTCAGTTCCTCGCTGGAAGTGACGGTGCTCGACACCCTGTACAACGGCAAGAATCTTGCGGTGGTCGACAGCTCGATCGAGGCGCATATGCTCGATCTGCTGATCTACCGCCTCAACGCCAAGATGGCTCCTAACGACGGCGAGCACAGCTACATGGTGTGCGGCAAATCCTGTCTGGCCGGCGATATCTTCGGCGAGTACCAATTCGATCGTCCGCTGACCATCGGCGATCGGCTGTCGTTTATCGACGCAGCGGGTTACACAATGGTCAAGAAAAACTGGTTCAACGGTCTGAAAATGCCGTCCATCGTTGTAAAGCAGCTCGACGGCAGCGTCGAGGTGGTTCGCGAGTTCAACTTTGACGATTACCTGTCCAGCCTTTCCTGAGGCAGCGGCTTAAGGAGTGACAAAACAATTGAAGAAAAACGTTCTTATCATTGGTGCAGGAGGTGTCGCCAAGGTGGTGGCCCATAAGTGCGCGCAGCACAACGACGAACTCGGTCGTATTGCTATCGCGTCGCGCAGCATCTCCAAATGCCAGGCCATCATCGACAGCGTGCAGGCCAAGGGCGGATTGAAACAGCCCGGTGAGATCAAGGCCTACGTGCTGGACGCCCTGGACGTAGAAGCGACCAAGGCGATGATCAGCGAAACTGAATCGCAGATCGTCATCAATGTGGGTTCAGCCTTCCTGAACATGGCCGTACTACGCGCGTGTATCGACACCGGCGCCGCGTATCTCGACACGGCTATCCATGAAGAGCCGAACAAGATTTGCGAAACCCCGCCGTGGTATGGCAACTACGAGTGGAAGCACCTGGCCGAATGCCAGGAAAAGGGCGTCACCGCCATTCTGGGTGCCGGCTTCGATCCGGGCGTGGTCAATGCTTACGCCGCTCTGGCGCAGCAGGAGCACTTCGACACCATCGAGTCGATCGACATCCTGGACGTCAATGCCGGTTCGCACGGCAAATATTTCGCGACCAACTTCGACCCGGAAATAAACTTCCGCGAATTCACCGGTCAGGTCTACAGCTGGCAGAACAGCCAGTGGACGACCAACACCATGTTCGAGGTCAAGCGCACCGACGACCTGCCGGTGGTGGGCGAGCAGAGCCTCTACCTGACCGGCCATGACGAGGTACATTCGCTCTCCAAGCACCTCGACGTACCGAACGTACGCTTCTGGATGAGCTTTGGTGATCACTACATCAATGTCTTCACCGTGCTGAAGAACCTCGGCCTGCTTTCCGAGCAGCCGGTCCGCACAGCCGAAGGCCTGGAAGTAGTGCCGCTCAAGGTGGTAAAAGCCGTACTGCCCGATCCCGCTTCGCTGGCGCCTGGCTACACCGGCAAGACCTGCATCGGCGATCTCATCAAAGGCACCAAGGACGGCCAGCCGCGCGAGCTGTTCATCTACAACGTGGCCGACCATGAAGAGGCCTACGCCGAGACGGACAGTCAGGGCATTTCCTACACCGCTGGCGTGCCGCCGGTCGCCGCCGCGCTGCTGGTAGCGCGCGGGGAGTGGGATGCGCAGCGGATGGTTAACGTCGAGCAATTGCCGGCGCAGCCATTCCTCAAACTGCTCGACGCGATGGGCCTGCCCACGCGGATTAAGGACGAGCACGGCGACCGCGCTTGGGATCAATAAGCCAGCCACGAGCTGCACGAACGAAAGGCTCCGCTGCCTCAGCAGCGGGGCCTTTTTTGCTTTGAAGGCTGTGGTGGATATAAAGCAACATTCGCTCTAAGGGCCAGGGCGGGCGTTTCGGCTTTCGTAGAGTGGAAAACCGCGAAGCGTTTTCCACTGACGTTCCCCCCGCGGTTGGTGAAAAAGCTCCGGCGTTTTCCACCCGATGCTGCTTACGGTGGATGTAAAAAACGACATCCACTCTACGAATGCAGCTGTGCCTTCCCGGCTTGTTCATTTCACGCGACAATCCACCGTCTACAAGCGCCCCCTCAGAGGCGCTCGGCAGCCGTGAGGATTTGACTATGAGCAGCAACGACCGCGTCATCATCTTCGACACCACCCTGCGAGACGGTGAGCAGAGTCCCGGCGCTTCTATGACCGGCGAAGAAAAGCTGCGCATCGCCAAGGCCCTCGAGCGGCTGAAAGTGGACGTGATTGAGGCCGGCTTCGCCATCGCCAGCCCGGGCGACTTCGCCGCGGTCAAAGCCGTGGCGGATCACATCAAGGACAGCACCGTCTGTAGTCTGGCCCGTGCCGTGGATGCCGACATCGAGCGCGCCGCCGAAGCGCTGGCCGGCGCCAACTCCGGTCGCATCCACACCTTTATCGCCACCAGCCCGATCCATATGCAATACAAGCTGCGCATGCAGCCGGATCAGGTGGTCGAGCAGGCCGTACGTGCGGTGACCAAGGCGCGTAATCTCTGCGCTGATGTGGAGTTCTCGTGCGAGGACGCCGGCCGCTCGGAAATCGATTTCCTCTGCCGCATCATCGAAGCGGCCATCGACGCTGGCGCGCGCACCATCAACATTCCAGACACGGTCGGCTACGCCATCCCGCACCAATATGCGGAGACCATCCGCCTGCTGCTCGAGCGCATTCCCAACGCGGACAAAGCCGTCTTCTCCGTTCACTGCCACAACGACCTGGGCCTTGCGGTGGCCAACTCGCTGGCGGCGGTCGTCGCGGGGGCTCGGCAGGTCGAGTGCACCATAAACGGCCTGGGCGAGCGCGCTGGTAACGCCGCGCTGGAAGAGATCGTCATGGCGATCAAGACGCGTCAGGACCTGCTCGACGTGCACACCCGGATCGAGACCGAGCACATCCTCAGCGCCTCGCGCCTGGTGTCCGGCATTACGGGCTTCCCAGTGCAGCCGAACAAGGCCATCGTCGGTGCCAATGCCTTTGCTCACGAATCCGGCATCCATCAGGATGGCGTGCTCAAGCACCGCGAAACCTATGAAATCATGTCCGCGCAGTCGGTCGGCTGGAACGCCAACAAGATGGTCATGGGCAAGCACTCGGGACGCGCCGCCTTTCGCGCGCGGCTTGAGGAGCTGGGTATCGTTTTGCCGGGCGAAGGCGAGCTGAACGCGGCCTTTGCCCGCTTCAAGGAGCTTGCCGACAAGAAGCACGAGATTTTCGACGAGGATTTGCAGGCACTGGTTTCTGACACCCTCGCCGAGGACGTGCAGGAGCATTTCAAGCTGGTGACGCTGGAAGTGGCGAGCAAGACCGGCGAGGTGCCGGACGCCAAGCTCGTGCTGAACGTGGATGGCAACGAGCAGGCTGCGTCAGCGCAGGGTTCTGGGCCGGTCGACGCAACCTTCAAAGCCATTGAGTCGGTGGCCAACTCGGGCGCCACGCTGCAGCTCTACTCGGTCAACGCAATCACCAAGGGCACCGATTCTCAAGGCGAGGTCACGGTGCGGCTGGAGAAGGGCGGACGTATCGTCAACGGCAACGGTGCCGATACCGATATCGTCGTGGCCTCGGCCAAGGCCTACCTCAATGCGCTGAACCTGATGCAGGTTGGCGCCAAGGCTCATCCACAGGTGGCCGGGGTTTGATTACCGAAAGCCGGCGTCGAGCCTTCCTCAACGCCATGCAGATCACCACCTGGCTGCCACGAGCCGAGCTGCCCTTTGCCGCGCCTTCGCGCCCGGAGCTCTTGCAAATCGTCGAGACGGTATCCGCGCCCGCGCCAGTCGTCGAGCTTCGACCAACGCCACAGCCGAGCCGTAGCACAGCGCCCGAGCCGGCAGCGGCGGCGACGGCTGCTTCGGCCAGTCCGGCCGCAGATGCGGTTCGCTCGGTCATGCCACGCATCGCCGTGCCCGAGCCGAAAAAACCTGCGGCGAAGGCCCGCGAAGCGCAGGTGGTTGCCGCCGAGCAGAAAGCCGCCGTACCGCCCCCTCGCTTCGCCTTGCAGCTGCTGCGTGCCGGCAATGTGCTGTTGCTGGTCGAGCTGCCGACGGGTGAGTCTTTCCAGAGCCGCGATCCTGCTTACATCCTGCTCAAGGACTTGTTGCGTGCTGCCAGACTACCGGACAGCCCACAGCAGGTTGGAGACGGTGAGCCGATTCGCTGGCCGCTGCTCCATCGCGGCAGCCTCGATCAGGGCGGCGAAGCTGCACGTGACTACGTGCAGGGCGTGGTCGCTGCCGAGTTGGAACAAATGGGTTGTGCCTGCCTCTGGCTGATCGGCTCGCCTGCGCTGCGGTTTGCTGGCGAAGTCGAGGCGGACGCCTGCTATCGCGAGCTGACAATCGAAGGCTTAGGCGTTGCGTTGACGATGCCGGGGCTCGAGCAGTTGATGGAGCAGCCCGGCAGCAAGGCGCAGCTGTGGCGAGCCATGCGCCGCAGCATGCCGCGCTGGGTGATCGGTTTGAGTGGATCCACGAGTAGTGTTCATGAGTGATGCAGTGAGCTTCCGCCCGATGACCGCGGCGGATATCGAAACCGTTCTGAAAATCGAATACGCCGCTTTCAGCCACCCCTGGACCCGCGGCATCTTCACCGATGCGCTCACCGCCTATGAGTGCTGGGTGATGTTCGAGGGCGAGCAGCAGGTCGGCCACGGCGTGATCAATGTCATCCTCGATGAGGCGCATCTGCTCAACATCACTGTCAAACCACAGAGCCAGGGCCACGGGCTTGGCTTGCGACTGCTGGAACACCTGATGCAACGCGCTCAGGAGCGTGGCGGGCGCGAATGCTTCCTTGAAGTGCGTGCGAGCAACACCTCGGCTTATCGCTTGTATGAGCGTTATGGCTTCAATGAGGTGGGGCGTCGCCGTGGGTACTATCCATCTGCCGAAGGGCGGGAGGATGCGCTGGTAATGGCCTGTACGCTGATCGACTGATCAAGCGAAGGTCTGACGCAAGAAGGCCCGACTCGAAAGAGCCGGGCCTTCTTCTTTATCGTCGCCATACATCCATTGCGTACGGCAGACAGCCGGTTGCGTGAGGCTACTGTCCTGGCGCCTTGTCCCGGCCAGAATCCAGCGGGGCGTCACCGCCTAGTTCGTTGTCATCCATCACATCGTCATTTTCGTGTAGTACAGCGTCACCGCCGCCGAGTCCGGTGTCCGGATCGCCATCTGCCGGGCCGTCCCAGGGTTTACCGTCCAGTGGGTTGGCGCGGCCCTCTTCGGCCTCGTCCAGGTCCACATCGGCACCGATGCGATGCTCCGAAACTTCACTCAGATCCTGGTCGGCCGGCCCGCCATGGCCCGGCTCGTGCGGCGAGCGGGACCCATCGTCGGGAATCAGCGTCTCTGGCGCCATGTCATCCGTGGTGGTCTGCCCGCCAGGTACTTCGCCAGTCGTCATGCCGGCTTCGGCGACTCGCTCCGGCGGGAACTCGTTCTCGCGTTCTTCGGCAGGAACTTCATCCCCGATGCGGCCCTTACGGTCGTCCCGATGCTGGTCGAAATCGAGCTGTTCGATTGAACCCATGCGGTCCTCGGTAGTGTCGATTTCCGTTGGGGTGTAAGGCTTGGAATCGTTCATGACAACCTCCTGCTAGAACTCTGGTCTTGCAGATTGTGACCCGGTGACGATGTGAAGATTCAGGCCGGCCGCTGGCCGGTTCTGCCTTTATGAACCAAGCTGCAGTGGCCGTGCATCTTGAACTACAGGCAGCGGCCGCGATAAAAAACGCGAACCACCACCGTTGATCGGGGGTCCCAGTTACATGAGTAAACAATATGATCAACCCGAGCTAGAGGCTCGGAGCTGCGCTTTTTTCTTCGATGTTGATGGCACGCTCGCTGATATCCAACCGCGTCCTGAACTCGTTTTCATCCCCCCTCGTTCACTGGCGGCGCTGGAACAGCTGAGCGCCAATGGCATTCCTGTTGCGGTCGTGTCTGGCCGGCCGATCAGCCAGCTCGATGCGCTGCTCACGCCTTTGCAACTGCCCGCTGCCGGCGTGCACGGCGCCGAGCGTCGTTCCGCTACCGGCGAGTTGCAAAACCTGACCCTCGATAATGACGTGTTCGAAGCCATCCAGCGCGAGTTGGCGCAAGCATGTGCCGAGCATCCTGGCCTGACGCTGGAGAACAAGGGCGTCGCCTTTGCGCTGCATTTCCGCCTGGCTCCTGAGCTTGAAGAGATCGCGCGCGGCGTGGCCGAAGATTTCGTGGCCCGTTATGGTGAGGTGCTGGCGCTACAGCCGGGCAAGTGTGTGTTCGAACTCAAGCCGCGTGGCGCCAGTAAGGGTGAGGTCATCCGGACTTTCATGCAGGAGGCACCTTTTGCCGGACGGACACCCGTCTTCATTGGCGATGACCTGACCGATGAGGCAGGCTTCACGGTGGTCAACGAACTGGGCGGGGTCTCGATCAAGGTGGGCACAGGTCCGACCGAAGCCATGCAGCGGCTGGCGTCAGTAGAAGCCGTCGCCGTCTGGCTCGACGGATTGCAGAGCACGCTGTCCGAGCCGCAGCAACATCCAATAAAACCAGACTGAAGCGAGAACTACATGAGCCGACTAGTAGTGGTTTCCAACCGTGTAGCGCCGATCAAGGCGGGGAAGGTCGCTGCTGGCGGGCTTGCAGTTGGCGTTCACGACGCATTGCGCCAGGCCGGCGGTATCTGGTTTGGCTGGAATGGCGATGTAAGCAGCACCCCGCAAACCCGAACCGAGACCGTCGGTAATATCACCTACGCCACGATGGGCCTCACCAAGCAGGATTACGACCAGTATTACCGTGGATTTTCCAATGCCACGCTGTGGCCGATCTTTCACTACAGGATCGACCTGGCGCGGTACAACCGGCAGGAGTACGAAGGTTACAGACGGGTCAACGCGATGCTGGCGGAGAAACTGAAACCGCTGCTCGAACCTGACGACATCATTTGGATCCACGACTATCACCTGATTCCCTTCGCCGAAGCTTGCCGCCAGCTCGGCATCCGCAACCGCATCGGTTTCTTCCTTCACATTCCGTTCCCGCCGCCGGAAATCCTGACCGTCATTCCGCCGCACAATGAGTTGCTGAAAACACTTTGCTTTTACGACCTCATCGGCTTCCAGACGGAAACGGATCGGCTCGCCTTCCAGGACTACATGACCCGCGAAGTGCGGGGAATCCTTGAGTCCGATGGGAGCCTGACCGCGTATGGTCAGAATTTCCGCGCCGGGGTGTATCCCATCGGCGTTGTCCCGGATGAGATCCAGACGCTCGCCGAGTCCTACAAAGGCCGAAGCAAGCCCATGCGGCGCACCACGGACGTCGATCGCAAGAAGATCATCAGCGTGGACCGGCTGGATTATTCCAAGGGCCTGGTCGAGCGGTTCAAGGCGTACGAAGCGTTCCTGGACCGATACCCGGAGCATCGTCGCGCTGTCGAGTTCATCCAGATCGCGCCGACGTCGCGTTCGGACGTAAAGACCTATCAACATATTCGTCAGCAGCTGGAAAGTGCCGCGGGTCACATCAATGGCTGGCTGTCGGACCTGGACTGGACGCCCTTGCATTACCTCAACAAAAGCCATGATCGGAAAGCCCTGATGGGGTTGTTCCGCCAGTCCGACATCGGCTTCGTCACCCCGCTTCGCGACGGTATGAACCTGGTCGCCAAGGAATTCGTCGCGTCTCAGGACCCCGAAGATCCTGGCGTGCTGGTGCTATCGCGCTTCGCTGGCGCTGCCCGCGAGCTGACCTCAGCGCTGATCATCAACCCCTACGATTGCATCGGCATGGCCGAGGCGCTGGATCGGGCGATGCGTATGTCGCTCACCGAGCGCAAGGATCGCTACGAGCACATGATGCGGGCAATACGCGCCGCTGACCTGGACGCCTGGCGCGACAATTTCCTGCGCGACCTGCGCGCCTTTTCCTCCCGCCCGAGAGCTGAGGTCCCTTCGAATCCGCTGTTCACGGTCTAATGCTGTGACGCACCGGTCTGCGTGCTTGTCAAAACGCCGACCGGTTCGTAACGTGCGTGTCGGAATGGAAGGGGTAGGCGATGAGCAACGAGCTTCAACAGTTATTCGAGAACAATGCGCGCTGGGCTGAAGCGATCATCGAAGAAGACCCTACTTTTTTCACCAAACTGGCCAAGCAGCAACTGCCGGAGTATCTCTGGATCGGCTGTTCCGACGCCCGCGTGCCTGCCAATGAGATTGTCGGCCTGCTGCCCGGCGATCTCTTCGTTCACCGCAACGTCGCTAACGTCGTGCTGCACACCGACCTCAATTGCCTATCGGTGATTCAGTACGCGGTGGATGTGCTCAAGGTGAAACACATCCTCGTCACCGGTCATTACGGCTGCGGAGGTGTTCGCGCTTCGATGCGTGACGATCAGCTAGGCCTGATCGACGGCTGGCTGCGCACCATCCGCGATCTGTATTACGAACACCGCGAGCACATCGCCAGCTTCCCCACCGAAGAAGCACAGGTGGATCGCCTCTGTGAGCTCAACGTCATCCAGCAGGTGGCCAACGTCAGCCACACCAACATCGTCCAGAATGCCTGGCATCGCGATCAACCGCTGTCCGTTCACGGTTGCATCTACGGCATCAAAGACGGCATCTGGAAGAACCTCAACGTTACGATCAGCGGTCTTGATCAACTGCCGCCGCAGTACCGCCTCCGCACGCGTCGGCCGGTCTGATGGACGGGCGTCAGGGATGGGCTTTCGCCGGCCTGCTGCTCGCTGTGCTCTGCTGGAGTGGCAACGCGCTGGTGGCGCGCGCCTTTCATGATGCAATACCGCCGCTGACCTTGTCGTTCTGGCGCTGGGTGCTGGCGACCTGCCTGTTGCTGCCGTTCGTAGCGCGCTCCATCTGGACACACAGGGCCACGCTACGTGCCGCGGGTTGGCGGCTGCCAGTGATCGCCGCATTGGGCATCAGCAGCTACAACTCATTGCTGTACTCCGCGGCGCAAAGCACCGAGGCCATCAATCTCACCTTGGTCAACACCTGCCTGCCCCTGTTCACCTTCATCGGCGGCGGCCTGCTGTTGGGCGAATGGCCCGCGCGTCGCGCCTGGTTCGGCATGGCCATCGCCGCGTGCGGGCTGGTCTACCTCATCAGCCGCGGCAGCTGGGATGCGTTCACCCATTTGGCCTTCAAGGCCGGCGATCTCATCATGCTCGCAGCGGTTCTGGTATGGGCGCTGTACACCCTGTCATTGAGACGCTGGAGCGGCTTCCTCCAGGTTCCGCCCTTGACACTGCTAGGCGCGCTGATGGCAATCGGTACGCCGTTTATCCTGCCGTTCTACCTGTTCGAGCTCAGTCATGTCGGCGGTTTCGAACCAAGCCCGATCAACCTTTCCGTCATCGCCTATACCGCGGTCTTCGCGTCGCTGGTGGCTTACCTTTCCTGGAATCACGGCGTCAAAACCGTTGGCGCGGCGAAAGCGGCGATGGCGACCTACCTGATGCCGGTATTCACCGCCATTCTCGGCTGGCTGCTATTAGGGGAGGGCTTGCAGCTATTTCATTGGATCGGTGGCGGACTGATTTTTGCCGGTTTGCTGCTGGCGACTCAGGTTAGGGCAGGTAGCCCGCTCTTAAGTCAGGCGAAACAAAGCCCGCGCTAGCGGGTTCGCTTAAGGCCTGCCAGGGAACTTGTGCGTCTGGATGGAGGGCCCCGGAACGCAGCCGTCTTGTTAGCGTTCATGCGCCGCAGCCGGGGTGCAGCGCATAGACGTTCAACGGTGGCGCCGCTCTTGGTTGTGCGGTGCAGTGCAGATTATGGCGCGCGGTAGATGGCGCACAGCTTGTTGCCGTCAGGGTCGCGCACATAGCCCAGGTGCATCGGGCCTAGGCTGCTTTCGCGCAGCCCCGGTGGATCTTCGCAAGTTGTGCCGCCATGGGCCACACCGATGTCGTGGAACGCCTGGACCTGCTCGGCCGAATTGCACTTGAAACCAATCGTGCCGCCATTGGCGACCGTCGCTTCTTCACCGTTGAGGGGCTCGGTAACACCGAAGAGGCTGCCATCGTGTCGGTAGAAGAGGCGGGTGTGCCCAGTAGGCCCGGTGTTACAGATCGGCTCGCCTGCGCCGAGTAGGCCAAGCACGGCATCGTAGAACCGCTTTGACCGTTCAATATCATTCGAACCGACCATTACATGGTTGAGCATGAGGGCCTCGCTAAGTGGGGTTGGTTGTGCGGCTGTGGACGAGCAATGTAGCACCGGCATGAAGCCTTGGGCCAAACCGCACGCAGCGACCACCCCGTCTGCGCGTGTGCCTGCGCATACGTTGGCCAGCGTGTGGCTGCCTACTGAGTCGATCGCCGCAGCCCAACGCTCTTTTGCCAAAGAACGCCCGGGATTGGACAATTCATTGCGATCAATGATGGATGTTGCGCCCAAGCGCTTGAGGTAATCAGCTTCGGCCGGACGCCCCGTAGCTGCAATGACCGAATAACCTTTACGCGATAACAGCGCGATGGCAAAGCTGCCAACTCCGCCATTGGCGCCTGTAACCAGCACTTCACCACGCTCCGGCGTCACACCTTGGCGTTCCAGCGCTAACAGGCAAAGCATTGCTGTGTAGCCTGCGGTTCCGATTGCCATTGCCTGGCGTTCGCTCAATGTCTCGGGCAACGGGATCAGCCATTCCGCTCGTAGCTTGGCCTTCTGAGCCAACCCGCCCTAGTGCCCTTCGCCCACACCCCAGCCGTTAAGCAGGACTCGGTCGCCGATCTTGTAGTGAGGGTTGCTGCTGGCTTCCACGGTTCCGGCCAGATCAATACCGGGCACCATCGGAAACTGACGCACAACTGGACTGCCACCGCTGATGGCTAGCCCATCCTTGTAATTCAGCGTGCTGTAGGCCACCCGAACGGTTACATCACCTTCAGGGAGCTGCGCTTCATCAAGGTCAGTCAAGCGAGCCCGATAAGCTTCTGCATTTTTTTCGATAAGAATTGCCTTGAACATCATCAGCTCCTCATTTAGACCGATCGTCTCAAATGTCAATTGAGAATGTGACGCCAATATTCGTATTTCCTGATTAGGGCTAGTTTCGTTGGTTTTTTTCGACGGGCTGCTTTGGGATATGGCAGCAACTCAGCACTGCTTACTGCCGAGGTCGTTCTGCGTAAGCGCTTCGCGCAACCAAGAGGTGAAAGAGATATTTCTGAGCTGACTGTCCGCTTCTAGGTCGATATCTGCTCCTCCCCAGCGACAACGCGCAAGCCTCTCAGCGCCACGAAGCTCAATCAACGAAACGGCCACCTTGAAGACCGCAACCTGGCAGGCGGCGGCCCGGCCTGAATTGGCCGTGCTAGGCTTGGTTTTGGCTGCTCCACGGCCGATACGAACAATTACGCAAGGCCCGACTCGGCGCCTTGTCTGGAGTCCCACATGAACGCGCGTCCGCCATCAGAGCTTTCAACCGAACTCTCTGCATTTGTTGCCACGCACTTTGCCGACCGAGGATCCAACCCGGATCGGCTGATTGCCGAATCCTGGTACCGCAGTGTTCACGAGCACGGGCTCGACCCGGCTCAACCTGCCGCCCACGTTCAGCTTGAGCATCACGAGATCCGTCTGCATCAGGAAGAGCACCATGACTTTCTGGCCATCGCGAGCCAGGGCATGGAAGGGCTGTCGCGGCGTCTGAATCCTGCCGGGTTCGCGGTGCTGCTCAGTGACCGCCGCGGTATCACGCTCGACGCGCGGCTGCCCGGGCAGTACAGCCCCTATGCGGATTCGGGCCTGTTGGTCGGCAGTTGCTGGGACGAGTCGCTGGTAGGCACCAACGGCATCGGCACGGGGCTGGCAGCGGGCCAGCCGCTGATCATCCACCGGGACGAGCACTTTCTCAGCAGCAACGCCATGTTGAGTTGCTCGGTGGCGCCGCTGTTCGATCCACAGGGTGCGTTGCTGGGCTGTCTCAATGCCTCGTGCCTCAACAGTGGCGGGCCGAAGCAGGCGCAGTACCTGACGCTCCAGTTGGTGGGCCTGTACGCCCGGCTCATCGAAAACGCCAGTTTCCACCAGCGCTATGCCACTTGCGCCATGCTGACTCTGGGCGGCGATGCCGGTGACCTGGGCAATGAGCGCTTGCTGGCGCTCGATGCGGCAGGCCGGATCCTCGGTGCCAATCGCGCCGCCTTCATGGCCGCGGGCCATGGGAACGCGCTGTTGGGGGAGACGGTTCAGGATGTCCTGTCAACGTCACTGGATGAGCTGATCACCCTGACGCACGGTGGCCAGCGCAGCGCATCGTTACGGCTGGAGGGCGGGTCCGCGCTGGAGGTCACGCTACGTATGCCGTCGACCCCCGCGCCGCGCGCCAGAAGCGAGCGCGGCCTGAACGTCATTCCGGTAGAGCCTACGCTTGAAGACTTGGCCGGGGAGGACCCAGGCCTGCAACGCTGCGTCCTAAAGCTGCGGCGCGTGCTCGATCGGGATATTTCATTGCTGCTGACCGGCGAGACCGGCACCGGCAAGGAAGCCTTCGCGCGGGCGATCCATCAGGGCAGCGTGCGCGCCAAGGGGCCCTTCGTGGCGCTCAACTGCGCGGCGATTCCGGAGTCGCTGATCGAGAGCGAGCTGTTCGGCTATCGCGCCGGGACCTTTACCGGCGCCAGCCGACAGGGGATGAAGGGCAAGCTGGAACAGGCGAATGGCGGGACCTTGTTCCTCGACGAAATTGGCGATATGCCGGCCCACCTGCAGACGCGGTTGCTGCGCGTGCTGGCCGAGCGGGAGCTGGTGCCGCTGGGCGCCGCAACGCCGGTGTCGCTGAATGTGCAGTTGGTCTGCGCGACGCACCGTGACCTGCCCACCATGGTGGCCGCAGGCGAGTTTCGTGAGGACCTGTATTACCGACTCAACGGCTTGACGGTCAGGCTGCCCGCTTTGCGCGACCGGGCGGATCGCGCCGGGCTAATCCGTCGCGTTCTAGGACGCGAGGCCGGTGATGAACAGGTCGAGCTGACCGCCGAGGCGATGGAGCGGCTGGCCGATTACCGATGGCCCGGCAACGTGCGGCAGCTGATCAACGTGCTGCGCTGTGCCGTCGCGCTGGCTGACGATGGGGTGATCGGTCTCGATTGCCTGCCGCCAGAGATCATGGCGGTACTGGCAGAGCGGTCATCCGTTGCGCAGTCGCTGGAGACGACCCGCGACGCTGCCGAAGCGGCCCATTTGCAAGCGACACTCGAACAGCACGGCGGCAACGTTACGTCAGCGGCTCGTTCTCTCGGTATCAACCGCGCCACTCTGTATCGCAAGCTCCACCGTCACGGACTCACCGCGCCGCGCAGGTGACGCTGCGCTGGCGACTCGGTAGTTTCGGTGGGCTGGCCGATTGCCTCGGCCGAATAACAAGAACCCCGCCGGGGCGGGGTTCTTGGTCACCTCAGGTCACTCAGCTCTGTATGTACACAGCATGGGTATGCGTGTACTCGTACAGCCCGTGCTTGCCATCGGCGCCGCCGATGCCGGACTTGCGCACTCCGGCGTGGTAGCCCTGCATCGCTTCGAAGTTCTCGCGGTTGATGTAGGTCTCGCCAAAGTCCAGCCCAGCGGCCGCCTTCATTGCGGCGGAGAGATCGCGGGTGTAGATGGATGAGGTGAGGCCGTACTCGCAGTCGTTGGCCAGGGCGATGGCTTCGTCCAGGTCGTCGATGATCTGCACCGGCAGCACCGGGCCGAAGACTTCCTTGCGCATGATCTCCATGTCGTGCGAACAGTTGGCGAGCAGCGTCGGCTGGTAGTGGAAGCCCTTGCCCAGGTCCGCCACGGCACCGCCCGTAATCAGCTGCGCGCCCTGGCTCTGGGCGGTGCGCACCATCTGCTCGACCTTGCGCAACCCGGCCTCGTTGATCAGCGGGCCCATTTCAACGTCCGCCTGGGCGATCGGGTCGCCATAGCGTGTCTCGGCCAGGGCGCTGGCGATACGCTCGATGAACTGCTCGGCCACGCCGCGCTGGACGTAGACGCGCTCGGCGCAGTTGCAGACCTGCCCGGTGTTGATGATGCGCGACGCGCGGATGGCCGAGACGGCGAGGTCCAGGTCCGCGTCGTTCATGACGATAGCCGGGGCCTTGCCGCCCAGCTCCAGGTTGAGCTTGGTGACGTTCTGCGCCGCAGCGGCCATGATCCGCTGACCGGTCCCGACGCTGCCGGTAAAGCTGATCATGTCGATCTTATCGCTGGTGGTCAGCGCGCTGCCGACGCCCGCGCCGCTGCCACAGACCACGTTGAACACGCCGTTGGGCAGGTCGGTCTCGGCCACCAGTTTGGTGAACTCGAAGCAGTTGTTCGGCGTCTCCTCGCTGGGCTTGATGACGATGGTGTTGCCGGTCACCAGTGCCGGGGCCATCTTCCGGGCGATCAGGAAGAAGGGGAAGTTCCACGGCAGGATGCCGGCCACCACGCCCAGCGGCTTGCGGAACAGGAAGATGTTCTCGCCCGGGCGGTCGCTGGTAATGATCTCGCCTTCGATGCGGCGCGCCCACTCGGCCATGTAGTCGAGGTAATCGGCGGTGAAGTTGACTTCCACCAGCGCCAGACTCTGGATCTTGCCGCCTTCCTCGGTGATGACCCGGGCCAGGCGTTCGGCGTTCTGGCGGATCTTGCTGGCGATGGCGCGCAGGTGGCCGGCGCGCTCGATGGCGGGCTTCTGGCTCCAGGCTTTCTGCGCAGCGCGAGCAGCAGCTATGGCGCGTTCGGCCGTGGCGGCGTCGGACTCGGGCACGCGGGAAAGCACCGCGCCGGTGGCCGGATTGCGCACCTCGATGTGGTTGTCGCAGGCGACGAAGGCGCCGTCAATGTAGTTCTGGTAGGTGATTGGATCAGTCATGTCGGTCTCCTGAGGGTCAGTTGCTGGCCGTTTTCTGGGTGGACTGCGGCAGGTCGTTCGGGCCGTGCTCGATCCGGTCGTGGGCACGCTTGATCAGGTACTGGTGGATCTGCTCCATCTGTTCGCGATCGAAAGCCTCGGCAAAGGAGGGCATGCCATCGGGGATGCGCGCGCCATGGAGGATGCCGATGAATTGCTCATGCTTTTCCGGGGTGAGCATGCGCAGGTCCGGCAGCACGCCACCGCTGACGGCGTGGATACCGTGGCACTGCGAGCAGTAGCCGTCATAAAGCTTGGCGCCGGCCTCGACCGTAGCCGCATCGGCCGTCAAAGGCGGTGGCTTGGGCGCATCCTCACGCGGCGCGGGTTCCTGCAGTTCGGCAGTACCGCCGAGCTTGTAGGTCAGCACCTGTGCATAGGGCTGCACACCGGCACGCAGCGACAGGGCACCGGCAAAGGTCGAGAAGGCACCGCCCCAGCCAGCCATGAAGGTCACGTACTGCTCGCCGTCGACGCTGTAGGTAATGGGCGCGGCCATGACACCGCTGGCAGCGGGCTGCTCCCAGAGTTTCTTGCCGGTGTCGGCGGCATAGGCGATGACACGGCCGTCGGCGCTGCCCTCGAACACCAGGTTGCCGGCGGTGCTAAGGGTGCCGCCGTTGAAGATGGTGACATAAGGCACTTCCCAGGCCTGCTCTTGCTTGACCGGGTCCCAGGCAATCAGCTTGCCGGACCAGGTGTCGGCGTACTTGCCGAGGCCCTCCGGGTCCTCCGGCATCATCCCGGTCTTCAGGCCCAGCTGATACATGCTCTTGAACTTGTTGCGCGCCGGCGCATCCGGCACGTGCTCATACCAGGCGGACATGATGTGTGCCGGGATGTAGACGAGGCCTGTGTCAGGGCTGTAGGACATGGGGTGCCAGTCATGTGCACCCCAGAAGCCCGGCTGGACCAGCTTGGCCTTTTTCTCACCTTTCCAATAAGCGGCGGCTTCGTCGTCGACGATCGGGCGTCCGGTCTTCAGATCCACACCCTTGGCCCAGTTGATCGGCACGATGTTCTCGGCCGACAAGAGCTCACCGGTGGCGCGGTCGATGACATAGAAAAAGCCGTTCTTCGGCGCCTGCATCAGCACCTTGCGCTGCTTACCCTTGATCTCGAGATCAGCGAGAATCATGTGCTGGGTGGCGGTGTAGTCCCAGGCATCGCCCGGGGTGGTCTGGTAGTGCCAGACGTATTCGCCAGTGTCGGCGTTGACCGCGACGATGGAGGAGAGGAAGAGGTTGTCGCCCTTGCCCTCGCTGCGCCAGATCGGGTCCCACAGCGAGCCGTTGCCGACGCCGATGTAGAGCAGGTTCAGCTCCGGGTCGTAGGCAAAGGAATCCCAGGCGGTACCGCCGCCGCCTTGTTCGACAAAGGCGCGGCCGTGCCAGGTCTTCTTGGCGATCTCCATGCCCTTGCCTTCGGCGGGCTTGTCGGGGTCACCGGGCACGGTGAAGAAGCGCCAGGCCTGATCACCGGTCTCGGCGTCATAGGCGGTGACGTAGCCGCGCACGCCGAATTCGGCGCCGCCGTTGCCGATTACCACCTTGCCGTTGACCACGCGCGGCGCGCCGGTGATGGAGTAGCTGCGGGCTCTGTCGTAGCGCGTATCGACTGACCAAACGCGCTCGCCGGTCTTGGCGTCGATGGCTTCCAGACGGCCATCGAGCACGCCGACGTAGACTTTGCCTTTCCACACGGCGACGCCGCGGTTGATCGCATCGCAGCAGGCCTCACCCGCGCGGGAACGGTCGGACTTGGGATCGTACTTCCAGATTTCCTTACCGGTACGCGCATCCAGCGCATAGACGATGGAGAACGGGCCGGTGGTGTACATCACGCCGTCGACCACGATGGGCGTGGCTTCGACACCGCGGTCGATGTCCAGCTTGTAGCTCCAGGCCAGCCCGAGATCGTCGACGTTGCCGTCGGTGATCTTCTTCAGCGGGCTAAAGCGCTGCTCGCCGTAGTCGCGGCCGTGGCTCATCCAGTTGCCGGGCTCGGCGTCGGCATTGGCGATGCGTTTGCCGTCGACTTCGGCGGCGTGCAGCGGCAGGGACAGCAGGGCGGCAAGGCTGGCGCCAAGCAGTGTGGTGGGCCGTCGGCCCAGGTAGGGATCTAGGTGCTTCATCGCAGGCTCTCTCTTGTTATTGGTCTGGCCGCCCCGTGGGGCAGGTCTTTCAGGGAGAGCAACCGCTGTGCCAGCCGTTCCGATATGGCTGCAAAGCCAGCTATGACGCTGGCTGGCGCGGGTCGCGGTCGCCGCGCCTTACGCGGCTTGTCGCAACCAAACCGTTGCGGGGCTGCGACAACTGTCGCGCGGCTGCGACAAAGGCGCGCGCCTCCCAGCCTGTTATCCGCAGACTGGATGCAGAGGCTGCGATTGAGAATGGCCTGCCGAGGCAGCAGGACTGGCGGCTGGCAAGCCGTTGCGGAGGCGTAAACGGCAACGGGTAACGTCTTCAGGCTTGCCTGGCATGTGCGTTGCCTTACAGACGCACAGCCTCTGCAGGGTTTTCCGCATCGGGTGGTTTCTGTACTTTGAACGCGCGTTCCGGTGCGCCTGTTCCCGAGGCTGCCCAATCGCGCCCTTTTGGCCATGGCAATTGAGCGGTTTGCCTGGCAACAGCGGTTGGCGACAGCCACGTCACTTCATAACAACAAGGTTCAACCATGTATCGACTCTTACTTGCCGGATCGCTCTTGTTGGCTACCGGACCGTTGCTCGCGCAGACGAGCGAACCGCTCACCCTTGATCCCCTGTTGGTGAGCTCGCCCCGAGCCGAATCCGACTGGTTTACCCTGCCGATGGCGGTATCCGCCGTGTCGGCGCAGGACCATCCGGGCGAGCAGTTGCTCACCCTCGACAGCTTGCTCGGGCCTGTGCCGGGCGCGCTTTCGCAGAGCCGCTACAACCTGTCCCAGGGCATGCGCTTGTCCATTCGCGGCTTCGGTTCCCGTTCCAGTTTTGGCGTTCGTGGCGTGCGGGTGCTGGTCGACGGGGTGCCCCTGACCATGCCTGACGGGCAGACCGAAATGGATGGGCTGGATACTTCGTTGGTGGAGCGCATCGAGGTGATCCGTGGTCCCTCGTCGACCATTTACGGCAATGCTGCCGGTGGCGTCCTGGCGATCCAGACGCGGCAGCCAGGGGATACACCGTTCACGCAGGTCGAGGTGACCGGCGGCGAGCTGGGCTATCGCCGCATGCGCGCGGAAACCAGTGGCAGCGCCGGATCGCTGGGCGCCTTGCTCGCGGTCAACGCCACACAGCTCGACGGCTATCGCACGCACGGTACCGCCGAAACCAACCACCTCACCGGCAAGCTGCGCTGGCAAGGGGAGGGCGGCACGCTCGGCCTCACCCTGCATGCGATCGACAACCGAGCCGAAGATCCCGGTGGTCTGAACCTGGACCAGGTCCGGGCGGACCGTTCCCAGGCGCGGCCGCAGAGCCTTCAGTTCGATGCTGACGAAACTGTCGAGCAGCAGCGCCTCTCGCTGGTCTGGGATGGCCAGGCTGCAGGCGGCGATACCTACCAGTTGCGCAGTTATTACGGCCAGCGCGAGTTCAGCAACCGTCTCCCGTTGCAGAACAACGGCCAGACAGCCTACGACCGCTGGTTTGCCGGAGTGGGTGCCCAACGCACCTTTAACCGGGAACTGGCGGGCCTGCCACATCAGTTGACCGTTGGGATGGACCTGGAAAGCCAGCGGGATGAGCGCTCGCGCAACGACAACCTGCCCGGCGGCATCACCGGCGCCCTGACTCAGCGTCAGCGCGAAACGGCGGACAGCCGGGGTGTGTTTATCGAAGATCAGCTGAGCCTTGGCGACGCCTGGCTGCTCACCGCTGGCGTGCGCTATGACAGCGTGCGGCTCGAGGCCAAGGACCTCTATCTGAACGACGGCGATGCCTCGGGCGAGCGCAACCTGGATGACTGGAACTACAGCTTGGGGCTAAGCCGACAACTGGACGCCCATCATGTGGCGTACGTGCGTTATGCGACATCCTTCGAGACGCCGACCATCAACGAAATGGCCAACCCAACCGGGGGCGGCTTCAACCCATCGCTCGGCGCTGCACAGTCGGTCAACCGCGAAATAGGCTTCAAGGGCGAGCACCCGGGATTGCGCTACGAAGCGGTGCTCTACAGCATGCGTATCGAAGATGAGTTGGTCCCGGAAGTCGACGGACGCACCTTCTACACCAACGCAGGGCGTTCAAGCCGCGACGGCGTCGAGCTCAGCGGGGACTGGTTGCTGGGGCGCTTCTGGCGATTGACCGGTGCCTGGAGCTACCACCGCTACCGTTTCGACCAATTCCAGGGCTACGACGGCAACCGCATCCCGGGGATTCCGAGGCAGAGCCTGTTCGCCGAGGTCAGCTATGACCGTGACGACTGGTATGCACGGGTCAACGTCAATGCCTACGACCATCAGTACGCGGACAACGCCAACCTCGACCGCGTGGCCGGCTACGCAGTAACCAATGCCCGCCTGGGCTGGCGGATGGTGTGGGGCGATCAGCGATGGGAGCCCTACATCGGCATCGACAACCTTTTGGACCGCGACTACTACGACAACCTGCGTATCAACGATAACTTCGGCCGCTACTACGAGCCTGCTCCAGGGCGGACGATCTACGCGGGAGCGAAGCTGACGTTCAACTAATGGCCTGGATTTTGGGGCGATGTGCTGTGGTTGCGTTCGCAGCTATCAAGCTGCGCGGCGATCGGTCGATATCAAACCGAGAGGTCGTCTCGCATGAGCCACCACTCGCATCCTCCCTTTTCCGAGCGCGTCAGCCAACATGCAGCGACTTCTGGTTTGCCTTGTATGCGTGTTTGCCCTGTCAGTCTTGGGGTGGGGTAGCGCCAATTCCTATGCGTTACCCATAACCGACCTTTCAATCGCGCAGTCTTTCGACAACCGGGATATCTACCTCGAGTATCTGATTGCGCCTGATTCCGAGACATTCAGCGCAGTAGCCGGCGCCGCCTATGCGGGTGCATGGCAATCAAACGAAAAACCGACCCTCAACATTGGCTACCAGCCAGCGGGGGCATGGGTGCGTTTTCACCTCGTCAATCCCAGCCCGGACGCGGTGAGGCGCTTGCTCCTGATCGACTGGAGCTTTGAAAGAGTCGAAGCGCGAGTGCTGGACCGGGCCAGTGGTGGCTGGTCGGAGGTAGTGAGCACCGGCAGTACTGTCACCCCGTCAGAACGGGCTCTCAAGAGTCCAGTACTGGTTTTGCCTCTCACGCTGCCGCCCGGTGCAGCAGAGGTTTACTTGCGTTTGCAGGCAACGCAGCCCATGGTTCTTCCCATTCGGCTCATCGACCTAGCCGCGTTCAATCTGGAAGAGCGTAACGAGAACCTGCGTATGGGCGCTTTCTTTGGCGCCATGCTGGTCATGATGCTGTACAACGCCTCGCTTTTTATATTCACCAGAGACCGGTCGTATATCTCCTACTGCTGGTATCTGGCGTCGGCCGCGTTCTATGTCGCAAGCGAGTATGGCTACGGTCCGTACTTCATTTGGTCAGACTGGCAATGGTTCGCCCAACGCTCGAACTTCCTCTCCGTCAGTTTGGCATTCCTCGCAGCGGGTCTTTTCGAGCGGCAGTTTCTGAACCTCAAGGGTGAAGGCGGCTGGGTTCTGCGTCTGAGCAATCTGGTGATTGCTTACTGGAGTGTCGCTGCGCTGGTATCTGTCGTTAACCCCTGGGCCATGGGCTACCTCTATATCGAGCACGGCGGCTTCATTACCTGTGTACTGGCCTTATCAATCGCTTTCCTCGTCTGGTTGCGGGGTAATGCCTCTGCAGGTTTCTTCCTCGTCGCGTGGTCAGGGTTGGTTGCGACCACGCTGTGCCTCACGTTGGCAATGGCAGGCTTGATTCCCATGAGCAGCTACGTGCGTTCCGCTCAACTGATGGGCTTCGTACTGGAATTCCTGCTTCTATCCATTGCGTTGGCCGATCGCATCAACCGGGAAAAAGCCTCCCGTTTGCGCGCCCAGAAAGCGCTGTTGATCGCGCAGGAGCAAGCCAATGCACTGCTCGAAGACCGAGTCGCTTCGAGAACGCACCAGTTGGAGCAAGCTAATCAGGAGCTTCGTCGGTTGAGCAGCACCGATCCGCTCACTGGCGTCAGCAATCGGCGCGGCTTCGAGGAACGGGTGAGCGCCTCGATCGAGCGGGGCCGTGCGGAAGGCCAGTGTCTCGCCTTCCTGATGCTCGACATCGACCACTTCAAGCGTATCAATGACCAGTACGGTCATGGTGTGGGGGACGAATGTCTCGCTGTGCTGGGCGCTACGCTTGCGACGTTCAGCCGACGCGATAACGAGTTTGCGGCTCGTCTTGGCGGAGAGGAGTTTGCGGTAATTTTCTACGGCATGAGTGCACCTAGTGCGGAGGCCATTGCCGAAAAGATTCGGGTCGCTGTGGCTGAGCTGGAGCTTGAACTGCCTGCCAGTTCTATTCGCTTTTCGGTCAGCATCGGCGTCGCTGCCTGGATTCCCACGACGGGCGACAGCCCGCTAACCTACGCCAAAGCTGCCGACGAGGCCTTGTACCGAGCGAAAGCGCAAGGGCGCAATCAGGTTTGTCTGGCGCTTAGTGAGTACGCATGAATAGCAGGGCTAGCTGTGAGAGGAGTCCACTGTAGCTAACGGCTGAACTCACCCTCTCTCATCTGGCCCCGGCATCACGCACTCCAACCGCGGACACGCCCATTCAACGAATGCCCGCACCCTTGGCGACAGCTGCAAGGCATGGGGGTAGACCAGTTGGATCGGCAGGTCCTCGGGCTCGTAATCCCGAAGAAGCCTCACCAGACGACCGTCAGCCAGTTCATCGGCCACCTGATAGTGCATCAGCCGTGTGATGCCCACGCCCTGCATACAAGCCAGACTGGCGGCGCGGATCTGGTTGCAGGTCAGGCGTGGGGTGATTTCTTCGGCCTGTTCCTTCTCGCCGTGGCGGTAGTACCAGTGGCGGCCCTGGGCGGCGAAGGCGATGCAGGCGTGGGCCTTGAGTGCCGCCGGGGTGTCGATGGCGGGGGCGGTGCTGAGGTAGTCCGGGCTGGCACAGGTGACTAGCCGGGTGCTGCCGATTTGCCGGGCGACCATGGCCGAGTCGGGGAGGTGGCCGATGCGCAGGGCGAGGTCGAGGCGTTCGTCGAGCAGCGGGACGATCTGGTCGCTCAGATTCAGCTCGACCCGGATCTCTGCATGTTCCTTGAGAAACTCGTTCACAAGCGGCGCGACGTAACGTTGGCCGAACTCCACCGGCGCGGTGATGCGCAGCAGGCCGCGGACGGTGCCGTCGCTGGCTTCCAGTCGCTGCTCCATGTCGGCGAAGTCCGCCAGCATGCGCCGGCTCCAGGCCAGGTATTCCGTTCCCTCGTCGGTGAGGGCCATGCGCCGGGTGCTGCGGTTCAGCAGGCGCACGCCAAGGTGGCGTTCCAGCGCGGCCAGTGAGCGCACCACCGATGCCACGGATTGACCGGTGGCATCGGCGGCCGAACTCAGACTGCCGTTGTCGACGATGCGAACGAAGTTGGCCATTGCCTTGAGCTTGTCCATTGCCACCCCGGGATTTGTGCGATTGCTGCATAGATGTTGTCAGGCCCGCGGCATAGGTGAAAACCGCGCGGCGGCTGACACTCCAGGGACTGAGATCTTCTGGAGTTTCGCACATGAATCAATCAGCCAGTCCCGCCCGAATCCTCGCTTACGACCATATCGGTATTCGTGTCAGCGACCGGCCGCGCGCGATGGCCTTCTACCAGGCGCTGGGCTTCGTAGAGAGCGCTAGCTTTCCGCTGTTCGAAGCGAACGAAATGCTCAGCCCGGATGGCGTGCGCATCAACCTGATCTTCAACGGTGCGCGCGCTCAGGACTCGCACAACGTGCTGCTGGATGCGCCGGTCAAGCGGCCCGGTATGACTCATCCGGCCTTTATCGTCGATGACCTGGAGGCTCTTCAGGGCTGGCTGGACCAGCAGGGCATCGTCATTACCGAGGGGCCGCATCCAATCGGCCCGCGACGGATCGCGCTGTTCATTCGCGACCCCGACGGCAATGTTCTTGAATTCAATCAGCTCATCAGAGGAGGTGCGCAATGAAACTGTACGACCTGGGTCCGTCCGGCAATTGCTACAAGGTGCGGCTGTTCGCAGCGCTGGCAAACATCGATCTGGAGCTGATAGCCGTCGATTTTCTCAATGGCGAACACAAGAGGCCGCCACTTTCCGAACTGAACCCGCTGAGGCAACTACCCATTCTGGATGACGCCGGGCATGTCGTTCGCGACTCGCAGGCCATTCTGGTTTATCTCGCGGGCGCTTATGGCGGCCTGGCGTGGTGGCCGGACAATCCCCGCGGGCAGGCGGAGATCGTGCAATGGTTGTCTTTCACCGCCAACGAGATCCAGCACAGCCTGAATGCAGCGCGGCTGGTGCAGAAGTTCGGTTATCCACTGGACAAGGCCGCGGCACTGGAAAAGTCACCGGCGGTTCTCAAGCTGCTGGACGATCATCTGCAGCGCTATGACTGGCTGGCGATCGACCGGCCGACCATCGCCGATTGCGCGGTCTACCCCTACGTGGTGCTGGCGCCGGAAGGGGGTGTGGATATCACGCCATACAGCCACGTCGCCCGCTGGATGGCAAGCATCGAGAGCTTGACGGGTTATCTGAAGCCCTGACATACGGGCAGCGTTACCTTCTGCGGCGACCCGGTGAGCGACCGGGTCGCCGTGCTCGCCTTGAGCCTAAGGCTGGTCGCCGATTTCAGTACAGCCAATCCGTGGCTTCGTGGAAGCCGCTGGGCTGTTAGAGACAGTGGATGTTCGGCTTCAGTAAATCGCGGAAGAGGAGGGCCGCGCGTTTATGTTTGGAGATCAAGTGTTCCGGTGTGAGCGGGTTTCTACCCCTGCTTCCCAGCCCACGGCGCAACGATTTGCACATCCCCAACAAGCAGCTGAGCCGCGACCATCCAGACCACCGCACCAATCGACGCCAACGACAGATGCCCAACCACGATGCCGATCGCGATCTGTTTCCAAAGTCCGGCATGCTTGTTAGCGTTAGTGGCAACAGCTAGGTAGGGTGCTTCGCGCTCGGCGCGGATGTTGTCGAAATCGTCTCTCATGGTGCGCTCTCGGTGCGGTTGGCTAAACGGCGGCCCAAAAAAAAGGGTTCAGCTTTCGCTGAACCCTTTTTGAATTTGGTGGCTACGCAGGGACTTGAACCCCGGACCCCAGCATTATGAATGCTATGCTCTAACCAACTGAGCTACGTAGCCAAGTGGCGCGCATTATTCGCGCCGCGCAGTTGTGTGTCAACCCTCCTGGTGCGCTTTTTCTGCCTGCTTTTTCAAATGCTTATGCCGCCGGTCCGACCGTTGCCGGTGCGCTGTCGATCAAGCCCAATTTCGGCGCAACGCGAGACTGGTCAGGTGCTCGTTGCGTACCAGCGTGGCGTCTATGGATCTCCTTAATCAGCCAGCCGCAGCCAGGTTGGCTGCGAGGTGGTCGCGTTTGATGGCCATGCTCAGAGCTCGCTGGGCGAGGCCCGCCGGACTGACCTCAAGTGCTGCAGCCGCTTGGCTGTCTACTTCTGCCTATCACGCTAACCGCGCGCATCGGCTGTTTCCCTTATTACTGAGCGAAGCAGCTTGTGCGCGTCACGGATGACCGGTCCGAACGATGCAGGGTCGGGCCTGCCTAACTTTGCAGGCACCCCTGCGAGGAGATCATCATGCTCAGCACTACCCATCCAAGCGATCCGCCGCTGTATCCCTGGCTGGCGGACGAATCGCCAATGAACGACCTCGACGACGCCGAGAGTGACACCGAGCTGGATGATGGCGGCGTTCTGCCGGACGAAGTACTTGAACAATTGGAAAAAGAGCCGCCACCGCCGGATCCGATGCCTGACCCAGGCGTGATGTAGCGGTTTGGTTGCCCACGGCTGCAGGGCCGGATACGCCGAGCGCTGCCGAACGCCCTCAATCGCGTGGGCCGTTACACGCAGCCGGATGTCCGAGCTTGCACGCATGAATTGTTGATGGGGCGGACGGGGCCGTGCGCTTGGTGCTCCGAGATCAGACCGCGAGCGTTTGGCTGCCGGTGTACGGGATAAATTTGAGCACCCGAACTGCAGGGTTCGTTCCGCTAAAACTCTATGCGCTCGGTCACTTGTCTGCTCGTATCAGCACGGCTGTGCCGTCCCCGAGAGGCGAAGTCCAGATCGGCCTATGTCCGTGGTGATGGTCTTCGATTCCGAGTACGCCTGTTGTGAGGTGAAAGCTGCGAGGTACCCTTCTTGAGGGCAAGTGGCGTGTTCGACTGAGATGGTGCGCTTCTGTGCATGTAAGTCCTCTCAACTACTTGTCCTTACCGATACGCAGCCCGTTCGTTGCAGGCGTAACAATGCCCCCCTTGCTCAAGAGACGTATTGCATGAACAGGCGGTTGTTGGTTGCGGTACTGCTGATTGGCTTGCATGTATTCGTCGGTGTCACGCTGATTTCTGATCTTGCCCTTGGGCTGTTCGGCAGCGTTCTGGCGTGGGGCTATCTCGTGCTTTCGGCTGTACTGATGCGCTACGGCGTGCTGGTGCGAGGGGCGGGCAGTGCGCTGCTGGCGTGGTCCGGATTGCTGGCGATGGGAATCTTTTCCAGCCTGGCGATATTCGCACTGCTGCGAGCCTTTGCATTGGTGTTGGCTTCACTGCTGGGCTGGGAGTCGGCTGCAATTGCGCAGGGCTCGGCGCTGGCGGTCCTAGTCGCGGTTGCAGCCGTTACTCTGTTCGGCGTGCTCAACGCCCGGCGCACGGCTCGGGTAGTCGTGCGCGACATCGGCTTGCGAGATCTTCCGCCGGCACTGGAGGGTTTCAGCATTGTGCAGCTCAGTGACATCCACGTCGGGCCGACAATCAAACAGGGATATATCGATGCGATCGTCAGGCGGGCCAATGGACTTTCTCCCGATCTGATCGTTATCACTGGCGATCTTGTGGACGGCAGCGTTGCCGATCTGGCCGATGACATTGCCCCGTTGGCTCAACTGAGCGCCCGTCATGGCACTTACGTAGTGACCGGCAACCACGAATACTATTCCGGTGCCGACAGCTGGATTGCCGAGTTTGAGCGGCTGGGTATGGCAGTGTTGCTCAATCGTCATGTTCAACTCGAACACGACGGTGCTCGCTTGGTATTGGCTGGCATCGCCGACTATTCAGCTGAGCTGTTCCGGCCCAGCCATCGAAGCGATCCGATCGCTGCGTTTGCAGGCGCGCCCTATGGCGTGCCGCGCTTACTGTTGGCGCACCAGCCGCGGTCGGCTAAGGCGGCAGTTGAGGCTGGCTGCGATCTGCAGTTGTCCGGCCATACGCATGGCGGGCAATTTTGGCCGTGGATGCATTTTGTGCGCTGGCAGCAGCCCTGGGTGGCGGGGCTGCAGCGCGTTGGTGCCATGCAGATCTATATCAGCCGTGGCACGGGTTACTGGGGACCGCCGCTGCGCTTCGGGGCGCCGTCGGAGATCACCCGGGTTCGTCTGGTCAGGGCTGTTTGACTGATGAGCTAGCTCGCTAACAGCTCGCGGCGCAGTAGTACGTAGTCCTGACCCTCCTGTTGCCCACGGCGCATCGGATTGCGCGTGCAGTGTGCGGCAAAGCCGGCATCGACAAATCGGTACGGCAGGTGCTCGTCACGACCGGCGGGAATGCCGAGGCGGGTGGTCTGGATGATATCCGGGCGGGCACCGATGTCATCCAAGCGTAGTTTCGTAGGGTCCATGCGCTGGGCATTCCACTCCGTTACCTTCAGCCCCAGCGCCTTGCATAGCAGCGTCTGGCCAGAGCAGAGGCGGGTCAGGGGACGTGGGCCTCCTGCGGCGGCGGGGCTGTTAGCGCGCATGCGTTCGATAGATTCTTCGCATGACAGCGAATCGACCCAGGGGTATCCGGCCTTGATGCAGACCGCATTGCCGTCCCCCTGAACACTAAAGTTCAGTGAGTCCCCGCCCCGCGAGTAATAGAGATAGAGATGGCCGGCCGGCATGAACATGGCGCGCCGCGAGGGGCTGTGGCCGAGCGACGAGTGACTGGCTTTCTCGTCGATGTAATAGGCCTCGGTCTCGATGATGCGCGCCGACAACCACAACCCGTCGACGCAGTGGCGAATTACGGTACCGAGCAATGCCTGAGCGACAATTTGCGCGTCCCGGTCAAAAAAGGCATCGTCGAGGTGCTGTAGCGGTGGTTCGGTGAGGCTGTTCATCAGGGCTCCGGCTTCGGCAGGTCTGCCTGTTCCGACCGCACAAGCGGGGCGAATATTCCGCGCTTGATCAACAGATTCCGTACCGGTCGTCAGCCGAATGTTTGAAAGCGGGGCTTCCCCGATTTTTCACAGCGACGACTTCTTACCTCGGAACACCAAAAAGCCTCGCGTGAGCGAGGCTTTGAGCGCGGCAATCAATGAATGCCAATGTGGCAATTTCGCTTAAACGTTGAAGCGGAAGTGCATCACATCGCCATCCTTGATGATGTATTCCTTGCCCTCCAGGCGCCATTTACCAGCTTCCTTGGCACCGGCTTCGCCTTTGTACTGGATGAAGTCGTTATAGGCGACCACTTCAGCGCGGATGAAGCCTTTCTCGAAATCGGTGTGGATTACCCCTGCGCCTTGAGGGGCTGTAGCGCCGACTTTCACAGTCCAGGCGCGGACTTCCTTCACGCCAGCCGTGAAGTAGGTTTGCAGGTTGAGCAACTCGTAACCGGCGCGGATCACGCGGTTCAAGCCGGGCTCTTCAAGGCCGAGGGACTCAAGGAACATGTCCTTTTCTTCACCATCGTCGAGCTCGGCGATTTCCGCTTCGATCTTATTGCACACCGGTACCACGAGGGCGCCTTCTTCGGCGGCGATTGCCTTGACCACATCCAGGTGCGGGTTGTTCTCGAAGCCGTCTTCGGCCACGTTGGCGATGTACATGACCGGCTTGCTGGTGAGCAAGTGAAAGCCCTTGGCCAGTTGAACATCATCATCGCCCAGCTTCTTCAAGAGCGTGCGGGCCGGCTTGGCTTCGGTGAAGTGCGGGATCAATTTTTCCAGCAGCGCTTTCTGCGCTACGGCTTCCTTGTCGCCGCCTTTGGCGTTGCGCGTAACGCGCTGCAATTGCTTTTCGCAGCTGTCGAGATCGGCGAAGATCAGTTCGAGTTCGATGATTTCGATGTCGCGCTTGGGGTCGACCGAGTTGGAGACGTGGATGACGTTTTCGTCTTCGAAGCAACGCACCACGTGGGCTATCGCATCAGTCTCGCGGATGTTGGCGAGGAACTTGTTGCCCAAACCTTCACCCTTTGAAGCACCTTCGACGAGGCCGGCGATGTCGACGAATTCCATGGTGGTCGGCAGGATTCGCTCGGGCTTGACGATGTCTGCCAAGGCCTGCAGGCGAGGATCGGGCATCGGCACGATGCCACTGTTCGGCTCGATGGTGCAGAAGGGGAAGTTTTCCGCAGCGATTCCGGACTTGGTCAGCGCGTTGAACAGGGTGGACTTGCCGACGTTGGGCAGGCCGACGATGCCGCAATTGAATCCCATGGTGTCTTGCCTCGGTGTTGGCTGGCAGCTCTGCGCTACCGGCGTTGCCAAACTGCGTTAAACGGCTTCGTGATGCGCTGTGCTGCAAGCCTTCCGCTCAGCCGTTGCCTTGTCTTGCGTTCCTGCGTCGAGTTCGATCAGGCCTTCTGGCTGTGCAGACGCTGCATTGCACGCGTCCAGTCACCGGCGAGAATTTCGGGTAGCACGTCGAAGGTGAAGTCGATGCTGGCGTCCAGCTTTTCGCGCTCGGCCTGGGGCGCTCGGCCCAGTACGTAACCGGTCACCAGGCTGCTATGACCTGGGTGGCCGATGCCCAGACGCAGGCGGTAGAAATTGTTCTGATTACCGAGCTTGGCAATGATGTCGCGAAGCCCGTTATGCCCGCCATGGCCTCCGCCTTGTTTGAGCTTGGCGACGCCGGGGGGCATGTCGAGCTCATCGTGGGCAACCAGGATGGACTCGGGAGGAATTCGGAAAAATCCGGCCAGTGCCGCCACCGCTTGACCGCTACGGTTCATGAAAGTGGTGGGGATCAACAGGCGGACGTCTTCGTCTTGGTGGCGAAACTTGCCGACCAGGCCGAAATACTTGCGATCGACGCTGAGGTTGACGCCCTTGTGGGCAGCCAGACGCTCAACGAAAAGGGCCCCTGCGTTATGCCGGGTCTGGTCGTATTCAGGGCCTGGGTTACCCAGGCCGACGATCAGTTTAACGGCAGTCACGACAGAGGCCCTTCCTCAGGTGATGGCGAGTGGATTACTCGGCAGCGCCTTCTTCTTTCGGAGTGTCTTCCTTGTTCACGCGAGGTGCGTGAACGTTGGCAACCGGCAGATCGCTGCCGTGGGCCAGGGCGACCAGCTCAACGCCTTTCGGCAGCTTGAGGTCAGTCATGTGCAGTACCTGACCGACTTCAACGTTGGCCATGTCGACCTCGATGAACTCAGGCAGATCCTGCGGCAGGCAGGAGACTTCCACTTCGTTGATGTTGTGCAGGATCTCGCCGCCTTGCTGCTTAACGCCTACCGAAGTTTCCTGGTTCAGGAAGTGCAGCGGTACGGTAGCAGTCAGCTTATGACCTTCGACGACGCGGACGAAGTCAGCGTGCAGAACGAAGCCTTTGGCCGGATGACGCTGCAGCGCCTTGATCAGAACGGATTCGTTCTGGCCGTCGACGTTCAGGGTCAGTACGTGGCTGAAAGAGGCTTCGGTTTCCAGCAGCTTGGTTACGTCTTTCAGCAGCAGGCTGATGGATTGCGGAGCCTTGTCACCACCGTAGATTACGGCTGGAACGAGGTTGGCGTTACGACGCAGGCGGCGGCTCGCACCTTTCCCCAGGTCGGAACGCACTTGGGCATTCAGAGTGAAATCAGTCATTGTGTTTCTCCAGGATAACAACGCACCCGAAACGCTCGCGACCAGCGCTACCGGGCGGTTGGGCAAAAAGCCCCGCACGAGGCGGGGCACATTTTCGTTCTGCGCAAAGGGCTAAGCGTTTGGCTTAGCGGAACATCGCGCTGATCGATTCAGCATTGCTGATGCGGCGAACCGCTTCAGCCACCATTGGCGCGATGTCCAACTGGCGAATACGGGTACAGGCTTGCGCCGCTGCGGACAGCGGGATGGTATTGGTCACGACCAGCTCGTCGAGGACCGAACCTTCGATGTTCTCGATGGCGCGACCGGACAGAATTGGGTGTGTGCAATACGCGAAGACCTTGGACGCGCCATGATCTTTTAGAGCGGTTGCGGCATGGCACAGGGTGCCGGCGGTATCGACCATGTCATCGACGAGGATGCAAGTCCGGCCTTCGATATCACCGATGATGTGCATCACTTCGGACTGGTTGGCCTTCGGACGACGCTTGTCGATGATCGCCAGATCCACACCCAACGATTTGGCGACAGCACGAGCTCGTACCACACCACCGATATCGGGGGAGACGATCATCAGGTTCTCGAAGCGCTGAGCCTGTATATCGTCGACCAGGACCGGCGAACCGTAGATGTTATCTACTGGCATGTCGAAGAAGCCCTGGATCTGGTCAGCGTGCAGGTCGACCGTGAGTACACGGTTGACCCCAACCACATCGAGCATGTCAGCCACGACTTTAGCGCTGATCGGCACGCGTGCGGAGCGCGGACGGCGATCTTGGCGGGCATAACCAAAGTAGGGAATGACGGCTGTGATGCGAGTGGCGGAGGACCGGCGGAAGGCGTCTGCCATCACAACCAGTTCCATCAGATTGTCATTGGTGGGGGCACAGGTCGGCTGAATCAGAAAGACGTCCTTACCACGAACGTTCTCGTTGATCTCGACACTGATTTCGCCATCGGAGAACTTTCCGACGTAGGCGTCACCGAGAGGGATATGCAGCTGACGTACAACACGCCGGGCCAGGTCGGGGTTGGCGTTCCCCGTGAAGACCATCATCTTGGACACGCGCAGTACCTGCCTGAGGGTGGATCCGATGAAACAAAAAGCTGTTCAAAAGGCCAGGCGTTTTGAACAGCTCTCGTGATGTTTGGCAGGGGCGGCTGGATTCGAACCAACGCATGCCAGGATCAAAACCTGGTGCCTTACCGCTTGGCGACGCCCCTATAGATGTAACCCTGAAAGTGCTTGTCCGGCTGTATTAACCCCGAAAGGTTATGGCAGGGGCGGCTGGATTCGAACCAACGCATGCCAGGATCAAAACCTGGTGCCTTACCGCTTGGCGACGCCCCTGTAACCTACAACCTCTAACCACTTGCTTCCTGTGCCAGCTGCGCAAGCTTTCGGTGCAACATCGAAATATTGCGGCCTTGAGCGACGAATGCTGGTAAATCGGCTGGAAGTTGGCGGCAAACTTTATCAGCCTCACCCTTGTTTGGGAAGCTCCCAAACACACAAGCTCCAGTGCCGGTCATTCTTGCTGGAACAAATTTGTTCAACAAGCTCAAAGCGTTACGAACTTCTGGGTAACGCCTCTCGACTACCGGCTGACAGTCGTTATGACCGCCCCCTGCAAGAAGGCTGCGAACTGTAATGGCCGGGGTATTGCGTGTCAACTCTGGGTCGGAAAATATTTCCGCTGTACTAACAGAGACTTGCGGGGCGATTACGAGGTACCAGGGTTCGTTCAATTCGACCGGTTGCAGGCGTTCACCAACCCCTTCGGCAAAGGCTGCGCGGCCTCTAACGAATACCGGAACATCAGCACCCAATGCCAAGCCGATCTCCGCCAGCGTGTCTTCGCCCAGGCGGGTCTGCCAGAGGTAATCGAGGCCAAGCAGGGTGGTGGCCGCATCGGAGCTTCCACCGCCAATACCGCCGCCCATGGGCAAGTGCTTGCTCAATTCGATGTCAGCGCCTTGAGCGCAGCCGCTGCGCGTTTGCAGGAGGCGTGCAGCGCGCACGATCAGGTTGCTGTCATGGTCGACGCCCGGGAGGTCCGTATGTAATCGGACCTGTCCATCGGCTCGAGGTCTGAAAGTCAGCTCGTCGCCGTAGTCGAGAAACTGAAAAAGCGTTTGAAGCTCGTGGTATCCGTCGGCGCGACGGCCGAGGATATGCAGCATGAGATTGAGCTTGGCTGGCGCGGGGAGTGTCAGTGCGAGCATCAGTGTCCGAGCTGGCGCGGTTGCCAGTCCTTGACCACCAATGTGATTTTCAGGTCACGACCTGCCAATTTGATGCGATTTGGCAGCGGATAACCGTCCTCCTCGGTATAGCTCAGGTACTGAACATCCCAACCATCTTGCTTCAGGCTGGCTAGCTGCCCGTTGGCGTTGAGGGCGATGCGGCTGCGGCTGTCCGGAGCCGGTAGGCCGCGTACCCACCAGAGCAGGTTGGAGACGGGTAGCTGCCAGCCCAGCTGGCTTTCAACCAATGCTTCCGGCGAGTCGGCCTCGAAGCGTCCCTGGCCGGCAACTTCCAGCGCCACCGCATCGGGGCGTCCAGTCAGGCGCGTAGCGCCGCGACCTAAGGGGCCGGAGAGACGAATATCGAAATAATCCTGGCGCTGCAGCCAGAACAAGGTGCCGCTGCCGGAATCCTGCGGTGCCTGAATTCCTATCTTGCCGCTGATCTGCCAGCCATCGATCTCGCTGATATGGGCTTTATGGGTCTTCCAGTCTTCGGCATTGCCGGGGCCTTCAACTGACTCCTGCGGACCGAGACCGGCGCAGCCAGCTAGCAGCAAGGCGAGGGTGGGGGCCAGCAGGTTACGCATCAGCTTCATGGGTCAGGGTTTCTCCGAGCCTGTCAGTCGTTTGATGGTGTCACGCAGGACTTGGCTATCGGGCTGCGCCTTCAAGGCTTTCGCCCAGATGGCCCGCGCTTCGCGCAGCTTGCCAGCAGACCACAGTACTTCGCCAAGGTGAGCGGCGACTTCATGGTCGGGAAAGCGCTCAAGCGCCTTGCGCAGTTGGGCTTCTGCTTCCTGCAGATTGCCCAGCCGATAGTTGACCCAGCCAAGCGAGTCGAGAATTGCGGCATCGTCAGGGTTGATCCGATAAGCCTGTTCGATCAGATCAAGTGCTTCCTGATAGCGGTCGGTGCGGTCAGCAAGCGTATAGCCGAGCGCATTGATAGCCATGGCATTGTCTGGCTCGCGCTCGATGATGTAGCGAAGGTCTCGTTCCAGCTGAGCCAAGTCGCCGCGCTTTTCGGCAATCATCGCTCGGGTATAGAGCAGGTTCAGGTCGTCCGGAAACTCAACCAGCGCCTGCTTCGCCAGTTTCCAGGCTGCTTCGATCTGTTGCTGGCCGGAAAGCGCTTCCAATTCGATGAGGTACAGCTGTATGGCGTAATCGGGCTGCTCGTCACGAGCGCTTGCCAGCAGTTGTGACGCTTCCTGGTTGCGGTCGAGGGTGAACAGCAACTCCGCCTGCATCAGTTTCGCCGGCAAATATTCGTTGCCTGGACCGACCTTGGCGAATGCGGCCAGCGCCTGCTCGTGCTTGCCCAGCTCACGGTAGGCTCGGCCCAGATTGAAATGCGCGGCGTCGAGATGGCTCCCGCGCTCGATCAGTTCCTCGAGATAAACAATGGCTTCACGCCAGGCTTGTGCTTCGAGGCATACCAGTGCCATCGAGAAGCGCAAGTCATCATCGCTTGGGTATTGCTGGACCAGCGTGGCGAATTCACCCATGGCTTCGTCGAACCGATCCTGTTCCACCAGCAGGCGTGCGTAGGTCAACCGCAAGCGCTTGTCTTCGGGGTGCTGGCGGAGGCTTTTTTCCAATAGCGGCATGGCTTCGTCGGTGCGCTCCAAAACCTGCAGCAGACGAGCCTGGAGCAGAATCGACGGGATCTGCTGCTCGCTGGCTGGTTGCTCCTCGAGCAGCGCGAGTGCTTCTTCAGGGCGAGCGTCCTGCTGCAGCAACACGGCCTTGCCGAATTTCAGTTGGGGATTGTCGGGATGCTTTGCCAGCAACTGGTCGAAACTCTTGAGCAGGCCAGTGCGCGTGTCCGGATCGGTTTCAGCGGCGGACAGCGCGAGGAAGTCAAAATGCGTGTCGCCCTGACCCCGGAGCACCTTTTCCATGAACGTGAGGGACTCTTCGTAACGCCCCGCGCGCGCCAGCTGAACGGCTGCAGCGCGCTGGGCGTCGAGATTGTCCGGTGCATTGTTCGCCCAGATGATGGCCGTATCCAGCGCCGCTTGGTCCGCGCCGAGGTATTCGGCGATGCGGAAACCGCGCTCCGCGACGCCGGCATCCTGCGTCGCGTTGGCCTGCTGGACATAGGTGCCCAAGGCGATATCGAAGCGATTACGCTGGCCAGCCAGTTCTGCCACTAGTAATGCATACAGGGTATCGCCGCTGAACGAGCCATACTCGTTTGGGCTTTTTGCCACAGCCTCCGCCGTGACCTCCTCGATCGGCGGGCCGCTGTCCGGGGGGCTCTGCATGAAGCTTTGGCAGCCACCGAGAAATAGAGCGGCGCTGAGGGCGAGGAGTTTTTTCATAGGGAACATTAGGCTGGTCTGCGGTCGCGGCATGATGACACAAGCGACCAGGCAAGCACATGGCTCGGCTTTGGCCCAGCATTTTCTGGGCTTGGTCCGTTACAGACAATGTCTGGCAATGGTTGTTCTGAGGCAGGCGAAGTAGGAGAATCGCGCGCTCCGTTTTCGAATCAGCGATCCTGCATGGCTTTCCTCGCGCTTGGCATTAATCACAAGACCGCATCGGTGGACGTGCGAGAGCGTGTGGCGTTCACGCCAGAACAGATGGTCGAGGCGCTGCAGCAGCTGTGTCGAGTCACGCCCACGCGTGAAGCAGCGATTCTATCGACCTGCAATCGCAGCGAGCTTTACCTGGAACAGGAGCAGCTCGAGGCCGAGACGGTGCTGGCTTGGCTGGCCAACTATCATCGGTTGAACCTCGACGATCTCAAGGCGTGTGCCTATGTGCACACTGACGACCAGGCGGTTCGGCACATGATGCGTGTTGCCTCCGGTCTGGATTCGATGGTGTTGGGTGAGCCGCAGATTCTCGGGCAGATGAAGTCCGCCTATGCTGTGGCGCGTGAGGCCGGTAGCGTCGGCCCGCTGTTGGGGCGTTTGTTTCAGGCCACCTTCAGCACCGCTAAAACCGTACGTACCGACACCGCCATCGGGGAAAACCCGGTTTCAGTCGCGTTCGCTGCGGTCAGCCTGGCCAAGCAGATCTTCGCCAACCTTGATCGCAGCCAGGCGTTGCTGATCGGCGCTGGCGAGACCATCACCCTGGTCGCCCGGCACCTGCATGAGCAGGGCGTCAAGCGCATTGTGGTGGCCAACCGTACCCTCGAACGCGCGAGCGCGCTGGCCGAGCAGTTCGGTGCTCATGCCATCTTGCTTGCTGACATTCCGCTGGAGCTCTACAACAGCGATATCGTCATCAGCTCGACCGCCAGCCAGCTGCCGATTCTCGGCAAGGGGGCGGTTGAGCAGGCGCTGAAGAAGCGCAAGCACAAACCGATGTTCATGGTGGACATTGCCGTGCCGCGCGATATAGAGGCGCAGGTTGCCGATCTGGATGATGTCTATCTCTACACCGTTGATGATCTTCATGAAGTGGTGGCAGAGAATCTCAAGAGCCGCCAGGGCGCTGCCCAGGCCGCCGAAGAGCTGGTTGCGGTCGGGACTGAGGATTTCATGGCGCGGCTCCGTGAGCTGGCCGCTGTGGATGTGCTCAAGGCTTATCGGCAGCACGCCGAACGCCTTCGTGATGAGGAGCTGCTGCGTGCCCAGCGGTTGTTGGCCAATGGCGGCACGCCCGAGGATGCACTGGCGCAGCTAGCGCGGGGACTGACCAACAAGCTGCTGCACGCGCCCAGCGTTCAGTTGAAAAAACTTTCTGCCGAAGGGCGTGTGGAGGCACTGAGCATCGTCCAAGACCTCTTCGCCCTGCAAGACAGCACGGACAAACCATGAAAGCCTCGCTGCTCAACAAACTCGATACTCTGCAGGACCGCTTCGAAGAGCTGACAGCGTTATTGGGTGACGCTGAGGTGATCAGCGATCAGACCCGTTTTCGCGCCTATTCGCGCGAGTACGCCGAAGTCGAACCGGTCATCGCCACCTATCGCGAATTCCTCAAGATGCAGTCCGACCTTGAGGGTGCTCAGGCATTGCTCAAAGACAACGATCCGGATGTTCGCGAGATGGCAGAGGAAGAAGTTGCCGAAGCGCGCGGCAAGCTCGAGGCGATCGAGGCTCGGCTGCAGCGCATGCTTCTGCCGAAGGATCCCAAGGATGGGCGTAACGTCTTCCTCGAGATTCGCGCCGGCACCGGTGGCGACGAGGCTGCGATCTTCTCTGGCGATCTGTTTCGTATGTATTCCCGCTACGCCGAGCGGCAAGGCTGGCGCGTCGAGATCTTGTCCGAAAGCCCGGGTGAACACGGCGGCTACAAGGAAGTGATCTCGCGAGTCGAGGGCGATAACGTATTCGCCAAGCTCAAGTTCGAGTCGGGCGCACACCGGGTTCAGCGCGTCCCCGAAACCGAATCCCAGGGGCGTATCCATACCTCGGCCTGCACCGTTGCGGTCCTGCCGGAGCCGGACGAGCAAATCGCCATCGAAATCAATCCGGCTGACCTGCGCGTCGACACCTACCGCGCCTCCGGAGCTGGCGGTCAGCACATCAATAAGACCGATTCGGCGGTGCGTATTACCCACTTGCCCAGCGGCATTGTCGTGGAATGCCAGGAAGAACGCTCGCAGCACAAGAATCGTGCTCGGGCCATGGCCTGGTTGGCCGCCAAGCTGCAAGATGTGCAGGACAGCGCAGCGCACAAGGAAATTTCCGATACGCGCAAGTTGCTGGTGGGCTCGGGTGATCGTTCCGAGCGTATTCGGACTTACAACTTCCCACAGGGGCGCGTTACGGATCACCGTATCAACCTGACGTTGTATTCGCTCAATGAAGTGGTCAGCGGCGCAGTTGAGCAGGTGATCGAACCGCTGCTGCAGGAATATCAAGCCGATCAGCTTGCTGCGCTGGGCGACTGACCGCTCGCTCATCGGCGAATCCTTCCGGTTGTCGATGGCGGCGTACCACTGAGTCCTGGAACCCCGAACATGGCGACAATCGATTACCTGCTGCGTGCCGCCCAGCTGCCCGACTCGCCGAGCGCCAAGCTCGATGCCGAGTGGCTGCTTGCGGCCGCGCTGGGCAAGGGGACAAGCTACCTGCGCACCTGGCCTGATTGCGAGGTGCTACCCGAGGTCGAGGCTCGCTTTGCGGCTTACCTTGAGCGTCGTCGGCTTGGCGAGCCAGTGGCTTACATTCTGGGCCGCCAGGGATTCTGGAGTCTCGATCTCGAAGTGGCGCCACATACCTTGATTCCGCGACCGGACACCGAACTGTTGGTTGAAACGGCGTTGGATATGCTTCCAGCTGGTCCGGCGGATGTGCTCGATCTGGGTACGGGGACCGGTGCGATTGCCCTGGCGCTTGCAACTGAGCGCTCGGCCTGGCGGCTTACCGGCGTCGACCGCATCAGCGAAGCCGTTTCGCTGGCCAACCGTAATGCTCAGCGACTTGGGCTCGGCAATGTGCGGTTTATCGAGAGCCTGTGGTTCTCTTCGCTCGCGGGCCAGCGTTATGGATTGATCGTCTCCAATCCGCCCTACATTCGCGCCAGTGACCCGCATCTGTTGCAGGGTGACGTGCGCTTCGAGCCGAGCAGTGCGCTAGTGGCGGGAGAAGATGGACTGGATGACATCCGGCTGATCATCGAGCAGGCGCCTACTCATCTGCTTTCGTCCGGCTGGTTGATACTGGAGCACGGTTACGATCAGGCTATGGCGGTGCGGACCCTGTTGTTCGATGGCGGCTTCGTCGATGTCGCTAGTCGCAAGGATTTCGGTGGCCACGAGCGTGTCAGCTTCGGGCGGTTGCGATGAACCCAATGAGGAGTAGTGCATGCTGAGCGATGACGAGCTGCTGCGTTACAGCCGCCAGATCTTGCTGAGGCAGGTTGATATCGAAGGCCAGCTCAAGCTTAAGCAGAGCCGTGTGCTGATCGTCGGGCTTGGCGGGCTGGGTTCGCCCGTCGCCTTGTATCTTGCCGCCGCCGGTGTCGGTGAACTTCATCTAGCGGATTTCGATCAGCTCGATTTGACCAATCTGCAACGGCAGATTGCTCACGACACGCCATCGGTGGGGTTGCACAAGGTGGACTCGGCAATGGCTCGGCTATTTGCGCTCAACCCTTTGGTCAAGCTGGTGCCGCACCGCGCCGCGATGGATGCCGATACGCTTGGTGCCGCTGTGGCAGGAGTCGACCTGGTGCTGGATTGCACGGACAACTTTGCGGTTCGTGAGGCTGTTAACGCAGCGTGTGTAGCGGCCGTGAAACCGCTGGTGAGCGGCGCGGCCATACGGCTCGAGGGGCAGCTATCGGTGTTTGACCCTCGGGTCGAGTCCAGCCCCTGCTATCACTGCCTCTACGGCCATGGCACTGAGGCTGAGCTGACTTGCAGTGAAGCAGGCGTGCTCGGGCCTGTCGTCGGCTTGGTGGGTAGCCTGCAGGCGCTTGAGGCAATCAAGCTGCTTGTCGGTTTCGGTGAGCCTTTGATTGGCCGCCTGTTGTTGGTGGATGCGCTGTCCAGTCGTTTCCGCGAGCTGAAGGTCAAGCGCGATCCGGCCTGCGCAGTCTGCGGAAGCGGCCGTGTCTGACAATGGCCCGATTGGGGTTTTTGATTCTGGTGTGGGCGGGCTGTCGGTGCTCCGGGAGATTCGTGCCCGCCTGCCTCATGAGTCGTTGCTGTATGTAGCGGACAGCGGTCACGTCCCCTACGGCGAAAAAAGCCCGGAGTTCATCCGCGAGCGCTGCCGGGCTATCGCTGGGTTTTTGCTTGAGCAAGGCGCCAAAGCGCTCGTGCTGGCCTGCAATACCGCAACGGCCGCAGGGGTGGCGGACTTGCGAGAGCAGTATCCACAGCTGCCGTTGATTGGGATGGAGCCTGCGGTTAAACCAGCCGCCCGGGCAACCCGCAGCGGGGTGGTGGGCGTGCTGGCCACGACGGGCACCTTGAAGAGCGCTAAATTTGCGGCGCTGCTGGACCGTTTCGCCAGCGACGTGCGTGTCATCACGCAGCCATGCCCGGGCCTCGTCGAGCGTATCGAAGCGGGCGAGCTCGCTACGGCAGGTACCCGCGCGCTGCTTGAGAGCCTGGTTCAGCCATTGATCGCGCAGGGCTGCGATACGCTGATTCTCGGCTGTACCCATTATCCTTTCGTAAAGCCGCTGCTGCGCGAGATGCTTCCGCCGGAGGTGGCTTTGGTCGATACCGGTGCTGCGGTCGCGCGGCATGTCGAGACCTTGCTAGCAGCCAGCGGCCAGCTAAGCGACGGTAAAGTCACGGTGCGCTTCTGGAGCAGTGGCGATCCCCGCCGATTGGCCTGCGTTCTACCGGTACTTTGGGGCGAAAACGGTACAGTTTCATACTGTTCTGTTTAGGAACTCCCCACGCAGGCAGGCCTCTGTATTGGGGTGATACTTAGCAAAAGACAAGCGATGCCAACGTTCCAATAAGGACATTCCGTATGAAAAAACTGATTTCCCTCGCTGCAGTTGCGGCTATCTCGATGGGGCAGGTGGCTGCCGTACATGCACTCGACCTGACTGCTGCCGTTGGCCGCACAGGCGAGTCGACGACGACCTATCGGCTGGGCGCGCAATTCGACTTCAACCGTAGTTGGTTCCAGACCAGCATAGGTCGGCTAACTGGGTACTGGGATGCAGGCTATACCTACTGGGAAGGCGACGAGACCTCAAGCAACCACAGCATTTCGCTCGCACCGGTCTTCGTCTATGAATTCAACGGCGGGTCAGTGACGCCTTATCTCGAAGCGGGCATCGGCATCGCAGCGTTCGAGAATACCGAAGTGGAAAACAACGACCTGGGCTCGTCTTTTCAGTTCGAGGACCGCTTTGGTGCTGGCCTGCGCTTCGCAGGCGGACATGAGGTTGGCGTGCGAGCCATCCATTATTCCAACGCAGGCATCAAGAATCCCAACGACGGTATCGAAAGCTACGCAGTGCATTATCGAGCCTCGTTCTGATAGCTAAACGTGGAGGCTGTGGAGGCTGATGGCGCTGTCGTCAGCCTTCCAGATAAGCGTTTGCTGAGCCCTTGCGCTCGTCCAGGCAGTTATCCGAGCCCAGCTCGAACTCCCGGCAGATAAGCGGCCGCTGAGCGTAGATGGTGCAGCGCATGCTGTCCCGGTCGAGTGCTACGCACCACCCATCGTCGAGGCGGCGCATCACTTGGCCGCCCCAGTCGTCTTCATCGATGAAGCGCTCCGGGACGCCAGTGTCGGTCAGCAGCAGTACTTCGAGGCGACAACAGCACGCGGCGCAGCTGCTGCAGCTGACTGTTTCGTCGGGCAGCTGGCGGTGGGGAATGGCAGATTGAGTCATCGCGGCAGTTTACGCGTCTTGCATCGGGATAGCTGCATGCCGCTAATGCCGCTGAGAAGGTAAACCAGCACGTTCGTGCTGGCGCAATAGGCTAGCTGTTTTCTTCGATTTGCTTGTTTTTCCAGCCTTCACCGCCGGGCAGCACCAAGTTGAGTAACAGCGCGATGATGGCGCATAACGAGATACCGGACAGGCTGAATTCCCCGTAGCCGAACGTCATCCCGCCGATGCCGAACACCAGCGTCACGGACACGATGATGAGGTTGCGCGCTTCGGCCAGGTCCACCTGATGGCGAATCAGAGTGCTCAGGCCAACCACCGCGATCGAGCCGAACAGCAGGCAGAGGATGCCGCCCATGACTGGCACTGGAATGCTCAGCAGCCCAGCTCCAAACTTCCCGATGAAAGCCAGGACTATGGCGAAGGCCGCCGCCCAGGTCATGATTTTCGGGTTGTAGTTCTTGGTGAGCATCACCGCGCCGGTCACTTCCGCATACGTAGTGTTAGGCGGGCCGCCGAACAGTCCCGCTGCTGAAGTCGCCAGGCCGTCACCCAGGAGCGTGCGGTGCAGACCCGGTTTCTTGATGAAGTTGTTGCCCGTCACGCCACCAATCGCCACCACGCCACCGATGTGCTCGATAGCGGGTGCTAGCGCGACCGGGACCATGAACAGAATTGCCCCCCAGTGGAATTCCGGTGTGACGAAGTTCGGCACTGCCAGCCATGGTGCTGCCGCGATCCCGGTCGTATCCACGACACCAAACGCGAACGACAGACCATAGCCCACAGCGACGCCAGCCAGGATCGGTACCAACCGGAATAGACCTTTGCCAAGTACAGCCACTAGCAGGGTGGTCAGCAGGGCGGGCATTGAGATCATCATGGCCGTGGTGTAGGGCACCAGCTGAGCGCTGCCGTCACCGGCTTTGCCCATGGCCATATTGACTGCGACGGGCGATAGGGCGAGACCGATGGAGATGATTACCGGTGCGATCACTACGGGAGGTAGTAGCCGGTCTATGAACCCAGGGCCTTTAATGCGCACCGCAAAGCCGAGAAACATGTAAACGATGCCGGCCGCGACCACGCCACCAAGCACCGCTGGCAGGCCAAAGTCACCCTTGGCGGCGATGATCGGCGCGATGAAAGCGAAACTCGACGCCAGGAATACGGGTACCTGGCGTTTGGTGACCAGTTGAAACAACAGGGTACCAATACCGGCGGTGAACAGCGCGACGTTGGGGTCCATCCCGGTAATCAGTGGCATCAGCACCAGCGCGCCGAACGCCACGAACAGCATCTGCGCACCGGCCAGCACTTGGCGCCCGAGCGGTTCTTCCATGGGTTGCGGCATCTCAGATGTCCTTCTGCTTGGTGCCGAAGATCTTGTCTCCGGCATCGCCCAGGCCGGGCATGATGTAGCCGTTCTCGTCCAGGCGGTCATCAATGGAGGCGGTATAGATGGTGACGTCCGGGTGTGCCTTTTCCACGGCCTCAATGCCTTCCGGTGCAGCCACCAGAACCAGGGCGCGGATTTCCTTGCACCCGGCCTTTTTCAGCATGTCGATTGCTGCAACCATCGATCCGCCGGTTGCCAGCATCGGATCGATGATCATCGCCAGGCGTTGATCGAGATCATCGACGAGGCGCTCTAGGTAAGTGTGCGCCTGCAGAGTTTCCTCATTACGTGCAATGCCGACCGCGCTGACCTTGGCGCCTGGTATCAGGCTGAGTACGCCGTCGAGCATGCCGATTCCCGCACGGAGAATCGGCACAACGGTAATCTTCTTGCCAGAAATCTTTTCAACCTGGACCGGGCCACACCAGCCGTCGATGCTGTAGTTTTCCAACGGCAAGTCGCGAGTCGCTTCGTACGTCAGGATCGAGCCAACCTCCTGCGCCAGTTCGCGGAAATTCTTGGTACTGATATCGGCACGGCGCATCAACCCAAGTTTGTGGCGAATAAGCGGGTGGCGGATCTCTCGAGTGGTCATGGTTGGCTCCGGCGGTCGAATAAACCGGCGTAGATTAATGCATCAGGGTGTTAGCGGCTATTCATGTATCCGAGAGGGCTTGCCCTGCGCATGGATGCATCGGTATCGTCGCGCCCCTTAATTTGAGGGTGGCTGATCGAGCTGCTTCAACTTTCAACTGTCTTGGAGCATCGCCATGTCCGTCGATCTTGCACACGTCCGCCAGATCATGGCTGAAGCCGACTGCCTTTATTCCGACGCGGAGGTCGAAGCGGCAATCGACGCGGTGGCCGCGAAAATCAACGCTGAACTGGCCGACCGAAACCCTGTGGTGTTCTGCGTGATGAACGGTGGGCTGATTTTCTCTGGCAAGCTGGTTACCAAGCTGAATTTCCCGCTGGAACTCTCCTACCTGCATGCGACGCGTTATCGCAACGAAACCAGCGGAGGCGAGCTGTTCTGGAAAGCCAAGCCAGAAATCTCGTTCATGGATCGTGATGTGCTGATTATCGACGACATCCTCGACGAAGGGCACACGCTCGGCGCGATCATTGATTTCTGCCGGCATGCCGGCGCTGCCGCTGTGCACACTGCGGTGCTGGTCGATAAGGATCATCAGCGCAAGGCGCGCCCAGATCTTAAGGCTGATTATGTTGGGCTCAGCTGCGTCGATCGCTACGTGTTCGGCTATGGCATGGACTACAAGGGATACTGGCGGAACGCGCCTGGCATTTTTGCTGTTAAAGGCATGTGACGAGTTACCCGCTGGCACTAAAAGTCGCGTTTCTGTAGACGTTCGGATCGCGGCTTCGGACCTAAGCGATAAAAAACGCGCGGTGGTCTTTCTCGCATCGGCCTAAAGGCTTCCTGCCGACAGGCTGTCTCGCTCTGTCTTTGCGCCTCGGCAGCGGTTCTGGTGTCCGTGAGCGTTGGCGTTCCATTCCCTTCCGGTTGTTTCGTTTCGCCCCACGCGTTGCGCTTTGGTAACGCTCTTGCGCATCGCTGCGTGTCTGGCTGCGTGTCTGTTCGTCGCGGCGGATGGTTCCTGTGCCCGCGTGGAGCTCGGCTGTTCGAGTGAACGCTGACCAGTTGCGCTCAGCTCCGCCTAAATCCTCGCGAACAGCATCGCAACTGCTCTATTTAGAGGGTTGCGTCTCTTTGACTGGCGGCTAAGCTCTCGGGTAGCTTCGTCGAAGGTCATCCGCTGCGCTGGCAGCTATCCGGTTGCAGGCCAGTACTGGGAAGGCCATTCATACTTAAGAATGACAAAGCAAATCAAACCTTAGTGCGCTTAACCCTCTGCCTTCGTGTGGTTAGGGTGAACGTACTTCGAACCAACCAGGAGCGCCTCATGACAAAAACAACAAGGCAAGGAATCTTCCAGCCCAAGACCCTGGCCCTCGCGGTCGCGTTGGGCATTGCATCACCCGCTTACGCTGTCACGTTCAATATTGGGGAAGTGGAGGGGCAGTTGGACTCGGCGATGTCGATCGGCGCCAGCTGGTCAACGACGGACCGGGATATGGATCTGGTGGGGCTTGCAAATGGCGGCACCGGCTACACCCAGACCGGTGACGACGGCCGTTTAAATTTCAAAAAAGGCGAAACCTTTTCGAAAATCTTTAAGGGCATCCACGATCTTGAGCTGCGCTATGGCGATAGCGGTGCCTTTATTCGTGGCAAATATTGGTACGACTTTGAATTGAAGGATGAAAACCGGCTGTTCAAGGACATCAGCGACAACAATCGTAAGGAAGCTGCCCAATCATCAGGCGCTCAAATTCTCGATGCGTTTCTCTATCACAACTATTACCTAGGCGACCTGCCAGGCACTGTTCGCCTTGGTAAGCAAGTGGTCAGCTGGGGTGAAAGCACCTTTATTGGTAACTCGATCAACTCGATCAACCCGCTCGATGCTGCGGCGTTCCGTCGACCAGGCGCCGAGATAAAGGAAGGCCTGATCCCTGTCAATATGCTCTACGTTTCCCAGAGCCTGAGTGATCGGCTCAGTATGGAGGCGTTTTACCAGCTGGAGTGGGACCAGACGATTATTGATAACTGTGGGACGTTCTTCGCGAGTAACGACGTAGCCGCGGATGGTTGCGATGACAACTACACAGTCCTTTCAGCCGAACAACGGGATGGAATTATTGGAGCGGGCGCGACCATTGAGCAACTGAATGCGCTTATTGGGGCTGATTACTACGCTGGCCTTGACGAATTGGGCATTACGGTCGGCCCTGAAGGCGTAACTGTTCCTCGCGGTGGTGACCGGGATGCACGCGATTCCGGCCAGTACGGTCTTGCATTCCGCTGGCTAGCGGATACAGCCGAATACGGCGTCTACTTCATGAACTATCACAGTCGCACGCCGACCGTGGGATACAAAAACGCATCGGCAGCAGAAATTGGTGCGCTGTTAGGTTTGCTAGGAACTCCTTCTCCCGGCGGTCCATTACCATCAGGCGCGGCCTTTAGCGCCTTGGCTTCTCCCGCTCTTTTGAGCAACGGTGAATATTTTCTAGAGTACCCCGAAGACATTCGGCTGTACGGGGCGAGCTTCGCAACTACTCTGCCTACTGGTACCGCATGGTCGGGTGAGATGAGCTATCGCCCCAATCTCCCGGTGTCACTCAACTCGACCTATACCACAGGCCTGCTTGCGACGGGCATCGGCGGTGCCATCGCGGTGGGTAATGTAGCTGGAGCGCTCGGACAGGCTGGCGTGGAGCATAAAGGCTACAACCGCAAGGAAGTAACCCAGATCCAAACAACTTTTACGCACTTTTTTGATCAGGTACTTGGCGCGGGACGTGTCACTGTCGTCGGAGAGATTGGCTACGCGCACGTCGGCGGTCTCGAAAGTAAAAGCGAACTTCGCTACGGTCGCGACTCGATTTATGGGCTGGATACCGCTGAATACGGCAATGACGGCTTCGTAACCGCCAATTCCTGGGGCTACCGCCTGCGCGCACTTGCGGATTACAGCAACGTATTCGCTGGGGTGAACCTCACGCCAAACGTGTCCTTCTCTCACGATGTCGACGGTTACGGACCGAACGGTCTATTCAACGAAGGCTCGAAAGCTGTGAGCGTTGGCGTCGACGCTGTCTATCAGAACCGCTATACGGCCAGCCTGTCCTATACCGACTTTTTCGGTGGCGACTACAACACGCTGGTTGACCGCGACTTTCTTGCCCTGAGCATGGGCGTGAACTTCTAAGGAGGCTATTTCAGTATCGCCGTACGGAGCTCTTCTGAGAGCTCCGCTACGCGCCAGTCTACATACAAGGCCTCCGGCCAAAACAAGATCAAGAGGAACTGGAAGCGTATGAAAACAACAAAAAAATTATTCAGTGTCTTGGCCTTCTCGCTGCTGGCAAGCAGTGTGATGGCTGCAGTCTCTCCAGAGGAAGCCGCAAAGCTCGGCAATACTTTGACTCCACTCGGTGCCGAGAAGGCGGGTAACGCAGAAGGAACGATTCCCGCCTGGACAGGCGGTTTGTCCACCGATGCCGCACCGCTGGATGACGGGCATCTGACCAATCCCTTCAAAAGCGAACAGCCTGAATTCGTTATCACCGCGCAGAATGTTGATCACTATAAGGACAAGCTGACTGCGGGCCAGCAGGCGATGTTCAAGCGTTATCCAGAAACGTACAAGATGCGGGTCTTTCCAACTCACCGCACTGCGGCAGTGCCAGACCGCATCTACGAAGCAGCCAAAAAAAGCGCTTTAAATACCGAGTTGGTTGACGGCGGTAACGGTATCGCCAATTTTTCCGACAGCCGCTACTACGCGTTTCCTATCCCAAAGAACGGCCTGGAGGTCGTCTGGAACCATATCACGCGGTACCGCGGCGGCAACGTGCGCCGTAATATTGTCCAAGCAACCCCGCAAACCAATGGTAGTTACACCTTGGTGCACTTCGAAGACGAAGTGGCTTTCCCTAGCGACATGACGGATCTGGATGCAGAGCGCGCGAAGAACGCGTTGCTTTTCTTTAAGCAGCGGGTAACAGCACCGTCGCGTCTCGCTGGTAACGTTCTGCTCGTACACGATTCACTGGATCAGGTGAAAGAGCCGCGGCAGGCCTGGATTTATAACGCCGGCCAGCGCCGCGTGCGTCGCGCCCCGCAGGTTGCCTATGACGGTCCAGGTACCGCAGCAGACGGCATGCGGACCACTGACAACTTCGATATGTTTAGCGGTGCGCCTGATCGCTACGATTGGAAGCTGGTCGGTAAGAAGGAGTTGTATATCCCTTACAACAGCTACGAGATCAATTCTAGCGACGTGCAGTACAGCGACATTCTGAAAGCCGGTCACGTCAATCAGGATCTCGCGCGTTACGAGTTGCATCGTGTCTGGGAGATCGAAGCCAACCTCAAGGAGGGTGAGCGCAACATCTACGCCAAGCGTCGTTTCTTCGTAGATGAAGATACCTGGACTATTGTGCAATCCGAGTTGTACGACGGCCGCGGCCAATTGTGGCGCGTCGGTGAGGCGCACATGTTGCAGTACTATCAGCACAAAGTGCCCGCCTATGCCTTCGAGGCGCTTTACGACATTATCTCGGGGCGCTATATCGCTATCGGCTTGAGTAACGAAGAACCGGCGCACGAATTCGGCTACAAAGCCTCGGCTCGCGACTTTACGCCTGCTGCACTGCGTAATGCCGGGGTGCGCTGATCAAGTAGTATCTGTACGGTGAATAAGGCGGCCAGTTGGCCGCCTTTTTTATTGTCGGCACGGCAGGAGTGATATTTTTCAGCCATTAGAGATCGGTATCCAGCCAGTGTGGGCGGTTTTGCTTGCAAGGCGAGTCGACAAAGGTGCAACAATCGTGCAGGTTATTACCGCGCAAGCGCATCGATACGACCATGTCGACTGGCCCTGGAATAGGTGCTGACGCAGCGCTCAATGCGCTTCTCAATGGACTGATACGAATAAGAGAAACCTCGCTATGTCCGTACGCTTCAACCCTGGTGCCCTCAGCACAGAAGCCGCCGCGCAGGTTCAAGTTGCGACTATTCCACGTCTTCCACCGCTGCATATACCAAGGCCACGACTCGTCGATGCACTGCTCGAGGCCCGTTGTCGACTGCGTTTGATCTGCGCACCCGCCGGGTTTGGCAAGAGCGTACTCATAAATGAGTGCGCGCGGATGGTGCCTGCCGATACACATCTCGTATGGCTTGATCTCGGCGGCAGGGCTTTCTCTGCTGAAGCTCTGTGTTCACAGTTGCGCCGGGCTTTAAGCGGTACAACTTCAGAGAGCGGGGACGTTCAGCAAGATCTCATCAACCTGCTGAATGACTTTCCGCGGCCGCTTTGGATCATGTTGGATGATTATCCGAGAGAGGTAACCGCGCCGTTTGACGCCTGCCTCGACTTGCTTATCGAAAGGGGGCCCGAATCCGTCAGCTGGTGGGTTAGCAGCCGTCGGCAACCCGCTTGGAAGCTACCCAGGCTATTGCTGCAAGGTGACTTGTTCGAGCTGGAAGCCGAGGCGCTGGCGCTGACGGCTGGCGAGCTGCGGTTGTTGCTCAAAGCACACCGTCTGGAGCTCGCCGATGACACGTTCAAGCAACTATTGGCGGGCAGCGAAGGGTGGTTGGCCGGTGTCAGTCTGCTGTTATTAAATGCTGATGAGCAGGCGGTTCGTGAGCGGTTGACCGCTGGTACGTCATTGTTGCGGGATTATGTGCAGCGCGAGGTGCTCGAGGGGCAGAGTGAGGATATCTGCCGCGCGCTGTTCGCGTTGGCACGTATGCCGCGCTTTTCATCGCAGCTGTGTGAGCATGTCCTCGACGGCATAGGAAATGATCTTCTTGATGTGCTCAAGACATCCCAGCTGTTCATTCGCCAAACCGACAACTGTGGTGAATGGTATCGCCTGTGGCGGCCGCTAGCGTTGATGTTGCAACGCATGCCAGGTGTTGCATCACCCACCCAGACGCACCTGCGTGCCTGTCAGTGGTTTGCCAATCGCGGTGAAATGCGTGAGGCCGTGGAGCACGCATTGTGGGCAGGACAGCCAGAAGTCGCAGCCAACTTCTTACAGCGCTACGGGCAGGAGCAGCTGCTCATCGGCGACAACGTTTCGCATTTCATGAAGTGGCGCAGTGAACTTCCACAAGATTTGTTCAACAGCACGACCCGGCTGATCGTGCTGCATGGCTGGGCTTTGATCATTTCTGCTCGGTTAGACGAAGTGGATGACTGCCTCGCCGATCTGGCCAAGTTCTTTCCTCAACCCGATGCTCGACGTCAGGCGCAGCTGCTTGCCCAGTGGCAAGCGTTGCGCGGCTTTCTAGCGCGTTTGCGTGGCGAGCCTGAGGCCAGGGACTATTGCCTTCAGGCTCTGGAGGTTCTGTCTGACCACGCTTGGGCGCAACGGGTGCTTTGTTATCAGGCGTTGTCCCAGCAGGCGATAGCCGAAAGCCAGCTCGAGTTGGCCCAGCATTACAATAGCGAAGGCATGAAGCTTGCGCGGCTTAAGGGCAGCGTGCTGTATGAAGCGATGCTTAGCATTGATCGAATCCAACTGCTGGAAATTACTGGCGAGTTCGAGCGAGCCGTTGGAGTGCTGGAAGAGTCGCTGATGGTGCTACGCGACGGTGTCGGCCATAGCCCGATCATCGGCCGACTGAAGCTGCTACGGGGCCATCTGCTGGCCTATCAGGGGCTCGACGAGCCGGCCCGCGAGGCGTATCAGCAGGGTCGAGTCGAGACGGAAACCTGTGGTGATTCATATGTCTTCTTTGGCTATGCCGGGCTGGCGGAGCTGGCAGCTCGCAATCAGGAATTCCCTACGGCCTACCATTGGCTGCGAGAGGCCGAGCGGTTGGCACAGTGGCGACACGTGCCGGAGGCCCGTTTCCGCGGCATTCTGCCGTTGATAACTGGACTGACGTGGTTGCATCAGGGGCAATTGAAGAAGGCTAGGGCCGTGTTTATACAGGTGCTCGAACTTTACGAGGGCCACGCGTATATCGCACCTTCTGGGTTCTACGAGTTGCTGCCGCGGGTTCAGCGTTACCTTGCGGTAATCGATCTACTGTCCGACCGGGGTGCGTTGGCCATCGACACGCTGCGTGAACTTATCGAGCAAAACCTCCGTTCGCAGCGGTTGGGGCTGGCCTGTGAGTGTCGCTTCACGCTCGCCGAAGCGCTTCAGATGGAAGGCCAGCATGACGAAGCGGAGCTGGAGCTTCGCAAGGCGCTCGGCGAGGCCGCAAAGCAGCATCTGGTCAAGCCGTTGTACGAGTTGCAGCATCGCCAGCCACAATGGCTTGCCAAGATGTTGCCTGCAGGGAAGGGAGAAAGCCTGCGTGATCGGTTGCTGCAATTTGAGCGAGAGCCTGAAGAGAGCGCTGCCCCGGGTGATGAGGCCATCCTGAGCAACCGCGAGCTCACGGTTCTGCGTCTCATCGCGCAGGGTTGTTCGAACCAGGAGATTGCCGAGCAACTGTTTATTTCTCTGCATACAGTCAAGACTCATGCCCGGCGAATCAATACCAAACTCGGGGTGGCCAGACGTACGCAGGCGGTGGCACGAGCCAAGGCTTTGGCCTGGCTGTGACCCTCGTCAGGGGAAGTAGGGCTAGATGCGTGCCGCGAATCATGACAGGCGCCGGCTGCACTGCTCCGGCGGAGGGAGGCTAACTATTGTTCTTGTTTAGTCAGGGTGATCGTCGGAGTTGCAGAGCCTCCTGGCAATCAGGTCGACGGTTACTGAACGGCTGAGTGCGAATGCTTGGTCAGGCGATAAGAGCTGGTCTGTCCGCCTCGTTCGATGGCGAGGCTGAACTGCAGGCTGGTGATCAAGCGTTCGAGCTGCTGCTGGTCCCGCCATTGGCTGGAGCTGATGAAACGCTTCACCGCCACACCTGCCGTGTCGGTCAGGGTTAGCAGAATACTTCCGTCGGGTTTCTGGATGCTGAAATTGACGTTGTAGTCTGGCTGAAACACATCGCTGATTTTCTGGAAAGGACTGTTCATGCCGGTACCTAATTGGATGACTGCACCCAATGGACCTAGTACCGATTGACTAGTTTCGCCCGCTGGACGTGTTCCTTGCGACGGATCACCGCAGGGCCATAATGTCTCAGGATGGCGCGGCGGAAGCTGGCAGCTCCTCCAATGCCTCCGGATTGTTTTTAAATGCCTTCGCAAACAGGTCACGGTGTCTGGCCATAAAGATGCCGATGTCGTCGGCCTGCTGTTCGCTCAGTGAAGGCGTAGCCTTCTGCAGTGCCGCAGCCAGGGCTTCGGCCAGCTCGAGCATTTTGTCGTGACGATCGGCTTCGGCTTTATCCATGAACAAGCGCTCCAGGTCCCGGCTGCTGCGGTACACAACTTCGACGGCCATCTGCCACCTCGGCTCAAGTGAATGGGATACTGTTTATCCATACAGCATAAGCTGCCTGGCGAAGATTGAAAAGCGTCGAGGTATCAAACTGTCAGCTCAATTGGCGAAGTGGCCTCGAAGCCGCTCGGCGCGAAAGTCTAGGTTGCTGCTCCGGTAGCCTGAGCGCAGCGGTGGTAGCGGGGCGCAGGATTGCCAGCGTTGGCCGGGTTGCAGGTCCCCTGGGCCACGGTATTGCGGCGCGTCATAGTTGGAGGTCACCAGATTAAGGCTGGAACCGGGGGAGTAGGCGGCTACCTCCCAGCTCAGTTTGCGCATTGGCTTGGGGCTATGGTTGTCCAGAATGATGAGCAACGGCTGTCCGGCCGGGCAGCTAGTCGGTGCATACGACATCCGCAGCTGGAGTTGAGCAAGCAGCTGCTCTTCCCTTTGTTCTTGCCAGATCACCCAGGCCGCAACGATACCAAGGCCAAGCAGCGCTCCCAGCGAAATCGGTACCGCTCGAAGGGGGTACCGAACCAATAGGATCAGCCAGGTTGCGACTAGAAGCGCGCCGATCAGCATGGCGAGTGGGCGCGCGAATAGTTAACCATTGAAACCTCTTTTCACTGTGATCCGGCAGACATCCTAACGCTGGCTCGCACGGGGTGCGACTTTCAATTGCCAGGCATGTGGCCGTGGTGCCTGCGGATGCTGTTCAAGCATCTCTGTCGGGGCGGGCGTGGCTGGCGAGCCGCTCAAGCGCGGCCCTGAGCTTGGGGTCCTTAATGCCACGAGCGGTTTCCTGGATATTGTCTGCTGCACGCGCCGACAGTGCTGGCGGCGGCCCGGGTTTGTGCCGCGGCGTTTCGGGGGGCTGTACCTTGAACTGGATACGGCTCAGGCCGCTGAATTCTTCCAGACACAGCAGTTGCCGTTGTAAGCGTCGTTGTTGGTAGCGCAGTCGCGTTGCCCAGTGGCTGTCGGTAACGATCAGCAGCAGTGTTCCCTCGCGCCATGAGGCCACACGACAAAACTCTCGTGCTGCGGGTTGCAATTGGCCGTCGACCAGTTGCTGTAGTCGATCCAGTCGCCTCGCTTCGCCAAACAGCGCTTTTAGCGGTTTGGCCTCGCGCAGCAGCGACGCAGAGGCTCGGGCCGGCAAGGGGCGAAACGACATGGTTGACGCTCGTGAGTGAAGAACCGACATATTAGCAGAACCCTGCAATAGCCTTCTTATCACGCTGTCACCCGTCAAACCTGCCACCGGATCGCCTGGTTCCAGGCGCCATTGGCTGGCGCAGCTGCGCAGCAGGCACCTTTCCTCTCGGGCGTTTCCGAGTAGAATGCCCCCTTTGCACGAAGCCGTGGTGGCCCTGCGGCCGTGCCTCCATCCCCAGCATGGAAGTTTTTGTCGATATGTTTGCGCCTTTAATGAAGAAGCTCTTTGGTAGCAAAAATGAGCGTGAGGTCAAGCGCATGCTCAAGGCGGTTCAATCCGTCAATGCGCTCGAAGAGCAGATGCTGTCTCTCTCCGACGAGCAGTTGCGGAGCAAGACCGAAGAGTTCAAGGCCCGCCTCGGCCAAGGCGAGACCCTCGACCAAATTCTTCCCGAAGCGTTTGCCGTTTGCCGCGAAGCAGGCAAGCGTGTGATGGGCATGCGTCACTTCGATGTACAGCTGATCGGCGGCATGACGCTCCATGAAGGCAAAATTGCTGAGATGCGTACCGGTGAAGGCAAGACGCTGGTAGCGACCTTGGCCGTATACCTCAATGCACTGGCGGGCAAAGGCGTACATGTCGTTACGGTGAACGATTACCTGGCGCGTCGCGATGCCAACTGGATGCGTCCGCTGTATGAGTTCCTGGGCTTGACGGTTGGTATCGTCACACCTTTCCAGCCGCCGCAAGAGAAGCGAGCGGCGTACGCGGCCGATATTACCTACGGTACGAACAACGAGTTCGGCTTCGACTATCTGCGCGACAACATGGCGTTCAGCCTCGAAGAAAAGAACCAGCGCGAACTCAATTTTGCAGTCATCGACGAAGTCGACTCGATCCTTATCGATGAAGCCCGCACGCCACTGATTATCTCCGGCCAGGCCGAAGACAGTTCCAAGCTCTATCAGCAAATCAACCAGCTGATCCCTCTGCTCAAGCAGCACATTGAAGAGGAAGAGGGAGTCGTTACCCAGGAAGGTCACTTTTCGATCGACGAGAAGACACGTCAGGTCGAATTGAACGAGTCGGGTCACCAATTCGTCGAGGAAATGCTGACCAAAGCAGAGCTGCTCGCCGAAGGCGAGAGTCTGTATTCCGCCCACAACCTCGGCTTGTTGACCCACGTGTATTCCAGCCTGCGTGCGCACAAGCTGTTTCATCGCAACGTCGAGTACATCGTCCAGAATAACCAGGTGCTGTTGATTGACGAGCACACCGGTCGGACCATGCCAGGTCGTCGCCTTTCCGAGGGCCTGCATCAGGCCATCGAAGCCAAGGAAGGGCTGCCGATCCAGCCGGAAAGCCAGACGCTTGCGTCGACCACCTTCCAGAACTACTTCCGTCTGTATAAAAAGCTATCGGGCATGACCGGTACTGCAGACACAGAAGCGTTCGAATTCATGCAGATCTACAACCTGCCGGTAATGGTGATTCCGACCAACAAGCCGCTGGCACGTAAGGACTACAACGACCTGGTCTATCTGACCCAGGAAGAGAAGTTTGCTGCCATCATCGCGGACATCAAGGATTGCCAGAACAACGGTCGTCCCGTTCTGGTGGGCACTGCAACCATCGAAACATCTGAATATGTCTCGCGTCTGCTGGTCAGCGAAGGCATCGAACACAAGGTGCTAAACGCCAAGCACCACGACAAAGAAGCGGAAATCATCGCGCAGGCGGGACGCCCGGGTGCGGTGACCATCGCTACCAACATGGCAGGCCGAGGCACCGACATCCTGCTCGGCGGCAACTGGGAAGTTGAAGTGGCGGCGCTCGAGAATCCAACGGATGATCAGGTCGCGCAAATCAAATCCGACTGGCAGAAGCGTCATCAGGCCGTACTCGAGGCGGGTGGCCTGCATGTGATCGCATCCGAGCGTCACGAGTCGCGCCGTATCGACAACCAGCTGCGTGGGCGCGCCGGGCGCCAGGGCGACGCCGGTTCGAGTCGCTTCTACCTCTCGCTGGAAGACAGTTTGATGCGCATCTTCGCCTCGGATCGGGTGAAGAATTTCATGAAGGCACTGGGCATGGAGTCCGGTGAGGCGATTGAGCACCGCATGGTGACCAACGCCATCGAGAAGGCCCAGCGCAAAGTCGAAGGCCGCAACTTCGACATGCGTAAGCAATTGCTCGAATATGACGACGTCGCCAACGAGCAGCGCAAGGTGATCTATCACATGCGCAACAGTCTGCTGGCCGCCGAGGAAATCGGAGAGACCATCAGCGAGTTCCGCCGCGAGGCGCTCGATTACGCTATCAATCAGCACATTCCGCCGCAGTCGCTGCCCGAACAATGGGATATCAGTGGGCTCGAAGCGGTGCTCTACAGTGATTTCGGAGTGCGGCTACCGGTCCAGCAATGGCTCGACGAAGACGAGAAGCTGTACGAGGAGACGCTGCGCGAGCGCATCCTCGAGGCGCTGATAGCGGCCTACAACGAGAAAGAAGAAATGGCTGGCGCCGAGGCGCTGCGCACTTTCGAGAAGCAGATTGTCCTGCGCGTACTCGACGATCTGTGGAAGGATCACCTGTCGACGATGGATCATCTGCGTCATGGTATCCACCTGCGCGGCTACGCTCAGAAAAACCCGAAACAGGAATACAAGCGCGAGTCCTTTACGCTGTTTCAGGAACTGCTCGAGTCCATCAAGCGCGACAGCATTCGGGTTCTGTCCCATGTGCAGGTTCGTCGCGAAGACCCAGCCGAGGAGGAGCAGCGGTTGCGCCGCGACGCTGAAGAGCTGGCGCAGCGTATGCAATTTCAGCATGCCGAGGTTTCGGCGCTGGAAGCAGACCAGGAAGACCCAGAGGCTGAGGGCGATGTAGCGGCAGCTGCAGCTCCCACCCGTACCGAGCAAAAGATCGGGCGCAACGAACCTTGCCCTTGCGGGTCCGGAAAGAAGTACAAGCATTGCCACGGACAGGTTCAGTAAGCTGACCCTTCTGTGTTGACCCGCGCCGCGACCGGCTCTAGCCGCTCGCGGCGTTTTTCTCCCTGATTTTCGGTGGCTGAAGGCCATCCATCCTTTCTGAAGGAGCGCATCAATGGCTGTCGGTCTTGGTCCCCTACCTACACTGCACCCGGTTCCCGGTTTCGAGCTCGGCATCGCTTCGGCGGGTATCAAGCGACCTGGCCGCAAGGACGTCGTAGTGATGCGTTGCGCTGAAGGCTCAACGGTTGCGGGTGTATTCACCCTCAACGCCTTTTGCGCAGCGCCCGTCATTCTTGCGAAGCAGCGGACTCAGGGAACGGTACGTTACCTACTGACCAATACAGGAAACGCTAACGCTGGAACTGGTGAGCCTGGAATGCAGGCAGCCATCCGCAGCTGTGCCAGCCTGGCCACCTTGGCTGGCGTTAACGCCGATGCAATCCTGCCGTTTTCAACCGGCGTCATCGGTGAGTTGCTGCCAGTTGAGAAGATCGAGGCGGCGCTTCCCGCAGCGCTGGCCGACCTCGCTGAAAATCACTGGGCCGAAGCCGCCACCGGCATCATGACTACAGACACGCTGCCCAAGGGCGCGAGCCGTCAATTCGAGCACGCTGGCGTGACGGTTACCGTGACCGGTATTTCCAAAGGTGCCGGCATGATCCGTCCCAATATGGCGACCATGCTTGGCTATATCGCAACCGATGCGAAGGTCGCTCAACCCGTATTGCAGGATCTACTGCGGGATGCGGCCAACAAGTCGTTCAACCGTATCACCATCGACGGCGACACCTCGACCAACGACTGCTGCATGCTGATCGCTACTGGCAAGGCTGACGTCGCTGAAATCACTGAAGCCTCTGGTGAGCTGTTCACCAAGCTCAAGCAGGCGGTCTTCGATGTCAGCATGGAAGTGGCTCAGTCCATCGTTCGTGACGGCGAAGGTGCCACAAAGTTCGTCACCGTCCAGGTCAACGGTGGCCGCAATCATCAGGAGTGCCTCGACGTTGGTTATGCCGTCGCGCACTCGCCGCTGATCAAAACAGCACTGTTCGCCTCCGACCCGAACTGGGGACGCATTCTGGCGGCGGTCGGTCGTGCAGGCGTTCCCGAGCTGGATGTGAGCAAGATCGATGTCTATCTGGGAGCCATATGTATCGCCAGCCAGGGTGGACGTTCGCCGAGCTATACGGAAGAGCAGGGCGCCGCGGTCATGGCTGAGGAAGAAATCGAGATTCGTATCGAACTCGGTCGCGGTGATTGCAGCGAGACGATCTGGACCACGGACCTCTCTCACGGATACGTGCGGATCAATGCCGAATACCGCACCTGATCCCTTGGCAGTCGGCATGCTGAATGAGCTGCTGCGGCAGCTCCCTGCGACGGGCGGACCTCCGTTTGGTGTCGGAACATGAAAAGGCTCCACGTCGCCGCTGGCGTGATCCGTGGCGCCAACGGTCATGTGCTGATTGCCAAGCGCCCCCTAGACAAGCACCAAGGTGGGTTATGGGAGTTCCCCGGCGGCAAGGTCGAGGAAGGCGAGACTGCAGAGGCTGCGCTTGCGCGGGAACTGGCAGAAGAATTGGACATTGCGGTAATTGCTGCGAGGCCCCTGATCCAAGTGCGCCATGACTATCCGGACAAGCAAGTGCTCCTCGATGTCTGGGAAGTGCTTGAGTTTGACGGCGAGCCGCACGGGGCCGAGGGGCAGCCGTTGGCTTGGGTGTCTGCGGAGGATCTGGCGCGTTATGACTTTCCGGCGGCAAACCGGCCGATAATCGCTGCGGCTCGCCTACCGAAGTCGTACCTGATCACACCGGATAACCTGGCACCACAGGAACTGCTTTGCGGTGTGGCTTGCGCACTGGATGCAGGGGTTCGGCTGCTGCAGCTACGCTGCCCCTCGCTGCCGGACGCTCGGTACCGGGCGCTGGCAGCTCAAGTGCTGGAGATGTGTGCGGGGCGTGCGCAGGTAATGCTAAAAGGGCCATTGGAGTGGGCCCATGATTTTCCGGACGCCGGTTGGCATCTAACGGCCTCGCAGCTGCGTAGGTACGCCGACGCGGGCAGGCCTATAGAACCGGAGCGATGGCTCGCCGCGTCATGCCACGATTTGGCCGAGTTAGATCTGGCGAAGCAGATGGGGGTTGATTTCATTGTGCTGTCGCCGATACTTGCTACCGCCTCGCACCCCGAAGCGAGACCTTTGGGGTGGCAATGCGCTGCCCAACTGCTGCTAGGCTTCGCTCAGCCTGCATATCTACTGGGCGGCCTTGGTCCGAGTGATGTGGCGAGGGCTGCTCAGGTTGGTGCGCAGGGCGTCGCAGGAATTCGGGCATTCTGGCCATGAGCCGTAGCGGCTCGCGTACGACCCTCGCCTGAATTGTCGGGCAATGATGGTGTCTTACGGGCCGTCGTAGATTGATAGCGGTTAGATAGAAAGACTCTATCGAGCCTATTTTCTCAATCAATTAACCATATCTCGCTGCCTGCGCTATCTTAGGCGGCGTTAAGTTCTGAATCCCAAAAGGAGTTAGTAGATGTCTCTGATCAATACCCAAGTCCAGCCGTTCAAAGTTAACGCTTTCCACAATGGCAAGTTCATCGAAGTCACCGAAGAGTCCCTCAAGGGCAAATGGTCGGTGCTGATCTTCATGCCGGCAGCCTTTACCTTCAACTGCCCGACCGAGATCGAAGACGCTGCCAACAGCTACGCCGAGTTCCAGAAGGCCGGTACCGAGGTGTACATCGTTACCACCGATACCCACTTCTCTCACAAGGTCTGGCACGAGACTTCCCCAGCTGTCGGTAAAGCTCAGTTCCCGCTGATCGGCGACCCGACCCACCAGCTGACTCGCGCTTTCGGCGTGCACATCGAAGAAGAAGGTCTGGCCCTGCGCGGCACCTTCCTGATCAACCCGGAAGGCGTGATCAAGACCGTTGAGATCCACTCCAACGAGATCGCTCGCGACGTCTCCGAGACCCTGCGCAAGCTGAAAGCTGCTCAGTACACCGCTGCGCATCCAGGCGAAGTTTGCCCAGCCAAGTGGAAAGAAGGCGAAGCCACTCTGGCCCCGTCGCTGGATCTGGTCGGCAAGATCTAAACAGCCGAGAGGCGCTGCGCCCACCGCAGCGTCCAACTCGCTGTTTTTCGGACGATTCATAGGTCCGAGTTCCAACGCCTGGGCGTGAACCGCCCGGGCGTTTTATTACCCGAATTCCGCAACAAGGGGAACGCTGCTCATGTTGGACTCCAATCTCAAAGCGCAACTGAAAACCTATCTGGAAAAGGTCACCCAGCCGTTCGAGATCGTTGCATCCCTCGATGACGGCGCCAAATCCCAGGAAATGCTCGCCATGCTGGAAGACATTACCAGCCTGAGCGACAAGATCACCCTGCGCACCGACGGCAATGACGTCCGCAAACCTTCGTTTGCGCTCAACCGTATCGGTGGCAACATCAGTCTGCGTTTCGCCGGCATTCCGATGGGCCACGAGTTCACCTCGCTGGTGCTGGCCCTGCTGCAGGTCGGTGGTCATCCGTCCAAGACCGCACCGGACATCATCGAGCAGATCAAGAATCTCGACGGCGAATACAACTTCGAAACCTATTTTTCGCTGTCCTGCCAGAACTGCCCGGACGTGGTCCAGGCGCTTAACCTGATGGCTGTGCTCAACCCGAACATCCGCCACGTCGCCATCGACGGTGCGCTGTTTCAGGAAGAAGTCACCATTCGCCAGGTCATGTCCGTTCCGAGCATCTACCTCAACGGCGAGCTGTTCGGTCAGGGCCGCATGGGTGAAGAGGAGATTCTGGCCAAGCTCGACACCGGCGCGTCAGCGCGCGATGCCGAGAAGCTCAGCGCCAGGGATGCTTACGACGTGCTCGTTGTCGGTGGTGGACCAGCCGGCGCTGCAGCGGCCATCTATGCGGCGCGCAAGGGCATCCGTACTGGTGTCGCAGCCGAGCGTTTCGGTGGTCAGGTGCTCGACACCATGGCCATCGAGAACTTCATCTCGGTCAACGAGACCGAAGGCCCAAAACTAGCCCGTGCGCTGGAAAACCATGTGCGCGAATACGACGTCGACATCATGAACCTGCAGCGCGCGGCTCAGTTGATCCCGGCCTCGAGCGAAGGCGGCCTGCACGAGATTAAGCTGGAGAACGGTGGCTCGCTGAAAGCCAAAACGCTGATCCTGGCGACCGGCGCACGCTGGCGCGAAATGAACGTGCCCGGTGAGCAGGAATA
>NZ_JBITVX010000018.1:0-66065 GCF_044543345.1 Pseudomonas sp. NPDC077451 | reverse complement strand
ACCGTCCAAGGCCAGGGAGGCCAAGGACGGTGAAGATTTCCAAAACCCGGTATCCGGTGGATCGTAAGGCTGCTCCGCTTAAGTGAACAGCATTATGCTCCGGCAGGGCTTTTTAATTGGCGCGGGCGAAGAGGATCGAACCCTTATGCTTGGTGTGTCGTTCCGTCTCAAAGCGTGTCGTTAAGGGGTTTCCAGCTATCTCGCCTGCTCGTTTCGTCGCTATGCGTCACAATGATTTCGACACTTTTTCGACATGTCTGCTATGGGTTTTCCCGTTTCGATCTAAGTCATCGATATATAGGAACAAGCTCGTATCGTTGTAGCTCTTACACAACACCAGTACGAGCTTGCAATGCCCCGATTACTGCCCAGTGATGAGCACTGGTCGAAGCTGAGGGAAATTCAGCTGCACAAGGCCATCTACAACAAGCGTAATCTACGGATGACCGTCGAAGGCATGCTGTATCGCATGCGCGGAGGATGCCTCTGGCGAGACTTTCCCGGGGCATTCGTAAGCTTGAGCAAAGGCTACAAACGTTTCAACGCCTGGTCCGCGTCAGGTTAGCTCGCAGCCAACCTCTATGGCTTCAACCTGACAGGTCGCATGCTTAGCGTACGATTTTTCCGTTTTCTTTATCGCCCCCTTGAAGGCCCTCCGTCCAGCCAAACACTTTGCCCACCGACAGAGGTTACTCAATGATTCGACTTCTCTATATCAGCCGTGCCGCCCCCACAATATCGAATGAACAAGTACAGGACATACTACTGTCCTCGCGCCAAAATAATCCGGCCAGCAGTATCACTGGCATCCTGGTCCACGGTGGTGGACTGTTCATGCAAGTTTTAGAAGGGCAGGAACAGGATGTTCTCCGGAAATATGTGAAGATTCTAGATGATCCCAGACACAGTGGTGCAGAGATTCTTTATATTTCGCCGGCGAACAATCGGATCTTTGGGAAGTGGTCGATGGGGGGCATAAAAAGCGATCCCTTGCAATTTCAATATATCTCCAAATTGCGAGCCCGCCGTCTAGAGGTCATCGATGCAAGTACGTTCACGGAGACGATGCGCGAGTTTGCACAGATGCTGAGAGACGCGAAGTAGGGTGTGACCAGAAACCTCTGCTTAGGGTGACCTGTGGTCAATGTGTAGGGGGTGTTCCAGCTTCGATCTAAATCATTGGTATATAGGAACAAGCTCGCATCGTTGTAGCTCACACACAACACCAATACGAGTTTGCGATGCCCCGATTACTGCTCAGTGATGAGTACTGGTCGAAGCTGCGGGAAATTCTGCTGCACAAGGCCATCTACAACGAGCGTATACGAACGCTCCTCGATGTTGATAATTCTGAAGCTTCCGCTACCTCAGCCCATTGGGTTAAAGCTGCTTGCTGCTCCGCAATAACGGGTTTTCATCCGGTCGCTTAGATCTTTGCGATCACCGTCAAAGCGGGCACGCCATGTCTGACATTGTTCATGGAAGTGCTGTTTGGCAGCCTTGCGGCATTCTCTATAGTCGATTGAGCCTCGGCGATGATTGCCGCACACGCTCGTTCGGTCGATGTAGTTGTTTACTGCCACCCACTCCGCCAGATAGTTAGTACCGCCATTCCAGCTCTTTATCCAGGTGGATGTGCGCTCCCGGCTTACCGTGCGCGGACGTCGCTCGCTACTAGCGGGCTTTGCTGCAACTTCACGGACTACCGGCGGAGTGTAGGTGCTGGCCGGCTGCTTGGGCGTGTAGTTGTCATCGTTGAATGATGTTTGGCGAGACTGCGCGGCCTCCGCCGAACGCTCTGCGAACCAGTCGATTTCTTCCTGGGTCAGCAGCCGCTGCTGTGGGGCTGGTGACGGTACTGCTGTCAGGGCTTCGTAGTTTTCAACGGACGGCTGGCCAACCGGCTGAATGGGTTGTGCTGGCTCTGGGTTAAACAAAGGCTTGCCGCCGATACGAATGCCTTGCTTGATCTGGTTCATGTCCAGAACTATCGGCTGTCCGAACGTCAATGCCAGTGCCGCGATGACCGCCGAACCGATCCCCAGTATCGCTAGGAATCGCCATGGCCCTTGCTTCTTCCTGCTGCGTAGATACTCGGGCGCATCGTCCCAGTCTGATCTCATGTCGCCTCCTTGCGTTTACTTATGGAATAAATATGTGCCTTAGGTCGTGGCTGAAGCTTTCAATCCCGCTGCTATCACGAGTATCAATAACAACAGTAGCACTATGCATAGAAAGCCGACGAAGGTAGGTAAAAAATACAAATAACTATTAGTGTCCTTGTAGCGACCGTAGGTCAGGACCTTCAGTACCCAAAGGCCTAGCCCCCTAAGCGCAACCTCGAACATAAGTCCGATGATCGTTTCCATGTTATATACGGCTTCCTTGCCCTAGAAGGGCGCTAAATAAATCTGTTCCCTTTGATTACACTATGTGTGCCTGAATGGTAAAGTTACGAATTATTTAAGGCCGTACTTTAACTCTCGTTCCTTGAAGGCGAGTATGCCGCCTTCCAGAATTTGACAGACATGCTGTCTTATTCCTTGTTTTTTGAGAATTCCTATCTTGTTGGAATCTTCGAATGAGTTTTCTAGGCTTCCAGAACAGTATTCAAATTTAAACTTCTCGTTTTCAAAACAGCGTTGTTGGCCGTCTTGGTTCGCGACAATAACGCATTCAGCGTCCGCAGCTACCACCAGGTTCGCGTTGTGAGTGACCATTATAATTTGGCGCTTCTTCTTTCGGTCGCGTATAAAGTCGTTTAGCTGGTCGTAAATAGTGCGGTTGTCAAGATTGTCTTCAGGTTGATCAATAAGGATTGGATGGGAGGCATTGCTCAGATGTAATATCAAGTTTAATAGAACTAATCCCCGTTTCCCAGGGGACATGGTTTCAATTTGGTCTTCTTTATAGCTGACCGAGTAGTTTATATAAAAGCAGTCGCTATAAAGTTTCCTGATTATGTCTTCTTCTGTTGTTCCTTTTTTTGCACTGGGAAGTTTTTCATCCTTTCTCCTTATCTTTTCGTCAATGTAAAAGATCTTTTGCGCATGGGTTTCGGGGCAAAAAATATAGTTTCCTTCTGAATCTGCTAGGTCTCCAACCAAATTTGTTAGATTTCCTCGGCCGTCGAAGGATTTTACAAATTGATCAAACTTGCTGCTTGAGAAGGCTACATTTGCACTAATATTGATTGCTTCTTCGAGTTGATATTCTGGTCTAGAGATTTCTTTGACGTATTCAGTATATGTAATTACCAATTCGCCAAAACTTTGGTAAAGATCTTCTCGAAGTGCTTTGCCATCGGTGGCAATGCTAAGTAATCTATGCTCAATCTCTGTGATTCTTTTTAGTTTTGCTTCTTCTGACTTTAGTTTTTCACGAATAACTTCCAGCGCTTTTTGTTCTTTTATTTTTTCGAGCAGCGGAGTTATGGCTTGTTCTGTGCTTTTTAGTCGTGAATCTAGTCTGGCTAGTGTGGATGGCGTTTTCTGGTGCCTCAATGCAATTTTGCTGACGTAGGACTCGATTTCAAGTTTTAGCCCGGCTTGTAGCTCCGCTAAAGAGTTAGTCACTATTCTGGCGTGTTTGGGTGCGTCGATGTCTAGCTTGACGGTCTCCGTTAATTCATCTACTAGATAATCACCTTTTAACGTCAAAGAGTCTGAAAGCTGCTTGAGAAAAATAGCGGCATCACTTACGGTTTTATGCCTTTTTTCAAGTGATCCTTTTCTGGAATTAAGGTGGTTGAAGGCCCGTTCTTCTTGCTCGCTAAATCCAGCCTTTTCTCGCAATGCCAAGATGGCAGCCTGAAGACGTTTAATTTCTTCCTCAATGGCGCTCTTTGTGCCAATTTCGGAAGAGTCTTTTGCGAGCGATTTATAGCTTTCTTTTAATCTGTATATTCTGCTGATGGTTCCGTTTATCTTTTCGTGCGTGTCGCTTATTTTTTGTTCTTGATTTTTAGTAAAAGACTTGAAGTCATCATTTTGCATCAGTATAGATTTAACCAGCTCATTAAGTTGGCTTTTGCCGTCTTCTTCCGCTAGATGGTTAATGTATAGCTGAGGTATATAGGTGATAGGCTTAGTGGAGATAACGTCAGAAAGTTTGCTGAGATCGCCGTTGGACCAGACAACCTCAAAGTCGATATCGAAACCTTTGTACTCCGACGCTTTTGCTAGTCGTACTTTCTCGTCGACTTCTGCCGGATTTATTGCTTTAGCAATATGGTAAAGCAACATTGACTTGCCGGAAGATTTTCCGCCAATAATAGTATTGAGATCAGGGTTAAAGTGTATGTATTCATCGCTGAAAGTATTATTTTTGTCAATGAAGCGTACACAATCTATCGTCTGGTAACTATTCTTTTGTTGTGGGCTAGTCTCCTGAATTCTTGATCTTGAACCAGGGTCATAGATTACTTGCTTTAAGCCTTCGAAGGTCGCGTCAGCTTTTATCCAAGTGTGTCGGCCTTTATCTGGGGCAAACATCTTTTCGAAGTGATGTGCGTCCGATCCCCACAAACAGGGCTTAATGGCTCCGAACTCGGAAACGAACCGATCTTTATCAGAGCCGCCAGAGAAAAAATTGCAGGTTGCTGGATTTGAGGAAAAGATAAAGTGCGCTTGTTTTATGAGCGTTTTTCGAATCGAATGTCCCTGTGAGTTCCAGTTAACCCTGCTTAGATCCTCATCGGTTGGAAGGCCTATTAGATATTTTTCGCGAAAAAGTGAGTTGCTTGATAAAATCTCGATAATCTCATTTTCGTCAACAGACGCATTAAGCATGCCGACAAAAAGTGGCGAACCTGCTTGCGCAAAAGGCTCGTGTTCGCTAATTAGCTTATTGCCTAGACATTCAAGGCTGAACTGCGACAGTGGCCGTTTTTCTGCGGCTCCACCTATAGAAGCGTCGAAAATAATCTGAATCTGTGAAATGAATTCTGAGTCAATGCAGTCGATATCTACTTCGTTCGACAATATAACGTGGAAATTGACCTTTCGGTTCCATTTTAACTCTGGTTGTTTGTCAATTATCAGCTTGGATAATCGAAACTCTATGTTCGGAAAAATTGCAATGCAATTTATCTTTATTAGTTCGTCAGGTGAGAATAGTTGAGCCATCTTTTGTGGCTGCTCAAGATACTCCTTTTTGAGCTTTCTATATCCTGTCGGTAGGTAATAGTCAGTAATCCCTATCGCTGCTATATCGTTGGCTATGGCGCGTTTAAAAAGTTCTACTACATACCGGTCCCAGTCGGACCCGTACTGGCTCTCCAGGACGGAGGCAGGCGTATGAACATGAAGATCCCATTTTCGCCACTGCGACCCTTTTTTCAGGTTTTCCATTTACTGTCCTTGTTTATGGTTGATCAGGCTAATCGTTTGCAATCAAACTCGGCAATACCATCGCTTCGCTACTTCAGCAGTAATCGCTATCCCGCGTTCTGATTGGGCTAGTTTGAATTGGCCGTCTCGTATTCAGGGCTCGTTTGTCCGCATTCAGGTTGGATGTTGCCGCTGACTATCCGAAGCGCAAATTGTGGGTAGGAAAAAGGGGACATATTTATTTTTCCGCCAAAGCTGCCTAGACCTTGCCGAAACAAGCCAAACCCTAAACGAAAAAGCCCTGCGATTGCAGGGCTTTTTTAATCTGGAGCGGGCGAAGGGAATCGAACCCTCGTCATGAGCTTGGGAAGCTCAGGTAATGCCATTATACGACGCCCGCGTAGGCAGCCTTTGTACCAGAAGGGCGGGGTGAGGAGAAGCGGGTGCGGCGTTTAGGCCGATGAATGTTTTCAGACCTGCGCAATTTCAACAGGCGTCAGGCTGCGGTATTGGCCGGGGGCGAGGGTGGGGTCGAGCAGCAGCGGGCCCATGCGTTCGCGGTGCAGGGCGGTGACCTTGTTGTTGAAGTGGCCGAACATGCGCTTGACCTGATGGTAGCGGCCTTCGTGCAGGGTCAGACGAGCCCGGTGCGAGCCGAGCAGTTCGAGTTCGGCGGGCCGGGTGATGAGGTTTTCGAAGCGAAAGTAGAGGCCTTGGGCGAAGTGGTCGACGCAGATGGGGTCGATCGGGTCTTCGGTTTCGACGAGATAGGTTTTGCCCAGCAGGCTTTCCGGTTGGGTGAGGCGGCGGGACCAGAGGCCGTCGTTGGTGATGATCATCAACCCGGTGGTGTTGAAGTCCAGCCGCCCGGCAATGTGCAATTCTTCCTTGTCCGGCTCGCTCAGCAGATCCAGCACCGTGAGGTGTTGCGGATCGGCGGTAGCACTGACGCAGCCTACTGGCTTGTTCAGCATAAAGAACCGCGCGGGCTTGCCTGCCTGCAGTAGCTCGCCATCCAGTTCGATACGATCGAAGATGCGAACGTCATGGGTGCCGTCGAAAACCGTGTTCCCATTCACCGCAGCACGGCCCGAGGCCAGCAGCAGGCGAGCTTGGCGATGGCTGCAGTGGGGCAGATTGGCGAGGAAACGGTCGAGGCGCATCAGGGTTTTGCAGGCAACTCGCCGCGCGCGCAACGCGGGCAGATGCAGGCTTTATTGAGCGCTTCATCAGGAATCTGTTCGCGGGCTTCAGGTGCTATTTCGGCGGTGAAGCACCAGCAGGGCCGTGTCGCAGTAGCTGGATAAGCCAGGCCACAGCTGTTGGGTTCGCCACAAATCGGGCATCTATTAGGTTCGGGTGTATCGGTCATAACCGCCTCCGGGCAGTGGCAGCGGGTGATGCAGTGGAGCGGTTAGTTCGTATCAAAATCAGGCACTCGGCATTGCACCGAGCGCCTGTGCTATGGCTTCGTTACTTGACGCGTTGACCGGGCTTGGCGCCGCTGTCCGGGCTGAGCAGGTAGATCTCTTCACCGCCAGGGCCGGCGGCCAGCACCATGCCTTCGGAGACGCCGAACTTCATCTTGCGCGCGGCGAGGTTGGCGACGTACAGGGTCAGGCGGCCTTCCAGCTTGCTTGGGTCCGGATAGGCGCTCTTGATGCCGGAGAACACGTTGCGCTTGGCGTCGCCGATGTCGAGGGTCAGGCGCAGCAGCTTGTCGGCACCTTCCACGAACTCGCACTTCTCGATCAGCGCGATGCGCAGGTCCACCGCGGCAAACGCGTCAAAGGCGATTTCGGCGGCGATGGGCTCTTTGGTCAGCTCTCCGTTGCCGTTTGGCTGGGCGGCGGTTTCGGTGGAGGCGAGGTCTTCCTTGGATGCTTCGATCATGGCTTCGATTTTGGCAGGCTCGATACGGGTCAGTAGCGGGGTGAAGGCGTTCAGCTGATGGTTGGTCAGCAGCGTTTGCAGGTCGGTCCAGCCCAGAGGCTCGACGTTCAGGAAGCGCTCGGCGTCGGCGGCCAGGTTCGGCAGCACTGGCTTGAGGAAGATCACCAGTTGGCGGAACAGATTGATGCCGGTAGCGCAGATGGCCTGGACTTCATCCTGCATACCTTCCTGCTTGTTCAGTGCCCAGGGCGCCTTGTCGGCGATCCAGGCATTAGCGCGGTCGGCCAGCGCCATGACCTCGCGCATGGCGCGGGCGAAGTCACGGCTTTCATATGCGTCGGCAATCGACGGTGCGGCGGCCTGGAAGGCGTCGGTCAGTTCCGGCGCAGCGTTGCGGTCGACCATTTGGCCGCCGTTGCCTTTGTGGATGAACCCGGCGCAACGGCTGGCGATGTTGACGACCTTGCCAACGAGGTCGGAATTGACCTTCTGTACGAAGTCTTCGAGGTTCAGGTCCAGGTCATCTACGCCGCGGCCGAGCTTGGCCGCGTAGTAGTAGCGCAGGTATTCAGGGTTCAGGTGATCAAGGTAAGTGCGCGCCTTGATAAAGGTGCCGCGCGACTTGGACATCTTCTGCCCGTTCACCGTCAGGTAGCCATGCACGGCGACGGCGGTGGGCTTACGCAGGCCGGCGCCTTCGAGCATGGCAGGCCAGAACAGGGTGTGGAAATTGATGATGTCTTTGCCGATGAAGTGGTACAGCTCGGTGGTGGAATCCTTCTTCCAGAACGCATCGAAGTCCAGTTCCGGGCGGCGTGCGCAGAGGTTCTTGAAGCTCGCCATGTAGCCGATCGGCGCATCCAGCCAGACGTAAAAGTATTTGCCGGGCTCGCCTGGAATCTCAAAGCCGAAGTAGGGCGCATCGCGGGAGATGTCCCACTCGTGCAGGCCGCCGTCGAGCCATTCGGCGATCTTGTTGGCGACTGAGTCCTGCAGGCTGCCGCTGCGGGTCCACTCCTTCAGCATCGCCTCGAAGTCGGGCAGCTTGAAGAAGAAGTGCTTGGAGTCGCGCAGCACCGGTGTGGCACCAGAGATGGCCGAGCGTGGGTTCTTCAGCTCGGTGGGCTCGTACGTGGCGCCGCACTTTTCGCAGTTGTCGCCGTACTGGTCTTCTGCTGCGCACTTCGGGCAGGTGCCCTTGATGAAGCGGTCGGCGAGGAACATGCCTTTCTCGGGATCGAAGTACTGGGTCACCGAGCGGGTTGCGATGTGCCCAGCGTCGCGCAGACGGGTGTAGATCATCTCGGACAGCTCGCGGTTCTCTTCCGAATGGGTCGAGTGGAAGTTGTCGAAGTTGACCAGAAAGTCGGCGAAGTCTCCGCTGTGCTCGGCCTGCACGTTGGCGATCAGCTGCTCGGGCGTGATGCCTTCCTTTTCGGCGCGCAGCATGATGGCCGAGCCATGGGCGTCATCGGCGCAAACGTAGATGCACTGGTTGCCGCGCAGCTTCTGAAAGCGCACCCACATGTCCGTCTGGATGTACTCGAGCATATGGCCAAGGTGTATCGAACCGTTGGCGTAGGGCAGGGCACTGGTAACGAGGATCTGACGGGCTTCGGACATGGGGGGAATCTGCAGTCGGGGTTGCGAAGTGAGCTGGTCACTATAAAGGTGCGACGTTTTTTTTTCACCCGCACTGGCGCGGCTGGTGCCGGTCAGATGCCGAGTGCCGCGCCATGTTGACGCGGTTGATGAGCCCATACGGCACCACGGGGTAAGATGCCCGTCTGTTTTACTAGGTTTTCTTGGGAGTAGTCATGACCGTCACACGCGAAGCTGTGGAAGCCGTACTGCGTCAGTACACCGACCCTAACCTGAACCAGGACCCGGTCACTGCCGGTTGCGTGCGTTCCATCGATGTCCAGGGCGATCACGTTAGCGTGCAGATTGAACTCGGCTACGCTGCCGGACTGTTTCGCAGCGGCTGGGCACAGATGTTGGCGATGGCCATTGAGCAGCTGGAAGGCGTCACTCGAGCGGACGTGCAAGTCGAGTGCGTAATCCGCTCGCACAAGGCGCAGGACCAGCTCGAGTCGATGGCCAATGTGAAGAACATCATCGCCGTCGCTTCCGGCAAGGGCGGCGTGGGGAAATCCACCACGGCCGCCAATCTGGCACTGGCGCTGGCTCGCGAAGGCGCACGGGTGGGTGTGCTGGACGCGGATATCTATGGCCCGAGCCAGGGCATTATGTTCGGCATTCCCGAAGGCACCCGCCCCGAAATTCGTGACAACAAAGCCTTTATCCCGCTGGAGGCCCACGGCGTACAGATTATGTCGATGGCTTTCCTGGCCGATGACAAGACACCGATGGTCTGGCGCGGCCCGATGGTTTCCGGCGCTTTGCTGCAGCTGATCACTCAGACGGCCTGGAAGGATCTGGACTATCTGATCGTGGACATGCCGCCGGGCACAGGCGATATCCAACTGACCCTGGCGCAAAAGGTGCCTGTGGTTGGGGCGGTCATCGTGACCACGCCGCAGGATCTGGCGCTGCTGGATGCCAAGAAAGGCGTGGAGATGTTCCGCAAGGTGAACATTCCGGTGCTGGGTGTGGTGGAGAACATGGCCATCCATATCTGCTCGAACTGCGGTCATGCCGAGCATCTGTTTGGCGAAGGCGGTGGTGAGAAGCTGGCAGAGCAGTACAACGTGGAGCTGCTGGCCTCGCTACCGCTGTCGATGGCAATTCGCAGCCAGGCCGATGCCGGCAAGCCGACCACCATTGCCGATCCTGAAAGCCAGATCGCGATGATCTATCAGCAAATGGCGCGCAGTGTGGGCGCACGGATTTCGCTGAGCGGGCAGATCATTGCGCAGTCGATGCCGAACATCGTAGTAACCGACGACTAATTTCAAAGCAGGGTGGCGCTTCGCGCTGCCCGTGGCTGATCGGTCATCAGTAAATCGCAGGCATAAAAAAGCCCCGCCGAAGCGGGGCTTTTTCAGCAAAGAAGCTTCAGGTTAGATAACCTGAACTTCCTCAGCTTGCATGCCCTTCTGGCCGCGAGTAGCGACGAAGGAAACTTGCTGGCCTTCTTTCAGGCTCTTGAAACCGTCGCCTTGGATGGCGCGGAAGTGTACGAAAAGGTCGTCACCGGATTGCGGAGTGATGAAGCCGAAGCCTTTCTCATCGTTGAACCACTTAACGGTACCGGTTTGGCGATTGGACATTTGAAATGTCTCCTTGAACAAGGTGTAGAGATGATTTGAACGGGCAAATACCCCGAACGGTGACTGTGTGCAAGGAGTTAGGAGTCGTAGCAATGATCGGATCGAAATCTAAACATGTAGCGATTCACGGTGACACATGCAGCAGCAGCCAATGAAAGATACTCCATTTCTGTCGCAATGCGAGCATTATTTTCAGTTTCCGGCCAAAGCGTCAGAGATGCGACGCATGGACCCGGTTCGTGGGCTTTGAACCGGCTCCGTGGGGTCGGTAAGATGCACACCCTTATATGAACGCCCACCAGCCCAGTCAGGACGCCCGCCATGAGCATCAAATCGGATAAATGGATTCGTCGGATGGCCCAGGAGCACGGCATGATCGAGCCCTATGTCGAACGCCAGATGCGCGGCGAGGGCAGCGAGCGCTTGATCTCTTACGGCGTGTCCAGCTATGGCTACGACGTGCGCTGCGCCGATGAATTCAAGATTTTCACCAACATCAATTCGGCAATCGTCGATCCGAAGAATTTCGACGAGAAGAGCTTCGTCGACATCAAGAGCGACGTTTGCATCATCCCGCCCAACTCTTTCGCACTGGCGCGCACGGTCGAATACTTCCGCATTCCGCGCAACGTGCTGACCATCTGTCTGGGGAAGAGCACTTATGCGCGCTGCGGCATCATCGTCAACGTGACGCCGCTGGAGCCAGAGTGGGAAGGGCACGTGACCCTGGAGTTCTCCAACACCACCACCCTGCCAGCGAAGATCTACGCCAACGAAGGCGTGGCGCAGATGCTGTTCTTGGAATCGGATGAAGAGTGCGAGACCTCTTACCGTGATCGCGGCGGTAAGTATCAGGGTCAGCGTGGCGTGACATTGCCAAAGGCCTGATTTCGATCAGCGAGTTGGCTGCCAGCTCAAGCGGGCGACAACCGCCGTTCGCGTGTCTCGCGCTTTGACTATCCAGGTGCATGGGGCGGCTGTCCAATTGGTCTAACCGCCTTCTAGAGCGCGTCCCCGAGGTGAGCTGCGGTCCTTCGGCAGACGGGCTTCTTGTCGAAGCTGTCACTGTTCCGCTGCTTCTGTTTCGTTTGAATAAAAAATGCCCGCACAATGCGGGCATTTTTGGTGCCTGGATGATGAGGCGACAGGCGCCCCATCAAGCAGACGGGACTCAGGCGAAGTTCTTCGCGACGAAGTCCCAGTTGACCACGTTCCAGAACGCTTCCACGAATTTCGGGCGGGCGTTGCGGTAGTCGATGTAGTAGGCATGTTCCCAGACGTCGCAGGTCAGCAGTGGCTTGTCGCCAGCGGTCATCGGGTTGCCGGCACCAATGGTGCTCGCCAGGCCGACGCTACCGTCAGACTTCTTCACCAGCCAGGCCCAGCCGGAGCCGAAGGTGCCGATGGCGGTCTTGGTGAACTCTTCCTTGAACTTGTCGAAGGAACCGAACGCGGCGTTGATGGCGTCAGCCAGCTCGCCTGTCGGCTGGCCACCGGCGTTCGGCGCCATGCAGTTCCAGAAGAAGGTGTGGTTCCAGACCTGAGCGGCATTGTTGAAGATGCCACCGGAAGAGGTCTTGATGATGGTTTCCAGGTCCTTGCCTTCGAACTCGGTGCCCGGAACCAGATTGTTCAGGTTGGTCACGTAGGCCTGGTGATGCTTGCCATGGTGATACTCGAAAGTTTCGGCGGAAATGTGCGGCTCGAGGGCGTTCTTTTCAAACGGAAGCGGCGGCAATTCGAAAGCCATGGTGTATCTCCTGCTCAGGTGTCGAGAATAGATGCGGCTCGGAAGGAGGCAGTCTGCGCTGGTGGCCAGCGCCTCGCGGAACGGAGAAAACTACTGCACTGATGTTCGTCCGTTTACGCCTGTCTTTCCCTTCGCTCGCTACATAGGTGCGCATTCTTCGGCCGATCACGGGCGGCCGCAATGGCGGGCTGAAGCGTTCCACTCCATGCCCGCGGACCAAGGATCATAGCACTCAGCCTGTGGCAAAACCACGCATCAACTGTGTGGAGAAGCCGGAGCCAGAGCCTCTTAATCGAGATCTGCCAAAAGGTGCGAGGATACCGAGGCCCTCTGCGTGGACCTCCGATTGACGGGGGCGTTCCTTAGGCGAGGACAACAAGCTGCGCGGCCACCACGAACATCATGGTCGCGACACCCAGGTCGATTAGTCGCCAGGTCAGCGGTCGTGCTAGCCACGGTGCAAGCCAGGCTCCGCCCAGGGCAAGGATTAGGAACCATGCCGTCGACGCGCTTGCGGCGCCTAGCGTATAGGCCCCTGGCTCGGGTTGCTGCGCCCCGAGTGAGCCAATCAGTAATACCGTATCGAGATACACGTGCGGGTTCAGCAGGGTGACGGCCAGCGCGGCGAGCAATACGCTCCGCAGCGAGCGCGGACCGCGTTGGGTGTCTTCCAGCAGGGCTTTCGGGCGCGCTGCGCGGCGCAACGCGATGACGCCATAGAGCAGCAAGAACAGCACGCCACCCCATCGGGTGATTTTCAGCAGCAAAGGGTTTTCCGCCAGCACGGCGGCGAGGCCAAAGACGCCGACACTGACCAGCAGAATGTCGCAAAGAATGCAGAGTGCGGCTACGGGCAGATGGTGCTCGCGGCGCAAGCTCTGCGCCAGCACGAACGCGTTTTGCGCGCCGATAGCAACGATCAGGCCGGCGGTGACCAATAGTCCGTTGAAGTAGCTCTGCCACATGATGCGCTGCCTGTGTTTGTTGAAAGGTGCTCGCAGTGTCAGGGCTGTTGCATTATAAGAAAAACGAAATTAGGTAATGCCCCATAAGGAAATCGAATGTTCGATTACAAGCTGCTGGTCGCTTTGGCGGCGGTGGTTGAGCAGGCCGGCTTCGATCGCGCTGCGCAGTCGTTGGGGCTGTCGCAATCGGCCGTGTCGCAGCGCATCAAGTTGCTCGAAGCGCGGTTGGGGCAGCCGGTGTTGTTGCGCGCTTCGCCACCGCAGCCCACCGAGGTTGGCCGGCGTTTGCTCAACCATGTGCAACAGGTGCGACTGCTTGAGCGGGATCTTCAAGGGCAGGTGCCGGAGCTGGACGAGAGTCGGCTACCGGAGCGGCTGCGTATTGCGCTGAACTCCGACAGCCTGGCTACCTGGTGGCCAGGTGCGATTGCACCGTTCTGCACACGGCATGGCGTGGTGCTCGATCATGTGCTGGAGGATCAGGATGTTGGGCTAAAGCGCATGCGCGCCGGGGAGGTGGCGGCGTGCGTGTGTGCGGTTGAACGGCCGTTGGCCGGTGCGCGAAGCGAATTCCTCGGGGCCATGCGCTACCGCGCTCTTGCCAGCCCCGCCTATGTCGCCCGCCATCTTAAGCCGGGCGCGCCAGCCGAGGCTTTGCTGAAGGCGCCGGCAATTGTCTTCGGTCCTGACGACCAGCTGCAGCATCGCTATCTCGCTGCGTTGGGCCTGAAGGGGGCTTTCAGCCATCACTTGTGCCCCTCGTCAGAAGGGTTTGTTCGCCTGCTGCAGAGCGATCTGGGTTGGGGGTTAGTGCCTGAACTGCAGGTAGGCGCGGAGCTGGCCAGCGGAGCGCTGGTGGATGTGTATCCGGGTGATCCGATCGATGTGCCGTTGTACTGGCATCATTGGCGCAACGGCGGTGAGTTGCTCGCCGAGCTTACGCGGCAGCTGTCGCGCTCGGTTAGGCAGTGGTTGATCTATTGAGCCGGTTCAGTTCAGGACTCGCTGGCCGCGGTAGATGCGCACCGAGGGCCCGCTGCGGCCCGCTGTTGGTGATGGCGTTCGGTCGGGAGCTGGCATGTCGCTGTACGTGGCCAGCTGTTTGCCCAGGTCCCGTGTCATCTCGTCGCCAGAACAGAGGCAGGCGGTCAGCATGGCCTGGATCGCGTCCGGTTGGCTAAGGCGAATATCCACCTGTTGCTCATCGCGCAGCCGGCGGCGCAGGTGCTGCATGCAATCGAGTACGGCCTTGTTGAACTCCATAATGAAGCGTCCTCCAATCTAGCAACCGATCGACGTACTTGGCCCGACATCCGTGTCGGAAAGCGCTATCCGCTGGCATCAAAGCCAAAGCAACAGGCGTACCAGTTCCTGTTCGGGCTGACTTCTTTCGATGTGTAAGGCTGGATGAAGCCCACCGCGGTTAACCTTGCCGCTTGGATGCAGTCTTCCCAACATGGCGCAGTGACGAGCTGATCGCTTGCCCGCCATGTCGGTTTGCACGGTCTTGATACACCGCGGTGCGGGACGCCTGTTCCGGGTGCAGTTTATGGGTGGTGTTCGCGCTGAAGTGCCTGTGCTGAATCGTTATACTGCGCGCTGTCTTTCGCTTCGCGCCATTAAAGGTATCCCATGCGCAACGATGCTCACGACGAACTGGACAACATACCCAGCCTGACCGCAGGCCGCGATCGAGATCCGTATCCTGCGCCTGAGCTTGAGCCGATCGGCCAGTCTGCCAGCAGCGCACCCGACGATGCGCGCCCGCGCCAGAAGCGCCGTACCGTCAGCACCGCACCGTTGTGGTTCCTGGTCCTGGTGTTGTTCGGCTTGCTGATAGCGTTGGGTTGGTGGGGCATGCAGCAGGTATCGAGGCTCGAGGCCCAGCTGGTTGCAACTCAGGAAAGTTTCGCGCGCATCAGCGAAGACGCGAGCGGTCGTCTGCAGGACATTTCCGGCAAGATTGTGGCAACGGAATCCAGCGTCACTACAGAAGGCGAGGCGCTTAAACTGCGCATCAAGCAGCTGGAAAAGCAGGCATTGGACCTGGCCGAACAACAGCGCGCCATCACCACCCAGCAGCAAAGCCTGACCGGTAAACAGGGCAATCAGGATAAGCGCCTGGACGAGCAGGGCAGCCAGATCGAGCGAATCGCTACTGACGTACGTGGCCATCAGTCTGCTACGGCCGCGCTTGCCGAGTCCGTGAAAAAGGTCGCCGGTGAGCAGGTGGCGCTGACCTCATCGATGGCGGGGCTAAAGGGCACGGTGGGCGAGCTAGACAAGATGTCTGCTCGAATCGACGGACTGAGCAAGGACATCGCAGCGTTGAAACAACGGGGCGACGCCAGTCAGGCGATCAGTCGCTTGGAGCAGGATGTACTTGTCTTGCGCAGTGAAGTGGATAACCGACCTGCGGCTACGCCAGGCGTAGTGACGTCCGAGTTCGACGCATTCCGGGCCCAGATGACCCGCAGCATCAACACGTTGCAGGGACAGATCGCCAACTTGCAGCAGCAGATTGACCAGCGCTAGTTGCCGTTTAAGAAAAAAGCCGCTGCGTATATGCGCAGCGGCCAGGCGAGTCAGCCAAACGAGGAGTAGCGGTTTACAGGTCCAGCGCCAGAGATAAACCAACTCCCTGGTTGCGGTTGTCATTGCCCTGGTAGTTGTAATTAGCGCGAATGCTGACCCCGGCCGTCAGCTGATGAGCGATACCGATACTGAAGCGGGTTTGGTCGCCAGTCGGGGTCGCACCCGGTAGCTCGAAGCTATTAGTTGTTACGCTATTCAATGACATGCGCAGATCCTCGCGCTTCTCATCCTCTCGCTCGACCTCGCGTGCAACCTCGCCAAACAGTCGAGTGCGCTCCGTCAATGCGTAATTGCCAAACATGCCAACCGCCAAACGAAGTGAATCGAGCTCCTGATCTTCATAGGTCAAAGCGGTCGAGCTGGCGCCCTGTTCGCTATAACCGTCCACGTCGATTTTCTGATAGCTGGCACCGATGAACGGGCCGAACTGTAGCGGATCACCCATTTGCATCAGGTTGAAGCCGGTCTTGGCCGAAACGCCCCAGACCACACCTTCCGTACTACCCTTCTCAGAGCGCTCCGCTATACCCAAAGAGAAGTTCCGGTCCAGTGAGTCGTAATCGAGATACCCAGCGCTGGCATTGAGGTCGGCAAAAAAACGGTCCTGTTGATAGCTGGCGAAGGCAGTCGCTAAATAGCTGCGCATGTCAAAGTCCGAGTCTCCTTCACCAAGGCTCAGGGAGTTTTGCGCCAGGCCTAGGCTGAGGCCCGCCAGCCAGTGTTCGCTGACACGGTTGGTCATGCCGATTGCCAGAGTCGGACTGTCGCCATCGCCGCCACCGAAGCCATCGTACTCCGGCCGGTTGTAACCGCCTTGGACGAAAGTTCGCCATCCACCTACCGACTGCCAGTTGCCGTGCTGGGCAGCTAGCTCGTTGCCCAGTAGCTGCAAGTGGTTGCGCAGCGCGGAGCGGCCCATTTCGGGCAGCAGTGATACCTCTGCCGGTGCGGAAAGAATCGAATAGACATAGTCGGCGCTTATTTGGTGGACTGCGGTAGTTGGATGCACCTGATCGTTGAATAGCAGGCGACTCGGGTCAGCGTTGGCGCTACCCAGGCCGTAAGTCGGGTCGAGCGGGCAATTGCCTCCATCAAAGCAGACCGAAGTTTGATTGATGGTCGGATCGAATCCGTAGCGAGCGAGGTCGGCGCGAACTTCCGAGAGCAACAGCCGATTGTTCAACAGGACGTAGTTGCCGCCCTGCGCCTGGAGTCCAGCAGCAAGTTCAGCGTTGAACGCGTCGCTTAGGTTGTTCAATACATTGCTAAAGCCCGGCAGGCTGTTACCTAACGGGGTGTTGCCCACATCCGGCAGGTCGGAGATGACGATATAGCGTGCACCGGCCGCCTGCAGTGCGCCGACAGCCGCAACCATATTTCCAGCAGCCTCCGCCATGGTTACAGGATTGGTTTGAAGCTGGAAAATGTCGTTGGCACCACCGTTGAGGTAGTACAGGCCATTCGGGTCGACTCGTGGGTTTTCCACCAGATATCCCGGGCGACTGCGTGATAGTCCACCGCCAGCGTCGACGGTCGAGGTGCCGATGAGCGAGTCAAGAATCTGATCCGTACGGTAACCACCTACCGCGTAGTTGGTACCGTCAGGATTGCCTGTTAGAAGGCGCGGCAGGATCGGCGTCGATGGCAACGCCTGCAGTCCGAGGCGATTAGCGAGTAGCTGGGTAACAACCTGTCCCGCATATTCGGTGTTGTTCGCCGAGTAGGTCGGGCCAGTGCGATTGGTAAAGCGCAAACCACCTGTTGGGTTTCCTCCCAATAGGGGGCTACCAACGTCTGGAAAGTTGCCGGCATCGCTCAGCGAGTCGCCGAAGTTAACGAATTGGCTATATGGGCTGGTATCCGCATTTGCTGCAACGGATACGCCCGCCAGCAAAATGGCGAGGGCGAGGGGCTTAAGGGCGCTCTGCACTGGGTGTCTCCTTATTGTTCTTGTTTGGCAGCCGAAGTCGTAGCTCCGACACTAGCCAAGCTAGTCGGCAATGCAGGAAGACATAAGCGCTCTAAAGCGTCATTTAGCGGGCGATTTGCTGTCGCTCGAACGGATTACTGGCGTAAAGGAGCTGCCAAACGGTTTGTTACAAATTTTAAGACAGTATTGCTATAGAGCGATCGGCAAAGGCCGCTAACCATCAAAGCCGCATAAAACATGAGGATTTTATGCGGCGTTGTCATTTAGCGGGCCCTTCGGTTGACAGCGGGGTTAGCAAAGGTCTTCGGATGATGCGGCGCTTTAATGGCTAAGTGCTACTATTCGGCGCGGCTGGCACGAGGACGTGGACGGCCACTCCAATGTTCTATCGGGTGATTTTAAAAAATGCCGTCCTTGATCGATCTTCTTCTGAACCGCCTGGCTACACTGCTGCCCAGTGAGCTCAGGTCCACTGAGTTCATGAAGCTGGTCATTCCACACCGCCATTCCATGCTGATGAGCGAGCGTCGCGCGACCATGATCGTCAACCGGGTCAGGCTTTTCGCGTTTCTTTTCGCGGTACTGACGCCGGTGTGGGGGATCATCGATCTGATGGTTTTTACCTATCCACTTTGGCTCGGACTGGCAACTTTTCGCTTGCTCGCCTGCGCCGCCTTTGCCTGTCTGCTGCTGTTCTATCGGCCCAGCGGCAATCTGTTTGATGCGTATCGGGCAGTTGCGCTGCTGTTCGCCATTCCCACCGTGTTTTATATCGCTTCGCATACGTTGCTCGGGGGTTATCAGCTCACCCAGGTCTCGGCAGTGGTAGCCACTGGGTATGCGTTCCTGCCGTTCGTGCTGATGGCCGGGCTGGCCATATTCCCGCTGACCTTGTTAGAGAACCTTGTCATGGCGTCCGTCCTGCTTCTGGCGCACGCACTGGCCGGTTATCTGTCGTGGACGACGCTCAACTGGCCTTCCTACGCGGGCGGATTCTGGTTGCTGATACTGATCGCCGGGGTCACGTCACTGGCGAGTCTCAGCCAGCTGGCCTTCATGGTCGCGCTGGTGCGCCAGGCCATTCGAGACCCGCTGACCGGCGTCTTTTCTCGCGGCAGCGGGCAGGAGATTCTGAAACTGCAATGGGACACCGCACGACGTCACGACACCGGCCTTGCCGTTGCTTTCATCGACCTCGATCACTTCAAGCGGATCAATGACAGCTTCGGCCATGACGCCGGCGACCAGGTGCTGCGCGAATGTACCCAGCAGATGCTGGCCAGCTTGCGCAGCACCGACAGCTTGCTGCGCTGGGGGGGCGAGGAGTTCGTCGTGATCATGCCTGACACCGACCGCGAACAGGCGCGTTTGGCGCTCGCTCGCATGGTCAAGGACGGCCTTGGCGCGCGTCCTGACGGCAGCCCTGTCACTGCCAGTATTGGCTTGGCTGAGCGTTGCGTTGACTTTGCCGAAAGCGCGGACGAATTGTTGGACCTGGCTGACAAACGGATGTACCTGGCTAAAACGTCCGGGCGCAACCGCCTATGTTTCGAAACGCCAGGCGAGCTATCCGAAGAGCCTCTATCAGCCGCTTGAGCGGGTCAGCGATTCACCCCAAACACATGCTTGAGGTAGCTAACGAAGGCTTCGTCCCGGCACATGGTCTTGCCCGGTGAATCTGAGATCTTGGCTACGGGTTGACCGTTGCAGCTGGTCATCTTGATCACCATGTTGGTCGGTTCGACCCCGGGTATGTCACAGGTCAGCTGAGTGCCGATGCCATAACTGGTGTTACTGCGCCCGACCAGGGCGCGGTAGATACTAAGCGCCTTTGGGAAATCCAGTCCGTCGGAAAACACCAATTGCCGCGTCATCGGATCGATGCCCAGCTGTCGGTAGTGGGCGATGGCTTTTTCCGCCCACTCGACCGGATCGCCCGAGTCATGGCGCAGACCGTCAAACAGCTTCGCCAGATACAGATCGAAGTCCGCCGTGAAAGCGTCCATGGTGATGCAGTCGGTAATGGCGATGCCCAGCGCGCCGCGGTATTCACGTGCCCAGCAGTCCAGAGCCGCGCTCTGGCTATCGATCAGTCGGGGGCCGAGTTGCTGGTGGGCCATGATCCACTCATGTGCCATGGTGCCCATGGGTTTGAGATTCAGTGTGCGCGCCAGATGCACGTTGCTGGTGCCGACGAAGTGTCCGGGAAACGCCTCGCTCAACCGTTTGACCACCGCAGCCTGGACGCCGAACGAGAAGCGCCGACGCGTGCCGAAGTCGGCCAGTTTGAAACCGGCCAGTTCTGCGGGCGTGGCTTCGTCGCGCAGCCACTGCAGCTTCTCTTCCAGACGGTCGGTGGCCTGCTCCAGCGTCACCTGCGGATAGCGGGCACGGTTGCGGACCTCGCTGATGATGGCCAGCAACGGCACCTCAAAAAGGATCACATGTAGCCAGGGGCCGCGCAGGTAGACCACCAGCTCGCCGTCTTCAAGCTCCACCCGCACGTAGCGGGGGTCAAAGCGGAACAGCCCGAGAAACCGGATGAAATCCGGCTGCATGTAGGGAATGCGTTCAAGGAATGCCAGTTCTGGCGGTTCGAATCGCAGCTCCGCCAATGCTTCCAGCTGTTCCCGGATGGCGGCCAGATAAGGTGTCAGGTCTTCTTCGGATCGACTGCGAAAAGCCCACTCCACTTCGGCGTTTGGGTAGTGGTGCAGCACCGCCTGCATCATGGTCAGCTTGTAATAGTCGGTGTCCAGCAGGCTCTGGATGATTCGTTCGGAGAAGGCGCTGACACGCATGGGCTGTTTCCTGGTTGCGGAGGCGGGATCAGGCTCCGCCGATGCCTTCGATCACCTTACCGGTGCCGCCGCAATTTTTACATTCTCCTGTATCGGTACGGCCATTACCGTTGCATACAGGGCAGATATTTTCACCGGTGCCCGGCGTCCCTGGCGCTGCTTCATCGCCGGGGTTGGTTGACGAGGTGCCATGATTAGAAGTGTTCATATCGCTAGTTCCTCGGTTGATAGCTTTTTATTTGTTGAAGCTGAATGAAGATTCAAGCAAATGGAAGTTTTGGTGCCGGTTTATTGTCGTGAAAAAAAACACCATTTCAACTTCGAGTAGTTGCGAATAAAAAAGCAGCGGGCAACAAAAAAGGGCAAAGGTTTTACCTTTGCCCTTTGGTGCCTATAGCATCAGCTGTTGCTGTTGCGACCACCGCCGTGGCTATTCTGTCCGCCTTTGCGGCCGGCTTCGGAGGCCTTTTCACGATCATTGGCGAAGTTGCCACCGCTGTTATGGCCGCCCTTCTTGCCTGCTTCAGACGCTTTTTCGCGGTCATTTGCAAAGTTGCCAGGATTTTTGTTTGCCATGTCTTACTCTCCTCAATGGACAAGACTTTCTGCGGGGCTGAACAACTTCATCAGCCTTCAATATTTCAGAGCCGAGGAGCAGGCCAGTAGTTTCCGTTTTTTAACGAACTGCGGACGAGTGGTTGCCCCTGACGATTCATGGCTAAGTGCAACTACAACGAAGCGGTAAAGGGCAGTGACATTATTTAACATGCAGCAATTTCGATGCCCCATTCGCCAGGCTAGGCCACCAATGCAAGTTGGCGTTGTGCCAGCAGACGCATCACGTAACCGATCTTCAGCGCGGTCGGGCCCAGAATCACCAAGGCATGGCTGGCCACCACCGCACCGAGCAGCAGGTGGTCATCAAATACATAAGCGCCGGCGATGCCCAACAGAAGCAGCAGCACTCCCAGTGCCATCGACAAGTTGGCGACAGTCAGCAGACGGTGCGAGTCGAGTGGTTGCATGAACATGGGAAACTCCTCGTGTCGGTGATGGGAGTGGACCAGCCCTCGGACTGGCCCGTCCGGGTTTACTCCAGTGCGCTTGCCGGTCCGAAGAACTCATGCCGCGCCTGCTGAGCCGGTACTCCGAGTGCGTGCAGTTGCCGACGCACCGCTGCCATGAAGGGTTTCGGCCCGAGGAAGTACGCGTCCAGGTCGCGCTCGGCTGGCAACCAGGCGTCCAGTCGTGCTTCGGTCAGCAGGCCGATGGCGTCTGGTTGCTGTTCCTCGCCGCTATGTTCGTCATAGCAGTAGTAGCGCTTGAGCTGACCGTGCTGCTCGGCGAGCTGGTCGATGGTTTCGCGGAAGGCATGCGCTTCAGCGTTGCGGGCGCAGTGGATGAAGTGAATCGGCCTGCGGGTGCCTATCGCGGCTTCGAGCATCGCCAGCGTCGGGGTGATACCAACGCCGCCGCTGATCAGCACCAGCGGCTTGTCACCGGGTTGCAAGGTGAAGTCGCCAGCGGGCGCGAACAGCTCCAGCGTCTCGCCAGGCTGCATCCTGTGCAGAGCGCTGGAAGCCACCCCGCCGGGTTCGCGTTTGACGCTGATCCGGTAGTCCCGGCCGTTGCTCGCAGCCGATAGCGAATAGTTGCGGCGGATCTCCTGCCCATCGATTAGCAGACGCAGGCTGATGTATTGCCCTGGTTTGTGCTCAACCACCGGACCGCCGTCCTCCGGCTCCAGATAGAAAGAGGTGATTTCGCTGCTCTCGGTTACCTTGCGTGCGACCCGGAAGCGCCGCGCTCCACGCCAGCCACCAGGCGCCTCGGCTGTCGCGTTGTAGAGCGCCTCTTCAGTCCCGATGAGAATATCGGCGAGCTGCTCGTAGGCGGCACCCCAGGCCTCGATGACCGGGTCCGTGGCGACATCGGCGCCAAGTACCTCGCGAATTGCTCGCAGCAGGCACGAACCGACGATGGGGTAGTGCTCTGGCAGCACCTGCAAGGCGACGTGCTTGTTGACCACCTGCGAGACGAGGCCGCCGAGCTGATCGAGGCGGTCGATGTGTTTGGCGTACATCAACACACCATTGGCCAGCGCACGCGGTTGGTCACCACTGGCCTGATGCGCCTGGTTAAACAGCGGGCGGACCTCTGCGTATTCGGCCAGCATCAGTTTGTAGAAATGATCGGTGAGGGCTTCGCCGCCGCTTTCCAGCAACGGGACGGTGGCGGTGATAAGGGCACGGTGTTCGGCGCAAAGCATGGAAGGCTCCAGTCATCGATAAGGCTGTCTCTCATAAGGCGACGTGGTGACCACGCAACCGGGACAGGTATCCATGCTGTTTCAATAATCGTTCCAGGCTGAAATTGACCGGAATCAAGGGCCATAGAGCAGTGATGGTTGTTTTTACCCCGATTATCTGGGTTTATCGAACCCGGCGGGGTAGATTGAACCCAGTATTCACGTGCCAGCAGCGACCGATCGAACGGTCAGCAACCGCAGCGTTCTATAACTTCGACTATCGCTGAATGACGGAGGGCAACATGGAGAACTACCACATCACGCATGATGACGATCGCTGGGTATTGCGCGAGGAGGGCGACAAGCGCGCGCTGCTCGAGGCGGCGACCAAGGAAGACATCATCAACGAGACCCGCGACTACATGAAGTTGCGCACCGCCTCGGTGAAGATCCACACCCTAGAAGGCAAAATCGAAGAGGAACGGACCTACCCGCGGGACCAGGACCCTCGCGCCACCAAGGGTTAAGGTTCAGCTCGGCTGCAACCCGCCTCGGCCCTGATGCTGGCGTTTGCCCAGCGTGACTGCCCAGCAGGCGAGGATGAAGGGCATGGTCAGCGGCGGCAGGCCGAGCTGATCGAAAAGCAGTCGGAAGATGATCGCCAAGCCGATGCCCAGCGCTGGCACCAGTGGCGAGCGGTGGACCTGGCTCAACGCCAAGGCTGCCAGGGCCGGGTTGTAGCCAGCCAGCCCGGCCAGGGCCGTTGGCTCGGAGGCGCCGGTCAGCAAGGCTACGTAAATGCCAACCGCCGAGCCGCATAGCGCCCACGCTGCAGCGCGTCGATCAGCCAGCAGCAACGCCGCAAACAGGCACAGTCCTGCAAGCGGATCTGCAAGAAATAGCACCTGACCCAGCCCTTTCACTATTCCGCCCAGCGCACCCCATCCACCCAGTTGGTGTTCGGGGACGCGCGCCTCAACGACGCCATCCAGAACACCACAGACTCCCATCGCCAACCAACCCAACAGTACGAAGGACAGGGTGAAGCCCGGCAGGCTACGCCGCTCGCGCATACGTCTGAGCAGGTGGTGCTGCACGGGAGTCGACAGTGCGCCAGACAGGATCGTCAATAGACAGGCCAGCGGCACAAGACCAAGCATCAGGGTGATCAACAGCCCCAGCAGCGCCGCGTTGTAGCCGTACAAGCCGCTTTCGATATCGTCACGCGAATAACCGAGCCGCCATGCCATGCAGGTGCCGCTGAGTAGCCCGAGCAGGGCGCCGGCCAGCAGCGCGCGATCATGCAGGCCGATCGCAACGAGGATCAGCAGGCCGCAGCCCAGATGGCGCTGCAAAAAGACCTGGCTGATGCCGTTGAGTGTCGAGCGGATCAGATAAATGAGATGAAGGTGCATGGGCACGTCGGAAGGGCGCGCAGGCCTGTGCCGATGGAGTGCGAATCCACCGGCGCAAGCTTCGCTGGGCGGGTTAGTTGAGCGTTTCGATACGTAGCGAGTTGGTCGTGCCAGATTGGCCGAGCGGCACGCCCGCGGTGATCACGACGGTATCGCCGGTGCCCGCCATGCCCTGGGCACGCGCCAGTTCGAGCGCGTTGAGGCAGACCTGCTCCATGTCGTACATGCGTGCGTCGATCACCGAATAAACTCCCCAGGCCACGGTCAGCTTGCGTGCGGTCGTCAGATTCGGCGTCAGGCTGAGGATTGGCGTGGCCGGTCGCTCCCGCGAAGCGCGCAAGCTGGAGCGGCCTGATTCGGTGTAATTGACCAGCACCGCAACCGGCAGGATGCCGCTGATACGGCGAATGGCGCAGCTGATCGCATCGGGCAGGGTGGCCTCGGCGCTTGGCCGATTGACGTCCAGCTGAGCCTGGTAGTCCGGGCCGCTTTCCACCTGACGGATGATCTTGCTCATCATGCTCACCGCTTCCAGCGGGTACTCGCCGGATGCGGTTTCCGCCGAGAGCATCACCGCGTCGGCGCCTTCAGCCACGGCATTGGCCACGTCGGTGACCTCGGCCCGAGTCGGCGCCGGTGAGAAACGCATCGATTCGAGCATCTGCGTCGCGACCACCACCGGTCGGCCCAGCTGGCGGCAGGTGCGGACGATGTTGCGCTGGATCCGCGGGACATTTTCGGCCGGCACTTCGACGCCCAGATCGCCACGTGCCACCATGATCGCGTCGCAGAGACGCGCGATTTCTCGCAGGTGCTGTACCGCTGAAGGCTTCTCGATCTTGGCCATGAGGAAGGCGCGGTCGCCGATCAGCTCGCGGGCTTCGTGAATGTCCTGCGGACGCTGGACGAAGGACAACGCCACCCAGTCGACGCCCAGCTCCAGACCAAACGTCAGGTCGCGACGATCCTTTTCGGTCAATGGACTCAGCTCCAGCAACGCTTCGGGCACGTTTACACCCTTGCGATCGGACAGCTCGCCGCCAGCCACCACCCGCGTGTCGATCGCGTCGGCGTGCTTGGCAGTTACCGTCAGGCGCAGCCGGCCATCGTCCACCAGCAGACTCATGCCGGGCTGCAGGGCATCGATGATTTCAGGATGCGGCAAGTTGACCCGACTGATGTCGCCCGGCGTCGGGTCGAGGTCGAGGCGCAGCGCCTGACCGCGCTTGAGCTGCACCTTGCCCTCAGCAAAACGACCGACGCGCAGCTTGGGCCCCTGCAGGTCCATGAGAATGGCGATCGGCTGATTCATCTGACGTTCCACTTCGCGAATCCAGCCGAAGCGCTCGGCATGGTCGGCGTGCTCGCCATGGCTGAAGTTGAGGCGGAACAGATTGACCCCGTTTTCCACGAGCTCGCGCACATCATCGATGCTGCGCGTGGCAGGGCCCAGGGTGGCGAGAATCTTGACCTTCTTGTCGGGTGTCATGGCAGGCTCTATCGGCAGTTGTGGTTATGGACCGTGCATGCCGGTGCCCCGCTAGCGGGACGACGGCAGGATCAGGATGGCGCGAAAATCGTTGACGTTGGTCCGTGTCGGCCCGGTCATCAGCAGCGCATCGAGCGCCTGGAAGTAACCATAGCCGTTGTTGTTGGCCAGTTCGTCGGCGGCCTTCAGGCCAAGGGTTTCGGCGCGGCTATAGCTGTCCGGGGTCATCAAGGCGCCGGCGTTGTCTTCCGAACCGTCGATGCCGTCAGTGTCGCCTGCCAGTGCATAGACGTTGGGCAGCCCCTGGAGGTTTTCCGTCAGACCGAGGAGGAACTCGGCGTTGCGGCCGCCGCGGCCGTTACCGCGCACCGTCACGGTGGTTTCACCGCCGGAGAGGATCACACAGGGCGGGGTGATTGGCTGGCCATGCAGCACCACCTGACGGGCAATGCCGCCGTGGACCTTGGCCACCTCGCGCGCTTCGCCTTCCAGGTCACCCAGGATCAGCGGCGTGATGCCGGCTGCACGGGCGTTTTCGGCCGCCGCATCAAGGGATTGCTGCGGCTTGGCGATCAGTTGGAAATGGCTACGCGACAGGCATGGATCGTCCGCTTTGACGGTTTCTGACCGGGGATCCTCGAGCCAGGCGCGCACGTTTTCGGGTATCTCGATGTTGTAGCGCGCCAGAATCGCCAGCGCCTGGGCCGAGGTGGTTGGGTCCGCCACGGTCGGTCCGGAGGCAATCACCGTCGCTTCGTCGCCCGGCACGTCGGAGATGGCATAGGTATAGACGCTGGCTGGCCAGCAGGCTTTAGCCAGGCGGCCACCCTTGATCGCCGAGAGGTGCTTGCGTACGCAGTTCATCTCGCCAATGTGCGCGCCGGAGCGCAGCAGCGCCTTGTTGATCGCCTGTTTGTCGGCAAGGCTGATGCCTTCGGCTGGCAGTGCCAGGAGTGAGGAACCGCCGCCGGAAAGCAGAAAGATCACTCGGTCGCTTTCCTCGAGGTTGCTGACCATCTCCAGTACGCGTCGGGCAACGCGCTCGCCAGCATCATCCGGCACCGGATGCGCGGCCTCGACCACCTCGATCTTGCGGCAATTGGCACCATGACCATAACGCGTCACCACCAGGCCGGAGAGCTCGCCTTCCCATACCGCTTCGATGGCTTCGGCCATGGCGGCTGCCGCTTTGCCTGCTCCGATGACGATTGCGCGGCCGCTGCGGTCGGCCGGTAAATGGTCGGCCAGTACCTGGCGTGGATGGGCGGCATCGATGGCGGCGGTGAACAGGTCGCGCAGGAAGGCTTGCGGGTCGAGGTTCATGTACAACTCCATCTATTAGGTCAGGTGCCCGATTCCAGACCTTAGGGCTCGGTTATGCAAGTACAAAAGGCAAGTCCTAAGGTTTGGAATCGACCCACCCGGCAGTCAGGCCGTGACTCCTCGTGCCGAGCAGGTCGAAAGGGTGCCGCCCGAGGGCAGCGATCGGATCGCAGATGCGCAGGGCTGAGGTTGTGGGGGACGCTGTGATTCCGACCCCATGCAACTCCAATCCGACCCTTTGAGCATCGCTGCGCCAAGTGTTGCGGTTCCCACCACCTGGTCTGTCTGTCCCTGAAGGTGGGGCGCTTGGCTCGGCGCAACGTGCTCGAAGGCTGAGGTTTCTGTTTAGTCCTTGCGGATCGAGAAGTTGGCCATGTGCTCCAGCCCCTTGATCAGCGCCGAATGGTCCCAGCCGCTGCCGCCGATGGCCGCGCAGGTGCTGAACACCTGCTGGGCGTTGGCGGTGTTGGGCAGGTTCAGGCCCAGCTCGCGGGCGCCGGCCAATGCCAGGTTGAGGTCCTTCTGGTGCAGGCTGATGCGGAAGCCCGGATCAAAGGTGCCCTTGATCATGCGCTCGCCGTGTACTTCCAGGATCTTCGAGCCGGCAAAACCGCCCATCAGCGCTTCGCGGACACGGGCCGGGTCGGCGCCGTTCTTCGCGGCGAACAGCAGGGCTTCGCCAACCGCCTGGATGTTCAGCGCGACGATGATCTGGTTGGCGACCTTGGCGGTCTGCCCGTCACCGTTGCCGCCGACCAGGGTGATGTTCTTGCCCATCGCCTGGAACAGCGGCAGGGCGCGTGCAAAACTTTCCTCGCTGCCGCCGACCATGATCGACAGCGTCGCGGCCTTGGCGCCGACTTCACCGCCCGATACTGGCGCGTCGAGGTACTGGGCGCCGGTGGCGTTGATCTTCTCGGCGAACGCCTTGGTGGCGCTGGGGGAGATCGAGCTCATGTCGATCACCAGCTTGTTCGGGCCGACGCCCTCGACGATGCCGTTTTCACGGAACAGCACGTCTTCTACATGCGGGGTGTCCGGCACCATGACGATGATGAACTCGGCTTCCTGCGCGACTTCCTTCGGGTTGGCCAGGCCAACGGCGCCCGCTTCGAGCAGAGCTGCTGGCGCCGCATCGTGGTGAGTCGAAACGAAAAGGCTGTGGCCCGCCTTCTGCAGGTTCTGAGCCATGGGCAGGCCCATGATGCCGGTGCCGATAAATCCAATCTTAGCCATGATAATTCTCCTCAAATTCGTTCTAGTTGCTGAAAAACTACCTGCGTTGGCAATACTTCGTTGAACTCGGCCTGGGGCGCCAGCCCGGTCAGAATGCTCATTTAGAAAACTAAACTCGCACGCGAGCCCGGTCCGCTTCTTCGGCCTCCTTCGCCTCGTCTTGCCTGCCTCGCTTACGTTTTTCGGCTATTTATTAGATCGCGTTGTGGCTCTTCAGCCAGCCGAGGCCGGCCGCAGTGGTGGTGGCGGGCTTGTACTCGCAGCCGACCCAGCCCTGGTAACCGATGCGGTCCAGGTGCTCGAACAAGAAGCGGTAGTTGATCTCGCCGGTGCCTGGCTCGTTGCGGCCAGGGTTGTCCGCCAACTGCACGTGGTTGATCACTGCCAGGTTGTTCTCGAGGGTGCGCGCCAGGTCTCCTTCCATGATCTGCATGTGGTAGATGTCGTACTGCAGGAACAGGTTGGTGCTGCCGACCTTGTCGCGGATCTCCAACGCCTGCGAGGTGTTGTTGAGGAAGAAGCGTGGGATGTCGCGGGTATTGATCATCTCCATGACCAGGCGGATGCCCTCCGCTTCGAGCTTCTTCGCCGCGTAGCGCAGGTTCTCGATAAAGGTCATGTCCAGCTTGCCGAGGTCGGCGCCCTTGGGTGCGATACCGGCCAGGCAGTTGATCTGGCTGTTGCCCAATACCTTGGCGTAGGCGATGGCCTTGTCGACGCCCGCACGGAATTCCTCGACCCGCTCGGGATCGCAGGCGATACCGCGGTCACCATTGGCCCAGTCGCCGGCTGGAAGGTTGAACAGCACCTGGGTCAGGTTGTGGGCGTCCAAGCGTGCCTTGATTTCTTCGGCCGGGTAGTCGTAGGGAAAGAGGTACTCGACACCGCTGAAGCCGGCTTCGGCTGCGGCGGCGAAGCGGTCGAGGAAGTCCAGCTCGGTAAACAACATGGACAGGTTGGCGGCGAAACGGGGCATAGGTATCTCCTTGTGATCTGTAGGGATCGGTTCGGTACGTCGGTGCTACGTTTTTGGTGGATATGCTTCGCGATATCCACCCTACGGGTCTTCGTGATAGAGCCCTTGTGTCGCGCTTTTCGTAGGAGCCAGCTTGCTGGCGATCAGCAGGCAATGGCGCTCGGGATCGCCAGCAAGCTGGCTCCTACGGGCGGTGCGTCTTCCATTAATCCAACAACGCGACCGCGGTCGGTGCGTCTTCTCGGCCTTCAGCCAGCGCCTCGAATTCGTTGATGGCGTCGATCTCGGTGCCCATGGCGATGTTGGTTACACGTTCGAGGATTACCTCGATCACCACTGGCACCTGATGCTCGGCCATCCAGGCTTGGGCCTGGTCGATGGCAGGGCGCAGATCTTCTTGCTTGAACACGCGGATCGCCTTGCAGCCCAGGCCCTCGACCACCGCGACGTGATCCACGCCGTAGCCTTCCATGCCGCTGTGGTCGGCATTGATGTTCTCGAAGCCCAGCTGCACGCAGTAATCCATCTCGAAGCCGCGCTGCGCCTGGCGGATCAGGCCGAGGTAGGCGTTGTTCACCAGGATGTGGATGTAGGGCAGCTTGAACTGCGCGCCCACGGCCAACTCCTCGATCATGAACTGGAAGTCGTAGTCGCCCGAAAGCGCCACCACCTTGCGCGTTGGGTCCGCGGCGACCACACCCAGCGCTGCCGGAATGGTCCAGCCGAGCGGGCCGGCCTGGCCGCAGTTGATCCAGTGGCGCGGCTTGTAGACGTGCAGAAACTGCGCGGCGGCGATCTGCGACAAGCCGATGGTGCTGACGTAGCAGGCGTCACGGCCGAACGCGTTGTTCATGCACTGGTACACGCGCTGCGGCTTCATCGGCACGGAGTCGAAGTGCGTCTTGCGCAGCATTGTCCGCTTGCGCTCCTGGCAGTCGGCGGCCCACGGCGTGCGATCCGGCAGCTGGCCGGCAGCCTTGCGCGCCTTCGCGACTTCGACGAACAGCTCGAGTGCGGCGCCCGCATCGGAAGTGATGCCGAAGTCCGGCGAGAACACCCGGCCGATTTGGGTCGGCTCGATATCCACGTGCACAAAGGTGCGATCCTTGGTGTAGACGTCCACCGAGCCGGTATGGCGGTTAGCCCAGCGGTTGCCGATGCCGAGCACGAAATCCGAGGCCAGCATGTTGGCGTTGCCGTAGCGGTGGCTGGTCTGCAGCCCGCACATGCCGGCCATCAGCGGGTGGTCATCAGGGATCGAGCCCCAGCCCATCAGGGTCGGGATCACCGGCACGCCCACGGTCTCGGCGAACTCCACCAGCAGGGCTTCGGCACCAGCGTTATAGATGCCCCCGCCAGCGACGATCAGCGGGCGCTCGGCAGCGCAGAGCATGTCGATGGCTTTCTCGACCTGCTTGCGGGTGGCGGCCGGCTTGTAGACCGAGAGCGGCTCGTAGGTGTCGACGTCGAACTCGATCTCGGCCATCTGCACGTCGAACGGCAGGTCGATCAATACCGGGCCGGGGCGGCCGGAACGCATGACGTGGAAGGCCTGCTGGAATACGCGCGGCACCAGTGCCGGCTCACGCACGGTCACGGCCCACTTGGTCACCGGCTTGGCGATGGACTCGATGTCCACAGCCTGGAAGTCTTCTTTGTAGAGGCGAGCACGCGGCGCCTGGCCGGTGATGCAGAGGATCGGTATCGAGTCGGCCCAGGCCGAGTAAAGGCCGGTGATCATGTCGGTACCGGCCGGGCCCGAGGTGCCGATGCACACGCCGATGTTGCCGGCCTTGGTGCGGGTGTAACCCTCGGCCATGTGCGAAGCGCCTTCGACGTGGCGAGCCAGAATGTGACGGATGCTGCCGTCGGCACGCATGGCGGAATACAACGGATTGATCGCGGCACCAGGGATGCCGAAGGCGGTATCAATCCCTTCCTTGCGTAACACCGCCACTGCGGCATCGATTGCTCTCATTCGGGCCATGGGTCGTGTCCTCTTCGGTAACTCGATAGTTTTTATACGTGGCCCAAGCATGAAGGGCTGGCTGGAACGAGGGAATTGGCAGAAACTTCACTTCTGTCGATATCAGGAGTATCGAATGGATCGCTACACAACCTTGCACAGCTTCGTGCTGGTCGCTGAAAACGGCAGCTTTGCCGCCGCTGCGCTGAAGGAAGGCGTAACGCCGGTGGTCATGGGCCGCCGGCTCGATGCGCTGGAGCGGCACCTGGGCGTCAAGCTGATGCACCGCTCGACGCGCGGGCTGGCGCTGACCGATCTTGGCGAGCAGTACCTGGAGCGCGCCCGCGGGCTGCTTAAGGATTTCGAGGAAGCCGATGCCAGCATCAGCCACCACGGCACCTCGGTGCGTGGGCATCTGGTGGTCTCGGCGCCGGCGGCGTTCGGTCGCCGGCATATCGGGCCGCACGCGCCAGCCTTTCAGGCGCGCTACCCGGACCTGCAGCTGTCGTTCAACTTCACCGACAGCGTGGTCGATCTGGTGCGCCACGGTTACGACATGGGCATCCGCATCGGCGAGGTGACCGATCCCAACTATGTCGCCATCAAGCTGTTTCCCAACCGCCGCGTGGTCTGTGGCGCGCCCGACTACTTCGAGCGGCAGGGCGTGCCGCGCACCCTGGAGGACTTGGCGCGACACAACTGTCTGGCGTTCAACCTGCAAGGCGGGCAGCAGCGCGGTTGGACCTTTTTGCGTGACGGCAAGCAGGTAGCGGTGCGAGTAGACGGTAACCTCGACTGCAACGACGGCGAGCTCTTGTTCGACTGGGTCAAGCAGGGGTTGGGGATCGGCTGGCGCTCGACTTGGGAGATCCAGGCCGAACTCAAGCGCGGCGAGCTGGTGACGGTGCTCGACGAGTACGCCTTGCCGGCCTATGACATCCAGGCGGTGTATCCGCAGCAGCGCTATCTGCCGGCCAAGGTCCGCTTCTTCATCGATTATCTGAAGCAGATCTACAACGCGCCAGGCTACTGGGAAGTGCGTTGAGTCAAACCTCCACGCACCGCCTGGTGGGCTAAAGCCCACCCTACGTGTGTCGATCTATGGGTGGGGCGGGTTTCGTACCACTCCGATCTGTAGGGTGGGCTTCAGCCCACCGGGGGGCCACACGCATGTGACGGGTGTAGAGGTAATTGAACACGGCGAACCCCGCTGCCCCGTGACGAGTCACAACAAGGGTCATGAATCGGCGCGAGGCTACCCGTGGACTCCCTGAAAATTGCCACCTTCAACATCAACGGCATCCGTGCCCGTCGGACCAACTTGCTCGAATGGCTGGAGCGCGAACAGCCGGACGTGGTCTGCCTGCAGGAGCTGAAGGCGCAGGACGCCGATTTCCCCATCGATGACATCCGTGCGGCCGGCTACGGCGCCATCTGGCACGGGCAGAAGTCATGGAACGGCGTGGCGATTCTGTCCAAGGGCGACGACCCGCTGGAAATCCGCCGCGGCCTGCCGGGCGATCCGGACGATACACACAGCCGCTACCTTGAGGCTGCCGCCCATGGCGTGATCGTCGCCTGCCTTTACCTGCCCAACGGCAATCCGCAGCCGGGGCCGAAGTTCGAGTACAAACTCGCTTGGTTCGAGCGCTTCATCGAGCACGCCGCCGGCTTGTTCTCCAGCGGTCATCCGGTGGTGCTGGCAGGTGACTACAACGTAATTCCCACTGACGAAGACATCTACAACCCGCGCTCCTGGACCAAGGACGCACTGCTGCAGCCCGAAAGCCGCGAATGCTTCGAGCGGCTGCTGGCGCAGGGTTGGACCGACGCACTGCGTGCCAAGTATCCGGACGAGCGCATCTATACGTTCTGGGACTACTTTCGCCAGCATTGGCAGAAGAACTCCGGCCTGCGCATCGATCACTTGCTACTCAGCGCCGATCTGGCGCCACGGCTGATCGATGCCGGGGTCGATCGCTGGGTGCGTGACCAGGAGCATGCCAGCGACCACGCGCCGACCTGGATCACGTTAAAAGGCGAGGCGAGCGGCAAGGCTGTGCAGGAAAAGCCAGCCAAACGCAGCAAAGCCAAGACAACCAAGTAAACTCACCGCGCCAGCGCTCAACGCGCCTGGCGCTTTCCGCTTCTGCTGGAGCTTGCCCGTCATGCGTCGCCCTAGTCGTGCGCCTATCTGGATAGCGGCCTTTGCCGTTCTGCTGCATCTGTTCGCGATGCCGCTGATGGCCGCGCATATGCAAGGAATGGACGGTACGGGCGGGCATTGCCCAATGGCCGAGGCCAGCCAGCATCACACCGGCCACGTCCAGCACGCCCACGTCGATGAATCTATACCCAAGCCCAGTCATCACCAGGGGATGCCCTGCTGCTGTGCGGCGGGTTCGGAATCTCTCGCTGCGATTACGACCGGCTCGCCGGTGCTCCATCAACCTCATCTGGTGCGGGCCGGCAGCCTGCCCACAGCAACTGCGCCGCAGCTGTCGCCGCGTTACCGTTGGCCTGCACTGAATCCCCGCGCATCCCCGCTCGCCTGATCGATAACCCCTGATCTGACCGCCATCGGCGGTCGCGTATGCGTGCCGCCGCTGATTGCTGGCCCTTGCTGCAGGCTACGTCCCGGCCGGCAGCGCGAAAATACGGTCCCGCCTTTGTAGGAGCGAGCTTGCTCGCGATCCCGATCCATTACAGTGCCATTGATCGCCAGCAAGCTGGCTCCTACAGAGAAGCTGCTGCCGTTTTGATCGAGTAAATAGTCATGACTTCAAGTACCGCTGGCGCCCGCCCCGAGGCGCCACCCCTGGTTTCCCACACGCAGCACCCGTTGCTGGCGCTGTTGATTCGTCTCCACCTGTATGTCGGGCTGCTGGTCGGCCCTTTTATCTTCGTTGCTGCGCTGAGCGGCCTGGTCTACGCGCTGACACCGCAACTGGAAGATCGGCTCTATGCCGAGCAGCTGTACACCGACAGCACCGGCACGCCGCAACCGTTGGCACGACAGATCGAGATTGCCCAGGCCCATGTCGGCGAAGCGGCGACGCTGTCGGCGGTGCGCCCGGCGCCGGAACCGGGCACCACCACACGGGTGATGTTCAAGTCGTCAGAGCTGGGCGAGTCAGAGAGTCGCGCGGTGTTCATCGACCCCGTGACCGTTGAAATCCGCGGTGACTTGCTCGTCTACGGCACCAGTGGCGTGCTGCCGTTGCGTACCTGGCTCGACCAGTTCCATCGCAGTCTGCTGCTCGGCGAACCGGGGAGGCTGTACAGCGAACTGGCGGCGTCCTGGTTGTGGGTGGCGGCGCTGGGCGGTTTCGCGTTGTGGATCATCAGGCGGCGGCGCGCCTCGGGTACGCGCTCAAAAGGGTTGAGGCACTGGCACTCCACACTGGGGCTGTGCCTGTTGATCGGGCTGCTGTTTTTCTCCGCCACGGGGCTGACCTGGTCGCGCTGGGCGGGCGACAACATCGGCGTCGCGCGGGCGGCGCTGGGCATGTCGACGCCGAGCGTGTCCACGGCGCTGGATGGCGAAGCGGTGACAGCGGCGGGAGAACACGCGCACCACACCGGGATGGCCATGCCGGTGGCACGAACCGCTGAACCGCAGATGTTCGATAGCGTGCTCAGCGCCGCACGTGAGGGCGGCATAGACGCTGGCAAGGTCGAAATCATGCCCGCCGCCGGGCCGAATCGTGCCTGGACGGTGACCGAGATCGACCGCAGCTGGCCCACCCAGGTGGACGCCGTGGCCGTCGATCCGCGCACGCTGCGGATCACCGATCGCACCGATTTCGCGAGCTTTCCTGTCGCCGCCAAGCTGACGCGTTGGGGCATCGATGCGCATATGGGGTCGCTGTTCGGTCTGGCTAATCAGCTGTTGTTGGCCGCCACCGCGCTCGGCTTGGCGGTGCTGGTGGCTTTCGGTTATCTGATGTGGTGGCGACGTCGTATGCCACGTCGAGTTGGCGGGCAGGGGATAGTCCAGGCGATGCATAAGCTGTCGCCCCGTGCTCGCTGGGTCACGGCCACCGTAGCGCTGTTGTTCGGCTACTGCCTGCCGGTGCTGGGCGGCAGTCTTCTGCTGTTTCTAGTGGTTGATCTGGTGGCAGTGGTTGCCCGGCGTACAGAGCCCGGTGTGGTCCGGCGGGATGCCTGAGCATAGCGATAGAGCAACAGGCGCGGTCTAGAGCCGGCCGTCGCCGAAATCACAGCATGGCCATTTGTATCAGTAGTATCCGGCCAACTGTTCAGGGTCCGCACCCGCAAGGCGCGGATCCAGGCAGGGCTATCTGCTTGGACGTCCGGCGTCGATCACTGCGCCGGTCTCCAACGCATTTGACGGGTCGATCCTCAACCGCTGAGCCCTCAGCTCAGTGCCTCTGATCAGAGTTCGGCTTGCCAGCCACCGCCCAATGCCTGGTAAAGGCTGATCAGCGCATTGAGCCGGCTCTCGCGGAGCTGTACGGCCGCCAGTTCGGTATTGAACAGGTTGCGCTGGGCATCGAGGGTCTCCAGGTACGACGAATAGCCCGCGCGGTAGCGGTCCTCGGCGTAGGTCAGGGAACGCTCGAGTACGGCGCGGCGAGCCGCGACGCGCGCGAGCTGCTGGCGCAGGTTACTGACCGCCGAAAGGCTGTTCTCCACTCCCCTGAAGGCGTCCAGCGCCGCGGCGCGGTAGGCGAAGGCCGCCTGGTTGCGCTGGGCGACCGCGATGTTCACGCCTGCCTCCAGGCGGCCAGCATCGAATATCGGTGCCAGCACACTGGCGCCGAGATCCCAGACACGCACCGGGTCGTAATCGAGTGAGTTGACGAACAGCCGACCGAGACTGGCAGACAGCTGCACCTGCGGCAGGAATCGGTCACGCTGGGCTTGCAGGTTCAGGCTGCTGGCCGCGAGCAGCAGCTCGGCCTGCTGGATGTCCGGGCGGCGGCGCAGCAGCTCCGAAGGCAGCACGCCCGGCACCGGAGGCGGCTCGATGGCCAGCAGCCCGGCGCCGCGCTCCACGTCCCCTGGGAAGCGGCCGGTGAGCAGGCGCAGGGCATTTTCCTGCTCCCGGATGGCCTGCTGCAGCTGCGGCAGCAATTCGGCGGCGGCTTCGTATTCCGATTGCGCCTGGGTCAGCTCAAGCTGCGAGGTGTAGCCGAGGGCTGCGCGGTCCTCGGCGACGCGCAGCGCCTCTCGGCGGGAGTCGACGGTTTCACGTGTGACGTACAGCTGGCGGTCCAACGACAGCAGCGACACATACGTTCGGGCGGTGGTGCTTGCCACTGCCAACCTGACGGCGTCGCGCTCGGCCTCGGTCGCGCGATATTCAAGTTGCGCTGCTTCCTTCAAGCGCCGTAGCCGTCCCCAGAGGTCGACTTCGTAGGACACCTGCAATGACGGCTGCACGGCCGTGGTATGGGTCATGCCCAGAACGCTGAGTTCGCGGGTGCGTTGCGCTCCCAGCGCCGCGTCGAGCGATGGCAGCAGCGCGGCCCGCGATAGCTGGATCTGTTCACGTGCCTGTTCCACGCGAGAGGCGGCGCTCAGCACCTCGGTGTTGTACGCCAGTGCCGCCTCGACCAGCGCCGTCAGCTGAGGATCACCGAACGCCTGCCACCAGGTCGCGGACACGTCGGCCATGTTCGATCCCGGTTCCCGCCATTCTGCCGGTGGGGTGAGCGCGGCTTCAGGCGGAAGCGGCTGCCGAGGCGGCATGCAGCCGGCCAGCGTAACCAGCAGCAGACCTGGCATCAGCCGGTGCAGGGCGCGGACCAGGCCGCTCATTGCGCGCTGTCCGCGGTGGATCGCTCCGCTGCCTCTGTGGCGCCGGTGTCCACATGAGTCACCACCGACAGACCGGGGCGCAGCCGCTTGGCGAGCGGCTGATCCGGGGCGATGGAGATGCGTACCGGCACGCGCTGAACCACTTTGGTGAAGTTGCCGGTGGCGTTGTCCGGGCGAAGCACGCTGAATTCCGAACCGGTGGCAGGGGCCAGGCGCTGTACATGGCCGCGCAGACGAGCCCCATCCAGCGCATCGACCTCAATCTCGACCGGCTGGCCGGGACGCATGGCGAACGTCTGGGTCTCCTTGTAGTTGGCGATTACCCAGAGCTGCTCCGGCACCAGGTACAGCAGCTGCGAGCCGGCCGTCACGTATTGGCCCTGGCGCACCGTGACCTCGCTGACCTGCCCGTCGCGCGGTGCGTCGATTACCGTATTGTCCAGATCGATCTGCGCGCGCTTGAGCGCCGACTCTGCGATTTCTACCTGTGCCTGCAACCCGCCGCGTGAGACTTCGCTGGCCTTCAGCGTTTGTTCGGCGATGTCGATGGCCGCCCGCGCCTGTTGCACCTGGGCCGAGTCGGCGCGAGCGGTTGCACGGATCTGATCACGCTCGCGGATCGAGACTGAACCCCGTTCGGCCAGCTCGTTGACACGTTTTTCATCCGCCAGGCCCCGTTTCAGCTCCGCTTCGGCAGCGGCCAATTCGGCGCGGCGGGCGGCCAGCGTCGCCCGGTTGGAGGCCAGGGTCTGCGCCAGGTTCTCAAGCTCGAAGCGGCGCGCTGCAAGCTCGGCCCTGCGCTGTTCGACCAGCTGGCGGTACTGACGATCATCGATGCGCACCAATGGCTGGCCTTGCGCAACCTCTTCGAAGTCCTGCACCAGCACCTCGGTGACATAGCCGCTGACCTGTGGCGCCAGCACTGTGATCTGTCCGCGCACATAGGCATTCTCGGTGACCGCCACGCGGCCGGTGAACGGCCAGAGCTGCCAGGCATAAAGGATCGCCAGGACGCCGATAAGCGCTACCAGCACCATCAGGATCACCGATCGGCGGCTCGGTTTGATGGTTTTTGGCGGATCGTCCGGGGTCGGTCCCGCGTCGGTCGCAGCCGCAGAAGGCTGCGTGGGTTGGGCCGGCTGCAGGCTTTGCTGTTCCTCGGGTTGGGTGCGTTCGCTCATGGAGAGGCGGAATTCCTGTTCTGCTGCGCAATGCGCAGGGTGCGATAGAGCGTCCAGCCGAACACGCCGATGGAAAGCATGCCGATCAGCCGGAATACATCATTGAAGGCCAGCACGTTGGCTTCTCGCGTGGCCGCTTGACTCAACTGCGCCGCGCTCTGTGCCTGGCGAAGCCGAGGGTCGTTCTGGCGCGGTATCAGCGCCTGGCTCTGGGCCTGCAAGCGTCCGGCAACCCGCGGGTCGCCGGCCACCACCTGTTCGGTGAGGTGGCTGGAATGGTACTTCTCACGCATCACCTGATAGGTGCCGAACAGCGCTGGTGCGGCCAGGCCGCCGAGGCTCTGGGTCATGGTGAACAAGACGATGAACGTCACCAGATAGTTCGGTCCGTTGCGCAGCGCGCGGCCGATTCCAGTGATCAGCAGCGGACCGAGGAACATGCCACTGGCGAAGGCCAGCAGGCCCTGGCTGAGAAACATGTCGTGTGGACGGGTCAGGTTGGTGGCATCGATATCGAGAAAGCTGGCGATGGCAATCAGCACGATCGACAACAGAATCTGCGGAAAGGCCCGGGTCGGGCTGAAGGTCATCGCGCTGCCGGCAATGCCCATGACCAGGCCCAGCAGGATCACCGCGTACAACGGCTGCAGCTGTTCGGTGCCCATGCCGAGGGTTTGCAGCAGGCCCACCGCGCCGTAGGTCTGTTCGGACAGCAGCAGTCGCAACGCCAGCGCGCCGAAGGCGAAGCGCAGCATCTCGGCAGTGCCCAGCCAGCGTGTGTGCAACAACGGGTTGCGCCGGTGATGTTCGATCATGAAGGCGGCGCAGAACAGCAGCAGCGCGGCAATCAGGGCGTAGCCCAGCCAGGGCTCCTCCGTCCACCAGAGGATGCGACCCTGGGCCAGCACCGCCGCGATCAACGCCAGCGCGGGAGCCACCAGGGCGAAGGTGAGGAAATCCAGCGGTTCGAACACCTTGATGCGCTCGCCCAGCGGTAGCTTGAGCACCACCACGGCGGCCAGCGAGCAGAGCGCCAGACCGCTTTCGAACACATACAGGCGATGCCATTCGCCCATCACCAGCAGCGCAGGGGACATCAGCCAGGCCAGGGGTGTGCCCAGCTGGGAAATGCCGAAGCCGAGGATCACCGCCTTGGGCAGATCGACCTTGCGAAACGCCTGCAGCATGTAGAACAGGCCCAGGGAGGAGGTGGTCGCAGCGGCCAGGCCACTGGCTGCGCGGACGAAAACGGCCATCTCAAAGCCTTCGACGAAAACATGCGCGATGCTCAGCAATGCGTAGAGCGTCAGGCCGATCTCGGCAAAGCGGCGCAGGCCGTACTGCTGGCGAAACTTGATCATCAGCAGGTTGGCCGACACGCTGACCATGAAATAGGCAGCCGGAAGCCAGGCCGCCTGTGACGGCGTCAGGCCCAGATCGCCCTGAATGCTCGGCAGGTTGGCGATGAACAGTGCGTTGCCCAGCCCGCCGGTGATGCCGACCAGTACGGCAACACAGGCATAGGCGATGCGCAGCGGCATGGGATGCAGCAGGATCGCCGGCGAGCCCGGCATCGAGGGGCGTTCTTCGGGTTCCCAGCGAGGAACGGGGGCGAGGTATTGCGGCATCGTAGGCAAGGCTCGAAGGGCGGTTTGAACTGATCGGAGCGCCGCATCGGGGCGGCGGCTACTCCCTTGGGACAATCTTTAGCGTGAAATGATTGGTCACACTTGGCAAAGCATGGTGCCGCTGCTCTCGGCGACGGCCGTGCAGCTGGTCCGTTACATGAACGGACGGGGACGGCAACTTGGCTATGTTTGAGGGTCTCTTCGAGCTAGGCGGCTGCGTGCTGCTAAGGCGTGGCTGTTTGTGATCAACAGCTATTCAGCCAATCGATGGAGCCGCCGGGATGCAGGCCAGACCGGTTCAGGACGTTCAGCACCAGGCAAATCGACGTTAGAAGCACGCTGCGGGGGGCCCTTCGTCCGGAAAACTCAGGCGAGTCGCCAGAAACCAACAACACTGGCCAAAGGTCTCAACGATGCAGCGGGGCGCATTTGTGCTCGCCGCTGGATAAGGACCGTCAACCCGAGCCGTCGAAACGAAACGGCTATTTCACCGGAGGTGTGAATGCTGCAGAACGTTCGGTTGGGACCCGAGGCATTCGAGCGGGGCGGCGACCCGGCGGCCATGCTGCGGGACCTGGAAACAGCGGGCCATACGGTGGGCGACATGCTCTGCGAAGCGTTGCGCTCAGTGCGTTCGCACCTGGGCATGGATGTCGCGTTCGTCGCCGAGATGGTGCAGGGCTTTCGCGTGTTCCGCCATGTAAGCGGTCGTAGCGATCCGCCGCCGATATGTGTGGGCGGCTCCGATCCTCTTTCAGACAGCTACTGCCAGCGGGTGGTGGATGGCCGGCTGCCGCAGCTGATCCCCGACACCAGCAAACTGCCCGAAGCGGTGGCGCTGCCCATCACCGAGATATTGTCGATCAGCGCCTATATCAGCGTGCCGATCCGTTTCAGCGATGGTCGCTTGTACGGCACCTTCTGCTGCTTCAGTTCCAAGCCTGACGGCACCTTGAACGAACGTGATCTGGATACCCTGCGGTTGTTCGCCGATTTTGCCGGCCGGTTGCTCGAGACTCAGGCCAAGGAGCAGCGCGAACAGGAGGAGCGGCTCGCGCGCATCAACAGCGTGCTGAGTGAACAGGCGTACAACGTCGTGTATCAGCCGATCGTGGATGTGAGGCAGAACGACGTGGTGGGCTACGAAGCGCTGGCGCGATTCTCCGGCGAACCACAACGTACCCCGGATCTCTGGTTCGGCGAGGCCGAGCAGGTCGGTCTGCAATGCGAACTGGAAATGGCGCTCGTCCAGGAAGCCCTGAAAGGCCTGAGTGGCATTCGCCAGGACCGCTACCTGTCGCTGAACGTCTCGCCGGAAACCATCCTCGCCGGGGCACTCGGAACCCTGCTGGACGGCCAGCCCCTGGACAGGCTGATGCTCGAGGTCACCGAGCACGCGTCGGTGCGCGACTATGACCTGATCGCCGAAGCGCTCGAACCCATGCGCGCGCAGGGCCTGCTGCTGGCGGTGGATGATGCAGGTGCTGGCTATGCGAGTTTTCGCCACATCCTCAAGCTCAAGCCGGACGTGATCAAACTCGACGGCAGCCTGATCCGCAACATCGACAGCAACCGCGACTGCCGGGCGCTGGCGTCGGCATTGATCCGCTTCGGTCAGGAGACCGACTGCAAGATCGTCGCCGAATGCGTCGAGACAGAGGCCGAACTGGAAATCCTGCGCGAGCTTCAGGTGACCAAGGCGCAGGGCTATCTGCTCGGCCGCCCTGGGCCGCTGGGTGGCAGCCAGCAGACCTAGACGAGGCCGCGACTGACAGGTGTAAACCGTCTGGTGTCCTGTCAGTCGGCCCTTTCTGATGGCTCAGTTGCCCCGATAGGTCGAGAAGCCGTATGGGCTGAGCAGCAGCGGGATGTGGTAGTGCGGCACGGTGCCGTCCATCTCGAAGATCACCGGGACTTCCGGAAAGAAACTCGCCGTATCGTGCGCCTCGAACCAGTCACCGGTCTTGAAGGTGACGCGGTAGGTGCCTTTTTCCAGTGCCTTGTCCTGCGGATAGAGCGCGGTGATGCGGCCTTGCTGGTTGGTCACGCCATCGTTCAGGGCAGTCCACTGATTACCGTTCTGCTTTTCCAGCGTGACTTTCACATCAGGCGAGGGCAGGCCGTCGTTGAGGTTGAGCACATGCACGCTGAGCGGGTTGTCGGCAGCCATGGCGAGGCTGGAAAGGCTGGCAAGAGCGAGGCTGGCGCAAAGGGTTTTCAGGTTAGTCATGTTGAGCTCCGGTTAACGGGTGGAAGGAAGCAGTTTTGCGATTGCCTGAGTGGCGCAGGCCTCGTCGGTCTCGGCGCCGCCGGCACCGGCTACGCCAATGGCGCCGATGACTTCATCGCCGACCCGCAGCGGAACGCCGCCGCCGAGCAGTAACAGTTCATCGAAAGTGTTGAGGTTGGCGGCGTCCGGGTTGTTGCGGGCGCGCTCGCCGAACAGGCGGGTCGGTGTCTTGCTGGACAACGCGGTGTAGGCCTTGCGCTGGGCGGCGATGGTGTTGTGCGGGCCGACATTGTCGTCACGCTGCAGCGCGATCAGGTTGCCGCCACGATCGACCACTGCCACCGCGGCGGTACGGCCCTCGGCATGGCAGGCCGCCATGGTCGAGTCGAGCAGGGCGTTGGCCAGTTGCAGCGAGACATTCTGCTGGGTAACAGGCTGCGGCGTTGCGGCCATGGCCTGGGCACCGGCAAGGGCCAGGCCGACCAACGAAAGGGGGACAATGCGCATCGGTTTCTCCTCAATGGGCTCCGTGGAGCAGGTGGCGCCATCCTGTGCGGTCGGCCCCGTCAAACCCATTGCCTGCGCATTACGTATTTGTAATGGGATAAACGCTCGTGGGCGCCTAGCCTATGCGCCTCGCCCGGAGGAAGCAGATGCGCATACTGGTGGTAGAAGACGAGTTCAAGACGGCCGATTACCTGCGCAAGGGGTTGAGCGAGTCGGGCTATCTGGTGGAGGTCGCGCTCAACGGCCTGGACGGTCAGCACCTGATTCAGGAAAGCGAGTTCGACCTGATCATCCTCGACGTCATGTTGCCGGGCATCGACGGCTGGCAGCTGCTGCAGATCGTGCGACGCAAGGCGCAGACGCCGGTGTTGTTCCTCACCGCGCGCGATGCCGTGGAGGACCGGGTCAAGGGCCTTGAGCTGGGCGCCGACGATTATCTGGTCAAGCCGTTTTCCTACGCTGAGCTGCTGGCGCGGGTGCGCACCTTGCTGCGCCGCGGGCCGCCGCGCGAAGTCGAGCAGTTCAAGGTCGCCGATCTGGAGCTGGACCTGCTGCGCCGTCGGGTGACGCGTCAGGGTGAGCGGTTGACGCTGACCAACAAGGAGTTCGCCCTGTTGCATCTGCTGCTGAGCCGCGAAGGCGAAGTGCTGTCGCGGGCGCAGATCGCCTCGCAGGTCTGGCAGATGAATTTCGACAGCGATACCAATGTCGTCGACGTCGCGATCCGCCGGCTGCGGGCGAAGGTGGACGACCCTTACCAGCCCAAGCTGATCCACACCGTGCGCGGCATGGGCTACCTGTTGGAAGTGCCGGAATGAAACTGCTGCCGCGCTCGCTGAGCCTGCGTCTGGCACTAATGTTTGCGCTGGTCAGCACGGCGTTGCTGGGTGCGATTGGCTTCTACCTCTATCAATCGCTGGAGCGCGAGATCGCCTGGCGCGACGACCAGGCGCTGCTCGGGCGGCTGGAGCGCATGGCGGCCTTGCTCGATGACAGTGACAGCATCGAGGTGCTGCGCGAGCGACCTCAGCTCTACGCCAACATGCTCGGCAATCGCGACAGTCTGCTGTGGGTGCTGGGGGAGAGTGGGGCGCCGCTGATCGAGATCAATCCCGTTCAGTTGGCGATCCCGCAATTGCCGCCGTCGGATCACCCACGGCTGCGGGATCTGGGTGATCAGGCGCGGCTGGCCTGGATAGATATCGAACGACCAAGCGGCGACCTGACGTTGATCGCCGGCAAATTGCTGGGCGAGCGTGAGCAGATGCTTGCCGCGTACCGCCTGAAACTCTGGCTGGCCCTGGCAACCGGTGCGCTACTGGCGTTTCTGCTGGGCTGGCTGGTGAGTGAACGAGGACTGCGGCCGGTTCGTCAGCTGACCCGCCGGGCGCTGGCGATCGACGTCCAGCACCTGCATCTGCGCATCGAGGACAGTGCCGAGCTGAGCGAGTTGCGGGCCTTGAGCGAGGCACTGAACCAGATGCTGGCGCGGCTGGAGGCCGGTTTTGCCCAGCTGTCGCGGTTTTCCGAGGACCTGGCGCACGAGATGCGCACCCCGCTCAGCAACCTGATGGGCCAGACCCAGCAAACCTTGCGGCGGGTGCGTTCGCTGGAGGATTACCAGAGCCTGCTGGCTTCCAATCAGGAGGAATACGAGCGTCTGGCCAGGATGATCAACAACATGTTGTTTTTAGCCCGCACCGAGCAGGTCGATGCTGCGATTCACCGGCAGGACATCGACCTGGCCGAAACGGTGGAACAGCTCGGTGATTATTTCGAAGGCGTCGCCGAAGAGCACCAGATGCGGGTAGTGAACGAGGCGAGCGGCAGCCTGCACGCCGATCCGGATCTGCTGCGCAGGGCGCTGGCCAACCTCATCGCCAATGCGCTGCGCTATGGCGCGACGGGAACGGAGGTCCGCGTGAGCTGCGAACATACGGCTGACAACGTGGTGATCACTGTCGAAAACAGCGGCGAGCCGATTGCAGCCGAACACCTGCCGCGGCTGTTCGACCGCTTCTATCGCTGCGATCCGTCACGTGCCCAACCGGGCGACTCTGGCGGGTTGGGGCTGGCAATTGTGCGCTCGATCATGCAGCTGCATGGCGGTGAAGTGCGGGTGACCAGTGACGCGTCGGTTACCTGCTTCAGCCTGTCCTTTCCTCGCTGAACGTTGCGGTCCCACCGGGCAGACGGGCTGAACCTTTATCGAAACGGCACAGTCGACTTAACAGGTTGGCCGTGTTCTTTCCGGCCGTTCATCCAAGCCCGTAGGAGACTTTCTCAATGGATAACAAAGACACCATTTCCGTACTCAACGATCTCATCGAAACCAGTAAAGACGGCGAAAAAGGCTTCCGCGAATGCGCTGAAGACCTGAAGAATCCGCAGCTGAAGACCACCATGAATCAACGTGCCCAGGATTGCGCCACGGCAGCCGCTGAGCTGCAGCAATTGGTCCGCACCATGGGCGGCGATCCGGAAACCTCCACCAGCACTGCCGGTGATATGCACCGTCGCTGGGTCGACCTGAAGACCAAGGTCACCGGCAAGGATGACGAGTCCATCCTCAACGAGTGCGAGCGTGGCGAAGACGTCGCCCTCAAGAGCTACCGCAAAGCGCTCGAGAAGGACCTGCCAATGGATGTGCGTTCAGTGGTCGAGCGTCAGATGCAGGGCGTGCAGCGCAACCACGATGAGGTCAAGGCACTGCGCGACGCCGAGCGCGCCCGTAGCTGATCGATCCATGTTGCGAAAACGCCGGCCTCAGTGCCGGCGTTTTTTTGTCAATGCTGGACCCGTGATGCGGGCTGCTGCGTCATCCACATACGGGTTCCGCCGTTCTGGTGAACGGAGCGTATTGATAGAGCTGTTCGGCTGACATGGGGCGGCTGAAATGATAGCCCTGCGCGATGTCGCAGCCCGCCAGCTTCAGATAGACGAGCTGATCCCGCGTTTCCACGCCCTCGGCCACCACCGTCAGACCCAGGCGCTTCGCCAGCGTGATGGTGGACGAGACGATGGGGTTGTCGTCATAGCTGTTCGACAGCGGGGCGATCAACGCCCGGTCTATCTTCAGTGTATTGAGCGGCATCGAGTGCAGGTGGGCGAAGCCCGCATAGCCTCTGCCGAAGTCATCTAGGCTGATGTTCAGCCCAGCCACACGCAGCCGTTCGAGATGCTCGATGGCCATGCCTTCATCATCGAGTACGACCGTTTCGGTAATCTCAAGCTCGAACTGCCAGGCTTCGATGCCGCGCTGCGCCAGCTCGCCCAGCAAGCGCTCGCTGAAATCGGCTTGTCGAAGCTGGATGGCCGAGACGTTGACGGCTAAACGCGAGGAACGACCTTGTGCCCGCCAGTGCTTGAGCTCCTCGAGCGCGAGACGTATCACTTCCCAGCCGAGCGCGACGATGAACCCGCTGCGCTCGGCCAGCGAAATGAAGCGATCCGGGTAGAGCAGGCCGAATTGCGGGTGTTCCCAGCGCACCAGCGCCTCATATCCGCAGACCTGCATCGAATCCAGCTGGATTTGCGGTTGATAGTGCAGGACGAATTGCCGCTCGCTCAACGCGGCAACCAGCGACTGCTCCAGAGAGAATTCATTGATATCCGTAAGGTTCAGGGAGGGGTCGAAGAACCGGTACTGGCCGCGGCCGGACTGCTTGGCCGAGTACATCGCGGCGTCAGCGCAGCGGATCAAACCGTCGACCTCCTGACCATCACGGGGACAGATGCTGACACCGATGCTCGGGCTGGTGTTGACCTCATGTTCATCGAGGGCATAGACGGCGGTGAGCTTGTTCACCAGATCGCGGACCCAGGTGTCGATCTGCTCTTCACTTCGGTCGCCGGCGAGCAGCACGACGAATTCATCACCACCGAAGCGCGCCGCCTGATCACCGGGCTCCAGCGTGCGGCTGATCCGGCCCGCCACGGCCTGCAGTAGCAGATCCCCGACCTTGTGCCCCAGCGAATCGTTGATCGATTTGAAGCGATCCATGTCGATGAAGAGTATCGCCATCAAACGTCGCAGATTGCGCTGGCGAGCCAAGGTTTCAGCGCAGATATCCAGGAATTGCCGGCGATTGTGCAGGCCGCTCAGGTGGTCGGTAGCGGCTGCATGGGTGCTGCGCCGATGTTCGTCCTCCAGACGACTGATCCGCTCTTGGTCGATCCGATGGGCCTGCTCCAGGGCGCAGAATGCCTCGTGACGCCTCTGCAACAGCCGCATCGCCCAGATTGCCCCGCCGAGGATGAGCAGCGTCATGCCCAGATTCATCCACAACTGACGGCTGAAACTGCGCTGGTGGGCCGCGAGAATGTCGTCGATCTGCTGGCTGACGACCACACTGAAGCCACTATCAGGAGCGCGGCTGTAAAGGCTCTGATATTCCTGATCAGTGCTGTATTGGATGGTCATGCCGACATCCGACGCCGCAGGCAGACCGGGTCTGAGGCGTTTGCCTGCGGCGGTCATGCCACCGTTTGTGAAGTGGAGCCGTCCCTCGTCAGCACTGTCCAGCAATCGCACCAGCCCGGTAGCGCCCAGGTCGGCGTGATTGAGTAGAACGGCGAGTGGGCTGACGTCCAGCTGCACCAGTAGGATGCGCTTCAACTCAATCGAGTCGGGGCCGGTCAGCGGTATCAGAAAAGGCAACTGCCAGCTTGCAGGCGCTGCGGCCTGCTGCAACGCCATAAGTCGAGGCAGGAGGGGCTTGTTACCGTGTTGCGCAATATGGGCGCGGAGTTCCGCGAGCCATTGTTCTGGCAGTGGCTGGGAGTCAGACGTGCTGGCGAGCAGGCGCCCGTTCAGATCGTAGAGATTCAAGCGCTTGAGGGTAGGATCCTCTGCAAGCATGCGAACGAGGTTTTGATCGTCGGAGCTGAAGCCGTCGCTCAACATCAGGTGACCGATGACCCGCACCCGGTCGACGCGTTGTTGCAAGTTCTCCACGGCACTACGGACCAGGCTGAGATGCTCGGCGGCCTTGGCTTGCAACGCTGCCCTTCGCGACGTCTGTCCGTGGTGCCAATACGTTCCCCACAGTAATGCCAGCGTGGCTATACAGAGCGATAGCAACAGCGCTTGAGGAAACGTGGGGGAGGACAGGAACCGTCGAATCACGGCAGGGCACTCAATGCGTAGTGATGGCAAAATATCATCACGTTATGTCATGGCGATGACAGCATTCGGAGGCGCACATTGGCTGGCTGCGGATGCTCCGCCGCGAATCGCCGGCACTCGAACGGTTCTGCACACAAAGGTTCTCATCGCTCAGGCAAAATCAAGCGAACTGCTAAGCTGTTTCATCCGTTTTCCGGAACCCGCTGCTCATGAATTCCTTCATTTCCCCATCGAGTGACGAGACCAGCGCACAGCGCGCCGAGCTGGCGCGGCTGGTCGAAGGCGCGGTCAGCGGCGACGGTATGCATCCGACCGCCATCGAGCCGCTGCATCTGATCCGCTGCGCAGCGCCTGGCGAGATGACTTATGGCCTGCATAAGCCGGCCTTGTGCGTCATCGTTCAGGGCGGCAAGGAAGTGCGCCTGGCTGACGAGCTGTATCGCTACGACCCGCTGCACTATCTGGTGGTATCGGTGACGCTGCCTGTTGCCGGCTGCGTGATCCGGGCGTCCAGCGAGGAGCCTTACATCTGCATTCGGCTGGACATCGACCCATCACTGATTGCCGGGCTGGTTGCCGACGCCAACCCGGCGCCAGCGCCGGAAGATACCGCGGGGCGTGGCCTCTATCTGGACCGTATCGACGCGCCGCTGCTGGACGCCACCCTGCGGCTGGTGCGCCTGCTAAACAACCCCAAGGACATCCCGGTCCTCGCGCCATTGGCAGTGCGCGAGATTTTCTACCGACTGCTCTGCGGGCCGCAGGGACACCACCTTCAGGCGGTGGCGCTGCAAGGCAGTCAGTCGCACCGGGTCAACGATGCGATCGAGTGGCTCAACCGCAACTACGTCGAGCCGCTGCGCATCGATGAGTTAGCACGACGGGTCAATCTCAGCAGCTCCAGCCTGCATCATCGATTCAAGGCACTGACGGCCATGAGTCCGTTGCAGTACCAGAAGCAGCTTCGCCTGCAGGAAGCCCGCCGGTTGCTGGTGGCCGAAGGGTTGGAAGTGTCGGCAGCGGGATACCGGGTGGGCTATGAAAGTCCCTCGCAATTCAGCCGGGAATACAGCCGCTTATTCGGCGCCTCCCCGGTCAAGGACCTGGCCCGCCTGCGCAGCACGGCCTGACTCAGCGCGGCGAGTCATGCCCTTGGCTGGGCTTGAGTTCGAAGGCAATGGACCAGTTGTAGAGCGGGTAGGGCTTGCCGACCAGCGCCTCGATGTTTGCCTCTTCCGGCATACCTTCGTCGGGCAGGTATTCATAGGTGGCGTCCGCTACGGTCGGGTCACTGTCATGCAGCTCACCGGCGCCGCCTGTTGCATGGCTGGCGTAGCGGATGGTCGGGATGCCCACCAGATCGCGGCCGACAACCAGCCGCAACACGGTATCGGCAGCGGCTTCGATGTTTTCCACTGGCACCTTGCCCTTGTCATCGGTGATGACGAAACCATAGTTCTCGATCATCTGCGCCTTGTGCCCGAGATAGGGCTCGCTGAACGCCAGCGGCGGATGTGGCACGTGGAAGTCCATCAGGATTTCACGACCTTCGACGGTCGCGCGCAGCGGTGATAGCGGTTGCCAACCACGTTGCTCGACCACCACCTGATGGAACACCTTGCCGAGCATCTGGCCGAACCAGCGATAGCCATTGGCGGATAGATGCGTGCCTTTGTCGACGTAGGGATAGACCGGGCCGGCGAGGTACCAGTTGGGTTCTTCCTTCGCCAGTTCCCACTGCGCAAGGCCGATGTCCAGGCTGCCATCGACGACCGACGTCTTGGCGTCGGTCTGGTAGCTGATGAACGCCGGCATCCGCTTCTGGCCGATGGCCTTGGCGGTGTCCTCGTTCAGGTCGTTGCGTAACTGACGCAGCATCTTCTTGTAGGTGGCCTTGTCGTTGATGCCGCCCTGGACTTCGGCATAGTCGTATTCGCCCTGCAACCAGAACAGCGCGCTGAGGGTGTAGCTGGCGTCATCGGCTTGCGCGACCTGCCGGGCCTGATCCACAGCCTGGAGTACTCGCTTGTATTCGTGGGTTCCGCCGACCTTGGATAGCTGTGCGATGGAACGGCCGGAGGTGGCGGCGTTGCTGGCGACGAGCAAATGCTCTGGGTCGGCCTCGATGCCTTTGCTGTCGAGATAAAGCCGCCGGGCCATGTTCAATGCGCCCACCTCGACCGACTCGCCTTCTTCCTGCGCCTGTGCTTCCAACTGCGCGACGGCCTGCGGGTCGAGCAGAACCTTGGGGTCACGTTTGAGCTGCACCACCGCCTGCAGCGGCTTGAAAGCGGCACCACCGACCGGCACGAAACGATCACCACTGAAGGTCGCCGAGCGCGTCGCGTCGCCCAGCATCAGGTTGTCGTAGCCCGGCTTTTTCGACAGCGCGGGCCAGCCCTCGGCTGCCGAGGCCAGCGACTGACCGAAGGTGATGATGTGGTTGTACTTCGCCTCGAGCGCTGGCGGCTGATGCTTGGGTTGCTCGATCATCTGCTGGCTCCAGCGCTTGTTCTGCGCGTCGCGCGCCGCGATAGCCTGTTCATCGGCATGGGCGAACAGTGCGGCGCCTGATAACAGCAGGCCGCTGAAGGCATAAGCAATCGGGGTGCGAGGGGCCAGGAAGGTTCGGCGGGACTGGTTGTCAGCAGGGAGCATCGATCGGTTCCTTGTGATTGAGGCGCAAACGAGCGCGATGCAAGGGAGGCGGCCGGATGCGGCGTACCGCAAGCGTAGGGCAGGCGTTTCGACGGCCTGGGATGCGCTTAGTTCTGATGGAGTGCGCGACGGGCCCTAGCCATCAAGGCGATGCACATCGCGAGCGGCAAGGCTGTGGGGGGCCAAGATGTTTTCGACCACGCCCTTGAGAGCCGCTGCCAACTCTTCCAGCCGGTAGGGTTTGGCCAGCACCTGTACGCCTTCGGCTTCGGCCGTTTGCTTGATCGCCTCGGCGTAGCCACTGGTGAGCAGAACCGGGACACTGAACTGGCGCGCCCGGATTTCTCGTGCCAGTTCCAGCCCGTTCATGCCGCCGGGCATCATCACGTCGGAGAACACGACGTCGACTTCCCGCTCATTGGCGAGCGCACCCAGCGCTGCCGCGGCGCTGGCGGCATAGGTCACCTCATAGCCGAGGTGTTCGAGCATCTCGCCCACCAGTGCGGCCACTTCGTCATCGTCATCAACCAGCAATACGTTGCCGGCCGAGCGCCGGGCGGGCTCGTTCACCAGCGGTTGGTCTTTCGCCGGGCTCGGCAAGTTGACCGAGCGCGGCAGCAACATCACCACGCTGGTGCCCTGGCCGCATTCGGTATCGATCCACACCGTGCCGCCGGATTGCCGCGCGAAGCCGTATACCTGAGCGAGGCCGAGCCCGGATCCCTTGCCGATTTCCTTGGTCGTGAAGAAGGGATCGAAGACCCGATTGCGAACGTCAGCTGGGATGCCGACGCCGGAATCGATGACCGCCAGGCGAACAAAATCGCCCCGGCGACCCAGCACCTGCTCGTTGGGTGCGTTGCAGGCCTGCAGAAGAATCGAGCCACCTTCAGGCATGGCATCGCGCGCATTGACCGCGAGGTTGAGGATGACCAGCTCGAGTTCGCCTGGATCCACCTCGACGGGCCAAAGGTCCGACGCAAATTCTTCTTTCACGTGCACATCGCCGCGCAAACTGCGGTCGAGCAGTTCGCGCATTTGGCTGATCCGCTGAGCCAGGTCGACGGCTTCCGGCGCCAATGACTGACGGCGGGAAAACGCGAGCAGCTGGCGGGTCAGTGCCGAGCCGCGCTGGGCGGCTTGTCGCATGCCGTCCATGAGGCGCTTGCGGCGCTCCGGATCGGCGCGGCGATCAAGCATGTCGAGCCCGCCAGAAATCACCATCAGCAAATTGTTGAAATCATGAGCGATGCCACCGGTGAGCTGGCCGATCGCTTCGATCTTCTGCGTTTGCCGCAGGGTTTCTTCGATGTGCGCACGCTCGGCCATCTGCGTGCGCAATTCGAGGTTGGTGCGTTCCAGTTCGCTGGTGCGCTCCACCACCAGTGCTTCGAGCTCTTGTGAGGCGCGTTCGCGCGCGTCGATCAGTGTGCGCACTTCGTACTGACGCAGGCGACCCCGTACGGCGGCCTGAACGGCGCTGGTCAGGGTGATGCTCTGCACCGGCCGCTCCAGCAGCGAGACGTTGCGCAGCGCCGCCACCATGCGCTGACGCCAGGCGGCAACGGCGGGCTGTTGGTGCTTGCTGGTGAGGACTACAAACGGAAAGTCCGACCAGGGCGGTTGCTGATCGACCCAGTCGGACAAGGCCTGTAGATCATGGCCAAAAAGGCCTTCTTCGGCGATGAACACCGCCGCGGCATCGGTTTCGGCGCGTTGCAGCACTTCATCGACGCCATGACAGACCACCGCATCCATGCCGCTGCGGCGCAGCAGTTCGGCTGTGGCCGGGCCATCCCGGCCGATGGGGGCGTAGACGACGATCAGCGGATGCTCTGGTTTAGTGGGCGTCGTCATGCTCGTCTGTCAGTAGCTCAGTCGCATCACCGGTGTATTCCGGTGTGCCCGATAGAATCCCGCTGAAGTGACTCAGCGGTGGCCCGACCTCGACGCCGGTAGTGCTGAGCCGGTATTCGCGAACGGTGTTCTCGTGCCGCCCGCTGCGCTTCTTGACCACGGACAAGGCCCTGCGGACGATGCCGGCGTGCTCGAAGTAGCGCAGCATGATAACCGCATCGCTGAGGTAGCTGATATCGATTGGCGTATCCATTGGGCCCACTAGTCCATGCTGGGCCAGCACCATGATGCTGATCACGCCTTTCTGCCCCAGGTAGCTCAGCAGCTCGTGCATCTGCAGAATCAGAAAGCGGCCATCCGGCATCGCATGCAGGTAGCCGTTGAGGCTGTCCAGGATTACCAACTTCGAGCCTTGCTCTTCAACGCTGCGACGCACGGCTGCGGTGAATTCACCGGGTGACAACTCAGCCGGATCAACCTGTTGCAGATGCAGCAGGCCCTGTTCGATCCAGGGCTCCATGGCAAGCCCTAGCGACCGTCCGCGCGCCAGCAGCGTGGCGATGTTTTCGTCGAAGACGAAGAAGGAGACCTGCTCGCCGCGCTTGCATGCGGCTACCGCAAAACTCAATGCCAGGGACGACTTGCCGACGCCCGCTGCCCCGACAAACAGCGCGTTGGTGCCGCGCTCCAGACCGCCGCCAAGCATGATATCCAGTGCGGCATTGCCGGATGAGGCCGCCTCGCCAATGTAGCGGGAGTGATGCTCGGCCGCGATCAGACGAGGGAAGATCTGCAGCCCGCCTTTGCGGATGACGAAGTCGTGATAGCCGCCGCGAAACTGGATGCCGCGCATCTTCACCACGCGCAAACGCCGCCGCTCGGCGCCGTAGTCGATGGCCAGCTGCTCCAGCATGACCACGCCGTGGGAGATCGAGTGCAGCTGCAGGTCGCCCAGTTCCGAGGTCTGGTCGTCCAGCAGGATCACGGTGCAGCGGCGGGTGGTGAAGAAGTGCTTGAGCGCCAAAACCTGACGCCGATAGCGCAGCGGGCTTTGCGCCAGCAGTCGCATTTCCGAGAGGCTGTCGAAGATCACCCGGGTCGGGTTGGTTTGTGTCACGCGGTCGAAGACTTGCTGAGTGGTTTCGCTCAGCTCCATCTCTGCCGGATGCAGGACAGTCAGTTCTAGCTCGGGGTCCAGGCTGGCCTCGGGGGTTACCAGCTCGAACACGTCGATGCCTTCGAGCGACCACCCGTGCCGCTTGGCGACCAGTTCCAGTTCTTGCTTGGTTTCCGACAAGGTCACATAAAGGACCTGTTCGCCCTGACGAACGCCCTCCAGCAGAAATTGCATGGCGATGGTGGTTTTACCGGCGCCCGGGCTGCCTTCGTAGAGGTACATCCGGTTCGGGTCCAGGCCGCCGCCGAGGATGTCGTCCAGTCCTTCGCTGCCTGTGGAAATACGAGGGAAGTCTTCGTCCGGGTTGAAGGAAGGATCAATGGGATCGGTCATTCCGTACTCCTTACGCAGGCTTCTGTATGAATGAAGCCGCGTTTGTTGTTCCAGCCGGCCGAGTCCATGCATTCAGAACAAGGGCCATGCGGAACACGCCCGTAAAGTGCCTATTCGGCGGGTCGGGCTAAAACCCTCTCGAACAATCGTCAGAGGCATACCGAGCGAGCTTATTGCAGGTGTTCGGCGGACGATAGCCGAGGGGCGCAGTCAGATAATCCGACTCGTTTTTCCCAAGCCCGTTCCGTGTCAGCCTGTTTGCCAGACGCGCTCAGCCGGCTTTATGGGGGGCTTGATAGCCCGCCAGGCCAGGCTTGCAGACGTTTCGTTTGCTGTGTCGAACAGGCTACTGACGAGATGACGACGCAACAGGTTGCAACCATTGACCCTTGGTTCGTCTGGTCAGCTGCCCCATGATCAGGCTTTGCCTGCCGCGGGTAACCTGCATGTCTCGTTTCTCTCGCCCATCGGCGTCTGCACTGGGGCGCTTTCTCAATCTCGGCGGCACCGGTGCACGTATCGCCGGGAACCTGCTGGTGCAGCGCATCACCCCCGGCAAGGCACGCATCGACTGGGCGCCGATCGGGGCCTTGCTGGGGGATACGCTGGGGCAGATGAAAGGCCCGGTGCTCAAGCTCGGCCAGCAAGCCTCGCAGTGGCAGGACGTTCTGCCCCCACCGGTCAGTGCGGCGTTGTCTCGTCTGCAGAATCAGGTGCCGTCGCTGCCGTTCGCCTCGCTCGAATCACACCTGCAGCGTCGCTATGACGGACGCTTGTACGAACTCTTCGACACCATCGAAGCGCAACCCGCCGCGGCGGCGTCCCTGGGGCAGGTGCACCGGGCGCGTGATCAGCAGGGGCGGGCGTTGATCATGAAAATCCAGTATCCGGGCATCCGCGCCATCTGCGACGCCGACCTGCGTCAGCTGCGCCGGCTGATGCCGCTGGGGCGATTGTTCGGCACGCCCTCGGCGCGACTCGAATCCGTCTACCGTGAGTTGCAACGCGGCATCGACCAGGAACTCGACTACGACGCCGAGCGCCAAAATCTGGAGTGCTTCCGTCAGCACTTTGCGGATTGGCCAGGTGTGCATATTCCCTTTGCCGCAACGGAACTGTGCCGCCCAGGTGTGCTGGTGCTGGAGGAGCGGCCGGGGCGCTCAATGAACGAGGTTGAGCAGGCGCCTACCGAAATTCGCCAACGACTGGCCGAAGCGCTGTGCGACTGGCTTGCCGAGCAGGCGTTCGGCCTCGGGCAGCTGCACGCCGATCCGCACCCGGGCAATCTGGCCTGGACCGAGACGGGGGAGCTGGTGGTCTACGATTTTGGCAGTGTGGTGCCACTGCCGGAGCGTTTGCTGCGTGCTTATGTGCAGATCTTCGATGCCCTGCGCGGCCCCTCCAGCGAGGCGCTGGAGGCGGGCTTCCAGGCACTCGGCGGTCGCCAGCCTGGGAGCGCGCCACCGCATAGCCTGTATCGCCGCATCCATCTGCTGCTGCACCCGTTGCTGCAACCGGGCGCGCAATGGGATTTCCGCGGCGCATCGCTGCATCAGCAACTGATCGAGCTCTCGCCGCTGTTGATGTCCGCGCTCGGCAGTCTGCAGCCGGCGTCCGGTACGCTGCTGGTCAACCGCACGCTGGAAGGGCATTACTGGAATCTCTACCGACTCGGCGCATGCCTGCCGGTGGCCGACCTGCTGGCGAACCATATCGAGCAATGGCGCGCCGGCCTGCAAACCAACAAACCGGGCTAAGCGCTCGATCTGAACCGAGCCCGACCCACCCAACCAGGCCGGATCTTGGCCAGAGGCAACCATGATGCAGATGGAATCGTTTCCCGAGGGCTATCGCGCGCTGATCATTGGTGCCTCCGGCGGCATCGGGGCTGCGCTGGTCGACGCGTTGCGCATGGACCAGCGCTGCTCATCAGTAACGGAACTGGGGCGCTCGACTTCGCCGCCGCTGGACTTGTCTGATCCGGTCAGCATCGAGCAGGCTGCGGCAGAGCTAGCCAGGCATGGGCCGTTCCACCTGATCATCAACGCCGCCGGCGTGCTGCACAGCGATGCTTTCATGCCGGAGAAACGCCTCGCTGACCTCGACCATCAGCAGCTACTCGAAACCTTTCAAGTCAACACCTTTGGCCCGGCGCTGCTGCTGCGGTATTTCTCCGGATTGCTCGACCGTCAGCGGGGTGTGCTGGCGATGCTCTCAGCCAAAGTCGGCAGCATCGGCGACAACCGCCTCGGTGGCTGGTACAGCTATCGCGCCTCCAAGGCCGCGCTGAACATGCTGATCAAGACCGCCTCCATCGAAATCAAGCGCAGCCAGCCGAATGCCGTACTGCTGGCGTTGCACCCAGGCACGGTCAGCTCGAATCTATCCCAGCCCTTCCGCGGCGCCGAGATTGGCCGGCCTGCCGCCGATGCAGCGGATGATCTGCTGCGCGTTGTCGACGGGGTGGGGCCCGAGGCGAGCGGTGGGTTTTACGCCTATAGCGGTGAAGCGTTGCCCTGGTAGAAGCGGGCGATGAAGTAGGGAGGGCAAGGACAGCTGATTTTCAGCTACATAGGGTGTGTCGTTTCTAATTGCTGGTGGCGCGGCAGCTTGAGGTAACCCGGTTCGACTGATCCTGAAATAAATAGCCTTCAGGAAACGGTTCCACAACCGAGTGCAACGGGACTTACGTCGAGCCGTCCGCGAGGGGAAAGTATGCTCGAATAGTCTTCCCTGCCATTGGCCCCTAGCATCTGTCAGGCGCGCTCCCTCTATGTTCATGATTTCACAATGGGAGTGATGGTCCGTTTTGCGTATATTCCATTAAAGAACTGCAGCGCTACGTATGACCCGGGCACACGCGAACATAAGACAGGCTTTGGCAGATGGATCTATATAAGCAGGTATTGTTCGCGTTTATTGTGCTGCTGGCAGCGGCGCAGACACGGGCAGCACCAGAGGTAGTAATTGACGAGCACCCGATCAAACAGACCGATTTTCGGATGGGCTATTTTGTCGATGCCTCGCACAACCTGACGTTTGATCAGGCCAGAGCCCAGCCATTTAACGAAACTGGCAACCGGACCTCTCTTGGCGCTGATGCAAGGGTCGCCTGGTACCGGCTTATTCTGCGCAACGCATCGGATACGGATCAGAAGCTGTTTATTCACCTTCCGCATGCATACCATCTACGCTCAGTTGAAATTTATGAAGAACGGGACGGCAAGCTGCGGCAACGCGAACAGCTTAATATGAATCAAGCTGCTGATTCAGGCTTGATGTTTCGCGGAACTTTAGTTTTCCCGCTGGCGCTTCCCGCGCAGCAGTCCAGCACGCTGTACTTGCGCAGCGTATCTTATTCTCACCAATGGTTCGCGATCGATATTTATAACGAACGAGCGTCGCGTCTGGCATTGGTAAGTGTTAATACCGATATCGCTCTTATGGTCGGCATGCTGCTCGCTCTCGTGTTCTACAATGCGCTGCTGTATTTCGCCACCAGTAACAAGGAGAACATCTACTATTCGCTTTATCTTATCTCAGGGCTGGTCTGGATCGCGCTCTCCTACGGCCTGATTGCCAGCGTGTTTAATGGGTATGGTGACGCAGTTTTCCAGCTGAACATGTCGCTGATTACGATGCCCATCTTCTTGCTGCTGTTCATGATGTCAATCTTCGAGACGAAGTTGTTATACCCCACCGAGCACCGCTTTCTGCAAGCACTGATTGCGCTGCTGGCGGTCACCTTCATATGGTCCTTTTTCGATATTTCTGCTGCGCTCAAACCGGCAAGCAGTCTGGCAGCGCTGATGATGCTGGTCACCTTTTCGGTCAGCATCTCGCTGTATCGCAAAGGTCATCCGCTCGTAAAGTATTTCCTGGTTGGCCACAGCTTCTTCGTACTATTCAATATTCTTGCCGTGCTTACTTATAAAGGCATCCTTTCGCCGACCTATGTAAGCAGTCATGGGGTTGGCATCGGTATCGTGCTCGAAGCGCTGACACTGGCATTCATTATCTCGCACCGAATCAAGCTGCTAGAGGATATGCGTGCCTCTCAAGCGGATTTGAAAAAGCAGGCGGACACTGACCCGCTGACCAAGCTGTATAACCGACGGTACTTCTTTCCAGAATCAGATTACTTACTCAAGCTGGCCAGAAGCTCCCGCACTTCGATATCGATCGTGACGCTCGATATTGATCATTTCAAACGCATTAACGACTCCCACGGCCACGCCAGTGGCGACCAGGTCATCAGGCTCTTGGCGAAAACTCTGAAAGAAGAAAGTCGCACTATTGACCTGGTTGCTCGTTTGGGCGGCGAGGAGTTTGTCGTTCTGCTGCCAGGGGCTAACCTCCTGGAGGCTGGCCAATTTGCCGAGCGCATCCGTTGCGCCGTGCAGGTGCTGGAAGTTACGTCCAGCATAGGCGAGAGCATTCAGGTCACCGTAAGTATTGGTGTCGCAGAGATCGATACCACCCAAGAGAGCATCGAGTCCGCACTGGCGCGCGCCGACGGGGCGCTGTACGAGGCTAAGGAAAGCGGTCGCAACCGCGTGTGCCAAGCAGAGCCCGCTATGGCTTCTAGCATCGAAGCGTTGGCTGATTGCGTAAGCGATTGAACCGATTGGTGTGCCCGTTGTGACCCAACCGCCTGACCATCGGCGGGACGGATTGGACAACTCTCTATAAAGCCATATGGATGGGGCTTGCCTGCCGCGCATCGCTGTTGATGCGCTGCGGCATCGCATAGGATCCCATGACGACCTGATGCGGTTGTTTCTTTGCGACCTACTCCCCCCACGCCAAGGGCATTGCCCAGGTGCTCGATTCCACACGGCGTTGCGTTGCGAGCTGGCCGAGCACTGTCCCCATCCTTATTGATCCGACACAGCTGCCGAAGCGACCGCAAATGCGTGTCAGACGGCAGCGCTGCAGGTTGATCGCCACGGACGCGTCAAAGCCAGCTGTTCGCCGTCCGGTTCCTCGCCGCTTGGCTCGAACCTCTGCATTCGATCGGGTTCAGTTTAAGAACAATGCAAGCTTCAGCGGCGTTTAATGCTGGCTTGGCTTGAATGCACCCCTATGCGATGCCCTATGTCTGACGAGGAGACAGCGTTTTGCAAAAGCTTTTGGGACCCAAGGAGCCCCATGCAGACGAGCGACCGTCCAGTTGCAACAGACAAAGCACAGTAAGAGGGTTCGATATCGAGTTCTATGACGGATCGAATGCTGAACTCATCGCCCACATCATCGAGGCGAGCAACCGCGAGTTCAGCTATATCGTCACCCCTAACGTCAACCATGTGGTCCGGCTCGAAGACGATCCCGAACTGCGCCGCGCCTATGCAAACGCCAGTCACAGGATTTGCGACAGCCAGGTGTTGAAAGGCTTGATGACACTGCTGCGCATCCCTGTCCCGGACGTTATCCCTGGCAGCGACCTGACCGCGGAACTGATGTATGTCGCCGAGGCGAAAAGGTGGCGGGTAACGGTGGTTGGCAGCGACGCATCGGGCGTAGGAACGATGCGTCAGCTATACCCGAATGTGACCTTTTTCCATCACAACCCGCCCATGGGGTTCGACGACAACCCGCAGGACGTTCAGAGGTGCATGGACTTCGTCATCGGTCATCCTGCCGAGCTCGTGGTACTTGCCGTAGGTTGCCCTCGCCAGGAAGTTCTGGGGCGACTGATTCGAGCAGATGGTCGAGCACGAGGGGTTGGACTTTGCGTCGGGGCATCAATCGACTTCCTCTCCGGCAAGGTTAAGCGAGCGCCGAGATGGATGCAGCGCATGTCGCTCGAATGGTTGCACCGTATGTGCACCGAACCGCGACGCCTGGCAAAGCGCTACGCCAAAGACGCGGTTCGCATCATGCCTATCGTGTACCGGCAATTTCGGTGACGGCCGGAGCGTGACGGCCGTCGTTCCCCTTTCTTACGACAGCCGTCCGGCCCGACGGCTGTCGTTGTTCTGGTTGTAATCGAAAGGATTTCGCTAGCCCAACCCATGGCGGCGCAGCCGCCGCCCACCCTCAATCGGAACAGGTCTACCGAGTAATGCGCGTCCCGACGAGTGGCGAGATATTGGCGTTACTTAATTGACTTGCGTCATGGGTGGCTGAGGCTTAAGCCTAAAAAATACCGCCCGTCAAAACGGAGTCCACGCAAGCTGTTCGGCATGCGTCGGCCACCATATTGGGCACCACGAAAAGCTTCTGAGCATCTACGAAAAGCTTCGACCGCCCAAACAGACGTAAAACCGCTCTCACGCATTGGATGTATTGCATCGCAGTGCACCGGAGCGAGAACTGCCCATGCCTGCGCCGCTCCGTACAAACGGAGCATGAGGTTCCTATGCTGAAAAATATTCCCCTGAGCGCGAAGCTCGTGCTCATTCTTGCGTGTCCGGTACTCGGTTTCCTTTGGCTGGCCAGCCTCTACATCGCTAACAGCTACAGCACGCTAAAACAGATGGAGGACACTGTAGAGGCCAGCGTGGCCGCGCAGACCGTCAGCCGCCTGATCACCGCATTGCAGCGTGAGCGTGGCGCCAGTGGGGTCTACCTGGGGAGCCAGGGACGCACCATGGCGGATCGCCTGCCAGGCATGCGTCAAGCTACCGATGAAGCGTTGAGCGCCGTGAGGGAACTTGCCGCACGGGATAGCTCGCACATAGGCAATGTTCTAAAGGGCCTTGATGAGCTTCCGGCAACACGTTCGCAGGTCGATACGTTTGCGATCACCAATGTCGAGTCCGGTGCTCGCTTCACCGGCTACATCAGGTCCCTGATCGGTTTCACGCATGCGGTGGAGCGCGGGGTGCAGGACGCCACGCTCGCACGAGCGCTAGGCGGCCTCAACCAGTTCATCGAAATGAAGGAGCGTGCAGGCCGCGAGCGCGCAATGCTGGGTGTTGTCTTCGCTCAGGATCGCTTCGACGCGCCTTTGCTTGCATCTTTCAGCCGAAACCTCGGTGAATTCTCTGCCTATATGGAAGGCTTCCGTCGTGCGGCGGCGGAGGGTTTTACCCGTGCGCTGGACGAAAAACTGCAGCAGCCGAGCGCGCTCGAAGTGGCGCGGCTGCAACGCTTGGCTTTTGAGGTGCCGATTGGCCAAAGCCTGGGCGTTGACAGTGAAACGTGGTTCGAGACAGCCACCAACCGGATCGACCTTATGGGTGAGCTGGAACAGGCACTCGCTCAGGACGTCGGGACCCTGGCCGCTCTGGCGCGCGACGAGGCACAGAGCGCCTTGTGGATGACCGTCTCCGCGGTGGTCATTGCGCTGTTGGTCGTGGTTGGCCTGTCCTTGCTAATTATTCGCAACATCAAGCTGGCCGTTCGGGAGGTCAATCAGGCGCTGCTCGCCCTGTCGGCGCGGGATCTGACGGCCAAGGCGCGCTACGAGGGCAAGGACGAATTCGGCGAGATCTCACGCAACCTCAACCTCATGGCGATGGAGCTGCAACAGGTCGTTCAAGACATCAGTACCGCAACGGCGCAGGTGGCGACCGCCGCCGAGGAGTCATCCGCAGTCACCGTACAAACGAGCGAGAGTATCGATCGGCAGCGTCAGGGAACCGAGCTGGTGGTGACCGCCATCAACGAAATGAGCGCGACTGTGCGCGATGTGGCCAGAAGCACAAACGATGCGGCCGAACTGTCGCAGCAGCTCAACGCCAATACCGCTCAAGGGCGAGCCGAGGTTGAAAGCACCATTGGCGTCATTCGTGAGCTTTCTGACCAAGCTGACCAGACGGCAAGCATCATCGCGGACCTGAAGCGCGAGAGCGATTCCATCTCGTCAGTGCTGGATGTGATCCGTGGGATTGCCGACCAGACGAACCTGCTGGCGCTCAACGCGGCCATCGAAGCTGCCCGAGCAGGGGAGCACGGGCGTGGGTTTGCGGTCGTCGCGTCTGAGGTACGGACGCTTGCGCAGAAGACACAGGAATCAACCGGCAGCATTCAGGAGATGATCGCCAACCTCCAGGGCGGGGCTGACCGGGCAGCTCGCTCGATGCAGGAAACACTGGTCAAAGCGCAGAACGGCTCCAGCAACATTGGCCGGGCGGGTGAGTTGCTCGCAGAGATTGCCGAAGGTGTGTCGGCGATCAGTGATCGCAACCTGCAGATCGCCACGGCAGCGGAGGAGCAGAGTGCGGTGGCCGAAGACATCAATCGCAACATCGTCGAAATCAACGATGTCGCGATTCAGGTGAGCGCGGGCGCAGAACAGACGGCCACGACCAGTCTGGAACTCGCCCGCCTGGCTGAGCAGCAGCAACAGCTGGTGGGCCGGTTCAAGGTTGCTTGAGCCGCGACGCTGCGGTGTAACCCCCTGCCGCCAAACGGCCGCTTTGTGGATGAGGTGGAGGGTGTTATGTGCCGTTATCCGTTCGATATTCGGCTAATGGCTTTCTTATGTATTGGACTGCGGTAGGTCGATAAACGAAGCCGCAAGGGGCCGCTATCGGCCAGAAGCGGCCATTAAGGACAGGTTTTTTTAGCCACAAAGCACGCCACCTTAGATGTAGGTCAATCTCTCCTCACTCTATGCTCCGCGGCGCCACGAGCCGTCGGGAAGTTCAGCCACTCGATCAGCCAATGCCAGGGCAACAATCAGATCCCTTTTGTTCAGCGGTATACAGTAGGCCGGCTTCGCCCGTTCAAATCGCCAACTTTCATCCAATTTTCCAGCATCGACCGCGTCGAATCCTATTTCATCCAGCAGCGAGATCACGAGTTGTTTTGCCGTAGAGTCGTCCGCAGCGACCGGCAGTGCTCGTCGATCAGGCGCCCCTTTAGGGCGTGAATCACGCGTCAAGTCTTCGGCAAGAATTGCATTGAACAACTTGACCACCTTGGACCCCCGTAAGTGATCGGCGATAAGGCGGCTCGTGGTTTTCTCGAGCCTATCCAGAACACCAATCTGACCGTCGCGGTCAGGGTAATAGTTGTTTGCGTCCAACACGATTTTGCCATCAAGCCATTCGGCTGAAAGACTTAGGTAGCGTCGGAAGGGAATGGCCACCAATACAACTTCACCGAATTTCGATGCGTCCTCAATCGTGCCGACTTGGGAGCCAGGGATATCAATAAGCACACCACTCATGCTCTCGGGACCTCGTGAATTACTGAGCAGCACCTCGTGCCCAGCTGCGAGGAGCAATGTAGCTACCGCACGCCCTATAAAACCTGCTCCGATGATGCCAATCCTCATGTGATTGCTCCGCTTAAGGCTGATGGAGAATTCATGATGATTGCCAACCAGTAGCAGATAAATAATCATCTAATTCCTAGTCTCGTTACTAAGAGTGTCTAATCGTGGATCGTTTGACGAGCATGGCAGCGTTTGTGACCGCGGTAGAGAGCGGCTCATTTGCCAAGGCGGCGGAGCGATTAAGCTTGTCGCCGCAAATGGTGGCCAAGCACGTCGTTGCGTTGGAGCAGCGGCTGGGAGCGAGTTTGCTGAACCGGACCACTCGCCGCCAGAGTTTGACTGCATTGGGCAGCGCCTACTACGAACGCTGCAAGCACATTCTCAGTGAAGCTCAGGCAGCCGATTCCCTTGTTCAAGTCATGAGTGACACGCCGTGCGGCAGGCTGAAAGTTAGCGCACCTGTAACGTTCGGCTCTCACAGCCTAATGCCCTTCATCACCGATTTTTTGCGACAACATCCGAGAATTGAAATCGACCTACACTTGACCGATCGGTTAGTCGACCTAGTCGATGAGGAGTATGAAGTGGCGTTCAGGATCGGCCCGTTGGCATCTTCAACCTTAGTGGCAAGGCCATTGAGGCATTACAAATTGATAGCTTGCGCGGCTCCAAGCTATCTGGCCGACCGCGGTGTCCCGCTAGTGCCAAACGATCTGACGAACCATGAGTGTCTTGGATATGCGTACTGGTCGCGCCCGGCTGATCGAGAGTGGGAGTTCTCCAAGGACTCAGTGACCGAGCGGGTACAGGTTTCCAGCAGATTGTCGGTCAATGAAAGTAGAGCCCTTGTGTCGGCAGCCCTGGAAGGCTTCGGAATTGTACTGGGTCCTGAAGATTTTCTTACGCCAGCGTTGCGCAGCGGCGAACTGGTTAGACTGCTCGCTGAATATGAGACTCCAAGCCGGCCCATGCACTTGCTTTACACAGCCAACCGCCAAAGAACAGTTAAGGTGCGCCACTTTATTGATGCTGCTCTTGCGCGTTTCTGAATCGTCCCCGGTTTCGAAGACACCCCAAACCATGGAGACCCCAGGATTCGTTAGTGTCCGCTTTTGGCCGATTCTGTTGAAAAACTAGCTTCAGCGGCAGCCAGCCGGTCAGGTGTGCCGGCGTTTCACTGAGCGTCCTTGCTCAGGCTTGAGGGTTAATCTGAGAGTTTCTGCTTGCAGCAGGCGTACCTATCCCGTGAATTGCCCGGTTTTCCTAAACACAGAATGACCTCTTCCGACCGGAAGCGGTCTTTCCAGCAGATTCCGCTGAAACTCCTCACGGCGCCGGGCTTGCCAATTAACAGGAGGTACGGTGGGTTGACTGCTTGGCGAGATATTGCCCAGCCTGCAGTGAGAGTCATCGGCACGTTTTCAGTATCCCTTCGTAATCAACCGCACGTGCTTGCTTAGACGCTATCCTGGGGGTGGGATCGAAATCAGCGCAAGGAAAGAGGGATGACATGCGTGTTGCAAGCCTGAAAGTGGAAAATTTTCGAGGGATTAGAACTGCAGATATTCTTCTTCCTGATCATGCGGTTATCGTCGGCGACAACAACATAGGGAAATCCACCCTTCTCGAGGCTATTGACCTTGTTCTGGGGCCGGAGCGCTTGTCACGTCGCCCGGTTATTGATGAACACGATTTCTACGCTAGCGAATACATTGGTCCAGAGGGGCAGCCTGTCCCCATTAGCATTGAGCTCGTGATTACTGGGTTGAATGCAGACCAGGAAATGCGCTTCAGAGACCACCTTGAATGGTGGGATAACAAGCACTCTAAGGTTCTCGATGGACCTCCCGCTCAGGGGACAGATGCAGAAGGGGTTCAAACCTGCCTACGCGTTGGTTTCACCGGTGGGTATGACGCCGAGGATGATGATTTCATCGGCTCAACGTACTTCGCGTCTCCTGAAAGGCAAGACGGTACATTTGATGCCTTTCGAAACACTGACAAACGAGAGTGCGGGTTCCTTTACCTTCGAACTGTGCGCACTGGCAGTCGAGCTTTAAGCCTAGAGCGGGGCTCGTTGCTCGACATCATCCTGAGGTTACAGCAGGAAAAGAACTTCAAGATCTGGGAGGACTTGCTTGTCGAACTTCGCGACCTTGAGGTTGCCGAAAAGCCGGAACTTGGGATCAGTAACATCCTTTCAAGTGTACAGGCCGCTATCAGAAGCTATATGCCGTCTGATGGCGGTACTGATCCCCACATGCGGGTATCTGACCTCACAAGAGAGTCTCTTCGTCGGACACTCACAGTGTTCATGGCCACCGGTGCTCAACGTAGCGACGGCAGCGAACATGCCGCACCGTTTCAACATCAGGGCACCGGCACGATAAACATGATGGTTCTGGCGCTGCTATCACTCATCGCTGAGCTGAAGCAGAACGTCATCTTTGCAATGGAGGAGCCAGAAATTGCCATCCCTCCCCATATCCAAAAACGCATCATCAATGGCGTCCGAGGTAAGTCAGCCCAAGCCCTGTTCACGTCGCACTCTCCGTACGTTCTTGAAGAATTCACGCCACAGCAGATCGTCGTAGTTAGTCGGGAGGAAGGGCATCTGCAGGCACGCGAGGCCGGGATGCCACCTGGCATCAAAGCCAAGCTCTATAGGCAAGATATCCGGCAGCGGGTCTGTGAAGCCTTGCTTGCACGGCGTGTGCTTCTTGCAGAGGGACGCACTGAATATGATGCTTGGCCCGCAGTGGCTCGCATGCTCCACAAGGAAGATCCTAACCGGTTCATGCCGTTAGAGGCATTAGGTATCCCCATCCTAGATGCCGGCAGCGACTCTCAGATAGCTGCCATGGGGGCTTACTACCGTGGCTTAGGGAAAACGGTGTACGCAGTTTTCGACCAGCAAGAGCTGGCACAGCGGCAGGCTATTACCGAGTCGGTTGACTTCCCTTACGAGGCTCCCGAAACAGGGTTCGAGAATGTCGTTCTCAACGGAACTGATGTGGCTGTGCTTCGCAAGTATGCTACCGATCTGGTCGCCAGCGAATCTTGGCCATCAGACCTCAGAGAAAGGGTACCAACAGATCAAACCACCGCTGACGAGCTAAAGGCGATCTTGAGCGTGCTGCTGAAACGTTGGAAAGGTGATGGAGCGTAAGCGTCTAGCTAACTCACCTTGCGTATCTGTATCACAGGCTGCACGGGTAGCTGTATCACACGCTGAACGCTTACCGTGTATCACATCGTGA
>NZ_JBITVX010000017.1:0-73536 GCF_044543345.1 Pseudomonas sp. NPDC077451 | reverse complement strand
CCTGATCCCATCCCGAACTCAGTAGTGAAACGACGCATCGCCGATGGTAGTGTGGGGTTTCCCCATGTGAGAGTAGGTCATCGTCAAGCTTCTACACCAAACCCCCGATCTTCGTAAGAGGATCGGGGGTTTGTCTTTGGGCGTAGAAAAAAGAACAAACCCTCGCGGCACTGTTTCGCCCAACATGATCCTGCAGCCCGCTGCCACTGCTTTTAGAAGTGGCGTGCCAATATCTTGAATCGACAGTTCCATCCGGGGCCGCCCGTGCCTGGGCGCCGGCATCACCTACATCCGAGGTAAGAATTTCCATAAAACATCGGGCCCAGCTGCAGGTCGTGTTATAAGCTTGGTCAGCGAGGAGGTTTGCTGGTGTCAGCAGATGACTGCTCCGCTACCACCGCAACGCGTCTCTGCGGGTATCTAGGTGCCCAGGGTTTGGTCCTTCCGGTAGCGCCTCCTAGCGTGAGTGCCTTATAAGGCTGCGTGTCCGAAGGCATTGATACCTGGCTGCCTCTCGCCTCGAGCCAATCATCGTAATCAACCGCTCCTTTCCTCTGTGGCGTCTGTATATCGCTTTGCGGATCTGGCAGTGATTGCCGCGCTGCTTTAGCAACGGCGTGAGGCTCAGGTGCAAGGCGGGATAGCTAATGTGTGGCAAGAATTGGTCGGCTTTGAAAGCTGTCTTGATAGTGCGTGTCAGGGCTGACCTGGCCTGTAATTGCTAACTAGACAGGCATTTCCGAATCACCGTTTTCGCGAAAGCTTCGAAGTTCAATAGGTGCTTGGTTGCGATCGTATAGACGAACCCAGTTGATGGCGTTGTAGTTATGGACTGCAAGGTTGCGGAAGCCGACAGATTTTTCAGGCGCTGGGCCAGCGCGACGTCCAGAAAGCCGTCTTAAGCCAGTAGGTCGAAGGACTTGCCCATCGTTTCTGGAGGTGGCTGCTTTTGTTCGCTGCGGACATAGACTGCGATATGGACGCATAGCAGCGCGGCTCAGATTCAGAACCGGCACGTCCTGCAGGTCCAGATCACACAGTAACTCGTCGACATTGCCAGGAGTCTTGCTCCGCACTCTCTCAAGGCATCACATGAGCGAATCGAGCTTGCGCTCTACGATCAGCTTATCCATCGCTGCCTCCTTTCGGCGAGCATTCGCTCAACGTAGGGCATAAAGTCCTCATTATTAAAGATGTGTTTCGACACGAGCTGCGCATGCCGTTCCGATCCGCCGATGATGCGCACGCCGTGCCGAAGTATCTGCCCGAGCAAGGGCTCGCCAACCGTTGCCAGGTCAAAAGGTCTACAGCACGTCCAGTCGCTTCAGCAATATCCGAGATGAGCTGTATCTGCTGGTCAGCAGTCATCGTTGCGTCGCATAGAACAGCCTAGTCCAATTCGTTATCACTGTGCGCAGTGCCAGCGGCAACCGAACCAAAAACGTAGGCCAATCTGATGTCAGCATGCTGCCCTAGCAACGCCTCAACTTGCCTAATCGTCATACAAACCTGTCGTAACGTAGGGCAGGTGAAACCCACCGTCTTGATGCCGATGAATTGCTACCAGTCCACAACGAACCTGTAGGAGGCGCGTCCCGCGGCGAACCAGCCTCCGGCCAGTGCAGTGCCCAATAGACGCGGCAGCGCTTCGGGAATCGGGGCGTTTCACGCGCTGGCCCAGTGCGTCATTAAAGAATCTCGCAAAGCGTCCGAAAACCTTTGCAGGCGGGCTCGCTTGGTTGCGAATCCGCCGGTGTCGTACAGGTTGTTCTCGGGGCTTGCAAATTATTTTCGACTGCCTCCTAAAGCTCACCGAAACGGCGCCGATAAGCTATTCGAATGCGAACTCAATGGGTGCCTGGGCAAACAGCCGGCCCGGAGTCGCAAGCTCAGGCAACCAAAGTAACTAGCGCCCTTGGAGGCACATCATGGCTCTTACAGTCAATACAAACATCCCGTCGCTGAACACCCAACGCAACATCAACAGCACGTCCAACGCCCTGAACACCTCCATGCAGCGCCTGTCCACCGGTAGCCGCATCAACAGCGCGAAGGACGACGCCGCCGGCCTGCAGATCTCCAACCGTCTGACCAATCAGATCAGCGGCCTCAACGTCGCCGTGCGTAACGCCAACGACGGTATCTCCCTGGCGCAGACTGCCGAAGGTGCGCTTCAGCAGTCCACCAACCTGCTGCAGCGTATGCGTGACTTGTCCATCCAGTCCGCCAACGGCTCCAACAGCGATGCGGACCGCTCGGCCCTGCAGAAGGAAGTTTCCGCTCTCCAGAGTGAGCTTACCCGTATTGCTGAAACCACCACATTTGGCGGCCGCAAGCTGATGGACGGCTCGTTCGGTACTTCCAGCTTTCAAGTTGGTTCGAATGCCTATGAGAACATTGATGTAACTGTGAAAAACGCCTCGGCTAGTGCAATAGGTTCCTATCAAGTAGGTAGCAAGGCGAATACTGCAGCGACTTCTGGTCTGCCGACGGCTGCGAATCTTTCTACCGTAACAGCTAGCGTAGTTGCAGACGCTACTGCTGCATTCACTGCCAAAGACCTCAAAGTGGTTGGCGGTGGTCAATCCGAAACGGTATCGATTGCTGCCGGCGACAGCGCCAAGAGTTTGGCTGCCAAGTTCGATGGTGCCATTTCGGGAATGACTGCAACTGCGCGAACCGTATTTACCGCTGAAGTTAGCGCGGCGGCTGGTCAGTCTTCCGACTTCACCTTGAAAGTTGGGGATGCAGAGGTGGATCTGGTAGGTGTGACCTCTACTGAGAACCTCGCCGAGCAGATCAATTCCAACGCATCCAAGCTGGGCCTAAAGGCAAATCTTTCCAGCGAAGGCGTACTGACTATCGAGTCGGCTTCTGGCGAGAACGTAACCTTCGGGCAGAGCAGCAATGCAAACGTGGGTCTGAGTGTCAGGGTTCAGGATGCGTCCGGCACCTTTGGCGCAAAGACTGCGGTGGGAGATACAGATGGAAAGACCGTAGTCGGCTACGTTCAGCTTAATTCGTCGAGTAGCTATGCAATTTCCGCTGATGCTGTTGATGTTAAACAAGACGTTGCCCAGGCCCAGCTTTCAGCTATTTCATATACCGCAGATACCCCTGCGACGGATGCTGCGAAGTTTACTATCGATCAGGTCTCCGTCGTAGGTGGCGGTTATGGCGGTGCAGATCTTGATATTGATCTTTCCAGCTATACAGGTGCTACTGCACTTACTGATCGGGCCAGCCTCCTTAATGCAATTAAGGAACAAGATACCACTGGCGCGCTGATTATCGATGCGACAGCCGGCACCATTCGCTCGGTTAATGGCGGTGATATAGAGTTTGGAACCATAACTGGAAAATTGGCCGACGGCACGACCAACTCGACCACTGGTGGCGTAGTTGCAACATATGAAACTATGCAAGCTGATGGAACATATACTGCTTCCGCTACTGCGGTGAGCACCAATACGGCCTCGGCAGTGGAAGTAACTATCGAAGACGTCGCTGGAAGCTACCAATTGTTCGGCTCTGCTAGTGCCGAAAAAAACTCGGTTGGTGAAATCGACATTTCTACCGCTGATGGTGCCCAGCGCGCATTGGCGGTAATCGACAACGCTCTTGCCGGTATTGATTCCCAACGCGCCGACCTTGGTGCGGTACAGAACCGTTTCGACAACACCATTAACAACCTGCAGAACATCTCGGAAAATGCCTCGGCCGCCCGCAGCCGAATCATGGATACCGACTACGCTGCGGAAACCGCTAACCTGTCTAAGAACCAAGTTCTTCAGCAGGCCGGTACCGCGATTCTGGCCCAGGCCAAGCAGCTGCCGCAGGCTGTTCTGTCCCTGCTCCAGTAAGGCGAAAGCCGTCTGGCAAACAGGAGGGAGGGGCTTGGGCTCCTTCCTCCTTTTCGCGTTGTGAGGTGTTCTAAATGGAAACGGTAAATCTCACTTCTTCGGCGACGCCGAGTATCAGCCGGCCCGAAATGCCGGTCAGGACTGTGGCGAAAGTTGACGAAGCCACGCAGGCTGGCGTAACCGACACCAGCAGTGATACGAAAGCGGCTCGCGTTGAGAGTGCGACTTCAGCGGTCGAGAAGTTTAAGACGCTGGTGCAGGACCTTCAGCGTAACCTCGATTTCAGCGTGGACGACTCTAGCGGCCAGGTTGTGGTCAAGGTAATGGATGGCGAGTCGGGCAAGCTAATTCGCCAGATACCTTCTGAGGATTTGCTTCGTCTTTCTGAGCGGCTAGAAGATATGCGCAGCCTGCTGTTCAAAGCTGAGGCATAAAGGCACGATTATTGGGTGCTCTTTTTGATTGCCGGGCTTTGTCTGGCTTTCGGACAAATTTTTGACGAGGTGGCGTATGGCGGGTATCACGGGTATCGGTTCCGGCATGGATATCGATTCAATGGTTAAAGCCATTTCATCAGCTGAGAAGGCGCCCAAAGAGAGCCAGCTCAAACGAGTCGAAGCCAAGACGACCACGCAGCTGACGTCGCTCGGACAATTGAAGGGTGCGATCAGCAACTTCCAGACAGCGCTATCCACGCTCAACAGCCCATCCTCGTTTCTCGCGCGTAAGGCCACTTCCTCAGATACGGCAGTTCTAACCGCCACGGCCAGCCAAAGCGCAGTCGCGGGCAGCTATAAGCTTGAAGTCGAGAAGCTGGCTAGCAACAGCAAAGTCGCCTTGGCTGCGATGCCTGCTGATGATGAAACCAAGCTGAACGCTGGCACCTTGACTATTAATGTGGGCGGTACGGCTGCGCTGGATGTTGTCGTCGACTCGACTAATAACACGTTGGCGGGTGTGCGAGATGCCATCAACAAAGCAGGCGCAAGCGCCGGCGTCAGCGCGACCATTATTACCGATGACCAAGGCTCACGGCTGGTGCTGAGCAGTAGCAAGACGGGTGACGGTAACGACGTTACCGTTTCGGCCGTCAATGCGGACCCTGCGGAAGCCAATCAATCTTTGACCAGGCTGGCCTATAGCGGCCCAGCCGTGGCGCCCGATGTTGGTGATGTTGCTAAATATCCCGACGGGGATCTCGACACCAGCTACATCACGGATAAGGCTGCCTACGATGCGCGGATGGCTGATGCAGGCGCAGGCAAGACGCTAGCCGTCGCGCAGAGTGCCAAGTTCACAATCGACGGCCTTTCGGTTACGCGTGACAGCAACAGCGTCGATGATGTTGTCAGCGGTATTAGCTTCGAGCTTAAAAAAGAAGGCTCCAGCAGCCTGACCATTACGCGCGACGAGGCCGGCGTGCAGGGTAATGTCAAAAAATTCGTCGATGCGTACAACACGCTGATGACCTTCATCAACACCGAGACGAAAGTCACCACGGTCAATGAGAACGACGCTCCGGTCACTGGCGCCTTGGTGGGCGATAGCTCGGTTCGATCACTGATCAATACCATACGCTCGGAATTGGTCTCGCCTCAGGGCGATGGAGCAATACGCGCCTTGGCCGATATGGGCATCACCACCAAGAAAGACGGTACTTTGGAGATGGATGCCACCAAGGTGGGCAAAGCGATCAGCTCCAACTTCGAAGGCGTGGCTGCATATTTTACTGGGGATACCGGCTTGGCGAACCGCCTGGGTGCGCGGTTGAAGCCCTATACCGACGCTGGCGGAATTCTGGAGTCGAGAACTGGTGCGCTGCAAGAGACCATCGAAAAAGTCGACAAGCAGAAGGAAGAGCTGACCAAGCGTATTACGGCATTGGAAGAGCGGTTGTATAAACAATTCAACGCTATGGATGCGATGGTGGCTCAGCTTACCCGCACCAGCGATAGCCTTACTCAGCTATTCGACAGCATGCCCGGCTTCGTTACCCAGAAGGATTGACGTTGAAACTTCGCTCGTTCGCAGCCTAAAGCTCTTTGCGGAACAGTCGATAACTTGAACAGTATCGCTAATCGCTTGGAGCCCATCATGTACGCAATGTCCGCAATGAAGCAGTATCAGCAAGTAGGTGTGCAGGCCCAGGTGACCGAGGCCAGCCCACACCGCTTGATACAGATGCTCATGCAGGGTGGTCTGGACCGGATCTACCAGGCAAAAGGTGCGATTGAATTCGGTAGGGTAGCTGAGAAGGGCGAACTGATTGGCAAGAGCATCGCAATTATTGGCGGCCTTCGCGAGGCGCTCGATTTCAAGGAGGGCGGCGAACTCGCCCAGAATCTGGATCGTCTCTACCAATACATGATTCGACGCTTGACCGACGCCAATCGCAAGAACGACCCTGCACCGCTTGCTGAGGTGGCCGACTTGCTCCGCGAGGTCAAGTCAGGCTGGGATGGGATCAGTGACTAATCGATTCGTAGGAGCAGCGCTCGATGCTTAGTTTGGTGGATCGGCTTCAGGCGCAAGTTAAATTGCTGCGCGAAGCGCTTGCTCGCCTCGATTGGGAAGCGGTAGCGCTGCTCGATAAGCAGTCTCGTATTCTGGTTAAAACGGTTGCAGCGAGCGAATCGTGGGACGACCGTGAGCTGCATCAGGGGATCAGCGAGCTATCGCAGATCTACGCTGAGCTCCAGCAGGCTGGTCGAGCGGAGCGCGACCGTTTGGCTGGCGAACTGACCCGCTTGAGCCAGTCGAAGCAGGTTAACCAGGCCTACAAGCCGCTGGGGTAAGGCGGTTGAAATCGTCGTTCGTAAGTCGCTTTGATGGGCAAAAGCCAACCCAAAAGTTGAGGTAGGCTGGATTAGCCGAAGGCGTAATCTGGCGTTCGGGTGGGTTGGTTGCGTGCAGGTACGTGGGACGTGGCGCAATGGCGGTAAACGATGGAAGTGCCTCTGACAATTCCATCCTACGCAGAGCGGTCCAGCGTGCCGAGGCTTGGTGGGCTGAAGCGGAGCGCCGCCCGGCCCACCCTACAGCTGCAGGCGGCGTAGGGTGGATGGCGCTTCATCCATCCACCGCAACGACGGTCTGGGTTGCTCTGGGATCGCCCCTTCGCGGTAAACGACGGAAGCGACTCTGGCGATTCTATTCTGCGCGGAGCGTGCTGTGGTTTTGGTGGGCTGAAGCCCACCCTACAAGTGACGGTCTGGATTGCGCGTATCAAAACCTACCGCTTAGCGGTACTCACACAAATAGGCAGTCGCCTCCGCCACCTTCAGCTGAAACTTGCTGTTGGCCAGCACGGTGAACTGGGTGCCAGCGCCGAAGGTTTCGTAGTTCTCGCTTCCCGGCAGTTTCACGTCGAGGCTGCCAGCGACAACGTGCATAACTTCCAGCTGATTCGTGCCGAACTCGTAATCGCCGGGGGCCATGACGCCGATGGTGGCGGGGCCTGCTGCCATGTCGAATGCGATGGATTTGACGGTGCCGTCGAAGTACTCGTTGACCTTGAACATTCGGAAAATCTCTAAGGGATGGGAAAAGGGCGGCCAGTATGCCGAAGCCGCTGGACGCCGTCATCAGGTCGCATTGCGGCAAGATATGCTGCCTAAAAAGCCCGTCGAACCGACCGCTAAGAGCGAAAGATGAAGTACACAGCGCCCAACAAGCACAACCCGGCCCAGAGATAATCGAGCTTCAACGGTTGCTGCATGTACAGCACACTGAACGGCACGAAGATGGCGAGGGTGATTACTTCCTGCATGATCTTCAGCTGACCGATCGACAGTTCGGTGTAGCCGATTCGATTCGCCGGCACCATGATCAAATACTCGAACAGCGCGATGCCCCAGCTGATCAACGCGGCTATGAGCCAGGGCTTCCCGTTGAGTGTCTTGAGATGACCGTACCAGGCAAAGGTCATGAACAGGTTGGAAACGCACAGCAGGGCGGCAGTCTGAATCCAGATAGGCATAGGTCACTCCGGGGCGGTGGCGAATCCTATTGGCTCTCGGCACGGCCTCGCAAGTATCAGACGGGCGTCGCGTCGCGCTAGTGTCTTTTGCTAAGGCTGCGACTATTATCGCCGCCCCGTTATTTTCATTTCGGATCGTTGGAATGAACTGCCGTCCCGGTTGCGGTGCCTGTTGTGTTGCCCCTTCGATCAGCTCGCCGATGCCCGGTATGCCTTCAGGAAAACCGGCTGGCGAGCGCTGCCTGCATCTTTCTGAGCAGAACCTCTGCAGATTGTTCGGCTTGCCTTCCAGGCCTGCGGTTTGCAGCCAGTTTCAAGCGGATCATATTGTCTGTGGTGACAGCCGACAGGAGGCCATCCGACTGCTCGGCTGGTTGGAGCAGGCGACGGCATGATGATCGAGATACCGCCCCCGATTAGGGCGCGCTGAACAGCTGACCCGATGTTTTCATCAGACCCAACTTGGTATGCGTCGGCTTACGGTGAAGGCGTTGAGGATGGGGTCCGTAAGCATCGCTTGCCGGCAGCTGGCTAATCCTGGATTACAGCCGCACGGGTCGAAGGCTGCGCAGGCTCGCTCGAAGTCGAATCTCTAAGCTCAGTGCTCGAGCCGTCCCAGCCCAAGCAGACGGGGCCAGCGCTGGCGCTGTTAGTCCAATCGCTGCCACGTCAGGTCTCTAAACAGCTTTTTATGCCTGACAGGTAACCACTATCCCAGGCGGGAAGTATCGCGTGGCTTTGAGCCCGTTACGTTTCTTCTAGCGTAGAGCCGTGCAAGCCTAAAGGGCGATAGCCCTAGCATGAAACCCAGGGCCAGTAGGCGATTGCGGCTGGCACGGCGCCACCAGCCATCGCGTTGCCAGCGGCGTGAACTGACCCGGAGGCCATGCTCGAGGCGCTGAAAAATTCCCTGCCGGCGCAATCCTTTAACCAGCGGAACTTCCTCGAAAAGCGGCCAGGGCGCATGTTGCCCTACGGCGAAATAGGTTGTCCGGGGAGCGAAGATGCCTTGATCGCCATAGGGCACGCCGACCCGGTTTCGCCACGCCACCAGGCGTTCGATCAAGCGGCCTTGCCAGCTGTTCGTGTCGCTGAAGCGAAACGCGAAGTAGCCTCCCGTAGCGCCTTTCTCTATGGCCTCGCTCACGGCCATCAATGCCTGCCGGTCCAGATCGGCGTCGGCATGCAGAAACCAGAGAGTCTCATGCGCCGAGAGCGCGGCTCCCTGGCGTAACTGCTCGCCCCTCGATGGCGTTGCCGATGACCACAGCGCATCGTGGTTCCGGCACAGCGCTTGGCATCGCTCACTGACAGCCGCATCCACTACGACGATTTGCAGCGGTGTCCCGGTTTCTGACTCAGCCAGACGCAATTGCAGAAGCAGCCGATCAAGGTGCTCTTCGTCGTGCAGGCACGGGATGATCACGCTGATCCCTGATGAGCTCACCGTCGCAGTCCCTCAAGATTGTTCAGCGTTTGTAGCAGTCTTCGCCTCGCTGCTCTGGGGTCGTCGGCGAGCGCTTGGGCTGCAAGAGGCAGGTCCGCTTGTTCGTCGATATCGAACGATTCCCCGCAGAGCGCAACCGAATGACCCACCCGACGGCATGCATCCGCCAGTGCGTGACCCAGTTCAGGGGTGCTCCACGGCAAGGCAGCTAGATCCGGCCAGGGAAGTTTCGACGCCATCAGCACCACCCCTCCGTCTCGCGCAGCCACGAGCACCGTATCGTGTGTCCCCAACGCAGCGTGTACCCGCTGATAGTCATCCGATGTGAGCGCCGGGGCGTCGCTTCCGATGTACAGCAGTTGCCGGTGGCCGAGGCCGCGCAAGCTGTGGTCCAGGTTGTTGATTCGTTCGCCCAGGTTGCCGGCAGTTTGCGCCAGACACAGAGCCTGCGGCATCAGCTGCGCGGCCCAGTCACACGCATCCCTTTGATCGGGGGCAATGACGACCGGCCCGTGCCAGCTGCGCAGGTCTTCCAGTGCGCAATCAAGCAGATGCTCGGCGATATTCAAGGCTCGCTCGACACCGATGTGCACGGCCAGGCGCTGTTTGCCGTGGCCAAGGGCAGGTCGCTTGCAGATGAGGACCAGCGCTGCGTCGTCAGGAAGGGTTTGCTTCGTAGTCATCAAGCTGGCTCGTTGGGGATGGCGGGTGGCACATCTCGGCGCTGCGGTTATGTTCCGTCGGATAAGCCGCTCTGCTTATTGTTGCAGCGAGGCGTTGAAAGTGTCTTTGGATCTGTCCTGTTGGGCATTCGATGCAAGGTCCAGCTGCTAACAGTTGAGTTTCACCCGTTGCTTCACCTTTACAGGTTGATCAAAGTGACGGTTCCGTTTCCGTTTGCGCCGACCTGCTGAGGGCTGTGCCATGGTTATCGCCAATCCGCGCTGCCGCCAAGTCGCCAGCGGTGGAAGCGCGCCAGCCAGCGCAATACCGTGGCCGGGGCATGGGTGCGTTTCCATTCGCCGGCCACAGATTTGTTGGCTTCGGCCAGGGTCGGGTAAATGTGGATGGTGCCGAGAATCTTATTCAGCCCCAACCCATGCTTCATTGCCGAGACGTACTCGGTGATCAGATCACCGGCATGCTCGCCGACGATGGTAGCGCCGAGAATGCGGTCCTTGCCTGGCACTGTGAGCACCTTGATGTAGCCATAGGCGGCTTCATCGGCGATGGCGCGGTCAAGGTCATCCATGCCGAAGCGGGTGACTTCATAGGCGATGCCTTGAGCCTTGGCCTCCTGTTCGTTGAGCCCGACATGGGCGACCTCCGGGTCGGTAAAGGTGGCCCAGGGGATCACGCGATAGTCCACTTTGAAGCGCTTGAATCCACCGAACAGCCCGTTCACCGCGCCGTACCAGGCTTGATGCGAGGAGACATGGGTGAACTGGAAGGGGCCGGTTACGTCACCGACCGCATAGATGTTTGGAAAGCGGGTAGCCAAGTACTCGTCAGTGGCGAGAGTGCCGTTTTCCCGAACTTGTAGTTGCAGTTCCTCGACACCGAAACCCTTAATGTTGGCTCGGCCCAGCGCGACCAGTAGCTGGTCGAACTCGATGACCACTTCACCATCGAGTGAAAGATCACGGCAGACGACATGCCGCTGACCCTCGATGACCTCGAAGCGCTCGGCGCGGTGCTGCAGACGTACATCCACACCGTCTTTGCGCAACCCCGCCAGTACGGCCGCGCTGGCGTCGGTGTCCTCACGCGGCAGCAGGCGCTCGTTGCGCTGAACCAGGATGACCTGACATCCGAGCCGTTGAAAGGCCTGCGCCAACTCGCAACCGATCGGTCCACCGCCCAATACCAGCAGGCGTTTGGGCTGTTCACGTAAGGCCCAGACCGTGTCCGAGGTAAGCGGTGCGACCTGGTCAATACCGGGAATATCGGGCACTTTCGGACCTGCGCCAGTGGCGATGACGATGGCGCGGGTGTTGAGGCGCTGGCCGTTGACCTCGACGGTCCACGGCGAGGTGATTCGTGCTGTGCCTTCGATTACCTCGACGCCGAGTTCGGTGTACCGCTGAACCGAGTCATGTGGCGCGATCGTGGCGATCACGCGCTGGATGCGTTGCATGACGGCGGCGAAGTCCACCTCGCCCTCGATTGGCTTGAAGCCCAGCTGCTCGGCCTTCTTGAGTTCATTGGCCAGTCTGGCCGAGCGGATCAGCGCCTTCGACGGGACACAGCCTGTGTTCAGGCAATCGCCGCCCATTCTGTGTTTTTCGATCAGAGTGACCTTGGCCTTTACCGCCGCTGCGATATAGGCGCTGACCAGCCCACCGGAACCGGCGCCAATGACCACCAGGTTACGGTCGAACCGACGTGGTTTTTCCCAGCCCGCGTAAACCTTGCGTGCCTTGAACCCGTCCAGCGCCTTACGCGACAGCACCGGCAACAGCCCCAGCAGCACGAAGGCGCCAACCAGCCCCGGTGAGAGAATACCGCCCAAAGACTCCAGCTGACCTAGCTCGCGCCCGGCATTCACGTACACCAGCGTTCCGGGCAGCATGCCCAGTTGACTGACCCACCAGAATGTACGGACGGGTAATTGCGTAAGACCCATCGCCAGATTGATCAGGAAGAAGGGAAATACCGGGACCAGACGCAAGGCAAACAGGTAACTGGCGCCTTCGCGCTTCACGCCCTGGTTGATCTTGGCCAGCCGTTGCCGAAAGCGTGCCTGCACCCAGCTGCGAAGCAAGTAGCGGCTGAGCAACATCGCCAGGGTCGCGCCGAGCGTTGATGCGAAGGACACCAGCAACGTGCCGCCAAACAAACCGAAAAGCGCTCCGCCGGCAAGCGTCATCAATGCGGCACCAGGCAGTGACAAGGCCGTGACCAGGACATAGACGATGAAGAAAACGCCACCCGCAAGCCATGGGTGAGCCTCCACCTGTGCGTCGAGCGCCGCTTGCTGCGTCTTGATCGCGTCGAGACTGAGGTATTGGCCTATATCGAACATGAAGAAGCCGGCCAGCAGCACCAGAATCAGCGCCAGTACCGCGATTTTTCGGCTATTCATCCCTGCATCTCCGTCATTGATGCTCGACCGCATGGGCTGGGTCGCGCCTAGTGCTGGCAACTATGGCTGCGCGAGCGAGACGCGAAACGATCATGTGGCGAGTTGCGGCGCCCGCGCGCATCAATGGCATCCTCGCAGCCAGCCCGGCAGCAGGTACCCCTGGGTGCACAGCAACAAACCATAAAGGTTGGTGCCGAGCAGCAAGGCATATTTGCCATCGCCAATGGCCCAGCTCGGCGGAATCCAATCAAGCGTCAGAGCGATGCCCAGGCAAAGGCCAGTCCAGAAGCTCAGGTGGAAGCCCAGGCGAGTCGGCGTCGTCAGGCCGTGCAGGATAAACACCGGGGCGAGCCCAATGACCATGGTCCCGCTGATTGTCGTGGCCTTGAGGATATCGGTCCCCGCGATCATCGGCAGATTGCCCAGCAGGGCGAACAACACCATCGCTGCCATGCCCAGACCGATGGCCCGTGCCCCCAGATCACGCCCGGCTAGCAATGGCAGTTCCCGACCAACCAGCTTAGCGAGACTGGAAAACGTTGAGTCCAGCGTCGAGCCCGCGGCCGATACCATCACCACCGTCATCACCAACAGCGCGCCAATGCTCATAGTCTTGGCCAGGGCCGCCGGGACGTTTTCGGACGCGGGCAAGCCGGTTAATTGTGCATGTACCCCAATCAGACTGAAGGCGAGGATCGAGACGAAACCCAGAATGCCCGCGAGCAAAAAAGCACGGCGCATGGTGCGTTCTTCGCTGATGAAACCGCGGTCGGTAAGCACCGGATCGTGGAAGCCATAACTGAGTGCCTGCAGCCCCGCAACCAACAGCAGATCGACGCCCGCATTGAGTGACCAGTGACTGGTACTGCTCAGTTCCGCCGCCGTGTGTTGCGGCAGTACCAGGCCCAGGACCCAAATCAGCGCAACGATGAAGATCGCCATCTGCGCCGCGTCGGTCAGTATCGAGCTGCGAAGTCCACCGCGCAGGCTGTAGCCCAGCGTGACAGCGGTGAATAGCAAGGCAGCCGCAATGAACTCGGCGCTGCCAGACGTTCCGTAGTAGCCGCCGACCACTGCGGTATTGCTCCACACCTCGTTGAACAAACGGATGAGGATCGCCGCAGTGAACGCCAGGGCCGCTGCGTGACCGTAATGGCTGGACAGGAAACTCACCAGACCGGTAGCCGCAAAGCGCCGGCGCAGGCGATAGATGACGAAACCTGTCAGGGGGATCGAGAGCCAGTACATGGCGTAAGCCAGTCCGCCGACCAGGCCATAGCTGGCACCCAGATTCGCCGCATTGGTCACTGACTTGGCGAAGATCCGGCTGATGAAGATGCTCGAAGTCAGCAACCAGGGCGCGACGCTGCGGCCGTATTTGTCTTGGCCTTCAAAGAAGCCACCCAACGTCACCGAGCGCGGGGACAAGGCCAGCATCGCAGCGCCATAAAAGATCAGAAAGCCCCAGAAAAACAGTCCTGTCCAGCTGGTCATATCCATCGCAACGTCCTTATTCGATCAGGCTGCCACCACAGCTTGAGCCTTGCCCCGCAGTACAGGCATAGCAGTGATCTCGAGTCGCGATGGTGTTGCCTTGGAGGCTCGTCGTCTGAAGCAGGTTGCGCAGGTGCGGCCGGTCTCGGCCAATCAGGCCGGGCATGGCGGCCGGCAGGTCGAGCATCTGATTGAAGTCGCAGTCATACAGATAACCTTGCCAATCCACGCTGATCAGGCTGCGGCACATCACTGCTTCCAGATTGGCTGGTCGATAACTGTCGCGCAGCAACTGCATGTAGTCAGCGAATTGCCCTTTACTGATCAGGGTGCTGCCGAAGCGGGCGATCGGTTGATTGGTGATGGTCAGCAGATGGTCAAAGTGGATACCGAAGTCTTGTGCAAGGTGCGCTTTGTAATCCGCTTCGAGCGCCGCTTGTGGCGGTGGCAGGCTCGGCCCTTGTGGGTTGTAGACCAGGTTGAGCGTCAGGTCGCTAGCGGGTTCACCATAGCCAAGCTGGTTGAGCTTGCGCAGCCCGACGATGCTAGCCTCGAACACGCCATCGCCCCGCTGCCGGTCGACGTTCTCGCGTGAGTAGCAGGGCAGGGATGCCGTCACCTCGACGCCTTGCTCGGCCAGAAAATTCGCCAGGTCCTCGTAGCCAGGCTCGCTCAGAATCGTCAGATTGCAGCGGTCGATGACTCGCAGGCCCTCACGGCGTGCATGGGCGACGATCTCACGAAAGCGCGGGTGCATTTCCGGTGCGCCGCCGGTGAGGTCGAGCGTATGCACAGGATGCGCATCGATCACCTCATGCAGCAGGCCGAGGCTCTCATCGGTCATCGCCTCCGTGCGCGTCGGCCCGGCGTTCACATGGCAGTGCAGACAGCGCTGATTGCACTGGTAGGTGAGATTGACCTGCAAGGCCTCCAGCGACCCGCGACGCAGCGGCGGGAACGCCAGAGCGTTCAGGAGGGGAAGCGTTGCATGCATGGTGATGGCTGCTCGTGTGGAGAGATTTCCATTGGCGTCATTACGTGGCCCAGCGTTACAGGTTTTTCATACGCACACAGTGGATCGGTTCGTTATACGTCGCCAAGGGCGCAGCCTTTATAGCCTGTAGCCAAAAGCCACGTTCGGATCGCACCATTGAACGAAAGGATGCCCGGAAACCAGGCCGCTATGTTCGGCGGATATGTATCAGGGGTGTTCCCTGTTCGCTCAGCCACCGGCCGCAGAACCGTCGGCGCTCGGTAGCGCATCGACCAGCAGCTTGATGCCGAGCCCACCGGAACGACCCCAGCGCGCCTACTGGCATCCGAGGGACGGTTGGCATATCAAGCGACCCGCTTAGGTGCGAGTCGCTGATGCTCAAAGCGCCCTTGCAGCCAGCGGCTGGATGGCTGGGCCGTGAATCACTTCACCGTCAGCCTGGAAGATCGAGCCGTGGCAGGGGCAGTCCCAGGTGCGGTCGGCATTGTTCCAGGTCACGCTGCAACCCATGTGCGTGCAGGCCGCAGAGACGCCGTGCAGCACGCCGGAATCGTCTCGCCAGACCGCGATTTGCTCGTCGCCGCGGGTAATCACGCCACCTTCGCCGGGGCCGATCGCATCCAGCTCATCGACTTGTGACTGGCTCTCGCCGCTCTGGTTGAAGTCGTCCGGCGAGGGCCGCTTGGGGTCGTAAAGTGTCTTCCAAGGGCGCCGTCCGGTGATGATCTGGCGAGCGATACCAAGGCCGGCGGCGGTGCCGTTGCTGATGCCCCACGCATTGAAACCGGTGGCGACGAATAGCCCGGGCGCCTGCTCGGGATCGGCCTCGCCGACATAGGCCATGCGGTCGGCGGTGTCGTAGTCCTCGTTGCACCATTGCCACACCGCCTCGCCAACCGGCAGGTTGCTGCGCGCCCACCGTTCGAGGTCGACGAAGCGCTGCGCCACGTCTCCGTCCTGCCCGGTGTTAAAGCGCGGGCCGAGCACGAGCATCAGCGGGCCTTGGTCGTCGCGCCCCATGCGAATCGAATGGGTCGGGTCTTCTGCGGCAATGAACATGCCTTCGAGGCGGGCGTCATCCTGTGGGCGGAAGGCGATTGCCACATGGCAGCGTGGCTGGGTAGGGCTGACTAGATCGATCGGCGTCTCGACCGGCATGTGCGTGGCGAGGATCACCTGGTCGGCGCTGACCGTGCCGCCATCGAAACTCACCTGCCAGCGGTCGTTGCGCTCGAATTTCTGCGCGCGCGTCTGCTGATGGATCTGCCCCCCGCAAGCCTGTACCGCCGCCGCCAGGCCGACCAGGTAGCTGGCCGGGTTGAATTGCGCCTGGTCGGGAAACTCGAGCGCACCCGTGGTCTCGAAGGGCAGCGGCGCGCGGTCGAGCACCCGCGCGGCAAAGCCCAGGCAGCGAGCCGCCTCAGCTTCACGCTCGATGGCCTCGCGGCCTTGCGCGGAACAGGCATAAGCGAAGGCGGACTGGCGCTGGTAATCGCAGTCTATTTGCAGGTCTTCGACCCAGTGGCGAATGCGGTTCACCGCTTCACGGTTGACGTCCGCGTAGCACTGCGCCAGGTCCTGGCCGAAGGTATCAATCAGGTGTCGGTAGATGAGGGCATGCTGAGTGGTGACCTTGGCAGTTGAGCGTCCGGTGACCTGTCGACCGATTTCGCGCGCTTCGAGTACCACGACCTTCTTACCGGCTTCGCAGAGCGTCATGGCGGCGCTCAGCCCGACGATGCCGGCGCCGATCACCACAACATCGCATTCGCTGTGGCCGGTCGCCGGTGGGAAGTCGCTATGGGGGGCACTGGCATTCCAGCAGCAGTCGGGTAGGGCGGATAGCGCGGGCATGGGTAGGGTCCTCATCGGCTGAGTCGCATGGTCTGTCGACATCTCATCACCCGCCACAGCGTTAACGGCATGGCCGGAGGTTCACGAAACGTCGGGCACTAGGGAGTAGAGCGGTCCGGTTCGGGCAGGTTCCTGACCACCGGGCAGGACGCGCCAATCGACGCGGGTCCGGCCCTACTCGCGTCGGTTAGTGCGTGAAACAACAAGCAGAGCCCGGCGTACCGGTTGCCTTCCTCGCCCATGCTGACTGCCTTGTGTCGACCTGCCGCACCCGCCTGCCGCATCGGCGCTATGACAGAGGCGTCAGGGAACTCCGATGTTGGCGCTGCTCTGAATCAGCAGTTCGCGGCCTCCGTTGCATCGCAACAGAAGGTACCGATGAAGGCGGAACAATCAGCCTGGTGGCCGATCCGAACTAGCTATGAGCACGATGCAAGGTGGGGAGGGCCAGCCATGACCGAGGGCATCCTGGTAGGGGTGACTGTGGTTTTCGTGGCGGTCACTCTCATTCAATACTGGAGCCAGCCAAGCTGGTGGGTGCGCGGTTGGGATTTCCCCAAGTTGCAGGTAGGCGCTCTGTTGCTGGTACTGCTGCTGATTCAGTTGCTACTGCTGGATTTTTCCAACCGCTGGAACCTGCTGCTGCCGCCCGCGACGCTGGGTTGCCTGGCCTACCAGTGGTGGTGGATACGGCCCTACACACCGCTGGTACGCTGCGAGGTCGACTGGGCCGACCCGAATGACGACGGCCCGCGGATTCGTATCCTGTCCTCCAATGTACTGACGCCTAACCGCCACGCTGATCGCCTGATTGCGCTGGTCAGGCGTTACCAACCGGATGTACTGGTAGCCCTCGAGACGGACCAGTGGTGGGACGAACAACTGCAAGTACTCAGCGACGATTACCCTTATTGCATCCGCTGTCCGTTGGACAACCTCTACGGCATGCACGTGTTTTCGCGGCTGCCGTTGGAGCATCAGCGGCTGAGCTTTCTGGTGCAGGACAATATTCCCTCGATGCATGCCCGGCTGCGGGTCAATGACGAGCTGGGCGTGCGCATGCACTTCCTGCACCCGGCGCCGCCGAGCCCGACGGAAAACGACGAGTCCACCGAGCGTGACGTCGAGCTGCTAATCGTCGGGCGCAGCGTCAAGCAGACCGATGAACCGGTGATCGTCAGCGGTGACTTGAATGACGTCGCCTGGTCGCCGACCACTCGGTTGTTCCGCAAGATCAGTGGCCTGCTCGATCCACGCATCGGTCGCGGCATGTTCAATACCTTTCACGCGCAGTACCGCTTCCTACGCTGGCCGCTGGATCACTTCTTTCACAGTGCCCACTTTCGCGTGGCACGCATCGAGCGACTCGCGGATATCGGCTCGGATCACTTTCCCATGTTCATCGAACTGCAATACGACCGTCGCCACGCGAGCGAACAGCACAGTTTGGAAGCCGATGCCGCTGATCGCGCCCGGATGCAGCAGAAGGTCGCGCAGGAGCCAGCCAGCAAAGACGATGTGCCGCGGCCTTGAGCTTACAACTCGGACCGTCAGTTGCGATTCGATGCCAAAAGGGACGGCTCGTAATGCCTGGCGTTAGGTCCGCGTTGGAAACGCTGCGTCAGGAGGGCGTGGCTGAGTGGTTGCCGCAACGGGTATCGGCGAGAACGATGCCACCCCGGCGCGGAGTAGACGCCCTTGTGACCGCCCGTCCTACAGAGGGAATGCCTCGATCGGCTGGCAGTCCTCTTTGTATCGGCCCACCCCGAGGCGCCGCAGAGCGCGACGCGTTGAGCTTCGGGACCGCACACCTACAGGAGGCTGCATGCAGCGTCGTATTTTTCTCTCGACCCTGGCGGCTGGCAGTGCGCTGGCGCTGACCACGCCGCACCTATTGGCGCAAACGAGCACCGCTCCGTCCACAAGCCGCGCTCCCGAGGCGCTGCCGCGCAACGAGGGCGAGCACCCACGCTATCGACCGCCACAGCGTTTCGGGCTCGGTGGCGCCATCGCCCTGGGCGATATGCGCCGGCAGATCACTGAAGAACAGGCCCGTGCCATTCTCAAGGCTGCGTGGGAGCAAGGCATACGCTATTACGACACGTCGCCCTGGTATGGGTTGGGGCTGAGTGAGCGGCGGGTCGGCCAGTTGCTCTATCCGCGCGACCGCGATGGCTACGTCTTGTCATCCAAGACTGGACGGCTGCTTGAACCCGACCCGGGCTACGACCATCCTGGCTGGGAAGGCGTCGACAACTTCCGGCCAAAGTGGGATTTCTCCGCCTCCGCAACCCGCCGTTCTATCGAAGACAGCCTGCAGCGCCTGGGTGTCCCGCGCCTGGATATGGTGTTCATACACGACCTGTCGCCTGACCATATGGGCGCGCAATGGCGTGAACATTTCGAGGTCGCGCGCAAAGGCGCGATGCCAGAACTGGTGAAGATGCGCGAGGAGGGGCTGATCAAAGGCTGGGGGCTGGGCGTCAATACGCTCGAGCCGCTGCTCGACACGCTGGAGGTCTCCGATCCGGACATCAGCCTGTTGGCCACTCAGTACTCGCTGCTCAAACATGAAGATGCACTTACGCGTGCGTTCCCGGCTTGTGAAAAACGCAACGTCTCGCTGGTGCTCGGTGCGCCGCTCAATTCCGGTTATCTGGCCGGTGGCGAGTATTACAACTATGACCGTGGCGCGCCGGCCGACATTGCCGAAAAGCGCGAGCGCTATCGGGCGCTGGCTCGGGAGCATGGCGTCGATTTGCGCACGGCGGCCCTGCAGTTTTGCAACGCGCCGGATGTGGTTGCGGCGGTGATCCCCGGAGCAAGCAGCCCAGAACAGGTCCGCGAGAACGTGGCGTCGATAGTCGATGCGCATGTGCCGGCTGCCTTCTGGGCGGCGGCCAAGAATCAGGGATTGCTGCATGCAGACGCGCCAACGCCGCGCTAATCGCCCTGCGTTCCGGGTGCTACTTTGACTTTCGCTGATGGCGGAACCGGCCGCGTGACTCGGCCGGCCGGAGTCGAACGAACCACAGGTGATCGGTCCGCCTCGGCGCACCGATCGCCGGGACTCGCCGAGGCACCTGTTTCTGGCTTGAAATCGCGCATCGACTCGCTGGTCCGGGCCGCCACGCCTGGTCAGTCGGGGTTTCGTCTGTTGCTGTCCGGCCGGGATGCCTTCAATGCACGCGCCGAAGCCATCGCCCAGGCCACCGAGTCGCTCGACCTCCAGTACTACATTACCCACGACGGCATCAGTACCCGCCTGCTACTGGGTGAACTGCTACAGGCGGCCAACCGCGGTGTGCGTATCCGGCTGTTGCTCGATGACTTCGCAAGCGATGCGCGCGACCACCGCATTCTGCTCAGCGCTGCCCATCCCAACATCGAGATGAAAGTCTTCAATCCGCCGAACAAGGGGCGCAAACGAGCCACTACGCGGCCATTGGGTCGCCTGCTTGAGCTCCCTCATCAGCATCGACGGATGCACAACAAGCTGCTGTTGGCTGATCGCAACTTGGTCGTCATGGGCGGGCGCAACCTCGGGGATGAATATTACGACGCCGACCCTGAGCGCAATTTCGTCGACATCGACCTGCTATGTGTCGGCCCAGTGGCCAGTGATTTTTCCGCCAGTTTCGAGACGTACTGGCAACATTCACTGGCCGTGCCTATCGATCAATGCCTACGTAAATCCATCAAGCGGTTCGGACGAAGGCACCAGCCGCGGCCCTTAGCGCAGGAAATCGACGATGCGTGTAACAAGGAGCCAGACCAATGCTCGCTGCTGACCGCTTACCGTCGAACGCCACAGCTCGTCACATGGCTGGACCAGCTGGTATGGGCAACGGGCACAGCACTGTGGGATCCGCCCGGTAAGCTTGCGACAGCCTCGGGGCCCGACGAAGATCAGATGATGACCGCGCCGCTACTTCCCGTGGCACAAGGCGTACGCCGAGAGCTGATGTTGGTGTCCGCTTACTTCGTGCCTACCTGGGCAGGGCTGGCTTATTTAAGCGACTGTGTGGGTAGGGGCGTGTCGGTTCGGGTACTGACCAATTCGCTCGAGGCGACGGACGTCCCGCTGGTACATGGCGGCTACCAGCCCTATCGCAAAGCTCTGTTGAATGCGGGCGTGCGGCTGTTTGAAATGCGAAAGAAACCAGCGACGCACTCGCGCTACAGGCTCGCCGATACACCGGTGAGTCTGCATAGCAAGGCGGTGGTGTTCGACAATCGGCAGGTATTCATCGGCCCACTGAACCTGGACCCACGCTCGGTACTGTGGAATTCGGAGGTGGGCGTTCTGGTTGACAGCCCGACGTTGGCCAATGCTGTGCGCCAGCTGGTGGCTGAGGGGCAATCAGGAACCGTGAGCTACGAAGTCGAAGTCGACGGCAGCGCCCAAAGCGCCGGGCTTGTCTGGAACTACGAAGATGACCAGGGCCGCGCGCTCAAACTCAAACGTGAACCGGCCAATCCATGGCGACGTTTCAATGCCTGGTTGGCGCGCCTGTTGAGAGTCGAGCCATTTCTCTAATCCCGAACGCAGTCTGACCCAGGCTCAGGCGCAACAGACGGGACACAGCCAGGGGAGTCCTGTGGGCACTATCTGGACGGTGCCGCAGGACATGCTTTCCGATGTTCTCGAGAGCGTCAAAGACCACCGCAGTTCAGTATTGGCGTTCACTGCGGCTTAGTGCTGTTCACCTCATTTCGACCGGATTAGGGCCTTGACTGTCCGATATGGCGTACGCCAGCGAAGTTGTCACGTGCTTCGCTTAATTCCCAACATTACATTTCAGTAAGTTAGTGAGTGGCGGGCAACTATGGCCCGTATTGTCGTGTCTACGCCATTACGGACGGCAATCGGTTAAATAGAGGCCATCACATGCAAAACGATAAAGGTATTTTTCTAAAAGGCGTATTGGGCGGCGCTGTATTAGCCGCGTTGTTAGGTTTGCTGCTGGCATTGTTCGTTGCTTATACCGGCGCCTACAACATAGCTGCATCTCAGGATCATTCGCCCTTCGTTCGCTGGTTGTTCTCGACCACCATGCAAAACTCGGTGGCAGCCAGAGCAGATGAGTTGGAGGCGCCCACTGAGTTCTCCGAGGCGCAAATTGCCGCCGGTGCAGAGCACTATAAGGCGATGTGTCAGCACTGCCACGCTGGTCCAGGCGTGGAAAGAGCCGAGTGGGCACAGGGGCTGCTACCGCAACCGCCGCACCTGGTCGAGGAGGCCGCGCATTGGCAGCCGAACGAGGTGTTCTGGCTCGTCAAGCATGGCGTTCGCATGTCGGCCATGCCGGCTTTCGGCGAAACGCACAAGGATGCCGAGCTCTGGGACATCGCCGCGTTCGTTAAGCAGCTACCCGGCATGACCGCCAGCGAGTACGCCGCGCTGGGTCAGCAAACCGGCACGCATAAGCACTAGAAGGAAAAACATGATGCAGATGTCTTATTGGCGTTTCGCCGCGATGATCGCAACTTCCACGGTCGTGATGTTCGGCCTGATGTACCTAAATACTTATGCTTCCGAACATATTTTATGGAGCGAGACTCGGGCGTGGATGGCGCTTTTGATGGGCGCAGTTATGGCCGTGATCATGCTGAGTTTTATGCTCAATATGTATAAGAAAAAGCGGGTCAATATCGCTATATATATTGGCAGCATTGTTGTGTTCGCATTGACGCTCTGGATAATTCGAAGTCAGGCCACGGTTGGTGATGCGGAATATATGAAGGCCATGATTCCCCATCATTCGATTGCGATCATGACGAGCGAGCGCGCGCAGATTACCGACCCGCGAGTTCGCAAACTGGCCGATGAGATCATCGCGGCGCAGCGTCGCGAAATAGCGGAAATGAAATACCTGATCAATGAACTCGAGAGGGTCGACTGATGCGTCTTCATATGCACCGGAGCGGCCCGAGGTCGCTCGCCTGGAAATGGCTCACGCCGCTCGCCGCACTGCTGCTCACCGCCTGTGGCGATCCAGCGCCGGGAGAGGGCGTGAAAAAACCAATGATGAGCGGTCCGCCACCGGAGGTGGTCGGTGCCCGCGAAGCGGTGGGTACACCTGACATTCCGACCATCGATCCGCAGACGCTCGATGCGGCCGAGATCGAGAAAGTGCTGGGCGCTGGGCCGCGTTGTCTCTTTGCCTACACAGCCAAAAGCCCACCCGTGATTGCTCTTCAGGTCACTGGCGATACTGCTGGCCAGGGTGTAGTGAAAGTTCATGGCCGGCTGGTAAAGCTTGCTGCGCAGCGTGCAGAGGCCGGTGGTTTTGCTCTGAGCGCTGATGGCATGTCGGTCAAGATCCAGCCGGCAGACGCGGGTGACGAAGCCAGGCCAACCGAACTGCGCGAGGCCGATATGTTATTCGAACTGGAACAGGGGCTACGGGTTGGCTACCGCGGCTGGTATCGCTGCACCACGCCGTGATTCCCACGTGAAAGCATCGATCCGCACCATAGCCATCCCATGAGCCCGGGGATCCTTTGACCGATCCGTGCAGGAGACAAGCGCATGCTTCGCCACCTTGTGTTCGATGTAAACGAGACGTTGCTGGATGTCGCCGCGCTTGACCCGCTCTTTGTGCGCCTGTTCGGCGATGCCAGTGCCCGTGTCGAGTGGTTTCTGACCTTGGAAGAGGGCTGGATGACCGCGACCATTGTTGAACGCTTCCAACCCTTCGCCAAACTGGCCCAGGCGGCACTGGTTATGGTCGGACAACGACGGGAAATCGAGGTCAGCGAAGCCCAGTGCGAGGAACTGGTTGAAGGCATGAAGCGGCTGCCAGCGCACCCGGAGGTACGGCCAGCGTTGGAACAGCTACGTGGCGCGGGGTTTCATCTTGCCGCCTTGAGTAACGGAAGCCTACAGGCGCTGCGCCAACAGCTGGAGTCGGCGGGGCTGGGCGATAGCTTCGACGCGATCCTGTCGGTCGAGGAGACGCAGCGCTACAAGCCGGCTCCGGAGCCATACCGCATGGCAGCCAAGTGCATCGGCATAGAGCAGGAACAGATGATGATGGTTGCGGCTCATGCCTGGGATATCACTGGCGCGGCGGCGGTAGGCTGCCGCACCGCATTCATTGCGCGACCGGGCAAGGTGCTCAATCCGGCCGGTAGCCAGCCGGATATTCAGGGTAACGATCTGCAGGACTTCGCCAGGCAACTGCTCGCCTGGCGTGAGCGGTAACGGTCGAGACCGCTTCGCCTCATTGCTCCGTCTGTTTGCCGCTGAAGGCGGTGATCGGCTTTTCCGCCTCTTTGTCGAGACCGCTGGCGAAGGTCTTCAGGCCTTCGATGATGGGCATCAACGCAGCCCACAGCTCGTCGTCATGCAGCATCTTGTAGGCGCCGGTTACGCCCGGTGCTTCGTCGTGCTTGTCGTCCGGCTTGTAACGGCTAACGGCACCGAAAGCGGACTGGAAGGCAAACACAATCTTGTAGAACTGTGCCGGCTCGATGCGGGACAGCGCCATGCCGAGAATGGACAGGTTCTGTATGGCATTGAGCGAACCTTCCTTGCTCATGCCGTCCACCAGGACTTTCAGCAGGCGGTCGTGCGAACCGGCCAGGTCGTTGGCAAAGCGCAGCACGCCGCGCTGGTGCAAGGTTTCTAGGAGGGTATCGAGCTCTTCCCTGGCATCGGGACCAATCGGGGTCGGTTTGACGTCGTAGTCTAATCGTTCGGCCATCAGAATCTCTCCGGGTGCGTGGCTCGGGCGGGCGGCGCGACGTAGTCGTCGCGGTACCACTTCACCTCTACGGGCACGCCATCGTTCGGCGTGCGGGTGGCGTTGCGGAAGTTATTCGACGGCAGCGGCGGCTCACCTTTTTTCGGCAATACCTCAAGCTTCACCGCGGTTTCCTTGTAGGCCGGCGTGTTCACGTCAGGGTCGTGATGCTCGCCAGTGAGCAGGTTGAGGCCTGGCTTGCCCTGGTGAATGGGCATGAACAGCGTCTTGCCGGCGACCCGGTCGGTCACGGTGGCACGGACTTCCACTGAGCCGCGACGCGAGGTCACGCGCACCCAGGTGCCGTCTTCGATGCCGCGTTCGGCGGCCAGCTCGGGGCTGACTTCGACGAACCAGTTTGGCGCCTGGGACCAGATGCGTGGCCCGCGGCCGGTCTGGTTGGTGCCCTGGAATTGCTCGAGCATGCGGCCGTTGTCGAGCATGATGTCGTACTCGCTGTCGGCCGCCTCGGCGGGCTGCTTCCATTCCAGCGGGAAGAGCACGGCCTTGCCATCGTCGGTGTGGAAGCGCTCGGTATAGAGCAGCGGCGTGGTGCTGCCGTCAGTCTGCATGGGCCAGAACAACGACTGCCAGCCTTCCAGGCGCTCATAGCTGATGCCCTGGAACATGGTGGCAATGCCGGCGACCTCATCCATGATCTGGCTCGGGTGGGTGTAGCCCCAGTCGTAGCCCATACGCTTGGCCAGATCGGTGAGGATCTGCCAGTCCGGACGGCTGTCACCGAGCGGCGGTAGCACCTGGTAGAAGCGCTGGATGCGCCGTTCGGTATTGGTGAAGGTGCCATCCTTTTCCACCGAGGGGGAGGCCGGCAGCACCACGTCGGCGAACTCGGCGGTGCGGCTCATGAAGATGTCCTGCACCACCATGAAGTCGAGGCTTTCGAAGCCGCTGTGCACGTTGCGGCTGTCGGCGTCGGAGAAGGCGGTTTCCTCACCAATGATGAACATCGCCTTGACCGAGCCTTCGTCCGCACCCTTGACCATGGTGAAGTTGTCGTTGCCTTTTTCCAGCGACAGTTTCTCCTTCGGCACGCCCCAGGCCTTGGCCCACTTGTCGCGGTTCTTTTCCTCGGTGACCTTCTCGTAACCGGGGTACATGTTCTTCAGGCAGCCGAAGTCGCTGGCGCCCTGGACGTTGTTATGGCCACGCATCGGGTAGCCGCCGGTGCCGGGACGGCCATAGTTGCCGGTGACCAATAAGAGGTTCGACAGCGCCGTACTGGTGTCCGAGCCGTGGCTGTGCTGGGTGATGCCCATGGCCCAGAGCAGGCAGACGCTCTTCGCCTGGCCGATCAGCTCGGCGGCCTCGATCAGTTTCTCTTTCGCGATACCGGTGACCTGGGCGGCAAAGTCCATCGTGAAGGGCTCGAGCGACTGCTTGTATTCCTCGATCTGATTGACTCGCGCATTGAGGAATTCGGTGTCGGCATAGCCGTGCTCGAACATGTAGCGCGACAACGCCGAGGCCCAGACCATGTCGGTGCTGGCGTTGGGTCGCAGGTGAATATCGGCGCGCTCGGCCATCTCGTGTTTGCGCGGATCGAAAACCACCCACTTCTGGCCCCTGTGCTTCTTCTGCGCCTTCAGCTTGGAGGCGATCACCGGGTGGTTTTCGGACAGGTTGCTGCCGACCATCACGATCAGCTCGGCCTTTTCCATATCCGCGATGGTGCCGGCATCGCCGCCATAGCCGACGGTGCGGAACAGCCCCTTGGTCGCCGGGTTCTGGCAGTAGCGCGAGGAGTTGTCGACGCTGTTGGTGCCGATGATCGCGCGGGCGATTTTCTGTGTGAGGTAGGCCTCTTCGTTGCTGGCTTTGCTCGAGCCAATGAAGCCGATGCTGTCCGGACCATGGGTATCGCGGATCTGCAGCAAGCGCTGGGCGACTAGATCGAGTGCTTCGTCCCAGCTGGCCTCGCGGAACTTGCCGTTGTCGCGGATCAGCGGGGTGGTCAGGCGTTCCGGGTCGTTGACGAAATCCCAGGCGAACTTGCCCTTGATGCAGGTGGAGATGCCGTTGGCCGGCGCATCGACCACCGGCTGCACCTTGAGAATATGCCGATCGCGAGTCCACATCTCGAAGGAGCAGCCGACCCCGCAATAGGTGCACACGGTCTTGGTGCGCTTGATCTCCGGCTGACGCCAGTGCATGTCGAGCATCGACACGCCAGTGATCGGCCGCGCGCCGATGGTTTCTTCGAGCTTCTTGACCATGTCGATCATGGGCCGCTTGACGTCCTGCGGCAGCGCGGTGAACGGGCCGGCGTCGGGCTGCATGGTCTTTTCCAGCAGGGCGTTACATGGGCAGACCGTCACGCAATGGCCGCAGCTTACGCAGCTCGAATCGTCGATCGGCTTGCCGCCATCCCAGAGCACGCGCGGATGCTCCATGTTGAAGTCGATCGACAACGTCTCGTTGACCTCGACGTTCTGGCAGGCCTCGACACAGCGGCCGCAGAGGATGCACTGATCCGGATCGTAGGTGTAGAAGGGGTTGGAGTGGTCCTTCTCATAAGGCTTGCGCTTGAATTCGTAGCGCTGGATTGGGATATCCATTTGCGCATAGGTGTTGTGCAGCGTGCAGTCGCCGGTGTTGTGCTCGCACAGCGTGCAATACAGCTCGTGCTTGGCGACCAGCCGATCCATGCCTTCTTCGCGCGCCGCCTTGGCTTCGGCGACCTGACTGGTGACCTCCAGCCCGTCATGCGCCTTCAGCGTGCAGCCCCGCACCAGCTCACCATCGACCTGCACCCAGCAGACATCACAGGTCTGCGGCGAGCCGAGAGCACGGTGATAGCAGACGTGGGGTAGATCGATGTCATGGTTCGCCAGGAAATCAATCAACGGGGTGTCGGCATCGCCGTTCAGTGGCTTGCCGTCGAAGTGGATCGTGCAGTTGCTCATCAGGCCTCCGTTTTTGTAGTCGGATCGGTGCGGATGGCATCCTGGCCTGGCGCCGGCACGGCCCGGCGACTCCTGCCGAACGCCTGCCCTCCGGTGCAAAGTCAAAGGGTGGGTCCGGAAATGATTGTCCATAGCTGACTGATCGTCTTGCGCAAACGTTCCCTTCCGATTCGTGTGGACTCCTGGCCCGCACCGATGGCTTTGCCGTTTCGATTGAACTCATCCGGCTATGAGCGGCCAGAAACATACAGTCACAAACGGCTCAGTCAGGACGCGTCTTACCGCATGGCCCAGCTTTTCCCCCGCACCGCCGACATGTGGTTACGTCTGGCATTGCTCCTTTTGTCATTAGGGCTTGTCGGGGTGTTCGCCGCGTTCGTCATCCTCTCGCGCTCGTCCTACGTCACCGATCAGGGGTGGACGGTCCATCAGCCAGTGCCTTTCAGCCATGAGCATCACGCGGGTGCGCTGCAGATCGACTGTCGCTACTGCCATGACAATGTTGAGACCAGCCCGGTGGCGGGTCTGCCGCCAACCCACACCTGCATGAGCTGCCATTCACAGATATGGACCGGCGCGGAAATGCTCGCACCGGTTCGTCAGAGCCTGGTGCAGGGCGAGCCGTTGCGCTGGAATCGCGTGACCGAGCTGCCTGATTACGTGTTCTTCCACCACGGGGTGCACGTCAACGCGGGCGTGGGGTGTGCCGAATGCCACGGGCCGGTCGACCGCATGCCGCTGATGTACAAGGCGGAGCCATTCACCATGAGTTGGTGTCTCGATTGTCATCAGGACCCTGCGCCGCGCCTGCGCCCACGCGAAGCGGTAACTGACATGAGCTGGCAATACAAGGGCGACCGCCGGGAGCTGGGCGAGGCGCTGATGCGCAAGTATCACATCGGCGAAGGCAACCTGACCCATTGCTACACATGCCATAGGTAGGCCATGCATATTCGAGACGAAACCGACCCACAACACCCTGCGCCCCTCGACTGGACAGCGATACGCGAGCGTCTGGAAGGCGAGCGCGGGGCCGGGTACTGGCGCAGTCTTGAACAACTGGCCGACGAACCGGCATTTGCCGCATTCGTCGAGGCCGAGTTTCCATCGATTGCCCCGCAGATGGACCGTCGGCGCTTTCTGCAGGTGATGGGTGCCTCGATGGCAATGGCGGGGCTGGCCGGCTGCAGCGAGCCAGAGAAGGGCGTGCCTTATGTGCTTCAGCCGGAAAAAATCATTCCCGGCGAAGCGCAGTGGTATGCCACTACCGTGACCTTCGCCGGCTATGCCCAGCCTGTGCTTGGCCGCACGCATGTAGGCCGGCCGACCAAACTCGAAGGCAATCCCGACCATCCGGTCAGTCGCGGTGCCAGCACGGCCACTATCCAGGCGGCCATCCTGCAACTGTATGACCCTGATCGCTCACAAGCGCCGCGCTTCAAAGGGGTCCCTGCGACCTGGGACAGCTTTCAGCTCGAAGCCAGCCGCCTGGCCGAACGGCTCGACGGGAAGGCTGGTCGCGGGCTGCACGTGCTTATCGGTGCCACCAGCTCACCGACATTGCAGCGGCAGTTCAGCGAAATGCTGCAGCGTTGGCCCGAGGCGAGGCTGTATCGACACGAACCCTTCGAGGGCGACCATTATCGAACCGCAGAGCGCACCTTCGGCCGTGCCCTCGAGACGCACTATCGCTTCGACGCGGCCGAATGGGTGTTGAGTTTCGAACACGATTGGCTCGGCCTCGGACCTCGCGAGCTGCCGCACGCGGTCCGCTGGGGCGAGCGCAAGCGGCTAGCGGCGAAGGGCGAAGGCGAAGCTCGTCTGCTCGTCGTCGAATCGGTGCCGACGCTCACCGGTGCCAAGGCCAGCGAGCGCAAACGCATCGAGCCGGAGACGCTGCAAGCATACGTGCAGGCGTTGTCAGCCGCGCTGGGCGAGGGTGACGGACCGGCCCAGCCGCTGCCGGTCGAACGTCAGCGCTGGATCGAGGCCGTGGCGAACGAGCTCAAAGCCCGCGCCGGGCGCTGTCTGATTACCGCTGGCGAACGCGCGCCAGTGGCAGTGCAGGCGGCTGTTCACCGGCTCAACCAGCGGCTGGGCAACGTCGGCAAGACGCTGACGTACAGCGAGCCGGTGGTCTGGCTCGAGGCGGGTAATCAACGTCTGGGCGACCTGCCGGGATTGGTCGAGGCGATTCGCGGCGACCAAGTCGAGGCCTTGCTGATGCTCGAATGCAACCCCGTCGACACCGCTCCGGCAGATCTCGAGCTGGAGAAGCTGCTGGATGAGGTTCCGCTGCGCATTCATGCCGGGCTCTACTACGACGAAACGGCGGCTTACTGCCACTGGCATCTGCCACTGACCCACGACCTCGATGGCTGGCAAGACGCGCGCGCCGCCGATGGTAGCGTCTGCCTCGGTCAGCCACTGGTGCGCACGTTCTATAGCAGCCGCACCTTGTCCGAGGTGCTGGCGCTGATGCAGGGCGATCTCAACCCCGATGGACGCGCTGAACTACGCAAAACCTGGCAGTCGCTCGACGAGAGCGCCTGGCGACAGGCGCTGGAGCGTGGCTTTATCGAAAATACCGCGCTACCTCCGCTGGCCATCGAGGCAGCTCCCGCCACCTGGGACGCCGAGCCGGCCTCAGACGAGGGGCTGACCCTGCGCTTTCTGCCGGACCCCAGTGTGTGGGACGGACGGCTGGCGAACCTCGGCTGGTTACAGGAACTGCCCAAGCCGATCACCAAGCTCACCTGGGACAACGTCATTGGCGTGGCGCCAAAGCTGGCCGAAGAGCACGGGCTGTCGAATGGTGATCTGGTCCGGGTCACGCTCGGTCGCCACGTGGTGATTGGGCCGGCCTGGATCATGCCCGGCCACGCCGAACGCACGCTCAGTCTTTACGCCGGTTATGGCCGCACCCGCGCCGGGCGTGTCGCCGACCGTCTGGGCTATGACATCGCCCCGTTGCGCACGGCCGGCGATCCCTGGCTGCGTCGCGGCGCAAGCCTGGAGAAAACCGGGGAATTTCTGCCGCTGGCGACCACCCAGTCGCATCACATCCCGCATGGGAAGGAAGCCATCAAGAGCGAGCCGCGTGATGAGGCTTACCGCAAGGTGCCGACAGAGCCGCTTTACCTCTTTGAGCAAGCGAAAACCCTCTACCCGCCGACCCCGCCTAGCGAGCCGGTGTGGGGCATGACCATCGACCTCGATCAGTGCATTGGCTGCAACGCCTGCATCGTCGCCTGCCAAGCCGAGAACAACATTCCGGTGGTCGGCAAGGAACAGGTCGCTATGGGCCGCAACATGCATTGGCTGCGGGTCGATCACTATTACAAGGGCGATCCAGCCGAACCCGAGTCATCGGCATTCCAGCCGGTGCCCTGCATGCACTGCGAGCAGGCACCCTGCGAGGTCGGTTGCCCGGTCAACGCTACGGTGCACGGGCCGGATGGGCTCAACGAACAGATCTACAATCGCTGCATCGGCACCCGCACTTGCGCGTCGTATTGCCCCTACAAGGTGCGCCGTTTCAACTGGTTCGACTGGACTGGCGACGATGAGCCCTCGATCCAGCATCAGCGCAACCCCAACGTCACGGTGCGCTCGCGCGGTGTGATGGAGAAGTGCACCTACTGCGTCCAGCGCATCAGCGAGGCGCGCATCGCTGCGCGGATCGAGGACCGTCCGGTCGCCGACGGCGAGGTACAGACCGCTTGCCAGCAGAGTTGCCCGACCCAGGCGATCGTCTTCGGCGATCTGTCCGATCCCGGGGCGCGGGTCCGAGAAGGGCGCGATACCAAGCGCCACTATGGGCTGCTGGAGGAGCTGGGCACGCGACCCAAGACCACCTACCTGGGCGTGGTTGAATTGCCGAAGATCGTCGAGGGCGAGCCATGAGCCCCGCCGACGCCGAACCGCGCTATCAGGGCGCCGATACACCGCACTTCTTGCCGAGGCAAATGCCGCTCGGCGAGGTCTCGGACCGGGTGCTCACCGTTCCGGTCGACTTCGCCCCGTATCGCCGTGCCTGGTGGGCGCTGTTCATCTTCGGATGTTCGCTGCTGGGGCTGTTCGTGGCCTCGGTGGTCGTGGTGGTCTGGAAGGGCGTCGGCGTCTATGGCAACAACAACCTGGTCAATTGGGGCTTTCCGATCCTCAACTACATGTGGTGGCTGGGCATCGGGCATGCCGGCACCTTCATTTCGGCCATGTTGCTGCTGCTCAACCGACCGTGGCGCAACTCGCTCAACCGCATGGCCGAGTTGATGACGCTGCTGGCGGTGGTGTGCGCCGGTATCTACCCGATCCTGCATCTGGGTCGGCCCTGGCTGTTCTATTGGAGCGCTCCGTACCCCAACACCATGGAGCTGTGGCCGCAGTTCAAGAGCCCGACGTCTTGGGACTTCTTTGCCGTGCTTGGCTACCTGTTCGTCTCGCTGATATTCATCTACATCGGCGCGATTCCGGACTTCGCCTCGGCCCGCGATCACGCCCGCAAGCGGCGCTACAAGATCTTCTACGGGGTGCTGGCGCTTGGCTGGCGGGGCGCTTCTTCGCACTGGGCACATTGGCGGCGGGCCTACCGATTCATTGCGCTGCTGGCCATTCCGCTGGTGTTTGCAGTCTCCAGCGGCTATTCGTTTCTGCTCGATCTGTCGCCGGAAACCGGCTGGCACTCGACGGTGTTCCCGCCGTACTTCGTCGCCGGCGCGATCTTTTCCGGTTTTGCGCTGGTGATCGTCATCGCGCTGGGGCTGCGCCGATTCTTCGGCTGGCAGTTGCTGATTACCGTCAAGCATCTGGATGTGCTCGGCATCCTGCTGCTCGCCAGCGGCTGGATGACCGCCTATGGCTATTTTGCGGACATCTTCATTGCCTTCTATTCGGGCAAGGAACACGAGATCACCGTGACCATGGCGCGCCTGAGCGGGCCGATGGCCTGGAGCTGGTGGACAGCGATCTTCTTCAACCTGATCTGCCTGCAAGCGCTCTGGTGGCCGCAGGTGCGACGCAACGGCAAGGCCTTGTTGGCGATTGCGGTCGGCGTCCTGATCGGCATGTGGTGCGAGCGCTGGATGCTGATCGTCGTGCCGGCCACCCGCGATTACCTGACGGCCACTTGGCAGGGCTACAGCCCGACGTTCTGGGATTGGTCGTTGTTCATCGGTACCTTCGGGCTGTTCCTCGTGCCGTTCAGCCTGTTCATGCGCCTGCTGCCGATGGTGTCCACCTTCGAAGTCAAAGAGTCCTTGCACCGCTATCGGGGAGGGGCCGATGACTGAGCGCTGTTACGGATTTCTGGCCGATTTCACCCATCCTGAGCCGCTGATCGAGGCAGCTCGCGCCGCGCGAGAGGCAGGCTACACGCGGATGGAGGCCTACAGCCCGTTCATGCTGCCAGAGTTGGAACCGGTGCTCGGCCAGCGCAGCAACCGCGCCTACTGGGTAGGCATCCTTGGTGCACTGATCGGTGGCGGTTTGGGATTGGGCATGCAGATATACGCCAATCTGAGCTACCCGCTGGATATTGGCGGCCGGCCTCTGATCGCCTTGCAGGGCTTCGCTGTCATCACGTTCCTGATGACTATCACCGGTGGCGCGCTGGGTGCGCTGTTCGGCCTGTTGTTCCTTTGCCGGCTGCCGCTGCTGCATCACCCGCTGTTCGAAACCGAGGTGTTTCAGCGCGCCACGGACGACCGCTTTCTACTCTGTATTCGCGCAGACGACCCGCTATTCAGCGAGACGGAAACCGCGATATGGCTCGCGGAGCGGGCCGTGTCGGTCAGCAAGGTGCCTGCCTGATGCGTTGGCTGATCGTCTTTATCGTGCTGCTCAGCGGCTGCGATCAGATGGCACAACAGCCGCGTGCCGACGCCCAGGAGTCCAGCCTGTTTTTTCCGGACGGCAAGGTCAACCAGGCGCCACCGTTAGGCACGGTAGCCCGTGGCGAGCTGTCATGGGAGGCGGTTCTGGTCGAGCGTCCGCAGTTGACCGAAGAACTGCTGGCGCGCGGAGAAGAGCGCTACCGCATCAACTGCGTGCCTTGTCACGGCTTGGCCGGTGATGGTCTGGGAACGGTGGTCAAGCGCGGCTTTCCGCAACCCCCGGACTTTGCCAAGCCGCGTCTGGTGCAGGCACCTGATCGCCATTTCCTCCAGGTTATCGCCGATGGCTACGGCGTGATGTACAGCTACGCCGCGCGGGTACGGCCGGCAGATCGCTGGGCAATCGTTGCGCACATACGCGCCTTGCAGTTGGCGCGCGCGGCCGAGGTCAACCAGCTCCCTGAGCCTGATCGTCGTGCGTTGGAGGCTTTGCCATGAGCGCCGTTAAATCCGTGAGCCCACGCACCATCGCCTGGGCGGCGTTGGCCATCGGCGGCGTCGGCCTTGGCATCGGGCTGCTGCTGGCGCCGCGCGACACCCTGGCCGCTTGTGTGGCAAGCCTGTTGGGGTTGGCGGGGATTCCGCTCGGGGCGCTGACACTGGGCCTCGCTTTGGCTCCGGTCAGCGGCAGCGTTCGCGATCAGCTTTGGCCCTGGACGCTGGTCGCCAGCCGGGCCATGCCTGCGCTGCTGGTGCTGGTGTTGCCGGGGCTGCTTGGCGCCGGGCTGATTTATGAGTGGATGCACCAGTACAGCGACGGCTTTCGCGGGTTTTGGCTCTGGTGGCCCAGTTTCGTCATACGTGGGCTGCTCTATGTGGGCCTGTGGTGCGCGCTGGCGCGCTGGCTGTTGCCGACGACGCTGCGCAACCCTGCAGGGGCCGGGTTGGGGCTGATCGCCGTGGTGTTGAGTGTGTCGCTGGCGGCCTTTGACTGGGCGCAATCAATGGAGCCGCACTTCGCGTCCAGCATCTTCGGACTGCTGTGGCTGGGCCGGCTGATGCTGTCCGGGATCGCTGCCTGCATTCTGTTCAGCCTGTTTGCCGGCGCCTCCCGCCCGGGTGTGCTGCGTGGCTTGCTGTCGGCTGCGGCGCTGGCCTGGATCTATCTGCACTTCATGCAGTACCTGATCGTTTGGTACGGCAACCTGCCCGAGGAGGTTCGCTGGTATGAGATTCGTGCCCGCGATTGGCCGTTGCTGACCTGGTTGGTGGCGCTGCAGAGCCTGGTCTTCATCGTGACCTGGTGGCCGCTCTCAGGGCGTCGGGTACCGCTGGCGATACTGGCTGGCAGCACACTGCTGCTGGGCCTGGCTGAAGGCGCTTGGCTGAGTATGGCCAGCTTGTCAGGCTTGAGTGGGCTGGCGAGCGCTCTGGCGCTGTTCGCCGCGGCGGCTGCGGGCGCGGGGATGATCACATTGCTGATTTTGCCCAGGAGGTCCGCATGAGCGTGCCGGTCGATCCGCGCTCGAAGGAAGACGGCTTCGAGCACCACGACGCCAAGGTCAAGGTGTTGCTGATGATTGGCTTCGGCCTGGTTATCGCCCTGGCGGTATCGCTGGCTGCTGTTGGCTTGTTGCTCAGCTATTACCACACGACACCCGAACCGCCGGTGTCGGGGCTAGAACGCGACAGGATCATTCCGCCGGAGCCACGGCTGGAAACCCAGGCACTAGGCAATGGCCCAGAGGTGATCCTCGAGGCTCAGCAGCGCCTGAGCCGCTATGCATGGGTCGACCGTGAGGCTGGCGTCGCACGCATCCCGCTCCAGCGGGCTCGTGTCCTCTTGCTCGAACGCGGTTGGCCGGCGCCGGTTGAGGCCAGCGGTGAACAGGCTGTGCGCCTGCAACAGGCCAAACAAAGGGCGGAACCCCGATGAGTCGCCTGCTGCTGATCCTCGCCGCGAGCTTGTCGTTCGTGCTGGCAGCCGCGGTGCGCGCCGCCGAGCCATTTGATCCCTTCGGCGCCGCAGGCATCGATTCGCAGCCCGGTGCACAGGTGCCACTGGATACGCGTTTCACTGACGATAGTGGCGAGTCGGTCACCCTTGCTGAACTGCTCGATGGCCGGCCAGCAGTGCTGGTGCCGGTCTATTTCCGCTGCCCAAATGTGTGCGGGTCGCAGTTGGCGAGCCTGTTCAACCTGCTCGGCTCGGTGCCCTTCGAACTCGGTAAGGATTATGTGGTGATCGCCTATAGCTTCAATCCGCAGGAGACACCGGCCGATGCCCGAGCCGAGCGCGACAAGCTCGTCCGACGCTGGCCAGCGCTGGCCGGTTCGCAGGCCGTGCACCTGCTCACGGGGCCAGAATCGGCGAGTCGGCGGGTCAGCGATGCGCTGGGTTTTCGTTACCGCTGGGATGCCGAGATTCAGGAATACGCGCACGCCTCGGCCATCGCTACGCTGAGCCCGTCCGGCAAGCTGGTGCAGTGGCTGTACGGGCTCGGTTATCAACCCAACGATCTGCGTCTGGCCTTGACCGATGCCGGCGAAGGGCGGGTCGGCGATTTCAGCGATCAGTTGCTGCTGCTCTGTTACCACTACAACCCGCGGACCGGCGGTTACGACAATTGGGTCATCGGTGCGCTGCAGGTGGGCGGCACCGGCACGGCGTTGGCACTGCTGGGTTTCATCGGGCTGTCGCTGTGGCGCGAGCGACGCAAGCGGGAGGGCGGCGATGAACGATGACTTTTTGCGCCTGTGGCCGCAAACCGCCTCCGAGCACGCGAGCAGCATCGACTGGCTGATCTGGTCGTTCACCGGAATGATGACGATCTTCGTCGTCCCGGTGTTCGTGCTCACGATTCTGTTCGCGATACGTTATCGAAAGGGCACTAAAGTGCCTCGCGATCACCGCCCGCGCGGCAGCATGAAGGTTGAAATGACCTGGATCGTGCTGCCCTTCATCGGCTCGATGATCATCTACCTGGTCTCGGCGAAGCTCTACTACGAAGTGCGCACGCCGCCGGTAGATGCGATGGAAATTCAGGTCGTTGCCAAGCAATGGATGTGGAAATTCCAGCATCCCGGCGGCCAGCGCGAGATCAATACCTTGCACGTGCCGGTAGGTCGCCCGGTACGGCTGAACATGATCTCTCAAGACGTCATTCACAGCCTCTATTTTCCGGCACTGCGCATCAAGCAGGATCTGTTGCCAGGGCGCTATACCGAACTCTGGTTCAACGCCACCGAAGCCGGTCGTTACGAGGTGTTCTGTGCCGAATACTGCGGCACCGACCATTCGAAGATGCTCGCCACGCTGATCGTACAGCCGCCACAGGAATACGAGCGCTGGCTGTCACAGGCTGGTGCCAGCGAGTCCCTGGCCGAACAGGGCGAGGTGCTGTTTCGTCAGTTCGGTTGCAGCGGATGTCATGGCCCGGCCGCCGTGGCCAAAGCGCCGAAACTCGAGGGACTCTATGGCCGTCGGGTGGCATTGGAAGACGGCAGTTTTGTCGTGGCTGATCAGGCCTATATCCGCGACAGCATCCTGCTGCCGCACAAGCAGATCGTAGCCGGCTACGAATCGATCATGCCGAGCTTCGCCAATGTCATTGATGAAGAGGGCGTGCTGCGCCTGACTGCCTACATCAAGTCACTGGGTAAGGTCGGCGAAGGCGGGCAGGGCGAACCGCATGCCGACAGCCCGCGCAGCCCGACGCCAGAGGAGACGATACCTTGACCCAGAAGAACCCGGCCGCCGACCGTGCGCCCAGTTACCTTGCCGACGAGCACGGGCTACGCACCTGGCTGCTGACCACGGACCACAAGCGCATCGCGATCCTCTACCTGATCGGTGTCACGGCGTTCTTCTTTCTCGGTAGCCTGGCCGCCGCTCTGGTGCGCATCGAGCTGGTGACACCCGAAGGCGACCTGTTGAGTCCCGACGGCTACAACCGCACCTTCACCCTGCACGGTGTGGTCATGGTGTGGTTCTTTCTGATTCCGTCGATCCCGGCGGTCTTCGGCAATTTCCTCATTCCGATCATGATCGGCGCCAAGGACATGGCCTTCCCCAAGCTCAACCTGTTCAGCTGGTACCTGCTGGTGGGCGGTGGCCTCTTCACGCTGTATGCACTGCTGGTCGGGGGAGTAGATACCGGCTGGACCTTTTACACACCGCTGTCGACGATGTTCAGCAATGGGCATGTGGTGGCGGTGATTCTTGGGGTATTTATCGTCGGCTTCTCGTCGATCCTGACGGGGCTGAACATCATCGTCACCATTCATACGCTGCGCGCGCCGGGCATGACCTGGTTCCGCATGCCGCTGTTCTGCTGGTCGCTCTATGCCACCTCGGTGATCTTGGTGCTGGCCACGCCGGTGCTGGCAATCACCTTGCTGTTGGTGGCGGCGGAGTACCTGTTCGGCATTGGCGTGTTCGACCCCAACCTGGGCGGCGACCCGCTGCTGTTTCAGCACCTGTTCTGGTTTTACAGCCACCCGGCGGTGTACATCATGATTCTGCCGGCGATGGGCGTGATGAGCGAGCTGATCACGGCCGCGGCGCATAAGCGCATTTTCGGCTATTCGTTCGTCGCTTATTCCAGCCTGGCAATCGCGGTGATCGGCTTTATGGTCTGGGGACACCACATGTTCGTGGCGGGGCAGTCGATGTACGCCAGCATGGTTTTTTCACTGCTCAGCTTCCTGGTGGCGATCCCCTCGGCCATCAAGGTCTACAACTGGACCGCTACACTCTACAAAAGCAATCTAACCATCGACGCGCACTTCCTCTATGCGCTGACGTTCATCGGTCTATTTGTCATCGGCGGCGTTACCGGGCTCTTCCTCGCGCTGCTGGCCGCGGACGTCCATGTGCACGACACCTACTTCGTGGTCGCGCACTTCCACTACATCATGGTCGGTGCAGCGGTGGCCGGGTTCTTCGGCGCGCTGCACTTCTGGTGGCCGAAGATGACCGGGCGGATGTACTCGCAGCTGTGGGGAAAGATTGCGGCAGTGATGATCTTCTGCGGCTTCAACCTGACGTTTTTCCCGCAGTTCCTGCTCGGCTATCTCGGAATGCCGCGGCGTTACCACAGTTATCCGGAGGATTTTCAGTTCCTCCATGTGCTGTCGTCCGCTGGGGCTGGGGTCCTGGCGGTGGGTTACATCATGCCGTTCTGTTACCTGCTCTGGTCGCTGCGCTACGGGCCGCTGGCGGATGACGACCCTTGGGACGCAGCCGGGCTTGAATGGCGCACCTCGTCGCCGCCGCCCAAGCACAATTTTCTCGAGACCCCGATCGTCGACTTCGAAGCGTACGACTATCCACCTGAGGCAACCCATGGCCGATCGTGACGGGTACTTGGCCGAGCCATACCAGACTGCCGCCCAGCAGCGCGAAGCGAGCTTTCTGGGGATGTGGCTGTTCCTCGCCACCGAAATCATGATGTTCGGCGCGCTGTTCCTGGTCATCTACTACTACCGTCTGCAGCACCCGGCTGCAGTCAGTGAAGCGGTGCATCATCTGCACTCGATTCTGGCGGGTTTCAACAGCGCGCTGCTGCTCAGCGGCAGCCTGTGCATGAGCCTGATGGTGCAGGCTTCGCGCCTGGGTAACTACCGTCGGGTGCAACAGTTTCTGTTGCTCAGCGCATTCTTCGGTCTGGCGTTTCTGGCGGTGAAGTTCTTCGAATACGGCTGGGAATACCATGAAGGGTTGCTGCCCGGCATAGGCCGCGAGTCTCCGCTCAAGGACCCCGCGGCGCGGTTGTTCATGAACATCTATTTCTTCGCCACCGCGCTGCATGCGGTTCACCTGACGCTTGCGGTGGTGATCGTGCTGGGCATGGTCGGGCGCATTCACTTCGCGCATATGAAGCTGCCGGAGCGCGCAATCACGCTGGAAATGGTCGGCCTGTATTGGCACATGGTCGATGTGATCTGGATTTTTCTGTATCCGTCGCTGTATCTGGTCGGGAGGGCAGCATGAAGGCGGGCAAGCTGGTGCTGATCTATGCCGGGCTGCTGGCGCTACTGGCGATCAGCGCCACGATAGCCATCCAGTTCCCACAGTGGGCGATGGTCGCGTTGATCTGTGCGGCGGGGCAGGCGCTGTTGGTGCTGTTCGGCCTGGCCCAGCTTGGTGCGCATTCCCCACTGGTTCGCTTCTTCGCCTTGGGCGCAGGCTTCTGGTTGGTGTTCATGTTCACCCTTTCGCTGGCCGATCTACTGACGCGTGGGGGCTAGTCAGCTGATCGATGGCGATACTCGGGGTCATTGGAAATCCCGGCTGCGCACGTCGAGGCCGGTCAGCATCGGCGTGAGGTCGCTCAGGCGTCCGGCGATGACGTGACGCACACCGTTTGCCGATTCAAGATGCCCATCGATTCGAAGCATTTGGGACTGTATCAATACCCGTCGCTGCCGCTCGGCCAGGTCGTGCCAGACCACTACGTTGATCATGCCGAACTCGTCTTCAAGGGTGACGAAGATGACGCCGCTGGCGGTCTGCGGGCGTTGGCGACCAATAACCAGGCCGGCCACGCTGACCAGCCGACCATGTTCGACTTCGACCAGCTCGCGCGAGCTGCGGCAGCGTCGGCTTCGCAGCTGGTCACGCAGCAAGGCCAACGGGTGTGGGCCAAGCGTGGTACCCAGGGTGGCGTAATCGGTCATCAACTCTTCACCGACCGAGGGCAAGGGCAGAGGCACCGCTGCCTCCGGGGTCTGGACCTGATCAGCGAACAGCGGCAGCTGCGGCTCGAAGCCGGCCACCGCCCAGCGAGCCTGATGACGATGCCCGACAAGTCCTTTCAGCGCCCCGGCGTCGGCCAGCTGTTCCCGCGCACGGGCATCCAGTCGGGCTCGCAGGCACAGGTCATCGATACCGACAAAGGCTTGCTGCTGACGTGCCGCCTCGATTCGACGTGCATCCTCCTGGCGAAAGCCTCGTACCAGGCGCAGCCCCAGACGGATTGCTGGCTGATGGGTGTCGGTCGGCTCAAGGCTGCAATCCCAGCCGCTGTGACGAACGTCCAGTGGGCGGATCTCGAGTTGATGGCGACGGGCGTCCTGGAGAATCTGATCGGGATTGTAGAAGCCCATCGGCCAGCTGTTGATCAGGGCACAGGCGAAGGCGGCTGGTTCATGACATTTGAGCCAGCAACTGGCATAGGTGAGCAGGGCGAAGCTGGCCGCATGGGACTCGGGGAAGCCGTAGCTGCTGAAGCCTTTGATCTGCTCAAAGATCCGTGCAACGAATTCTGCGCTGTAGCCACGGGCGAGCATGCGTTCGCTCAATCTCACGCGATGCGGCTCGAGGCTGCCGTGTCGCTTCCAGGCGGCCATGGCGCGGCGCAACTTGTCGGCTTCATCGGCGGTGTATTCAGCGGCGACGATTGCCAGCTCCATCACCTGCTCCTGAAACAGGGGCACGCCAAGGGTGCGCTCAAATACGGGTTTCAGTTCATCGGAGGGATACTCCACCGGCTCTTCTTTATTGCGCCGGCGCAGGTAGGGGTGAACCATGTCGCCCTGAATCGGACCGGGTCGCACGATGGCGACCTGAATCACGAGATCGTAGAACGTCTGAGGACGCAGCCGCGGCAGCATGGCCATTTGCGCTCGCGATTCGATCTGGAAAACGCCCACGGTGTCGGCGCGGCTGATCATCTCGTAGGTCGGCCGGTCTTCCTTGGGCAGTGTGGCAATGGTCCACTGCGTGCCGCGATAGCGGGCGATCAGATCGAAACAACGGCGCAGCGCGCTGAGCATGCCGAGCGCCAGTACATCGACCTTGAGCAGGCCGACCACATCGAGATCGTCCTTGTCCCACTGGATCACGGTACGGTCGGCCATGCTGGCGTTCTCGACCGGCACCAGGGTATCCAACGGATATTCGGAAATGACGAACCCGCCCGGATGCTGTGAAAGGTGGCGAGGAAAGCCGATCAATTCATTGGTCAGCACCATTACCCGACGCAACACCGGGCTGCTGGGGTCGAAGCCGGCTTCCTGAAGTCGGGCGTCATCAGGTACGTGCTCACTCCAGCGCCCGCAGCATTCGGCCAGGGCATTGATCTGATCCGGCGGCAGGCCAAGCGCTTTGGCTACGTCTCGCACTGCGCCGGTGGCGCGGTAGGAGCTGGCTACCGCCGTCAGTGCGGCGCGATTGCGGCCGTAGCGGCGAAACACATACTGGATCACTTCTTCGCGGCGTTCGTGCTCGAAGTCGACATCGATATCCGGTGGCTCGTTGCGCTCGCGCGAGAGGAAACGCTCGAACAAAAGCCGGCTGTGCGCGGGGTCGAGTTCGGTGATGCCCAGTACGAAACACACCGTCGAGTTGGCTGCCGAACCGCGACCCTGACACAAGATGTGGCGTTCGCGGGCGAAGCGGACGATGTCGTGAACGGTGAGAAAGTAGCTTTCGTAATGCAGTTCGGTGATCAGCTGCAGTTCATGTTCGACCAGCGCACGCGATTTGTCCGTTACGCCTGCCGGCCATCGCCATCTCATGCCATCTTCGACCAGTTTGCGCAGCCAGGAGCTGGCATTGTGGCCAGCGGGTACCAGCTCGTGTGGGTACTGATACTTCAGCTCTTTGAGGCTGAACTGGCAGCGTTCGGCGATACGTAATGTCTCGGCAAGCAACTCGGGTGGATACAGCTGGGCCAGTTCCTCGCGCCGGCGCAGGTGGCGTTCACCGTTGGGGTACAGGTGGCGCCCGGCCTCGGCTACAGGCAGGTGATGGCGGATCGCGGTCATGCAATCCTGTAGGGCGCGTCGGCCACGGGCATGCATATGCACATCGCCACAGGCCACCGCGGGTATGCCCACGCGCTTGGCCAGTGCCTGCAACTGACACCGGTGCGTTTCATCATCCGGCCCGCGATGCAGTTCGATGCCCAGCCAGAGGCGTGCTGGAAAGCGTTCGCGCAGCCAGAGACCTTCTGCGTCAGCATCGAGGTGGGGAGTGATCCAGATGGCCAACAGCCCATCCAAGGGCTCGCTCAGGTCATCGGCGAGCAGCTGGTACTGGCCTTTCTCGGCGCGACGTCTTGCGCAGGTAATCAGCCGGCACAAGCGCTGATACCCAAGCAGGTTTTCGACCAACATGAGCAGCTTCGGGCCGTTCTCGATGTGCATTTCGCTGCCAACAATCAGCGGCAGGCCTGTTTCCTTGGATGCCTGCCAGGCGCGGACGATGCCGGCCAGGGTGCATTCATCAGTAATTGCCAGGGCCCGATAGCCCTGCAGTGCGGCGCGCTCGAACAACTCTTTGGCGCTGGAGGCGCCCCGTTGAAAACTGAAGTTGGAGAGGCAGTGCAGTTCGGCGTATTCGGGCGTCATGCGAACCAGCCGTGCAACATCAACGGCCCTCCCGTGACTGAGCGAAAGGCCCAGCCGCGTTGGCCCGTGCGGGTTTCCACCAGGTAATAGTCGCGGCGCACGTCGCCACCGTCCCACCAGCCCGATTCGATGCGCTCGGGGCCAGAGAGGATGCGCAGCGAGGCTTCATGCAGCGGTTTAGTTTCGCTCAGCAGCCAGCCGGGGCGGGGTGCTGTGGTCGATGGCGGCTCAAGGTGGGCTGCATGCTGCGGTCGCCAGGCGCATTCGGGGCGATGGTCGGCGCGAGCAGCAAGCCCCTGCACGGCATCGTCACCCAGGCGGGCTCGTAACCGCTCGCGCAACTGCTCCCAGGGCAATGACTGTTGCGGTCGCTCATCGAAAAGCTCGCGATGCTCGGGGACGAAGGCTGGCAGCTGGTCTGCGAGCAGTCGTATTGCCAGCACCGGTGCTGGAAGCTGCAGATGATCCAGGCGGCCGCGGGTCAGCTCGAACAGCATGGCCGGGTCGCGCTCGGCACTGAGCAGGCCGATCGGTAGCTGGCTCTCGGGGAGGCTACGGTGCTCCAGATGCAACGTAAAACGTTGGACCCCGCTGTCGCGGCCTGCCAGGTAAGCGGCGAGGTCGGCCGTCAGACGGCGCAGCGGGAAAAGCAGGGCCTGGTGCGACTCGACTTCGAAGTTCAGCTCGATACGCGCATCGAAGCGGTCGGGCGGGCGGTAGAAACTCAGAGCCAGCGGGCGATGCTCCAGCAGGGTGTCGAGGTGTCTCAGGGCTTCTGCCGGAAAGCGCTTTGCCAGCCCGTTTCGAGGCAGCGCCAGCAGTTGCTTAAAGGTGCGCAAGCCCATGCGCGCCAAGGCGTTGGACACATCACGTGGCAAGCCGAGGCGATCTACCGGCAGATCAGCCAGTACCTGATGCAGCGTCTGGGTGTCCGTCACGGCCAAGCCGTCGTGCACGTTGGCCACTACCCGCGCGGCGGCCGGATTGGGTGCCAGCGTGATGCGATGTCCGAAGCCCAGTGCGCTCAGCTCCGTGCGCAAACGCGCCTCGAGAAGAGGCCAGGGGCCGAACAGGCCGAGGCTGGACTGCACTTCCATAAGCAGGCAGCGCGGGTAGCGCAGACTGACCTGCGAACTGAAGCCGTAAGCCCAAGCGGCGAGGAACTGCTGCCAGCGTTCGATCGAGGCCAGGTCGTATTCGGCTGTCTCGAATTCTCGGGTCAGCGCCTGAGCGGCAACCAATGATTGCCCCGCCTTTAAGCCGAGTGCCCGCGCCGCCGGATTGACCGCCTGTAGCACGCGGCGCTGTGGCGTACCGCTCAATAGTGCCAGTGGCGCTTCGGCATCGGGGCGGCTACGCAGCACACCGTCCATGGCCAGTTGCGGCAGCAGGATGCAGGCCCAGAGCATGCTCACTGCCATCCCACGGCAGAAATTGGCTGGACGGGCGCCAGCCCGCCGCGGCACTTGAGTACACGCACTTGAGCCGGGCGAGCTTCGACTGCCAACCGCAACGCCGCTGGCGAGGGGTTTACCGCTTCGCGCAAAGAGCGATAGGCGAAGGCGAGTGTCTGCCCGGTCTCAGCGGCCACCTGCAGGCGACGCAAGGCGCGGTCATCGGCCTGCTGTGGCCAGCACAGCACCGCACCGCAACTGCCTGAACGCAAACACTGTTCCGCCGCCCATAAGGCGTCGCGTCCGTGCGCCTGAACGAGACTGAGTTGGCGCAGGTCGACCCCGGCAGCGAGCCAGGCATGAGGGAAGGGCAGGTGAGGCGGGGCGACCAGAACTACCCGTTCGCCGGCACTGGTCAACCGTGCCAGGGTGGGCCAGAGCAGACGCAGTTCGCCGATGCCGGTGGTGGCGATCAGCAGCTCGCTCAGTGCCGAGTCCGGCCAGCCCCCGCCGGGCAAGGCGGCGTCCAGGGTGGGATGGCCGGTCGGCTGGTTACTGGTCGAGACGATGCTTGGCTGGCCTCGCCATAGCTGGCGCGCATCGAGCAATCGATCAAGGGAGACAACGGAGGACATGATGAACAGCAAATCCAGAATACTGTATATGGATACAGTATTCTGCTTTGCCCGAACGCGGGTCAAGTCGATGTGATGAACGTCATCGACTCAAGGTCTATACAGCCAGCTCACATCAGAGCGTTCAGCGCCCCTATCAAACCCAGTGCAGCGCCCATGGGCACTGCCATGCGCTCACGCCAGGCGAGCATCAGGCCTACCAGCACCCCGGCGCACATCAGTTGCCCCAGGCAGACCACCAGGCCGATGGCCCATCCCAGCGCTGCGACATCCAGCAGGACGATGGCAACCAGCAATCCGCCTGCCAACAGGCGCAGCCCACGTTGCTGCAGGAGGCTCGGCGCTCGATTGAACAGTTGACGATGGTGGCGAGGCATCGCCAGGCACAGCGCAAGCATGCCGATGTAAGCCAAGGCAAAAGCAAGTAGCGTCATGGCGATACCTCCTGCATGCGCCTCTCACGTGCCGGTCGCGTCTCTGGCTGGGCGAGGGCCCGCCAGCCGCACACCAACCCGACGGCCAGCAATACCAGGTCGATGCCGAAGAGCGTCATGTCACCCCGACTCAGGCTCGCAACAAGGTGTCCTTGCGGAGCCACGATGGCGTTCAGCGCGGGCAGACCGAGGGCGAGAATCGCTAGCGCGGCGAACAACTGACGGCTCAATCGTGCCGGCTGGCCGTGTCCGATGCAGGCGAAAACTGCCACCGCCAACCAGCTCAAAGCGAAGCACCAGCCTTCGATTGCCGCTCGGTCGGGCAGGGCGTCTGGCAATAGACGATTGGCCCACAGCAGTGTCAGCGATGCGATGGGCAGTCCGAAAAAGACCGCGCCGTTGAGCGCGCGTACCACCTGTATCCCCTTCGACTGCCGAGCTTCACGCTTGCGTAGCCAGACTGCTGAACCTGCGACCAGCATTGCGCAGCCGGCCAGCCCCATCAGGCCATAGAACAGCCGAACGATCTGCCCGCCAAATTGAGCCATGTGCAAACCGACCAGCCACATATAGGCCTCGTAAGTGGCAGGTGCCTGTTGCTGGTGGAGCATCTCGCCAGTGGTTGCGTCGTAGTTCAAGGTGTCCTGTGGCGAGCCGATGCGTGAAGGGTCAAGCCGATGAATGCTGACCACTGCCGAGGCGTCGAAAGGGTGCTCTACGATCAGCCAGCCCGGCTCGCCGCCATTCCAGCGCTGACGGGCATCGTTGATCAAACCGTCCAGTGAGGTGAGTTCACCTGCAGGCTTGTCCATCTCATTACGGTGATAGCCGCCCTGGACCTCCTCGAAGAAGACCAGCGGATCACTGTCATAGGCCACCATTGCTCCGGCCGGCATGTAGGTCGCGACAAAAATGGCGACGCCCGTGTAGGCCAGCACCAGATGGAAGGGCAGGCCAATCACTCCAAACAGATTGTGCGCGTCGAGCCAGGCACGTTGACCGTTGGCTTGCGGCCGGAGGGTAAAGAAATCCTTAAATATCCGCCTGTGAACGATGATCCCGGACACCAACGCGACCAGCATGAACATGCCGGCCAGGCCGACGATATACATGCCGATCGTGCCCGCCTGCAGGTTGTAGTGCAGGGTGAAGAAGAACTCGCCTCCCAGGGTGTCCGGCATGGGTTTGCCAGTGGCGGGATCGAAGACGGCACGCCCACGTTCGCCCGTGCCATCTTTCTCCCAGCCCAGCTTCCAATAAGGCTCGCGCTCGGTAGGGCCATGGAGCCAGTAAGCATGCAGGGGACCTTCGACGTTGGCATTCAGCCACTGCCTGACGTTATCCGCCTCGATGCTGCTGGTTGCGGGCACGTGCAGGGCCGGGCGCATCCAGCGTTCGAGCTCCTTGTCGAAACAGGCCAGCGTGCCCGCGAACAGAATCACGAACAGTAACCAGCTGGGCAGCAGTCCGCCCCAGGTATGCAGCCCCGCCATCGATTGACGTAAGGTCACGGTCGGCTCCTCCATTCAACAGGCAGATAGGCAGCCAGGCAGAGCAGCACTGTCAGCGCTCCCAGCCACAGCCAGGCCCGCAAGGCGCTGCGGGCCGCAAAGGTATAGATGACGGCGGCCACCCAGACGGCAAAACACAGCAGGCTGGCCGTAACCACTCGATCCGCTCGCGCCAAGGGCAGGTAGACGGACAGGAAGGCGGTAAAGCCGAATGCCAGCGCATAGCCGCCGAACAGGGCGGCCGTGATGCGTCCGGCTAGATCCAGCCGTCGCCGCGTTAACGTCGCGTTCATTGAAAACCCTTCATCAGAAGCTGTAACTGACGGTGCCGACGACCGTACGGCGATTGCCGACGAAGCAGTCGCCACGTGCCAGGCAGGTGGTGTAATAGGTTTCGTCTTCCAGGTTGGTGGCGTTGAGCCTGAAAGCCCAGTCCTGATAGCGATAGCCGAGCATGGCGTCGAACAGGGTTGTCGAAGGGGTTTTCAGCGTGTCCCGTCCGTCCCAACTGGCACCGACATAGCGAGCACCAGCCCCCGCTTCGAAGCCGGAAACGCCAAACAGCGAGAAGCGATGTTGTGACCACAGCGATGCCATGTGCTCTGGGATCGAGGCGATGCGGGCCCCTTCTTCGGCTGACGATCCTTTGACGACCTCGGTGTCGAGGTGGGTATAGGTCGCGATCAGATCCCACATCGGGGTAATGGCGGTCAGGGCTTCGAGTTCGAGGCCCCGTATGCGAACTTCGCCGGTCTGCACAGTGTTGTTGGGGCGGATCGGGTCCGGCATCTGCCGATTCAGCTCGCGAAGATCGAACACGGCGGCGGTATAAATGCTTTGGCTAGCCACCGGCTGATATTTAACCCCCAGCTCCCATTGTTCGCCTTCCCTAGGCTTGAACGATTCTCCGTCTGCGTCCAGGCCGATGGTCGGTAGAAAGGACTCGCTGTAACTCAGGTAGGGTGCCACGCCGTTGTCGAACAGGTAGGTAAGACCGACGCGTCCGGTAACCGCGTCATCCTTCTGCCGTGTGCCCCCTTCCGTGCGGTTGTCGGCCCAGTCTTTGCGCATGCCGAGGGTCAGCAACCAGCGCTCGTACTTGAGCTGGTCTTGAACGTAGAGGCCTTGCTGGGCGATGGTCTGATCCGGCTGATCGGTATAGGTAACGATCGAGGGGTCGAAGGTGCCATAGACCGGGTCGTACAGGTCGAGCTGAGTCGCTGAACCACCAGCGCGCTTCTGGCGAGAATCTGCATGCTGATAATCACTGCCGATCAGCAGAGTATGTTGGATCGGGCCCGTATCGAATAATGCTTGGGCATTGTGGTCGGCAACCCAGGCATCGACCTCGGTTTTGGCACCGTAATAGATACGATTGAGCGTCCGGTTGTCAGCGTTGAGCGCCAAAGGACGGAAATTGCCGTAGATCTGCTGATAACTGACTTCGCTTTCTTGGTAGCGCAGGTTCTGCCGTAGCGTCCATACATCATCCAGGCGCCAGCTGACTTGTGAGGTTAGGGCGAGCTGTTCGGTGTCGTACTCGTCATAGTTAGGCTCGCCGACGAACAGATCAGTGTCGAACTGGCCGTACGGTGCATCGAGAACCGTGCCGCGGTGCGGTAAAAACATGGAGCTGGGCACGCTATCGTCGCGTTGCACATTCGCCAGCAGTGTCCACTCGATGTCATCGGTGGGTCGCCAGGTGATTGAAGGCATCAGAACCATTCGCTCACTGTCGACATAATTGACCTGGCTGCCGCTTTCACCCGCAATGGCGACGACGCGATAGAGCAGGCTATTGTCTTCGGTCAGCGGGCCGGTGGTGTCCACTGCGATTTGCTTGTGGTCGTTTTTGCCGTACTGCAGTTGCAGATGGGTTTTCTGATCTTCGCGAGGCCGCTTGCTGACTTGATTGACCAGTCCCCCGACCGGGCTTTGCCCATACAGCATCGAAGACGGCCCCTTGAGTACTTCGATTCGCTCCAACGTAAAGGGATCCGTGCGGGTATTGGTGTAGCTGCCAAAGCTCTGTTGCAATCCATCGAGGAATAGCACCGGTGAAGTTCCGCGTATGAGTGCGAAGTCTCCGCGGCTGTCCAGCCCGTACGCCTCGCCACGCACGCCAGCGGTATAACGCAGAGCATCCTGCAACGTCAGCGCGTCCTGATCGCGCATGCGTTCGGCGGTGATCACGCTAATCGACTGCGGGATCTGCAGAATCGGGGTATCGGTCTTGGTACCTGTTTGCGTGCGCGTCGCAACGTAACCATCAACCGGGCCGTCGCCTCGCTCGGCCTCACTCGCCACGACATCCTGAGCAGGTAGTTCGAAAGTCGAAGCATCCACCCTTGGTCTCTCCTCAAGCGCCTGTGCTAGCGCAACCGTGCTGAGAGACGCAGCCGGAATGGCCACACTGGCGGCACGTAACGCTGTGAGCAATGGCCGCAGGGAAGGGTGGTGTGTCATGACTTTTATCATTCCGTTTAAAAAGAAGTGCGCATGTTAATGCGAATCCATATTATTTGTAATCATCAGTGGATTTCGCTGACATACGCTGCGACCCATGGGTCTTGCGTGGACCGCCATCAACAGCAACCATCCGCCTCCGCTTGTGCTAGCAAAATCAGTCGATTAGGATTCGCGCCGGGTAAACGGTGCAAGGCGAGTACTCGGTTCGCCGTCCCAATCCTATTGAAGCGAAGAAGCCCGGCCTGAAAGCGACCGGGCTTCTTTGTTTTCCGACCTTGATCCAGCGCCAGATCGCTCGTCCAGGTCGCTGCTAATCAAAAGAGGTATGCCATGCGCGAACGTTTGTTGGCCGCGGAAAAGGTAAAGGCCATCGAATGGCAGGGCGGACAGCTGCGTTTGCTTGACCAGCGCAAACTGCCACTGGAAGAGCTGTGGCACACCTACGATTCTGCTGCAGCAGTGGCTACGGCGATCCGCGAGATGGTCGTGCGTGGCGCGCCCGCCATCGGCATCAGTGCTGCATACGGGCTGGCCATGGGGCTCAGAGCCCGACTCGCCGAAGGTGGGGACTGGCGCACGGCACTCGAATCCGATTTCGAAATGCTGGCTGCCTCGCGTCCGACCGCCGTCAATTTGTTCTGGGCGCTGAATCAAATGCGTGAGCGCCTCGACCGCTTGAAGCCTGGCGAGGATCCATTGACCGCTGCCGAGGCTCAGGCGGCGTCCATTCATGCCAGTGATCGCGAAGCCAATCTGACCATGGCGCAGTTCGGCGTCGATCTGATCCGCAAGCACCAGGGCAATCCACAGAATCTGCTGACTCATTGCAATACCGGTGCGCTCGCGACTGGTGGCTTCGGTACTGCACTTGGCGTGATTCGTGGCGCACATCTGGAAGGGCTTGTCGAGTGCGTCTACGCCGATGAAACCCGTCCCTGGCTGCAAGGCTCTCGGCTGACGGCCTGGGAGCTGGCCGGCGAGGGCGTGCCGGTCATGCTGAACGCCGACTCGGCGGCGGCGCACCTGATGAAGACGCGTGGCATCACCTGGGTCATTGTCGGTGCCGATCGGATCACCGCCAACGGTGACGTCGCCAACAAGATCGGGACCTATCAGCTTGCCGTGCTGGCCATGCATCATGGCGTGCGGTTCATGGTAGTGGCGTCCAGCGCGACCATCGATATGGAGCTGGAGTCAGGCGATGACATTCCCATCGAGGAGCGCGCCGGCCATGAGCTGCTGGAGGTCAATGGTCAGCGGTTTGCTGCGGATGTCGACGTCTTTAATCCAGTGTTCGATGTCACCCCTGCTGACCTGATCGATGCCATCGTCACGGAAAAAGGCATCGTCGAACGGCCCAATGCAGCCAAGCTCGCCGCGCTGATGAGCCGCAAGCGGCTCCACTGAATTGGCAATGCATATCCCGGACATATATTCCAGGATGTGCATCCTGGAGCCTGCGGCTCCCCAGCTGTGATACCATTCCGCGCTTAATCGCAGGACCCTGCTGACTACAAGGAACCAGGCTTCCATGGGCGAACTGGCCAAAGAAATCCTCCCGGTCAATATCGAAGACGAACTCAAGCAGTCCTACCTCGACTACGCCATGAGCGTGATCGTCGGTCGTGCGCTGCCGGATGCGCGCGACGGATTGAAGCCTGTGCATCGCCGTGTGCTTTTTGCCATGAGCGAGCTGGGCAACGACTGGAACAAGCCGTACAAGAAATCCGCCCGTGTGGTCGGTGACGTGATCGGTAAATATCACCCCCACGGTGACTCGGCGGTTTACGACACCATCGTGCGGATGGCGCAACCGTTCTCGCTGCGCTACTTGCTGGTCGATGGCCAGGGCAACTTCGGTTCGGTGGACGGCGACAACGCCGCGGCCATGCGTTACACCGAAGTGCGCATGTCCAAGCTGGCGCACGAGCTGCTGGCGGATCTGGACAAGGAAACCGTCGACTGGGTGCCCAACTACGACGGCACCGAGCAGATCCCGGCAGTCATGCCGACTAAGATTCCGAACCTGCTGGTCAACGGTTCCAGCGGTATTGCCGTCGGCATGGCGACCAATATCCCGCCGCACAACCTCAGTGAAGTCATCGACGGTTGCCTGGCACTGATCGAAAACGCCGACATCACCATCGATGAACTCATGCAGTTCATCCCGGGGCCGGACTTCCCAACCGCGGGCATCATCAACGGTCGTGCCGGCATCGTCGAGGCCTACCGTACGGGTCGCGGGCGCATCTATATGCGTGCCCGCTCGATCATCGAAGACATCGACAAGGTCGGCGGCCGTCAGCAGATCGTCATCACCGAGTTGCCTTATCAGCTGAACAAGGCACGGCTGATCGAGAAGATCGCCGAGCTGGTCAAGGAAAAGAAGCTCGAAGGTATCACCGAGCTACGCGACGAGTCCGACAAGGACGGCATGCGCGTTGTTATCGAGCTGCGCCGTGGTGAGGTGCCTGAGGTCGTACTAAACAACCTCTACGCTCAGACCCAGCTGCAGAGCGTGTTCGGCATCAACGTGGTGGCCCTCATTGACGGCCAGCCCCGTACGCTCAACTTGAAGGAGCTGCTAGAAGCCTTCGTTCGCCATCGCCGCGAAGTCGTCACCCGTCGGACCGTTTACGAGCTGCGCAAGGCGCGTGAACGTGGGCATATCCTCGAAGGTCAGGCCGTCGCGCTGTCCAACATCGATCCTGTAATCGCACTGATCAAGGCCTCACCGACGCCAGCCGAAGCCAAGGAAGCGCTGATTGCCGAAGCCTGGGAATCCAGCGCTGTCGAGTCGATGGTCGAGCGCGCCGGTGCCGACTCCTGTCGCCCGGAAGGCCTCGATCCGCAGTACGGTCTACGCGACGGCAAGTACTACCTGTCACCAGAGCAGGCGCAGGCCATTCTTGACCTGCGCTTGCATCGCCTGACTGGCCTTGAGCATGAAAAGCTGCTCAGCGAGTACCAGGAGATTCTGACTCAGATTGGCGAGCTGATCCGCATCCTGACCAACCCGGCGCGTCTGATGGAGGTCATCCGCGAGGAGCTCGAAGGCGTCAAGCGGGACTTTGGCGACAAGCGCCGCACCGAGATCCTCGATGCGCGCCTGGACCTGACGCTGGCCGACCTGATCACCGAAGAAGAGCGTGTCGTCACTATCTCCCATGGTGGCTATGCCAAATCACAGCCGCTGGCTGCCTATCAGGCGCAGCGTCGCGGTGGTCGTGGCAAGGCCGCGACTGGGGTCAAGGAAGAGGACTACGTCGAGCATCTGCTGGTTGCCAACAGCCACACCACGCTTTTGCTGTTCTCCAGCAAGGGCAAGGTGTACTGGCTCAAAACCTATGAGATTCCCGAGGCGTCACGCACATCGCGCGGTCGTCCGCTGGTGAACTTGCTGCCGCTGTCCGAGGGCGAGCACATCACCGCGATGCTGCAGGTCGATATCGAGGCGGCACGTCAGCAACAGCTGAACGGTGACGAGGATATCGAGGACGCCGAAATCATCGGCGAAAGCGATGATGTCGAAGAGGCAATCGAGGGTGACGAGACCGATGACTCGGTGGATGAGCCTACGGGTACCTACATCTTCATGGCGACTGCGAAGGGCACCGTGAAGAAAACGCCGCTGTCGCAATTCAGCCGCCCGCGTAGTGTGGGTCTGATCGCACTGGGTCTGGAGGAGGGTGACACTCTTATCGCAGCCGCTGTAACCGATGGTGCGCGCGAGGTGATGCTGTTCTCCGACGGCGGCAAAGTGATCCGGTTCAAGGAAAAGCACGTCCGTACCATGGGTCGTACCGCCCGCGGCGTGCGCGGCATGCGTCTACCTGAAGGTCAGCGCCTGATTTCGATGCTGATCCCCGAGCCGGATGCCCAGATCCTAACGGCGAGCCTGAACGGCTATGGTAAACGCACCGTCTTGGCTGAGTTCCCGCGTCGCGGCCGTGGCGGCCAAGGCGTAATCGCCATGGTTTCGAACGAGCGTAACGGGCCGCTGGTTGGTGCCGTCCAGGTGCAGCCAGGCGAGGAAATCATGCTGATTTCCGATCAGGGCACCCTGGTGCGTACCCGTGTCGACGAGGTGTCGTCGCTGGGACGCAATACGCAGGGCGTCACCCTGATCAAGTTAGGCAAGAATGAACACCTGGTCGGTCTTGAGCGTGTACAAGAACCCTCTGAGGAAGACGTTCTGGAAGACATCGAGGCGGTAATCGATGAGGATGCGCTGGATAAGGAAATGCCAGTAGTCAGCACCGAGCCAAGCGAAGATGACTTGCTGGGCGGCGGCGGTGACGTTCCGCCAGATGTAGTGCCCACCGACGACGAGGGCTAATCAAACGACGGCGTAGCCTCCTAGGCTCGCCGTCGTTTCGTTGTATGCCTCTCTGCAGATTAAGGATGGCGAGCACCCGTGCGGGCCCCCGGGTCCGGATGGAGCGAGCAAGGTATCGACCGTTTTTGAGAGAACGAAGATGAGCAAACGCGCGTTCAATTTCTGCGCTGGCCCGGCCGCGCTCCCTGAGGCCGTATTGCAACGCGCCCAGGCCGAACTCCTCGACTGGCAAGGTCGGGGCCTGTCGGTGATGGAAATGAGCCATCGCAGTGACGAGTACACGGCGATCGCCGAGAAGGCCGAGCAGGATCTACGCGACCTGCTGAGCATTCCTTCGAACTACAAGGTGCTGTTCCTGCAGGGTGGCGCCAGCCAGCAGTTTGCTGAGATTCCGCTGAATTTGCTGCCAGAAGACGGCGTCGCCGATTACATCGATACCGGCATTTGGTCGAGCAAGAGCATCGAAGAAGCCAAGCGCTACGGCCACGTCAACGTAGCCGCGAGTGCCAAGCCATACGACTATTTCGCGATCCCCGGCCAGAATGAGTGGAAACTCAGCGCTGATGCGGCATACCTGCATTACGCAAGTAACGAAACCATTGGCGGTTTGCAATTCGACTGGGTGCCTGAGGTCGGTGATACCCCGCTTGTTGTCGATATGTCATCGGACATTCTTTCTCGCAAACTGGACGTATCCCGCTTCGGCCTGATCTATGCCGGCGCGCAAAAGAACATCGGCCCGTCGGGACTTGTGGTGGTTATCGTTCGGGAGGACTTGCTAGGTCGTGCACGCTCAAGCTGTCCGACGATGCTCAACTACAAGGTCGCTGCCGATAACGGCTCCATGTACAACACGCCTGCCACTTTTTCCTGGTACCTCTCGGGCCTAGTGTTCGAGTGGCTGAAGGAGCAGGGCGGCGTCGAGGCCATGGAACAGCGCAACCGCGCCAAGAAAGATCTGCTCTACGGCGTCATCGATTCCAGCGATTTCTATTCGAATCCGATCGCCACTAATGCCCGTTCCTGGATGAACGTACCGTTCAGGCTTGCCGATGAACAGTTGGACAAGACGTTCCTGGCGGGTGCCGATGCGCGCGGCTTACTTAACCTCAAAGGTCACCGTTCGGTGGGCGGCATGCGTGCCTCCATCTATAACGCAGTCGGCCTGGATGCGGTCGAGGCACTGGTCGCCTACATGCGCGAGTTCGAGAAGGAGCACGGCTGATGAGCGATGTCGACCGGCTGAAGGCGCTGCGTGTCCGCATCGACAGTCTCGACGAGAAGATTCTCGAGCTGATCAGCGAGCGAGCTCGCTGCGCTCAGGATGTGGCTCGGGTTAAGACCGCTGCGCTGGCAGAAGGTGAGGAGGCGGTGTTCTATCGCCCCGAGCGTGAAGCCTGGGTGCTCAAGCACATCATGGAGTTGAACAAGGGGCCGCTGGACAACGAGGAAATGGCGCGTTTGTTCCGCGAAATCATGTCGTCCTGTCTGGCGCTTGAGCAACCGCTGCGGGTCGCCTACCTCGGGCCGGAGGGCACCTTCTCCCAGGCCGCGGCACTCAAGCATTTCGGCCAGGCTGTGATTAGCAAACCGATGGCTGCGATTGACGAAGTGTTCCGTGAGGTGGTCGCCGGCGCGGTCAATTTCGGCGTAGTGCCCGTGGAGAACTCCACCGAGGGGGCAGTCAACCATACTCTCGACAGTTTTCTCGAACACGACATCGTCATCTGCGGCGAAGTCGAGCTGCGCATTCATCATCATTTGCTGGTTGGCGAAACGACTAAGACGGATCGCATCACCCGTATCTATTCCCACGCACAGTCGTTGGCGCAGTGTCGCAAATGGCTCGATGCGCACTACCCGAACGTCGAGCGCGTGGCGGTTTCCAGCAATGCCGATGCCGCCAAGCGGGTCAAAAGCGAGTGGAATTCCGCAGCCATAGCTGGTGACATGGCGGCTCAGTTGTACGGCCTTAGCAAGATTGCCGAGAAGATCGAGGATCGCCCGGATAACTCCACGCGTTTCCTTATCATCGGCAGTCAGGAAGTACCGCCTACTGGTGATGATAAGACCTCGATCATCGTCTCCATGCGTAACAAGCCGGGCGCGCTGCATGAGCTGTTGATGCCGTTCCACTCCAACGGCATCGATCTCACGCGGATCGAAACGCGGCCGTCGCGAAGCGGTAAATGGACCTACGTGTTCTTCATCGACTGCATCGGCCATCATCAGGATCCGCTGATCAAGGATGTCCTGGAGAAAATTGGCCGCGAAGCGGTGGCACTGAAGGTGCTGGGGTCCTATCCGAAAGCAGTACTCTAAATAGCAGCTGGAAGCTGGGAGCTGGAGCCAGGAGTCGAGAGCAACGCCGTTGCTTCAATCTTCGCGCTTCAAGGTTCGGGCTTGCAGCTCAGCGGAGCTGAATATGTCGTGTGATTTCCTTGCGCTGGCTCAGCCAGGCGTGCAGAAGCTGTCGCCCTATGTGCCCGGCAAGCCGGTGGACGAACTGGCCAGAGAGCTCAATCTAGATCCGCGGACCATCGTCAAGCTGGCCAGCAACGAGAATCCGCTGGGGCCCAGCCCGAGAGTCATCGAAGCGATCCGGGCGCAGCTCGACGAGCTGACCCGCTATCCCGACGGCAACGGTTTCTTGCTGAAGCAGAAACTGGCACAACGCTATGAAGTCGGCATCGAGCAGGTCACGCTCGGCAATGGCTCCAACGATATCCTTGAGCTGGTTGCGCGGGCCTACCTCGCGCCGGGTCTCAATGCGGTTTTCAGCGAGCATGCGTTCGCGGTCTATCCCATCGCTACACAGGCGGTCGGCGCGCAGGCTAAGGCTGTTCCGGCCAAACAATGGGGACATGACCTGGATGCCATGCTGGCCGCTATCGATACGAACACTCGGGTCGTGTTCATCGCCAACCCCAATAATCCTACTGGTACCTGGTTCGGCGCAGAAGCGCTGGAGCGGTTCCTGGTGGCTGTGCCCGAGCACGTTCTGGTGGTCCTCGATGAAGCCTATATCGAGTACGCGGCTGACGGTGAATTGCCGGATGGCCTGGCGTTCCTGAACACTCATCCGAATCTGCTGGTGTCGCGGACTTTTTCCAAGGCTTACGGGTTGGCGGCGCTTCGGGTGGGCTATGCGATCTGCTCAGCGCAGATTGCGGATGTCCTGAATCGCGTGCGCCAGCCCTTCAACGTCAACAGCATCGCGCTTGCTGCAGCCTGTGCTGCGCTCGATGACGGCGAATATCTGAACAGAAGCCGGGCGAGTAATGCCGCCGGAATGCAGCAGCTCGAAGCCGGTTTCAGCGAGTTGGGGCTGGAATGGATACCTTCCAGAGGTAACTTCATAGCGGTTGATTTCGGCCAAGATGCGGCCCCTATCAACCAGGCGTTGCTGCGTGATGGGGTTATCGTACGGCCTGTAGCCGGCTATGGCATGCCGACTTTTCTTCGGGTTTCGATCGGCACCGAAACTGAAAATGCACGATTTCTCGACGTGCTGCGTAAGGTGCTTGGGCGTTGATCCGAAACGGCGAATCGCTCCCAGGGGGGACGCCGCTGCCACGTCTGGCTGTTGTCGGCCTGGGCCTAATCGGTGGCTCATTTGCCAAAGGGTTGCGTGAGGGTGGGTACTGCGCCGAGGTGGTCGGGTTCGACTTGGACCCTCGGTCGCGCGAGCTGGCCGTCGAGCTAGGGGTGGTGGATCGGTGCGCAAGCAGCCTCGCGGAGGCTTGCCTGGGCGCGGATGTGATTCAAATGGCCGTCCCGATCCTGGCAATGGAGCGTCTGCTAGCTGAGCTCGCGTTGCTCGATCTTGGCCACTCAGTGCTGACGGACGTCGGTAGTGCCAAGGGCAACGTGGTTCGCTGTGCTCGCGAACATTTCGGTCGGATGCCGCCGCGCTTTGTGCCTGGGCATCCGATAGCCGGCTCGGAACAGAGTGGCGTGACTGCTGCCCAAAGCACGCTTTTCCGCCGACACAAAGTGATCCTGACGCCTCTGGAAGATACAGATCCGGCTGCGCTGGCGCTTGTAGACGGGCTGTGGCGTGCGCTTGGCGCCGATGTCGAGCATATGGACGTTCGGCATCATGACGAGGTGCTGGCTGCCACCAGTCATCTGCCGCATCTTCTGGCGTTTGGTCTGGTGGATTCGCTGGCAAAGCGCAACGAGAACCTGGAGATTTTTCGCTACGCCGCGGGTGGATTTCGAGATTTCACCCGTATTGCGGGCAGCGATCCGGTGATGTGGCACGACATATTTCTCGCCAATCGCGAGGCGGTGCTGCATACCCTGGACGATTTTCGTGCCGACCTCGACGCCCTGCGCGCCGCGGTCGATGAAGGAGACGGGCACACATTGTTGGGCGTGTTCACGCGCGCCAAGGCTGCCCGGGAACATTTCAGCAAAATACTGGCTCGCAGAGCCTATGTGGACGTTATGCATTCCAAAGATCTGATCTTCCTTGCCAATCCTGGCGGCAGCCTCAGCGGCCAACTTCGTGTGCCAGGTGACAAATCCATTTCCCATCGTTCAATCATGCTTGGCTCGCTTGCCGAAGGCACCACTGAGGTTGAAGGCTTTCTTGAAGGCGAGGATGCGCTTGCAACCATCCAGGCATTCCGCGACATGGGGGTGGTCATCGAGGGTCCGAATCAGGGGCGCGTGACGGTTCACGGTGTTGGCTTGCACGGCTTGAAGCCGCCGCCAGGACCGATCTACCTCGGTAACTCTGGTACCTCGATGCGCCTGTTGTCTGGTCTGCTGGCGGCGCAGCCATTCGACACGACGCTCACCGGTGACGCTTCGCTGTCCAAGCGCCCGATGAACCGTGTCGCCAAACCCTTACGCGAAATGGGTGCGGTGATCGAAACGGCCGCTGACGGCCGCCCGCCAATGACTATTCGCGGTGGTCAGAAGCTCTCTGGTATGCACTACGACATGCCGATGGCCAGTGCTCAGGTCAAATCCTGTCTGCTGCTCGCGGGCCTATATGCGGCTGACGAAACATCGGTCACGGAGCCTGCGCCGACACGAGATCACACCGAGCGGATGCTGCAAGGCTTCGGTTATCCGGTGCAGGTCAAGGGCAACACCGCTACGGTCGAATCTGGTCATACGCTGCGCGCGACTCAGATCGAAGTGCCTGCCGATATATCGTCCTCGGCTTTCTTCATGGTTGCAGCCAGCATCGCGCCTGGCTCCGATATCACGCTTGAGCACGTGGGGGTCAATCCGACCCGTACTGGTGTCATCGACATTCTCCGGCTGATGGGCGCCAACATCGAGTTGAGCAATCTTCGCGAAGTGGGTGGTGAGCCGGTTGCGGATATTCGAGTGCGTGCTGCGCAGCTCAAGGGAATCGATATCCCGGAAGACCTCGTGCCGTTGGCGATCGATGAATTCCCGGTGCTGTTCGTTGCGGCATCTTGCGCCGAAGGGCGAACCACGCTGCGCGGAGCTGAGGAGTTGCGGGTCAAGGAGTCTGATCGCATTCAGGTAATGGCCGATGGTCTGCAAGCGCTGGGCGTGAGTGCCACGCCTACAACGGATGGGATTATCATCGAAGGCGGCGGGGGCCTAGGCGGAGGCGAAGTCTGGGCACACGGCGATCATCGTATCGCCATGTCCTTCAGCGTAGCCGCGCTTCGCGCCAGCGCGCCGATCCGAATTCACGACTGTGCCAACGTCGCCACTTCGTTCCCGAACTTCCTTGCGCTGGCCGAGCGGGCCGGGATGCGGGTAGGTGTGGAGGATAACTCATGATCAGGCAGGTCCCGGTCATCACTATCGACGGTCCGAGCGGTTCTGGAAAAGGCACAGTTGCGGCGTTGCTGGCGGCCAAGCTGGGGTGGAATTTTCTCGATTCCGGTGCGCTGTATCGTCTGCTTGCCTTTGCCGCGCGCAACCATGGTGTGGACTTGACCAACGAAGAGGCGCTCAAGCTGTTGGCGGCTCATCTGGACGTGCAATTCGGCGCATCGAAAGGCGGTAACGGGATGCAGATCGTTCTCGAGGGAGAGGACGTCACTCAGGCAATTCGTAACGAGCAAGTCGGAGCCGGGGCGTCTCAGGTCGCCGCCTTGCCTGTTGTTCGCGAGGCGCTTCTGCAGCGTCAGAAAGCGTTTCGCGAGCCGCCCGGGCTGGTCGCCGATGGGCGCGACATGGGCACCGTGGTTTTCCCTGATGCGCCTTTGAAGATATTCCTGACCGCCAGCGCCGAAGAAAGGGCTCGTCGGCGCTACCTGCAGTTGAAGGGCAAGGGCGATGATGTTAATCTCGCGAGTCTTCTCGATGAGATACGGGCGCGCGATGAGCGCGATACCGGACGTGAAGTGGCTCCGCTGAGGCCGGCAGACGATGCGGTACATCTGGATTCCACCAATCTTTCCATCGAGCAGGTGCTAGGACAGATTCTGAGCGAAGTTGCCAATCGCGATTTCGCCTGAAGAACGACCGCCGAGAGGTGGCCTGACGGTTTCTCGATAACGAGAGCTGTTAACAAGGAGGCATGTGGGAGACCAGATCTAGTCCCGCAGGCCTTTTTTTATATGAATGAACCCACTTCTATCTGGGATGTGGAGATTGGGCGGATCCTCGTCCGAAAACAGCAGGAATAAACATGAGCGAAAGCTTTGCAGAACTTTTTGAAGAAAGCCTAAAAACCCTCGACATGCAGCCGGGTGCGATCATCACCGGCATCGTGGTCGACATCGACGGTGACTGGGTCACTGTTCATGCCGGCCTGAAGTCTGAGGGCGTCATCCCGGTCGAGCAGTTCTACAACGAGCAGGGCGAGCTGACCATCAGCGTGGGTGACGAAGTTCACGTTGCGCTGGACGCGGTTGAAGATGGCTTCGGTGAAACCAAGCTGTCCCGCGAAAAAGCCAAGCGTGCTGAGTGCTGGATTGTTCTGGAAGCGGCTTTCGCAGCTGAGGAAGTGGTCAAGGGCGTTATCAACGGTAAGGTTAAGGGCGGCTTCACTGTCGACGTTAACGGCATCCGTGCGTTCCTGCCAGGTTCCCTGGTTGATGTCCGTCCAGTGCGTGATACCACTCACCTGGAAGGCAAGGAACTCGAGTTCAAGGTCATCAAGCTCGACCAGAAGCGCAACAACGTTGTCGTTTCCCGTCGTAGCGTCCTGGAAGCTGAAAACAGCGCCGAGCGCGAAGCTCTGCTGGAATCGCTGCAGGAAGGCCAGCAGGTCAAAGGTATCGTCAAGAACCTCACAGATTACGGCGCATTCGTCGATCTGGGCGGCGTGGACGGTCTCCTGCATATCACCGATATGGCCTGGAAGCGCATCAAGCATCCGTCGGAAATCGTCAACGTTGGCGACGAAATCGACGTCAAGGTGTTGAAGTTCGATCGCGAGCGTAACCGCGTTTCCCTGGGTCTGAAGCAGCTGGGTGAAGACCCATGGGTTGCTATCAAGGCTCGTTACCCAGAGAACACTCGCGTCGTGGCCCGTGTCACCAACCTGACTGACTACGGCTGCTTCGCTGAGCTGGAAGAAGGCGTTGAAGGTCTGGTACACGTTTCCGAAATGGATTGGACCAACAAGAACATCCACCCGTCGAAGGTCGTACAGGTCGGCGACGAAGTGGAAGTCATGGTTCTGGACATCGACGAGGAGCGTCGTCGTATCTCCCTTGGCATCAAGCAGTGCAAGTCCAACCCATGGGAAGACTTCTCTGGCCAGTTCAACAAGGGCGACCGCATCTCCGGCACCATCAAGTCGATCACCGATTTCGGTATCTTCATTGGTCTGGACGGTGGCATCGACGGTCTGGTTCACCTGTCCGACATTTCCTGGAACGAAGCTGGCGAAGAAGCCGTGCGTCGCTTCAAGAAGGGCGACGAGCTGGACACGGTCATCCTGTCGGTTGATCCGGAGCGCGAGCGCATCTCCCTGGGCATCAAGCAGCTGGAAGACGATCCGTTCTCCAACTATGCCGCTGTCAATGACAAGGGCAGCATCGTTCGCGGCATCGTGAAAGAAGTTGACGCCAAAGGCGCCATCATCGATCTGGGCAATGACATCGAAGCTACGCTGAAAGCCTCCGAAATCAGCCGTGACCGCGTTGAAGATGCGCGTAACGTCCTGAAAGAAGGCGAAGAAGTCGAAGCCAAGATCATCAGCATCGACCGTAAGAGCCGCGTCATCAGTCTGTCCATCAAGTCGAAAGACGTTGAGGACGAGAAGGACGCGATGAAGGAACTGCGTACCAAGCAGGACGTAGAGCCAACTGCCGGTCCGACCACCATTGGTGATCTGATCCGCGCGCAGATGGAAAACCAGAACTAAGTTCTGCGATCCATTGAAAAAGGGCGACTTCGGTCGCCCTTTTTTGTGTCTGTTGTCCCGTCCTGATCAAGGGTTACATCTTCGCCTTGTTTTCAGGTAACCCGTCCTGAGGGAAGGGGCAGGCTTCGATCTATCGATGGCCTCCAACAGTAGAGCGCCCGCCAGTCGAGATCGAGCTGTTCAATTTTTCAAGTTCGTATCGTGCTGGTTGCCAGTGTTTGGTTAACCGCTAGCCAGCCATTCACCGCTTCTTCCCCAGCATGCTGGAAGGCCCGTTCAAGAAGACGCACCTGTTCGCGTCGCAATGCCTGCTCTAGCTTTGCACCCTCGGCAGTGAAGCGCAGCATGCGCTTGCGCTTGTCTTCCTCGGCCGTCCTGCTCTCCACCAGGTGCATTTCAATTAGCTGTCGCAATGGCGTATTCAAGGCCTGCTTGCTGACCCCCAGGTAGCTGAGTAGCTCTTTAACGCTTAGGTCGGGGTAGCTTGCGATAAAAAACAGGATTCTGTGATGCACTCGAGATAGTCCGCGTCGGGCAAGCATCTCGTCCGGCTTGGCTGTAAACGCCTGATAGCCTAGGAAGAAGCTCTCCATGATCTGGCGCTGAACAGTGCTTTTTTTTAGGTCAGGCATATTGACGTATTTACAGTTGAGGGCGTAATTTTGGTCAAGTAGTTTGACTCATTTTCCTTATTCCTGCATCTGGTGCCCCATGGTCTTCTCCGAACGCATTGACCGCCTGAAAAGCTCGCTGATCCGTGAAATTCTTGCCGCTGCACAGCGTCCTGAGGTGATGTCTTTCGCTGGCGGACTGCCTGCTGAGTCCATGTTGCCGAAGGTCGACTGGGCGCCCATGCCGGCGAGCCTGGGTCAGTATGGGATGAGCGAAGGGGAGCCCGCACTGCGCGAGGCCATCGCGGCTGAAGCCCGTGCAATCGGTGTTTCTTGCTCCGCCAGTCAAGTACTGATCGTCAGCGGTTCCCAGCAGACCCTGGACCTCGCATCCAAGCTGTTCATCGATCGGGGCACCGAGGTGCTGCTCGAGGCGCCGACTTATCTAGCCGCGCTGCAGGCTTTTCAGTTGTTCGGCGCCGACTGTCTGGCGGTGCCGCAGGAGTCCGATGGACCGTCGCTGGTCGCGCTGCGTCGGCGGCTGGAACAGCACAAGCCGGCCTTTGCCTACCTTATCCCAACGTTCCAGAATCCCTCGGCGGTCCGTTATAGCGAGGAAAAGCGAGATGCGGTAGCCGCGCTGCTTGACGAGTTCGGCGTGACCCTGATCGAAGATGAACCCTACCGCGAACTCGTATTCGACGAAGGGCGAGCTCGCCCAATCGTTAGCCGCTTGCGGAACGCAAGCTGGATCTACACCGGGACAGTTTCCAAGACCCTGCTTCCAGGGCTACGTGTCGGCTATCTGATTGCAACACCAGACCTGTTCCCTTATCTGTTGCGTCTGAAGCAGTCAGCCGACCTGCATACCAACCGCGTTGGTCAGTGGCAGGCGCTGCAGTGGCTCGGCAGCGAGCAGTATCGGTTGCATCTGGGTGAGCTGCGCAGTTTCTACCGCCTGCGCCGTGATGCGATGCAGGCTGCGTTGGATGATCATTTCTCCGACCTCGCCGATTGGCAGGTGCCGCAGGGGGGGCTGTTCTTCTGGCTGCAGCTGAAACAACCGATTGACACCCGAACGCTGCTCGATTCCGCGTTGGCGCAGGATGTGGTGTTCATGCCTGGCGAGCCGTTCTTCGCCGACCCCGAGCAAAATCTCGGATATCTGCGGCTCAACTTCAGTCATGTCGCGCCAGAGCGCCTTGATGAGGGTATTCGCCGCCTCGCGAGTGTGATTCGCGAGGCGCTGGTGGTCGAAGCGGCATAGTTCAGATGCGGTGGATGCACCGCTGGAGGGACAAATGACATACAAAGTATACGGCGACTATAGGTCCGGTAATTGCTACAAGGTGAAGCTGATGCTGCACTTGCTGGGGCGGTCGTATGAATGGGTTCCGGTGGATATCCTGCGCGGTGAAAGCCGTGAGGCAGCATTTCTGAAAAAGAATCCCAACGGCAAGATACCGGTGCTCGAGCTGGAAGACGGTAGCTGCCTGTGGGAGTCGAACGCAATCCTCAACTTCCTCGCTGAGGGAAGTGAATTCCTGCCGGCCGATGCCCGGTTGCGGACCCAGGTTCTGCAGTGGCAGTTTTTCGAGCAATACAGCCATGAACCCTTCATCGCTGTGGCGCGGTTCATCAAGGTTTACCTGGGCTTGCCGGATGATCGCCTCGATGAATATGCAGCCAAGCAACTGGACGGTTATCACGCGCTCGATGTCATGGAGCAGCAGCTGCTACGCACGCCTTATCTGGTTGGCGAGCACTACTCGATCGCTGATGTTGCGCTCTATGCCTATACCCACGTGGCCGGGGAGGGCGGTTTCAGCCTGGCGGGGTACCCGGCCATCACTGCCTGGCTGCAGCGTGTGGCCAGTCATCCGCGCCATGTCGGCATGTTCGATTGAAAGGAAGCGCGCAACCGCGAGCTTTTTGGATGGTCAGCCATAAGTTGACAGGCTTGGACTGCAAAGGCTTAGCGGCTAATAGCTGACCTTATTTGACCAAGCCGAGAAATTCACTACGGGTGGCGGCATTTTCCCGGAATTGGCCGAGCATGACCGAGGTGACCATCGATGAGTTCTGTTTCTCGACGCCGCGCATCATCATGCACATGTGCTGCGCTTCGATCACGACAGCGACACCCCATGCACCCGTAACCTGCTGAATTGCTTCTGCAATCTCGCGGGTGAGGTTTTCTTGGATCTGCAGTCGGCGGGCATACATGTCAACAATGCGAGCGACTTTCGACAGGCCGAGCACCTTGCCGTTGGGCAAATAAGCGACATGCGCCTTGCCGATGAAGGGCAGCATGTGGTGTTCGCACAACGAATAGAGCTCGATGTTCTTGACCAGTACCATTTCGCTGTTATCGGAGCTGAACAGCGCGCCGTTCGTGACGTCCTCAAGCGTCTGCTGGTAACCCTTGCACAGGTACTGCATAGCTTTAGCGGCGCGCTTAGGCGTATCGAGCAGGCCCTCGCGGCTGACGTCCTCGCCGAGTTGGCCAAGGATCGCTGTGTAATGTGTTTCCAGGGACATGTGACTACCTGTCAGGCTTGCAAAAAAAGCGCGAGTGCGAAGGTTAGGGGGTCGACGGCTGGGCTGCAAGCATGCGTCGCACTGACCGGCTTGATTGCGGCGCTGGAATTATTCGTCGCGGCCTTCGAGCATGGTTCGTTTGAGGATTACATATACCCCGCCGGTGCCGCCATGTCTTGGTAGGCAAGAGGTGAAGCCCAACACCTGGGCGTGCTGGCGTAACCATGTATTGACATGGCTTTTGATCAAGGGGCGCTTACCGTCTTTTCTTGCGGCCTTGCCATGCGTCACACGCACGCAGCGAATCTCGAATTTGCAGGCTTCGGCGAGAAAGTCCCAGAGCAGTACGCGAGCTTTCTCAACGCTCAGCCCATGCAGATCCAGGCTGCCCTCGAATGGAATTTGGCCGGCTTTCAGTTTGCGCATTTGGCTGTCTTGGACACCGTCGCGCACCCAGTACAGTTCATCTTCAGCCGCAACATCAATTACGAACTGATCGGAAAGCCCATCGATCCTGGTATCGCCGTCGCTGATAGAGGCATTGGCACGTAGAGTGGCTATCTGTGCTTTGTTGCTGCGTGGTTTGCCAGTTTCAGCCCGGTCGTGTTCGATAGGCTTGACGCCACGCACAGCTGATCTGAACAGGGAAAAATCATCTTCTTGCATGAGGCCTCCGCATAAGTCGGCCATTTTATCTCAAAGCCTTTGTCCTGGGCTGCCTTCCCCCTCGAAGGCCTCGCTGGGCAAGCGTGGACAGACTAACGGCGTTTTTTCAGGCGTGGCGAAAAACTCAACCCGCTCGGTGTTTGCATGCGGCGGCGCACACGACGCCGCATGAATATGCCAAGCAGCAACAGGATCAGACCCAAGGTCAATAGCGTCACCGCGGCTTCCTTGTCCAGAGGCATGCTGGCCAAGGCATCGATATCGCTAAACAGTGACGCGACACCAGTACCAATGAAGAGCGCGCCCGCGACGATCAGCAGCAGACCAAGTGCTGCGCCAAGGCGTGAGCCCCAGCTGCGATGTTGGCGAGGGCGGAGACGGCGAGCATCGAATCCATCGGTTCGTTTCATTCCGGTTAGCTCCTCAGGAGCGGCTATCAGGCCGTTGGAAAGCGTAGACGAGGCAGGCTAGGCGCTTTTCGGTTCGGTCGCGCCTTATGCCAGTGCCGCGGCATCAGCCACGCAAACAGCGAAGTTGTCCGCGAGAATGGTCATCTCCATGCGATGCACCTCTGCCGCGGCGATCGCGCCGTCTCCCATCGGCAGGTCACGTGTGGCGCAGGCCTGGTCAACCAGTGTACAGCGGTAGCCATAGTCCTTTGCCGCGCGGACCGTGGTGCTCACGCTCGAGTGAGTCATGAATCCGCAAACAATGAGGTCGAGGCGGCCATGCTGCTGCAGCAGCTCGTGTAGTTTTGTACCGGCGAACGCATTAGGCAGTGTCTTGCCGATCACGGTTTCGCCTGGAAGCGGTGCCGCTTCCGGCATGATCTGGCCACGTGATCCTTGGGGGTCGAACAGCCCGCCCGGGATGCCCAGGTGGTGAACATGCACGATGGGTGCGCCAGCCGCGCGGGCGGCGGCCAGCAGCTTGCTGATCTGCTCCAGCGACGAATCCAGATTCGGTAATGCCAGTGTTCCCGTCCGGTATTCTTCCTGAACGTCAATGATGACAAGGGTCGCGTTGGCCAAAGTCGCCGGTGCATAACTGCGGCCACTGAGCTGAAGCATGGTCTGTGGCTTGGACATGACTGACTCCTTGTTCTGAGAGGGGCATGATTGTGGCGCCAGTAGCGCGAGATGTGAACAGCCAATAGGCGATGATTTGGTCATATAGATCGGCATTATGGGCGTTGTGCTATCACGCGGAGCCTCAAAGTTCGCGAAACGAGCTGGGCCATCAGCTAGACTTTCGCCCTTTTTAGAGGAGATGCCTTGTGACTGCTTCGTCGTCCCGTTTGCGCACCTTGCGTGACCATATTCGCTGGGCTGTCAGCCGCTTCCACGCCGAACAGCTGTTCTTCGGCCACGGCACGGACAACGCTTGGGATGAGGCTCGCCAGTTGGTGCTTGGTGCCTTGCACTTGCCGTGGGAGATGGCCGACAGCTACCTCGATTGTCGGCTGGAAGACGATGAGCGTGAGCATCTACAGGCTTTGCTGCACCGCCGAATCGAGCAACGCGTGCCTACCGCCTACCTGCTCGGGCAGGCCTGGTTTTGCGGGCTTCCGTTCATCGTGAACGATCACGTACTGATTCCGCGCTCGCCGATTGGTCAATTGATCGAGCGTCGCTTCGAGCCATGGCTGGCAAAGGAGCCCGCACGGATTCTCGACCTGTGTGCCGGTTCCGGTTGCATCGGCATTGCCTGCGCCTATGAATTCCTCGATGCCGAAGTGCTGCTGGCCGACTTGTCTTTCGAAGCGCTGGAAGTGGCCAACCGCAACATTGAGCAGCATGGCCTGGACGATCGGGTTTACACCGTACAGGGCGATGGGTTCGATGGGCTGCCCAAGCAGCGCTTCGACCTGATTGTCTCCAACCCACCCTATGTGGACGCTGAAGATTTCGCCGATATGCCTGCCGAGTTCCAGCATGAGCCCGCACTGGGTTTAGCCTGTGGTGACGACGGGTTGAATCTGGTGCGAAGAATACTGGCGGAGGCGGCCGATCACCTGACCGAGACCGGCACGCTCATCGTCGAGGTCGGCAACAGTCAGGTGCATGTCGAAGCGCTCTATCCGGAAATCGACTTTACCTGGCTCGAGTTCACGGACGGCGGGCATGGTGTTTTTCTGCTCGCGGCCAGTCAGTGCCGGGATCATCAGACGCTGTTTCGTGAACGGCTCTTGCAGTAGGCGAGGCCGAACGGCCCGGGAGCGTCAGCGGGTTGCGATCCAGATCAGTAGCCCGGCCTGAAACAGGGCGAAGACGATCAGGCAGGCAATGGTGAATCGGAGGGTGCCATCCTCCCGGCGAAGCTTGCTCAAGCGTTCTTGGATATCGCGAATCTGATTTTCCTGCTCGAGCAGATTGCGATCAGCCTGCTCGAGCATCGCCGCGGCCTCTTGCAGTTCGATGATTTGCACCTTTTCGATATTCCAATCAGGCCGCAACGCACTGACACGACTTGCACTGTAGGTCGCCTTGAGCTGCTGGGGCTCGGCATACAGCACATCGAAACCCTGGCTGAGCAGGCAATGATCGCGCCGCAAGCGTGTGTCCTCGCCGGTTATATCTTTGACCGGCAACGCGCCGCCTTCGACCAGATAATGTGCCCAGCGCTTCTGAGCCCAGGCTGCCCCCTGCGCAAGCAGGAAGCGTCCAAGGCCACGGTTTGCCGGTTCTATATGCAGACCAGAGTCTGGGCCGAAGCGCACTTCTTTGGCTCGGTGGTCGGCCCAGATTTCCAGCAGATTGTGCTGTTTAGACAGCACTTGCCCTGGTATCCGTATGAAGAGCTTCAAAAGGCTCTGCTGAGGCGTATGTCGCTCGACCTGGGCCAACTCCACGAACCGTAGCGGGCGCGCCCCGGTGTCGCGGTCAGTGGGCAATGGCGACAGGCGAAGCAGTCGGAAGCGATCCGGGACGAGTTCGGCCCAGGGGTGCGGCTGGGGCACAGCGGGCGTCAGGGCCTCGTTGTCGTTAGGTGCTGTTGTGCTGTCTGTCATCTCGGCGTCCATGGGCCTGTGCGGGTCGTTGCGGCAGGCAAGGAGCGTATCGGCCGATAGCGGGCTAACTGGAGGCTGGCAATATGCCGTGCCCGGACAAGAATCGGCTGATCTGTTCCGTCAGTTCATGAGCGATAGGCAATTCGGGGCTGCTATAGGAGGCCATTTGCCCGGCGCGCTCCGGCGGCGTAATGCGCAATACGTGCCCCATCCCTGATATCAGGGCCAACTCCGCGTCGGCTCTGGCTCGCTTCAGGGCCTGGGCATCTTCGCGCCCGACCTGAATGTCATGAGTGCCCTGGATAATTAACGCCGGTGCTGTGGTGCCCGCAAATGCATTGGCTGGGTCTTGGCGGAACAGCGAGTTGAGATAAGGCTGTACGCTCGGGCGGAACAGAATCCGCAATGGGTCGGGCACCTGATCGTGGATTCTTCCTGCCTTGAGCTCATCGATCAGGTAGTACGCGGTTGCCAGCAGCGGCGGCGGCAAGCGGCCCTGGAGTTGCTCGCGCAGCAGCGTGTCGATGGGGCGACCGCTGCCTGCAAGGCTGATCAGTGCAGCGGGTTTAACGGTAGGCTCAGCCAGGCTGGCAATCAATGCACCTTCGCTGTGGCCGACCAGCACGACCGCCGAAAACCGCGGATCGGCTTGCAACAGGCGCGACCAGGCCACTGCATCGGCCACGTAATCCTTCACATTCAGCTGGCTTTCGTCAGGTGCCAGCGCGCGGCTCTGGCCGACGCCGCGCTTGTCATAACGCACGCTGGCGATGCCGCGTTTGGCCAATGCCTGTGCCAGCCGCTTGAGACTATCGTTGTGGCCCATTGGATTGTTGCCGTCGCGGTCGGTCGGGCCTGAGCCGGCTATCAACAACGCGACCGGCAGGGGGGCATCGGACTTTGGATGCAGCAGGCTGCCATGAAGACGCCCGTCTGGCACCTGCACGGTCATCCTCTGATTCAGCAGCGTCTGGGCTTGGACTAAGGGAGCGAGCATGGTGAGCAACGTGAACACTAAAAGGAAACGCATGGGCAGCAATAAACCATTGACGAAGCGGGGCGGATACGGAGCGAGCTGACGGTTGGGCGGGTTGGCAGTATGCGCCACCGCTGTAGGCAGCGAAACCAGCGGCGGCTCGGGTATACTTCCGCCCCCTCTTTAGGTCGATCGCGGAGCGCCCTGCATGTCCGGCAATACTTACGGCAAGCTGTTCACCGTTACCACGGCTGGCGAAAGCCATGGTCCGGCATTGGTCGCGATCGTCGACGGCTGTCCGCCGGGCCTGGAGCTGACCGCCGCTGACCTGCAGTGCGACCTTGATCGACGCAAGCCTGGCACCAGCAGGCATACCACCCAGCGCCAGGAAGCGGATGAGGTTGAAATTCTTTCCGGCGTATTCGAAGGCCGTACGACCGGCTGCCCCATTGGTTTGCTGATCCGTAACACGGACCAGAAATCCAAGGACTATTCGGCTATCAAGGACCAGTTCCGTCCCGCTCATGCCGACTACAGCTATCACCACAAGTACGGTCTGCGTGACTATCGCGGCGGTGGTCGTAGCTCAGCCCGCGAAACCGCCATGCGCGTCGCTGCCGGCGCCATCGCCAAGAAATACCTGGCGACGCTAGGCATACAGGTGCGCGGCTACATGAGCCAGCTGGGTCCGATCGAAATTCCATTCAAAACCTGGGAAAGCGTTGAGCAGAACGCATTTTTCAGTCCGGACCCGGACAAGGTGCCCGAGCTGGAAGCGTATATGGATCAGTTGCGTCGTGATCAGGATTCGGTTGGTGCCAAAATCAGTGTTGTCGCCGAAGGCGTTCCTCCAGGGCTTGGCGAGCCGATTTTTGACCGTCTCGATGCTGAACTGGCCCATGCCCTGATGAGCATCAATGCGGTGAAGGGCGTTGAAATCGGTGCCGGCTTCGCCAGCGTCGCCCAGCGTGGCACCGAGCACCGTGACGAGATGACGCCGGACGGTTTCCTTTCCAATAATGCAGGTGGCGTTCTGGGCGGCGTTTCGTCCGGCCAACCGATCATCGCGCATCTGGCGCTCAAGCCGACGTCCAGTATCACCACGCCGGGCCGCTCGATCGACGTCGACGGCAATCCCGTGGATGTCATCACTAAAGGTCGTCACGACCCCTGCGTGGGTATCCGTGCGACGCCGATCGCCGAAGCGATGATGGCCATCGTTTTGCTGGATCATCTGTTGCGCCATCGGGGGCAGAATGCCGATGTGCTGGTGGGTACGCCGGTGTTGGGGCAGCTCTAAGCCTGCGGCTGGGAGCCTGAAGCCGGAGATCGAGCAAACCGCTCATTCCTGCCTCTAGTCGCTTAGCTTCCAGCTACTGGCTTTTCGCTTATGGCAGCTTTAATTCCCTACTGGCGCCTGTCCGGTTTCTACTTTTTCTACTTTGCGCTGCTCGGCTCGGCGGCGCCGTTTCTCGGCCTCTATTTCGACCATCTTGGCTTCACTGCCGAGCGCATTGGAGAGCTGGTGGCCATTCCCATGCTGATGCGCTGCCTGGCACCGAACCTGTGGGGTTGGCTGGGCGATGTCACAGGCCGGCGTCTGACGATTGTGCGTATTGGTGCGGTCTGTACGCTGATTTCATTCAGTTTGATCTTCTACAGTAAAAGTTACGCCTGGCTGGCGTTGGTGATGGCGCTGCATGCGTTCTTCTGGCATGCGGTGTTACCACAGTTCGAGGTCATCACCCTGGCGCACCTGCACGAACAAGCGTCTCGCTATAGTCAGGTTCGCCTATGGGGCAGCATCGGTTTCATCGCGGCGGTGGTGGGACTTGGGGCGCTGTTCGAGCATCTGAGTCTCGACATTTATCCGGTGGCGGTGCTGACAGTCATGGTCGGGATCGTGATCAGCAGCGTATGGGTGCCCAACGCGGTGCCGGCGGAGCGTTCTGAGCCGGAGGGGCAGGGTGGTTTTTTTCGTCAGCTATGCCGTCCGGGTGTATTGGCATTCTTCGTGTGCGTCGGTCTGATGCAGGTCAGTCATGGCCCGTACTACACTTTTTTCACCATTCATCTCGAAACGCTCGGCTATGGCCGTGGCACCATCGGCCTGCTTTGGGCGCTCGGGGTCGTGGCGGAAATCCTGATCTTCCTGGTGATGGCGTCGCTGCTGGCGCGCTTTTCGTTGCGCCAGGTTCTGGTCGCTAGCTTTCTACTGGCCGCGCTACGCTGGTTTCTGCTGGGTACGCTGGCCGATCATTTTGGCGTGCTGTTGATTGCGCAGCTGATGCATGCGGCCACATTCGGCAGCTTTCACGCAGCGGCGATTCATTTCGTCCAGCGCAGCTTCGGCCACCGCCAGCAAGGGCAGGGGCAGGCGCTCTATGCGACCCTTGCAGGGGTTGGCGGAGCGTTGGGTGCGCTTTACTCCGGCTACAGCTGGGCCAGTCTCGGCCCTTTATGGACGTTCGCCATCGCCAGCCTGGCCTCGCTGGCCGCAGCCGTTATCATCGCTATCCCAAGCAAGAACTCGGCATGACTGCTATCCGTGACGACCGGGCGCAGGCCATTATCCAAGCTGGCCAGTTTCTTTATAGCCGCGGTTGGTCGCCGGCCACCAGCAGCAACTATTCGGCCCGCCTGACGAGCGCTGAAGTGCTAGTGACGGCCTCCGGCAAACACAAGGGACAACTGACCGCGGATGATCTGCTGGCGGTGGATATGAATGGTCTTAGCCTGGAACTGGGCAAGAATCCTTCCGCCGAGACCCTGCTGCAAGCCTGTAGCGGGAAATCTATACGCGCCACCTGGCCGACTTTATTACAACCCCGGGGCAGCTATCCCGGCCGGAGACATACAGTATGAGCATTCTCAGCGTTTATCAGGACACTGCGCCCGAGCAGCCACTCAAAGTGCTCACTCATATAGAAGACATCGCCACCACGCTGGCCGACGTGGGTGTGCGCGTGGAACGCTGGGAAGCCAGCGCGCCCATTCGCGCCGGCGCAAGTTCAGAGGAGGTGATTGCCGCCTACCGTCCGCAGATCGATCGACTGATGAGCGAACGCGGTTACGTCACGGTCGACGTGATCAGCCTGACCCGCGACCATCCACAGAAGGCAGAGCTTCGCGCCAAGTCTCTTGAAGAGCACCAGCACGCTGAGGACGAGGTGCGTTTCTTTGTTGTCGGCCGCGGGTTGTTCACGCTGCATATCGAGGACAGGGTGTATGCCGTGCTTTGCGAGAAGAACGACCTGCTCTCGGTGCCTGCCGGAACCCGGCATTGGTTCGATATGGGTGAGGACCCTCACTTCGTTGCCATTCGCCTGTTCAACAATCCAGAAGGCTGGGTCGCGCAATTCACTGGGGCTGATATCGCCGGCCGTTTCCCGCGCCTGGAGGATTTCTGATGCCGGTCAAAGCCATCCTTACGGATATCGAAGGCACCACCAGCGCAGTGAGTTTCGTCTTCGACGTACTGTTTCCTTATGCCCGCGAGCACTTGCCAGATTTCGTGCGCAGCCGTGCGACAGAGCCGGCGGTGGCGGAACAGATCGAGGCGGTACGCGGTGAGAGCGGCGAGCCGGATGCGAATATCGAGCGCATTGTTGAGATTCTGCTGGGTTGGATGGCCGACGATCGAAAGGCTACGCCGCTAAAGGCACTGCAAGGCATGGTCTGAGCCGATGGCTACCGCGCTGGACAGCTCAAGGGACACGTCTATCCGGATGCGGTGAACAGCCTGCGTCGTTGGCATGATCAGGGCTATGCGCTCTACGTCTATTCCTCCGGGTCGGTACAGGCACAGAAGCTGATTTTCGGGTGCGCTGAGGTGGGGGACCTGACACCGTTGTTTTCCGGCTATTTCGATACAGGTAGCGGGCATAAGCACGAGCTTGATTCCTACGTGCGGATTGTCGGGTCGATCAGCTTGCCACCCGACGAGATTCTCTGTAAGCGTCTAGCTAACTCACCTTGCGTATCTGTATCACAGGCTGCACGGGTAGCTGTATCACACGCTGAACGCTTACCGTGTATCACATCGTGA